>JBLXFD010000006.1:0-10484 GCA_048262455.1 Rhodobacter sp.
CATGCCGGACGACCTGGCGGGGCTGCTGGTGGCCTCGCCCGCCAACCCCTCGGGGACGATGCTGGACCGGCCGGCGCTGGCGGCGCTGATCGGCGCGGCCGAGGCGCGGGGGGCGGCCTTCATCTCGGACGAGATCTACCACGGGATCGAGTATGACCGGAAAGCGGTGACCGCGCTTGAGATCTCCGACGAGGTCTACGTGATCAACTCCTTCTCCAAGTACTTCAGCATGACCGGCTGGCGCATCGGCTGGATGGTGGTGCCGGATTCCCACGTGCGGCGGGTGGAGCGGCTGGCCCAGAACATGTTCATCTGCCCGCCCCACGTCAGCCAGGTGGCGGCGCTGGCGGCGATGGACTGCGAGGCGGAACTGCAGGCCAACCTCGCCGTCTACACCGAGAACCGCCGGCTGATGCTGGAAGGCCTGCCGGCCGCCGGCTTCACCCGCATCGCGCCGCCCGACGGGGCCTTCTACGTCTACGCCGACGTCTCGGACCTGACCTCCGACAGCCGCGCCTTCGCTGCGGAGATCCTGGAGCAGGCGGGCGTGGCGGTCACCCCCGGCCTCGACTTCGACGCGGCGCGCGGGGCGGGAACGCTGCGCTTTTCCTACGCGCGGGGGACGGCGGAGATCCGGGAGGGGCTGGCGCGGCTGAAGCGGTTCATGGCGGGGCGGGGGTAGGGGGCTCTATGCCCTCCGGCGGCAGCGCGACGTGAGTCTGCCCGTGGGGTGGCGCATTTCACCTTCGGCATGGGCGCTTTATCCCCGCCACATCCGGGCGCAGAATGAGCGTCGCACGAGGCTGACAAAGCGCCAGTCCGCCGGAACGGGCAGGCGCTCGCCCCGCGCCTTCGGCTTGTCCGGGGCGGATCAGCGCACCGTTCAATGGGAGTGGTAGGGCGAATTTCACACCGCCACTCGTACGACGTGAGCCTGCCCGCCCAAACGAGCAGGCGCTCGCTCCGGCGCCTTCGGCTGGTCCGGGGGCTGAACAGCACATCGTTCAGAGGAGCGGTAGGGCGGGGTTCACCCCGCCACTTGCGCAACGCAAGCCTGCCCGTGGGGTGGCGCATCTCACCTTCGGCGTGGGCACTTTATCCCAGCCACATCCGCGCAGAATAGACGTTGCCCTGCGGCCTCCAAAGCGCCCGCCCGCCGGGACGGGCAGGCGCTCGCCCCCGCGCCTTCGGCTTGTTCGGGGGCTGATCAGCACATCGTTCATATGAGCGGTAGGGCGGGGTTCACCCCGCCACTTGCGCAACACAAGCCTGCCCGTGGGGTGGCGCATCTTACCTACGGCGTGGGCACTTTATCCCGGTCAAATCCGCGCACAGAATGAGCGTTGCCCTGCGGCCTCAAAGCGCCCGCCCCCCGGGACGGGCAGGCGCGCGCCCCGCGCCTCCGGCTTGTTCGGGGCGGATCAGCGCTTCATTTGCAGGAACCTGTCGGGCGGGGGTTCACCCCGCCGCTCCGCGCCACCCGCACGGGGAAACAACTTCCGCCAACCCCCAAGCCACCGGCCTGTCCACCACTCACACGACCCATCAAGCCCGGCATTGCCCCCTACCGCACCGCCTCGATCGGCCCCACCGCCGAGCCGGTGATGAACTGCTCCACGTAGGGATCCCCCGACGCGTCCATCTGCGCCACCGGCCCGCTCCAGCGCACCTTGCCGCCGTGCAGCATCGCCACCTTGTCGGCGATCGCCCGCACCGAGGACATGTCGTGGGTGATGGTGATCGCCGTCGCGCCCATCTCCACCACGATCTCGCGGATCAGCTCGTTGATCACCCCGGCCATGATCGGGTCCAGCCCCGTGGTCGGCTCGTCGAAGAAGATGATCTCCGGCTCGGCGGCGATGGCGCGGGCCAGGCCCACGCGTTTCTGCATGCCGCCCGACAGCTCGGCGGGGTAAAGGTCCGCCACCTCCGGCTTCAGCCCGACGCGGCGCAGCTTTTCCACCGCGATCTCCCGCGCCTCCGCCTTCGGCCGCTTCAGCGAGCCGCGCAGCAGCCGGAAGGCGACGTTCTGCCAGACGCTCAGCGAATCGAACAGCGCGCCGCCCTGGAACAGCATGCCGAACCGCGCCAGGAAGGCGTCCCGCTCGGCGCCGGAGACCCGGCCGGCCACGTCGCGCCCCTCCAGCCGGATCACCCCGGTGTCGGGCCGCACCAGCCCCAGGATGCACTTCAGCGTCACCGACTTGCCGGTGCCCGAGCCGCCGATGATCACCAGGCTCTCGCCCCGGTCCACCTCCAGCGTGACGCCGCGCAGAACCTGGTTGGCGCCAAAGGCCTTGTGGACGTTCTCGAGCGCGATCATTGGGTAAAGAAGATCCCCGTCAGGATGAAGTTCGAGGCCAGGATCAGCACCGAGGCAGAGACCACGGCGTTGGTGGTGGCCCGGCCCACGCCCTGGGCGCCGCGGCCCGAGTTCATGCCGTGGTAGCAGCCCATCAGCGCCACGATGAAGCCGAAGACCGCCGCCTTCACCAGGCCCGAGACGACGTCCGAGGCCTCGAGGAAGTTCACCGTGTTGCGCAGGTAGACCGCGTCGTTGAAGCCCAGCCGCGTCACCGCTACCAGGTAGCCGCCGAGGATGCCGATCACGTTGCCCACCCCGGCCAGCAGCGGCACCACCAGCGTCGCGGCAAGAACGCGCGGCACGGTCAGGTACTTCAGCGGGTTGGTGGACAGGGTGGTCAGGGCGTCGATCTGCTCGGTCACCTTCATGGTGCCGATCTCGGCGGCGATGGCGGCGGCGACGCGGCCGGCCACCATCAGGCCGGTCAGCACCGGCCCCAGCTCGCGCACCATGCCGATGGCGACGATCTGCGGCACCACCGCCTCGGCGTTGAAGCGCGCCCCGCCCGCGTAGATCTGCAGCGCCAGCGCACCGCCGGTGAACAGCGTCGTCAGCGCCACCACGGGCAGGCTGAAGTAGCCGATGAACAGCAGCTGCGCCGCGAATTCCCGCGCGTAGAACGGCGGGCGCACCAGGTGCGACAGCACCGCGCCCATGTACATCGCCACGCTGCCCACCGCCGCGAGAAGCGACAGCGTCGAGCGCCCGACCGCCGCCACCGGGGCCAGCAGGGTGTCCATCACGCTCATGCCCGCGCCGCCGTGTAACGGCGCGAATAGCGCCCGCCGAGGGAGGTCAGGATCTCGTAGCCGATGGTGCCGGCCAGGTCGGCCAGGTCGTCCACCGTCTGCATGGTGGACAGCAGGTCCAGCGCGCCGGGATCGCCCTCCAGCGCGGTGATATCTACCGTGATCAGGTCCATGGACACCCGCCCAACCACCGGGCAGGCGGTGTCGCCGTGGAACATCCGCGCCTTGCCGGAAAGCGCCCGGTGAATGCCGTCCGCATAGCCCGCCGCCACCGTGGCCAGCCGGGTGGGGCGGCGCGCGGTCCAGGTGTTGGAATAGCCCACCGGCTCGCCCGGCTCCAGCTCGCGCACCTGGATCACCGGCAGCGACAGCCGCACCACCGCCGCCGCGTCGTCAAAGGGCCGGCCGCCGTAAAGGCCGATGCCCGGCCGCGTCATGTCGAAGTGGTAGTCCGGCCCCAGCAGCACCCCGCCCGTGGCCCCCAGCGACAGCGGCACGCCGAGCCCCCGGGTCATGTCGCGGAAGGCGGTCAGCTGGCGGCGGTTCATCTCGTGCTCGGGCGCGTCGGCGCAGGCGAGGTGGCTCATCACCAGCCGCGGCCCCTGGCGCATGGTCAGGTCGCGCACCGCCGCCCATTCCGCCGGCTCCATCCCCAGCCGGTTCATGCCGCTGTCCAGCTGGATGCCGAAGGGCGCGCCGGGCAGGGCCTCGAAATGGCGGGTCATCTGCTCGATCGAGTTCAGCAGCGGGATCAGGTCCGCCTCGCCCAGCGCCTCGGCGTCGCCGGCCATGTGGCCGCCGTAGACGAAGATCCGCGGCCCCGGTCCCAGCGCCTCGCGCAGCCCGGCGCCTTCCTCGGCCACCGCGACGAAGAAGGTCCGCGCCCCCGCCTTGGCCAGCGCCTTGGCCGCGGGCGCCACTCCCAGACCGTAGGCATCGGCCTTGATCGTGGCCGCGGTTTCCACCGTGGCGGCCGACAGGGCATCCAGCGCGCGCCAGTTCTCGGCGATGGCGGCAAGGTCTATGGTAAGGCGTCCGGTGCTCATGGCGGGGTATGTGAAGCGGCGGGGATGCGAGGGCAAGTGGAAAGCTGCAGCTGCGCTTACGCCGGCGTGATGGAACACCGGCGGGGCCGGGTTCGTTGGGGGGATGTACGACTGCAGGAGAGTGTCATGTTCTGGATCGGTATCGGTATCGGCTACCTGCTGGGGTTCTTCGGCGCGGTGATCTTCGTCGCCGCCGCGCGCGGATGGAACAACCCCGAGGCGGCGGCGGAGCGCCGCGTGCAACCCCGCGCCCCGCACCCGGCGCGCCTGCGCCCGCAGACGCAGATGCGCCCGGCCTGAGAAAGCATCCCCTCCGGCCGCCGCGCGCAATTCCCTAGAAGTCGCCCCCGCCACCCTCGATCTGGCCATTGCCCTGTTGCCATGGCTTCACAAGGTTGCCGAAGCGGGTGAACCGCCCCTCGAACGACAGGTCCACCGACCCGATCGGGCCGTGCCGCTGCTTGCCGATGATCACCTCGGCCTTGCCCCGGAGCTTCTCCATGTCCTCCTGCCAGGTGGCCATGGCGGTCATGTCGTGCTCGCCCGGCTTCTCGCGCTCCTTGTAGTACTCCTCGCGGAACACGAACATCACCACGTCCGCGTCCTGCTCGATCGACCCTGATTCGCGCAGGTCCGACAGCTGCGGGCGCTTGTCCTCGCGGCTTTCCACCTGCCGCGACAGCTGCGACAGGGCGACGACGGGGACGTCCAGTTCCTTGGCGATGGCCTTGAGACCCTGCGTGATCTCCGAGACTTCGTTGACCCGGTTCTCGCCCTTGCCCGTGCCCTTCACCAGCTGCAGGTAGTCCACGAACAGCGCGTCCAGCCCATGGGTCCGCTTCAGGCGCCGGGCGCGGGCGGCCAGCTGGCTGATCGGCAGGGCAGGGGTGTCGTCGATGTAGAGCGGGCAGGCCTCCAGCGACTTGGCGGCTTCGACGAAGCGGCGGAACTCGGCCTCGGTCATGTCGCCGCGGCGGATCTGCTCGGAGGGCACCTCGGAGGCCTCGGACAGGATCCGCGCCGCCAGCTGCTCGGCGCTCATCTCGAGGCTGTAGAAGCCCACGACGCCGCCGTTCACCGTGCCCTCGTTGCCGTCGGGCAGCCGGCCCTTGCGGTAGGCCTTGGCGATATTGAAGGCCACGTTGGTGGCCAGCGAGGTCTTGCCCATCGAGGGCCGCCCCGCAAGGATCAGCAGGTCAGAGCGGTGCAGGCCCCCCAGCTTCTTGTCGAGGTCCACCAGCCCGGTGGACACCCCGGCCAGCCCCCCGTCCCGCTGGTAGGCGGCGTTGGCCACGTTCACCGCGTCGGTGACGGCCCGCAGGAAGGACTGGAACCCCGAATCGGCCTTGCCTTCCTCGCCGAGGGCGTAAAGCGCCTGCTCGGCCTCGATGATCTGTTCCTTCGGCTCGCTCTTGATGTCCACCTTCTGCGCCTTGGCGGAGATGTCCTGCCCCAGCCGGATCAGCTCCCGCCGAATCGCGAGGTCGTAGATCATCTGCGCGTAGTCGCGCACCGCGAAGGACGAGATCGCCGCCCCCGCCAGCCGCGCCAGGTAGGCCGCGCCGCCCAGTTCCTTCAGCCCCTCGTCGTCCTCCAGGAAGGCCTTCAGCGTCACCGGCGAGGCCAGCGCGTTCTTGGCGATCCGCGCGGCGGCGACCTCGTAGATCCGGGCGTGCACCGGGTCGTAGAAGTGCTGCGCGCCGACGATGGCGGCGATCTTGTCGTAGGATTCGTTGTTGGTGAGGATCGCGCCCAGCAGCTGCTGCTCGGCCTCGATGTTGTGCGGAAGCGCCTCTGCCTGCGCCTCCTGCGACTCCGTCCCCGTCTGCCGAATGGCAGTTATCTCGTTCATGCCCGCACCCTCTTCTTGTACCCGCCGTCATAGCCCATGCAGGGCCGCCGGGAAATCTGGAAATGTCGGGGGATAAAGTCGGGAAAAGTCATCTGGCTGACATTGCCGGGCGGTGGCGCGGACGAGATGTGCTGGGTCATGGCGGGGATGCTACCAGATTTAGCGCTCGCTGTCTCGCAACCGGTACGGCGCTTTCCCGCTGAACCCGGACAGCCCGGTCGTTCAGGCGGAGAGGTCAGTGGAGTAGGCGTGCTTTCATGGCGTCACCCAAGGAGCGTGATGGGCGGCTCAGAATGGCCCGGTACAGTCCGTTGTAGTTCCTGATGAGATAGGAGGGTCGCACTCCCTCATCGAGCAGCGCCAACAGATAGGTGCATTGCTCCGTCGGAATCACGTTGAACCGTTCGATTGACTTGTCGACATAGCGTTCTGCGCCTTCAGCGGTCCGAAGCGCCAGATCCTTCCGTATGATGAAGCTGCCGCCGCAAAGCTGCGCCCGCGAACGGCCCTTCAGGATGCTCGCGCGCAGCCCTTCCGGCCGGAGGAAATCCTTGAAAGAGAAGCTGGAGGCATAGACAGCGGGTAGACCTGTCGGCTCCGAACTGATCGTGAAAACGTCATCCCCGTGCACGTGCCGATGGGTGGGAAGAAAGATCCCGGCGTCGATCCAGCACAATTCCTCATGCTCGGGTTGCAAAGCCGAGGCTGCAAGAAGGTAGTGCAGCTTGTTGCCGGTCAGCGCGATGTAGTCGGCTTCCCCCTCCGGGCTGGCGTGACGGCGGCTGAGCATGCTTTTCGCGCCATTTTCCAGCAAGCGTGTGAAACGGTCACGGTCGCGGTTCACCGTGGGGATCTGCACCACCTCGAGCGGGAAGTCCTTGAACCCGGGCTGCTGCCGGATCAGCCGCGCCGTGTCCGGGCTGGTGAGCACCATCAACCCGGGGATCCGCGCATGCGCCTTCCGCAGCGACTGCAGGTAATCTTCGAGCTTCCTGCCAGCGCCCTTCAGGGTCCCGAGATCGTTCTTGTCCGAGTACTCGAGATAGGTGACGAACAGCACCCCGCCTTACCCCCGCGCCTTCTGCCAGGCGCGCGGGGAGGTCAGGAATTCCTCGACCTCGCGCAGGGTTTCGGCGTCGAAGGCCTCGGAGGCGCGGGCCTCGGCCAGGACGTCCCACCAGGTGCACAGCGCGTGCAGCTTGATGTCGTGATCGCCCAGCGTCTTCAGCGTCTCGGAAAAGATCCCGTAGTAGAACAGCACCGCCGTGTGGTTGCAGGTGGCGCCGGTCTCGCGGATCGCGTCCACGAAGGACAGCTTGGACCCGCCGTCGGTGGTCAGGTCCTCCACCAGCAGCACCCGCTGGCCCTCGGTCATCACGCCTTCAATCCGGGCGTTGCGGCCGTAGCCCTTGGGCTTCTTGCGCACGTAGGTCATCGGCAGCGCCAGCCGCTCGGCCAACATGGCGGCGAAGGGGATGCCCGCGGTCTCGCCTCCGGCGATGTTGTCGAAGGCCTCGAACCCGGCCTCGCGCATCACCGTCACCGCCAAAAAGTCCATCAACACCGAGCGGATCCGCGGGAAGGAGATCAGCTTGCGGCAGTCGATGTAGGTGGGGCCGGGCAGGCCGGAGGCGTAGATGTACGGCTCGCGCGCGTTGAAGTGGACCGCGCCGATCTCCAGCAGCATGCGCGCGGTGAGGCGGGCGATTTCCTCCTTGGGGGGGAACGAGCTGGGGATCATCGGGCGGTCCTTTCGATACGGGCGGCGCGGGTCATGCCTCGACCCGCCAGTGCAGCGGGAAGCCGGGGTCGAAGACGGTGACCGGCCCGGCGCCGGTCTCGATCCGGGCGGGGTAGTCCACCGGCGCGCCGCGCGTCAGCGTCACGCGGTCCTCGTTCACCGGCAGGCGGTAGAAGGCGGGGCCGTTCAGCGAGGCGAAATCCTCCAGCCGGTCCAGCGCGCCGGCGGTCTCGAAGACTTCGGCCAGCAGCGACAGGGTGTTGGTAGCGGTGAAGCAGCCGGCGCAGCCGCAGGCGCTTTCCTTCGCTTCGTCGGGATGCGGAGCGCTGTCGGTGCCCAGGAAGAACGGGCCCTTGCCCGAGGTCGCGGCCGCCACCAGCGCCCGGCGGTGGGTTTCGCGCTTGGCCACCGGCAGGCAGTAGTAGTGCGGCCGGATGCCCCCCGCGAGGATGTGGTTGCGGTTGATCACCAGGTGGTGCGCGGTGATCGTCGCGCCCATGTCCTGCTGGCTGGCGACGTAGTCGACCCCGTCCTTGGTGGTCACGTGTTCCATCACCACCCGCAGGCCGGGAGTGGCGCGGCGCACCGGGTCCAGCACCCGCTCTATGAAAACCGCCTCGCGGTCGAAGATGTCCACCTCGGGGTCCGTCACCTCGCCGTGCACGCACAGCGGCAGGCCGATCTCGGCCATCCGTTCCAGCACCGGGCGCACCTTGTCGAAGTCGGTGACCCCGGAGGCGGAATTGGTGGTGGCCCCGGCGGGGTACAGCTTGACGGCCGTCACCAGACCCGAGGCGGCGGCGCGGGCCACGTCCTCGGGGTCGGTGGTCTCGGTCAGGTACAGCGTCATCAAGGGGGTGAAGCCCGTGCCCTGCGGCAGCGCCGCGGCGATACGCTCGCGGTAGGCCTCGGCCTGGGCGCCGGTGACCACCGGGGGCACGAGGTTGGGCATGATGATCGCGCGGGCGAAGTGGCGGGCGCTTTCGGGGGCGATGCCGGTCAGCATGGCGCCGTCGCGCAGGTGCAGGTGCCAGTCGTCGGGACGGCGGATCGTGAGGCTCTCTGTCATGGCGCGCCCTTTAGCGCCTCGCGCCGCGCAGCGCCACGGCAAAAGCTGCCGTGGGGGCGGCTCAGGCGGTGAAACCGGCGCATTCGGCCCCCGCGATGCGCTGCAGCGCCGCGGGGTCGAGCGGGAAGATGTGCCGCGGCGTGCCGGCGGCGGCCCAGACCACGGCGAAGTCCAGCAGGCGCGGGTCCATCCAGGTGCGCATGGGGTTCAGGTGCCCCACCGGGGCGACCCCGCCGATGGCAAAACCGGTGTGGGCGCGTACAAGGTCTGCATCGGCGCGCCCCAGCGGCTCGCCCGCCAGCGCCGCCGCGCGCGCCGGGTCCACCCGGTTGCCGCCGGCGGTCAGGAACAGCAGCGGCTGGCCGCTGTCCGCGCCGCGAAACACGATGGACTTGGCGATCTGGTCCAGCGCGCAGCCCGCCGCCTCGGCCGCCTGCTGCGCGGTGCGGGTCTCGCCCGGCATCTCGACGATCCCGGCTTCCAGCCCCGCCGCCTCCAGCGCCGCGCGCACCCGCTTCAGGCTCTTGCTCATGGCGTGCTCCTTCTTGCCGCGGCGAGACTAGCGGGCGCGCGGGGCGGTGCAACAGGCGCTTGACGCCCCCCCGCCGCCACCGCAGTTTCGCGCCATGTCATTTGCCGCCCGCCTGACCCGTTCGCCGCGTCCCTTCGACCCCGACCGGGGCGCCGAGGCCGCAGGATTGCTGCCCGACCTGCCGGCGGAGCTGCGCGGCCTTCTGGCGGGCACCGCCGGTTGCAGCCCCTACCTCGGCGGCCTGATCCGGCGCGAGGCGGAGTGGCTGGGCCCGGCGCTGGAGGGCAGCCCCGAGGACGCGCTGGCCGGGGTGCTGGACGACGTGCGCGCGATGGAGCCGGGGGCGCTGAAGGACGGGCTGCGGCAGGCCAAGCGGCGGGTGGCGCTGCTGGTGGCGCTGGCGGACCTCGGCGGCGTCTGGGCGCTGGAGCAGGTGACCGGCGCGCTGACCGATTTCGCCGATCTCGCCACCGACCGGGCGCTGAAGGCGATGGTGGCGCAGGAGACCGCGCGCGGCAAGCTGCCCGCCGCATCCGGGAACGCCGAGACGGCGGGCGGCGCGGTGGCGCTGGCCATGGGCAAGATGGGCGCGGGAGAGTTGAACTATTCCTCCGACATCGACCTGATCGTGCTGTTCGACGGCGTCCGCTACGCCGAGGACGACTACCACGAGGCGCGTTCGGCGCTGGTGCGCGCCACCCGCAAGGCGGCGGCTCTGCTGAGCGAGATCACCGCCGAGGGCTACGTCTTCCGCACCGACCTGCGGCTGCGCCCCGATCCCTCGGTCACGCCGGTCTGCCTGTCGATGGACGCGGCCGAGGGTTACTACGAAAGCGTCGGGCGCACCTGGGAACGGGCCGCCTACATCAAGGCGCGGCCCTGCGCGGGCGACCTCGAGGCGGGCGCGCGGTTCCTCGAAACGCTGGCCCCCTTCGTCTGGCGCCGGCACCTCGACTTCGCCGCGATCCAGGACGCCCACGACATGCGGCTGCGGATCCGCGCCCACAAGGGGCTGGGCGGCAAGATCACGCTGGAGGGGCACAACATGAAGCTCGGGCGCGGCGGGGTCCGCGAGATCGAGTTCTTCACCCAGACCCGCCCGCCGGTCGCCGGCGGACGCGACGCCAGCC
>JBLXFD010000006.1:10494-163094 GCA_048262455.1 Rhodobacter sp.
GCGGGTGCGCGGCACGGTCGAGGGGCTGGCCCGGCTGGCGGCGCGCGAATGGGTGCCGGCGGACGCGGCCGAGGTGCTGACGGCGGCCTACCGCGCCCACCGCGAGGTGGAGCACCGGGTGCAGATGGTCGCCGACGCCCAGACCCACGCGCTGCCCGACGCCGAGGGCTTCGCCCGGCTGGCCGCCTTCATGGACCGGGACGAGGCCGACCTGCGGCGCGAGCTGAAGGACCGGCTGACCGAGGTGCACGAGGTGACCGAGGGTTTCTTTGCCCCCCACGACACGGGCAAGGCCCCCGAGGTGGCGCCCGAGACCCGCGCGGTGGTTGAGCGCTGGCGCACCTACCCGGCGCTGCGCTCGGCCCGGGCGGTGGAGATCTTCAAGCGGCTGGAGCCGGAGCTGCTGGGCCGGCTGCAGCAGGCGGCGCGCCCCGCCGAGGCGCTGGAGCAGTTCGACGCCTTCCTGCGCGGGCTGCCGGCGGGGGTGCAGGTCTTCTCGCTGTTCGAGGCGAACCCGCAGCTGATCGACCTGATCGTCGACATCGCCGCCACCGCCCCGGCGCTGGCGCGCTACCTCGGGCGCAACGCCGCCGTTTTCGACGCGGTGATCGCGGGGCATTTCTTCGACCCCTGGCCGGGGCGGGACGCCCTGCGCGAGGGGCTGGCGCAGCGCATGGCCGTGGAGGACGACTACGAACGCAAGCTGGACGCGGCAAGGCGCTGGCAGAAGGAATGGCGCTTTCGCATCGGCGTGCACCACCTGCGCGGGCTGATGGAGGCCGTGGAGGCGGGGCAGGCCTATGCCGACCTGGCCGAGGCGGTGCTGCACGGGCTCTGGGACCCGGTCTGCGCCGAGTTCTCCCAGCGCCACGGCACGCCGCCGGGACGCGGGGCGGTGCTGCTGGGCATGGGCTCGCTGGGGGCGGGGCGGCTGAACGTCGGCTCGGACCTGGACCTGATCGTGATCTACGACGGCGAGGGGGTGGAGACCTCCGACGGCCGCCGCCCGTTGGCCACCCGCAGCTACTACGCCCGGCTGACCCAGGCCTTCGTCACGGCGTTGACCGCGCCCATGGCCGAGGGCACGCTTTACGAGGTGGACATGCGCCTGCGCCCCTCGGGGCGGCAGGGGCCGGTGGCCACCTCCTGGGACGCCTTCCGCACCTACCAGCGCAACGACGCCTGGACGTGGGAGCACCTGGCCCTGACCCGCGCGCGCCCGGTGGCCGGGGGGGCGGCGCTGGCCGCCGATGTCGAGGCCTTCCGGGCCGAACTGCTGGCAACCCCCCGCGACCGCGCCAAGGTGCTGGCCGACGTGGCCGAGATGCGCCGCCGGCTGGCCGAGGCCAAGCCCGCCGAAAGCCCTTGGGAGGCCAAGCTGGGCCCCGGACGGATGATGGACATAGAGCTGCTGGCCCAGACCGCCGCCCTGCTGGCCGGCGAGGGCGCCCGCGCGGTGCCGGCGCAGCTGCGGACCGGGGCGCAGGCCGGCTGGCTGGCAGAGGCGGACGCGGCGCGGCTGGTGGCCGGGTACGAGCGGCTGTGGCAGGTGCAGGCGGCGACGCGGCTTTTGACCGGGCAGGCCCTGAAGGTCGACGACCTGGGCGCCGGCGGCTGCGGCTTCCTGCTGCGCCAGACCGGCACGGAAAGCCTGGAGGAACTGGCCGGGGAGCTGGAGACGCTCTCTGCCGAGGCCGCGGCGATCATCGGGGCGGCGCTGGCGGCGAAGGAGGACTGAGGTGGACGGCGAGCTGGACATGGAGCGGATCGACCCCGCCGGGCTGATGCGCGAGGCCTACCGGATCGAGGGGCTGGGCGCCGCGGAATGCCGCTCGATCTTCCTGGAATGGGCGATCGCCCTGCCGGCGGGCGTGCCCCCCGAGGCGGCGATCGGCCGGGTGCTGGAAGTTTGCGGCGCCGAGGGCCACCCGATGACCGACGTCCTGCGCGCGGGGCTGGACCCCCCCGCCCCCCCCCAGCGCCGAGGCGGCCGCGGGGGCAGGGGCGGCCAACCAGAGCGGTAGGGCGGGGTTCACCCCGCCATGGCGCAACGCCAGCCTGCCCGTGGGATGGCGCAGCCTACCTCCGATATGTGTACTTAATCCCCGCCACATCCGCGCGAAGAATGAGCCGTGCACGAGGATGACAAAGCGCCAGCCCGCCGGGACGGGCAGGCGCTCGCCCCGCGCCTTCGGCTTATTCGGGGCGCATCAGCGCTTCATACGGAGGGAGCGGTAGGGCGGGGTTCACCCTGCCATGGTGCAACGCAAGCCTGCCCGTGGGATGGCGCCACTCACCTCCGGCAAAGTCGCTTAATCCCAGCCACACCCGCACGCAGAATGAGCGTTGCCCTGCGGCCCCCACAGCGCCAGCCCGCCCGGACGGGCAGGCGCTCGCCCCCGCGCCTACCGCTTGTTCGGGGGCTGATCAGCGCCTCGCTCGAACGGGGTAGGGCGGGGTTCACCCCGCCATCACCGCGCGCAAACCAACCCGCCTCACCCCGCGTAGAGCCCGTGCACCGGATGCGCCGCATCCGCCAGCCCGTCGATCACGTCGAAGTGGTGCCGGTCCGGCTCTTCCCAGACCTGCACCGCCGCACCCAGTCCTTTCCAGACATCCGCCAGCATCCGGTTCTGGCGCAGGAACTCCGCCCGCTCGCTGGCGCCGACCCAGGCCAGCAGGCGCAGGCCGTCCGGCGGGGTCAGCAGGCAGGGGCTTTCGGCCTCGGCCTCGGCGGGGTCCAGCCGCAGCTTTTCGTTCATCTTCAGCCGCAGGAAGGGGCGCAGGTCCGACAGGCCCGACACGGGGATCACCAGCGACAGCCGGGCGCGCAGCTCCGCGGAAAGGGGAGAGCCCTCGGCCGCCACCCGCGCCACCAGGTGCCCGCCGGCGGAGTGGCCCGCCAGCACGATGGGGCCGTCCACCCGCGCGGCGGCGGTCCCGACCGCCTGGGCGATCTCGCGGCCGATGCCGGTGATGGTGGTCTCGGGGCACAGGGTGTAGCCCGGCATCGCCACGGCGAAGCCATGGGCCAGCGGCCCGGCGGCCAGGTGCGACCAGTAGCTGCGGTCGAGGCTGTGCCAGTAGCCGCCGTGCACGAAGACGAACAGCCCGCGCGGCGAACCCTCGGGCAGGAACAGGTCCATCTGCTGGCGCGGCGCCTCGCCGTAGGCCAGCCCGATCTCGGCGCGGCCCTCCGCCACCATGGCCTCGCGGAAGTCCCGCGCCGGGGTTTCCCAGGCGGCGGGCCAGCGGGCGCTGTCGTGGATGTGGCTGGCGTTGGAATAGGCGCGGTCCCAGTCGGTCACCTTGTGGAACATCGAAACAGACCTTTCGCAAAGGGGTCGGCGGGGCCGGCATGGCCCCGCCGTATCGGGATCAGTTGGCCGGCACGCCCAGCTCTTCCGCCACGGTGCCGATCTCGGCCCGGTAATACTCCAGCGCCGCGCCCGCGTCGACGCCGCGGGCGTTGGCCTCTTCCAGCCAGCCGTCCGCCAGCGGGTTCAGCAGCGCCTCGACCTCGGTCAGGGCCTCGCCCTCCAGCGGAATCGTCTTGACGCCCGCGTCGGCGAGGATGCCCGTGGCCTCGGTGTTGTGGTCCTGCCAGACCTTGGCGAAGCGGCTGACCATGGCCTCGCCCGACAGCTCCATGATCGCCTCCTGGTCGGCGGGCGAGATCTTGTCCCAGGCCGCGTCGCTGACCACCAGGAACTGGCTGGAGGCCGAGAAGCCCCCCGGCACCGTCATCAGCACCGGCATGTGTTCGGTCATGTTGAAGTCGGTGACGGTGCCGTAGGTCTGGAACATCCCGTCGATGATCCCGCGCGAGATCTGGTCGTAGGCCTCGGTCAGCGGCGAGGAGATCGACACCAGCCCCAGTTGCGTGGCGATCCGTTCCACGATGGCGCCGGGCACCCGGATGCGCAGGCCGTCCAGGTCATCCACCCCCTCGACCCCCTCGCGGGTGAACAGCTGGTAGGAGCCGGGCACCCAGAGACCCAGCAGGTGGGTGCCCTCGTGCTCGTCCGCCTCGGCGAAGAACTTGTCGTAGGTGCGCCAGTAGGCGATGGAGTTCACCTGCGCGTTCTCGGCGGTGAAGGGCAGCTCGACGATCTCGGTCAGCTTGAACCGCTCGGGGGTGTAGGCGTGCACGCCGAAGGCGATGTCGGCGACGCCGTTCTTGACCAGGTCGAAATGCGCGGCCGGGGCGCCCAGGGCGGGCAGGATCTCGACCGCCACGCGGCCCTCGGTGGCCTCTTCGACATCGGCGGCCCAGGGCTCGATCATGTCGGTGAGGATCGCGTGGGTCGGCGGCAGCCAGTTGGAAAAGCGCAGGGTCACGTCCTGGGCCATGGCGGTGCTGCCCGCCAGCATGGCAAGGCCGGTCAGCGCGGCGGCGAGGGTCCTGTTGGTCATCGTCTCTCTCCTTGTTGGTCTCTTCGGTCTTGTTGAACTCGGGGGCGCTACATCAGCCCCGGCAGCCACAGGGCGATGGCCGGGAACAGCAGAAGCAGCAGGATCCGCAGCACGTCGGCCGCGACGAAATAGGTGACGCCGGCGAACATCTTGCGCAGCGGCACGTGGGGCTGGACCCCCTGCAGCACGTAGATGTTCATGCCCACCGGCGGGGTGATCAGCGCCACCTCCACCAGGGTGACCACGACGATGCCGAACCAGATCGGGTCGAACCCCAGCGACAGCACCAGCGGGAAGGTGATGGGGATGCTCAGCAGCAGCATCGACATGCTTTCCAGCACGCATCCCAGCGCCAGGTAGAGCGCCACGATCACCAGCATCATCGCCCAGGCCGGCAGGTCGAGGCCAGAGACGAAGCCGTTCAGCGCGGCGGTGAAGCCGGCGACGTTGATGAAGTTGCCGAAGACCTGCGCGCCCACCAGCACCACGAAGATCGACGCGCTCATGATCGCGGTTTCCATCAGGGTCTGGAAGAAGGTGCGCAGGGTCAGCTTGCGCCGCCATAGCGCGATGGCCAGCGCGCCCACCGCGCCGACGCCCGCGGCCTCGGTCGGGGTGAAGAGGCCGCCGTAGATGCCGCCGATCACCAGCCCGAACAGCCCGATCACCGCGCCCACCGACCGCATGGCCAGCAGCCGCTCGCGCCAGCTGCTGCGCTCGCCGGCGGGGCCGGCCTCGGGGTTGACGAGGGTGGCGGTCCAGACCGCGCCCACGTAAAGCAACGCGCCCAGCAGCCCAGGCAGCACCCCCGCGATGAACAGCGCGCCGATGTCGGTGCGGGTGAGGATGCCGTAGACGATCAGCGCGATGCTGGGGGGGATCATGATCCCCAGCGTGCCCGCCGCCGCGATGGCGCCAGAGGCCAGCGCGTCGTCATAGCGGTAGCGCTTCATCGATGGATAGGCCACCCGCCCCATGGTGGCGGACGAGGCCAGGCTCGACCCGCAGACCGCCGCGAACATGCCCCCCGCCAGCACCGTGGCGATCGCCAGCCCGCCGCGGCGGTGGCCGACGAAACGGTAGGCGAGGTCGAACAGCTCCTTCGAGATCTCGGCCCGGCCGATCAGGTTGCCCATCAGGATGAACAGCGGGATCACCGACATGTTGAAGTTGTGCACCGCCCGGTATGCGGTGTCGGCGGCCATGTAGCCGGCCGGGCCCCAGTCCACGATCCAGGCGAAGCCGCCGATGCCGATGGCCAGCATGGCGATGGCGATGGGCACCTCGAGGAACAGCAGGAAGAACAGGATCGCCAGGGCGCCGAGCATGATGGTCATCAGATCTCTCCCTGGCTGTCCGGCTTGGCCGGGTTGAACGGCGCCAGCAGCGCGGCAAGGATCGACAGGCCCGACATGGCCGAGGCGAACCAGGCGAAGGGGGCCAGCGGGAAGCCCGCGAAGATCGCCCGCGCGCCCGATGCGTGCATCTGGTTGCCCAGCCGCGCCAGGTGCCAGGCGAGGAAGCCCAGCACCAGCGTCGCGGTCACCCGGCCCACCAGGGCGAAGAGCACCCGCACCCAGCGGTAGCGGGCGGCCAGGGTGCCGAACAGCGAGACGCGGATATGTTCCTGCCGCAGGGTGACCAGCGGCAGGGCGGCGAAGACCATGGCGCCGACGCCGATCTCGGTGATCTCGTAGGCGCCGCGGATCGGGTTGTTCATCTTGCGCAGCAGCACGTCCGCGAAGGAGACCGTCATCAGCAGCACGATGCAGCCGGCGCTGGCGAGGGCGAGCGGGAACAGCAGCTTCTCGGCCAGCCGCGCGAGCATGGGGACGCGGGGCAGGGGGCCGGGATCAGGCGCCATGCACCTTCTCGCCCGGATTGGTGTTCAGGTTGTACTTCATGATCCGGCCGTGACGGCCGCCACGGTCGCCCTCCAGCCCGTAGACCGGCCCGTTCGGCCCCTGCGCCTGATCCAGCACCGCGCCGATGGCGGCATGGTCGGCCGCGTCCAGCGCGAAGTCGAAGATCTCCAGCGTCTTGGGCAGGTGCCGCGCATAGCGCGCGCCGACGATGGCGGCGGCCACCTGCGGCTGGTCCAGCACCCAGCGGGTTGCGACGGCGGCCAGCGAGACGCCGTGCCGGTCGCCCACCGCCTTCAGCGCCTCCAGCAGCGACTGGAACAGGTCCCAGGGGCCGAATTCGTCGATGATCAGACGGTATTTCACCAGGCTGCGGTTCTCGAAGGCGAAACCGGGGTCGGGGCGGCCCAGCCAGGCATCGGTCAGGAAGCCCCCCGCCAGGGTGCCGTAGCACAGGATCTGCACGTCGCGCCGCGCGCCCCAGTCGGCGAAGGCCCCCGCCGGGCGCCGGTCCAGCACCGAGTACTGCACCTGCGCCGAGGCGATGTCGTAGCCCGCGTCGATGAAGCGGTCCATCACCGGGGCGTCCCAGTTGGTGGTGCCGAGGTTGGCGATCTTGCCCTTGCGCTGGCAGTCCTTCAGCACCTCCAGCGCCGCCACGGGATCGCCGAGGCTCATGTCCCACCAGAAGAACTGCACCAAGGGCAGCCGCTCGATCTGCAGCCGCTTCAGAGAGCGGTCGATGATCGCCTCGATCTCCTCGGGGCGGATGTCGGACAGGCGGGCGAGGTCGGGCACCAGCTTGGTCTGCACCACCACACGCCCCGCCACCTCCTCGCCGCGCCGGTTGCGGGTGTCGGCGATGAAATGGCCGATCATCTCCTCGACCCCGGTGTAGATGTCGGCGCAGTCGAAGGTGGTGATGCCGGCGTCGAGGAAGGCCTCCATGTCGGCGATGGCGGCGCCGCGCTCCACCGGGCCGTGATCGCCCGCCAGCTGCCAGCCGCCCTTGATCACCCGGGAGATCCGGTGCCCGGGCCGCAGCTCGGTGGTCTCGACGCTCATGTCTCGTCCTTCCAGTAGGGGGTGCCGCGCGCGTCCGGCAGGCCGGTGGTGGCGGCGTGGCTGAACCAGCGGCGCTGCTCGCGGATGATACGCAGCCGGCCGCCGCAATGGGGATCGGGGCAGGCGACCTCGGCGTCGGTGCTCATCCAGTCATCGGGATCGGTGCCGCGCTGCTTGGCCGCCAGCAGGGGCAGCACCGCCGAAAGCGCGTACATCGACAGCCGCGCGGGGCCGTCGAAGACCAGGTTCTCGCCCACCACGCGGAAGCTTTCGCCCTCGACGTGCCGGCAGACCGGGGTCCGGCCGTCCAGCCGGGTCTCCACGCGCAGATCGTACAGCCAGAAGCCGCGCTCGCCGTCCTTTTCCATCCCTGTCACCCTGTTTTCACGGCGTTTTCCGCCTTTTCGTGCTTCTTGACGCAGCTAGGTGTGATGTGTGATATTTTATCAAAGATATTCGCAACGACTGTCAAGATGAATTCATGAGCGCCCCCGTCATCGCCCCCCTCGACCAGGTCAAGCTGCGCGAGAACGCCTACTACGCCCTGCGCGACGCCTTCACCCGCGGCGCCTTCGCCCCCGGCGACGTGCTGAGCCTGCGGGTGCTGGCGGACCAGCTGGGGGTCTCGATGACCCCGGTGCGCGAGGCGGTGCGGCGGCTGGTGGCGGAAGGGGCGCTGGTGGACACGCCCTCGCGCAAGCTGATGGTGCCCCCCTACGACGCCCGCCGCGCCGCCGACCTGAAGGCGGCGCGTCTGGCGCTGGAGCACCTGGTGCTGGACCGGGCCATGGACCGCATCGACCCCGCCGGAATCGACCTGCTGGAGGCAGTGCTGGCGCGCCCCAAGGAGGGGTCCGAGGGGCTGCCGGACCTGGTGGCCAACCACGAATTCCACTTCACCCTGTACCGCTACGCCGAGTCCGCGGTGCTGCTGCCGATGGTCGAGGCGCTCTGGCTGCAGTACGGGGCCTACCTGAACCTGATCATCAACCGGCCCGCCGCCGGGCAGATCCGCGAGCACGATCATCATATCGAGGTGATCGCGGCGCTGCGGGCGGGGGATCGGGCGGGGGCGCATGGGGCGCTGGAGGCGGATATAAGCCGCTCGTTCGGGTTTTTGCCGGGATAGCGTGGAGGGGGCGCTGCCCCCGCTGCCTGCGGCAGCCCCCCGGGATATTTATCGACCAAAAGAAGCTGGATAGGGGCGCCGGTGGTGCGTTGGGTGCGGCTGGACAGGGGGGGGCGGGCGGTCTAGGTGGGGGGCCGATCCCTGGGGAGATTTGCATGGCCACCGAAGCCTTCGAGGAAATCGCCGAGACCTTCGAGTTTCTTGACGACTGGGAGGACCGCTACCGCCACGTGATCGACATGGGCAAGGCCATGGATCCGCTGGAGGAGGCCTTTCGCGTGCCCGCCACCAAGGTGGAGGGCTGCGCCAGCCAGGTCTGGCTGCTGCCGCAGATCGAGGGCAGCGGGCCGGAGGCGGTGTTCCGGTTCCGCGGCGACAGCGACGCGATGATCGTGCGCGGGCTGATCGCGATCCTGGTGGCGCTCTATTCCGGGCTGACCCTGCGCGAGGTGCTGGCGGTGGACGCGGGCGCCGAGATGCGGCGGCTGGGGCTGAACGACCACCTGTCGGCGCAGCGGTCCAACGGGCTGCGCGCGATGGTGGAGCGGATCCGCCTGCTGGCGGCGGCGGGGGCCGAGGCGGGCTAGGACCAGCTTTCCAGCGTGCGGGCGAGATCGCCGTAGCCGGTGGCGCGGCGGTGGTAGGCCAAGCCGAGGCGGGCGGCGCAGGTGCGGGCTTTTTCGTCCAGAGCCGGGTCGTCGGTCTGGGCCAGGTAGACCAGCCGGTCGTAGTTGCCGAAATAGGCGTCGCGCAGTTGGGGGTGGCGGTCGAGGCCCAGGGGTTTCCAGACGAAGGCGTCGAACTGGCGGACCAGGAAATCGGTCAGGTAGAAGGCGGTGAACTCGTCTTCCGCCCGGGCGGCGAAGCTGTCGTTGCCTTCAAAAAACGAATAACAATGGGGGCCTTTCACCAGATCCACCCCAAGTTTCTTGCACAAATCCTGCAATCGGCCGCCGGTACCGCAATCGGCGTAGACCACGTGGATTCGCTCGTAGCGGTGCCGGTGTTCCGCCACCGCCGCGCGCACGGCCTCGGGGATGCGGTCCGGGTGGTTGTGCAGGATCGCCGGCAGGCACATCAGGTCCATGTGCTGCCAGTGGTTCATCTCGATCAGCGCGAGGATCTCGCGGGCGAGGGCGCCGCAGGCCAGCAGCAGCACCCGGCCGCGGTGCGGCGCGGGCAGGCCGGCCTCGGTCAGCGTCGCGTCATCCGGCAGCGCGGGGCGGGCGTCACCTGTTGCGCCGGTCATTCCCGTCGTCCCCCGGCCGGCGCGACCGGTTCGAGACCATGCGCCAGACCACGTAGCCCACCAGCAGCACCGGCACCGCGATCATCCAGCCGCCGGGCAGGGTGTGGCGCGCCGCCACCATGGTGCCGGTCCAGACGGTGAAGCCGGCGGCGGCGACCACCAGCACGAGGAGCAGGACGAGCTTGTCGATGGGCATGGGGCATCTCCGGCAGGACCCTTCACAGGTATGGGCCGCGGCGGGAATATCAACGCCCGGCCGTGACGTGGCCGGTCATACCGCCTGCTGGTTGTGCTTTCGCGCCATGAATTCCTTCGCCGTCTCCACCGCCACCGCCGCGTCGCGGCAATAGGCGTCGGCGCCGATGGCGCGGCCGAATTCCTCGTTCAGCGGGGCGCCGCCCACCAGCACGATGTAGTCGTCGCGGATGCCCTGGTCCTTCATCGTGTCGATCACCACCTTCATGTAGGGCATGGTGGTGGTCAGCAGCGCGGACATGCCGAGGATGTCGGCGTCGAACTCTCGGATCGCGTCGAGGTAGGCGTCGGCGGCGTTGTTGATGCCGATGTTCTTCACCTCGAAGCCGGCGCCCTCCATCATCATCGTCACCAGGTTCTGGCCGATGTCGTGGATGTCGCCCTTGACGGTGCCGATCACCATGCGCCCGATGGTGGGGGCGCCGGTTTCGGCCAGCAGGGGCTTCAGGATCGCCATGCCGCCCTTCATCGCGCCCGCCGCCAGCAGCACCTCGGGGACAAAGAGGATGCCGTCGCGGAAATCCTCGCCGACGATCTTCATGCCGCCCACCAGCGCCTCGGTCAGGATCTTGTAGGGGGTCCAGCCGCGTTCCAGCAGGATGTTGACCCCTTCCATGACCTCGTCCTTGAGGCCATCGTAGAGGTCGTCGTGCATCTGCTGCACCAACTCGTCGTCGGGCAGCTCGGACAGGATGATGTCGTCTTCTTCGTCAGCCATGCTGGCTCTCCGATGTGGCGCGGGAGGGGCGCCGGGATGGGATTGCGGGGAGATTGCGGGTTCCGGCCGGGTGCGGCCACGTCACTTGCGACCCAAGCGGCGCCGCAACCGACAGGGCGGGCGTTTCGGGCTGGCGGATGTTCCGCCTTCGTTCTATCCTGGCGCCATGACCATGCCCCTTGCACGCGAGCGGCGCCCGGGACGGGGCGCCGGTGCCAACCCGGCGAACCGCTTCGAGCCGCTGCGCGGCGAGGCGGAGGACGACGGCTGGGGCCTGCCCGAGGACCTGCCGGTGCTGCGCACCGAGGTGCGCGACGAGCGGCCGCGCCGGGTGATCACCCGCAATACCTCGCCGGACATTTCCTTCGACCGGTCGATCAACCCGTACCGGGGGTGCGAGCATGGGTGCATCTACTGCTTCGCCCGGCCCAGCCACGCCTTCCTCGGCATGTCGCCGGGGCTGGACTTCGAGACAAGGCTGATCGCCCGCCCGGACGCGCCCGCGGTGCTGGCGCGGGAGCTGGCCAACCCGCGCTACCAGCCCGGGGTGATCGCCATCGGCACCAATACCGACCCTTACCAGCCGATCGACCGCGAGCGGCGGGTGATGCGGGGGCTGCTGGAGGTGCTGCGCGATCATCGCCATCCCGTGGCCATCGCCACCAAGGGCACGCTGGTGGAGCGGGACATCGACATCCTGTCCGGGATGGCCGCCGACCGGCTGGTGCGGGTGGGGATCTCGGTGACCACGCTGGACCCGGATCTCGCCCGCCGGATGGAGCCGCGGGTGCCCGCGCCCGCGCGGCGGCTGCGGGCGATCGAGCGGTTGGCGGCCGCCGGCATCGAGGTGCGGGTCATGGCCTCGCCGATGATCCCCGGGCTGACGGACATGGAGCTGGAGAAGATCCTTGCCGCCGCGCGCGATGCCGGGGCGGTCGCCGCCAGCTGGGTGCTGCTGCGGCTGCCGCGCGAGGTGGCGGGGCTGTTCCGCGACTGGCTGGAGGAACACGTGCCCGGCCGCGCCGCGCGGGTCATGGCGCGGGTGCGCGAGGCCCACGGCGGGCGCGACTACGATCCGGAGTGGGGCAAGCGGATGCGGGGCGAGGGGCCCTATGCCGCGTTGATCGACCAGCGGTTCCGGCTGGCGGTGCGGCGGCTGGGGCTGGCTGAGCGGCTGGAGCCGCTGCGCTGCGACCTGTTCCGCGTGCCGCCGCGCGCCGGCGACCAGCTGGAGTTGTTCTGACCGCGTCATAGGGGCATCGGGGCGGGCCATGGCGTCAGGCGCGGCGGCGGCGCCGGCGGCTGCGGTCGGGCGCGGGGGCGTCCGCCTCTGTCCCGTCCGAGGCCGAGGAGAAGCCGCCCAGCCGTTCCGCGATCTCTTCCAGCGGCGGGCGCGGGCCGCGGGGCCGGGTTTCCAGCGCCTCGCGCATCTGGCGCAGATGGTCGGGCATGGTGCCGCAGCAGCCTCCGATGATGGTGGCGCCGCAGTCGCGCGCCAGCACGGCGTAGTCGGCCATCAGTTCCGGCGTGCCGTCGTAGTGGATGTGGCCCTCGACGTACTTGGGGATGCCGGCGTTGCCCTTGGCGATGATCGGCAGCTCCGCCCCGGTGGCCGAGAGGCCCAGCACCGTGCGCAGCAGGTCCGAGGCGCCGACGCCGCAGTTGGCGCCGAAGGCCAGCGGCGGGTGGGACAGGGCGGCGGCCTGCTTCGCCCAGGTTTCCGAGGTGATGCCCATCATGGTGCGCCCGGCGGTGTCGAAGCTGAGGGTGGCGCAGAAGGGCATGTCCGCCAGCCGCGCGGCCTCGGCGGCGGCCTTCATTTCCTCGGCCGCGCTGATTGTCTCGACCCAGAGCACGTCGGCGCCCCCGGCCTTCAGCCCCTCGGCCTGCTCGTGGAACATCTCCACCGCGCGGGCGTGGGTCAGGGTGCCCATTGGGGCCATGATTTCGCCCGTCGGTCCCATGGAGCCCGCGACGATCACCGGGCGGCCGGCGGCATCGGCCACCTCGCGCCCAAGCTCGGCGGCGAGGCGCGACAGCTCGTGCACCCGGTGGGCGGCGTCGTGCAGCTTCAGCCGCGAGGCGTTGGAGCCGAAGGAATTGGTGAGGAACAGGTCGCTGCCCGCCTCGACCGCGCCGCGGTAGAGGGCGCGGATCTTGTCCTGCTCGGTCTCGTTCCAGAACTCCGGCGCGTCGCCCGAGGCCAGCCCCATGTTGAACAGGTTGGTGCCGGTGGCGCCGTCGGCGAGGATCCAGTCGCGGTCGGCGAGCATGCGGGAGAGGGCGTCGGACATGGGTCGCTTTCAATGGCTGCAGGGGCGGCGCCGGGGGGCGCTGCCGTTGCGCCGTCACATGGCAGTCGCCGCGACATGAGGCAAATTGATAATTGTCATAATCTTCATGAGCCGGAGCGCGGAATTGTAATGCCGATTCGATGCGCCGGCCCGGAAGGACCGCCCGCGGCGTCCCGTCACGTCCCCCGCCGGCCTCCCGGCGGAGAAGCGCCGGCCGGACCGCGAAGCGGCCGGACGGCGCGCCGGATCACTTGTCCAGCTCTTCCAGCAGCTGCGCCTTGGCCTCGGCCATCAGCTCTTTCATCTTGGCGCGGATGGTCGCCTCGTCGGCCTTGCCGTCCAGGTCGCCGGCCACCTTGCGGTAGACGTCCTCGTCCCCCGCTTCCTCGAAATCGGCCTTGATAACCTCGCGCGCATAGGCCTGCGCGTCATCGCCGGAGCGGCCCAGCTTTTCCGCCGCCCAGAGGCCCAGCAGCTTGTTGCGCCGCGCCTCGGCCTTGAACTGCATCTCCGCATCGTGGGCGAACTTGTTCTCGAATGCGTTCTCGCGGTCTTTGAAGGTGGCCATGCGGTCCTCTCGGGAAAAGTGTCTGTTGCTATCGATATGCCGCCGGGGGCATCCCGGCGCAAGGGGCGGGCGCGCGGGCGCCGTATTGTCAGGGGGCAGCAAAGCGCCTATACGGCCACAAACGCGGCGGAACCCGGTTCCGGCCCTTTTTTTTGGAGTTTCCATGGCAAGGCGCAAGAAGGTCTACGAGGGCAAGGCGAAGATCCTGTACGAAGGCCCCGAGCCCGGCACGATGGTTCAGTACTTCAAGGACGACGCCACCGCCTTCAACGCCGAGAAGAAGGACGTCATCGACGGCAAGGGCGTGCTGAACAACCGGCTGTCGGAATACTTTATGTCCGGCCTGAACGCGATCGGGGTGCCGACGCACTTCATCAAGCGGATCAACATGCGCGAGCAGCTGATCCGGCAGGTGGAGATCATTCCGCTGGAGGTCGTGGTGCGCAACGTCGCCGCCGGGTCCATGTCCAAGCGGCTGGGGATCGAGGAGGGCACCGCGCTGCCCCGCCCGATCATCGAGTTCTACTACAAGGACGACGCGCTTGGTGATCCGCTGGTCACCGAGGAGCATATCATCGCCTTCGGCTGGGCGGCGCAGCAGGATCTCGACGACATCGTGGCGCTGGCGCTGCGGGTCAACGACTTCATGTCCGGCGTGATGCTGGCGGTCGGGATCAAGCTGGTGGACTTCAAGATCGAGATCGGACGGGTCTGGGACGGCGACTACCAGCGCCTGATCGTCGCCGACGAGATCAGCCCCGACAGCTGCCGGCTGTGGGACATGGAGACCGGGCAGAAGCTGGACAAGGACGTATTCCGGCGCGACCTCGGCAACCTGGCGGACGCCTATACCGAGGTGGCGCGGCGGCTGGGCGTGCTGCCCACCAACGTGACCCACGCCACCAAGCCGCACCTGATCAACTGACGCCTCAGGCCTCCGGGCGGCGCGCATCCGCGCCGGCCGGGGCGGCGGCGGGCTCGGGTGCCTCGCCCGTTTCGGCCTCTGCATCGCGGGCGTCGTCCTCCTGCAGCGCCGCCTTCAGCGCCAGCAGCAGCCCGATCGCCACCGCGCCGGCGGCCAGCGCGCCGCTGAAGTTGCCGGCCACCTTCGCCACGGACTCGATCTGCTCGGCGAAGACGTATCCCAGCCCCGTGTAGATCGCGACCCAGACGGCCTCTCCCGCCGCGCCCCAGACGGCGAATCGCGCCCAGGGCATGCCGGCGGCCCCGGCGGTGAAGTTCATGTACGGCCCCAGCGGCGACAGCAGCCAGCGCGACAGGAACACCCCGTAGCCGCCCCAGCGTTCTGCCAGCGCCGCCGCCCGCGCCATCAGCCGCGCGGCCTTGCCTTCCTCGCGGCCCCGGCGGGCGTTGGCCCGCGCGCCGCCGCGCCCCATGGCATAGCCCAGCTGGTCGCCCAGAACCGCGCCGGTCCAGGCCCCCGCGGCCACCGCCCCCACCGACAGGTCCCCGGCCGCCGCGAAGGCGCCGGCGGTCAGCATCACCAGCGAGGCCGGCAGGGGCACCGCGAGGCAGCTGAGAAAGGTGGCCAGCGCGACGATCCACAGCCCCCAGGCCGGCACCGCCGCGAGAATGCTGTCGATCATCCGCCGCCCGCCCTGTGGGCGACGACCGCGGCCTCGATCCGGTGAACCAGGTCTTCCAGCGGCACCCCCTGGGTTTCGGCGATGCGTCGCAGGGTGGGGCGGCCGCGGACCGGCGGCAGCTCTCCCAGCGCCTCTTCCATGACCTCGCGCGGGATGCGCCAGGAGTGCGCCACGTAGCGCGGTGTCATCCAGCCGGCCAGCGGCCGCTCGGATTCCAGCTTGTGCCAGTGCCAGGCCCGCAGCGAGGCCTGGGCGGCGAAGAAGACGCAAAGCCCCAGCGCCACGGCGAAGGCGCCCGCCAGCATCGGCTGGCGGCGCCAGATCCGCCAGAGCCGGGCGGGCAGGGTGGGGCCGAGGCCGCGCTTGGGAACAGGGTGCGTCACGGAACACAGATGACACCAGCCGCGCGGCGGGAGCAAGGCCGCTGCAACGCGTGCTTGGCAGAACCGGGGGTGCGGGTGTAGCTTGTGGCCATACTTGCCCCAAGGGAATCCTTTCATGCGCCGCCTAGCCATTACGCTCGCCCTTACCGCCGCCACCGCCGCCGGCCTTGCCGCGGTCTCCGGCCCCGCCGCCGCGCAGCCCGCCAAGTTCGATCCCGCCGATTTCGGCAAGATCGTCGTGGCGCCGCGGCAGTCCACCGAGAACGGCATCACCTTCGAGCAGGCCTTCGGCGACTACCAGAACGAGCCGATCATCACCTACGGCGAGAACAGCCCGGCGGTGAAGATCGGCCGGCCCGTGGGGCGGCTGGACCTGCTGCACGCGGACGGCACCACCGGCTTCTGCACCGCCTTCATCGTGGACGACCAGCACATCCTGACCAACCACCACTGCACCCCGGGCATGGACGGCGACATCACCGGCGCCAACAGCGGGCTGACGGCGGCGCAGTTCGTCGCCGGCTACATCCAGCCCGGCCGCGCCAGCGGGGTCGACCGCTACACCGTCTCGCCGACCATCGTCGAGACCAACCGCGCCCTCGACTACACGGTGCTGCGGGTGTTCGGCGATCCCTCGACCAAATACGGCAAGATGGAACTGACGGCGGACGATCCCGAGGACAGCGATTTCCTGTGGATCATCGGCCACCCCGAGGGCCAATCCCAGCACATCAGCCGCGAGGGCTGCGCCGCGGCCTCTCCGGCGGTGTCCGAGGAGGGCAAGCTGGTCCATACCTGCGACACGCTGGGCGGCAACTCCGGCTCGCCGGTGATCCGCATCACCGACCGCCGGGTGATCGGCCTGCACCACGCGGGCGACAACCGCACCGGGTTCAACTTCGCCATCCCGATGAAGCGGATCCTCGAGGTCAGCAATGTGCTGAAGGCCTCGGCGCCGATGCCCGGCCCGGTGGCCGTGGTGGCCCCGCCGCCGCCGCCGCCCGCCGTGGTGACCCCGCCGGTGCAGCCCGCGCCGGAACTGACCTCGGCCCCGCCGCCGCAGGTGAACCCCGTCTCGCCGGTGGCCCCGGCGCCGAAGATCGACACCGCCGAGCAGGCCTGCACCGCGATCTGGGCCGAGGCCAAGACGCTGGGCTGCCCCGGCTACGAGGAATTCGTCTCCAGCTGCCCCGGCCACGCCTTCGTCGGCCTGGCGCAGCGCTACATCGAGGGCCGCTGCCGCACCCTCGCGGCGGCGCCGCTGCCCGACACCGGCCCGCTGCGCGAGTCGCGCCCGACGCTGGGCCCCTCGGCGCTGGACAGCGCCGGCGAGGTGCTGGTGGTGAAGGCCTCCGGCGGCGGCCAGTACCGCGACCTGCAGTCAGCGGTGGACGCCGCCCCTGACGGCGCGCGGATCGAGGTCTACCCGGGCACCTATACCTCCGGCGTGAGCGTCTCCCACGAGGTCGAGATCGTCGGCGTCGGCCGGCGCGACGAGATCGTGCTGCGGGTGGCCAACGCCAACGTGATCTACTGGTCCGCCCCGGGCGGCCGCGTCTCGAACCTGACGATCCGGCAGGAGGGGGGCAACTACGCGGCGGTCTACTTCAACGGCGGCTCGGCGACGCTGGAGGACAACGACATCTCCTCGCGCGGGTTCGCGGGGGTGGAGATCGCCAACGACTCCGACCCGATCGTGCGGCGCAACATCATCCACGACGGCAACGAGGCCGGGGTGATGGTCTACGGCACCGGCCGCGGCCAGGTGCTGGAGAACGAGATCTACGGCAATACCTACGCCGGGATGGAGATCGTCGACGGCGGCGACCCGGTGGTGCGCAACAACGAGATCCACAGCAACCTGCAGTCGGGCATGTTCGTGCACCGCGACGGACGCGGGCGCATCCAGCAGAACGACGTGCACTCCAACGCCTTCGCCGGGCTGGAGATCGCCAACGGCGGCAACCCCTTCGTGCGCGACAACGACTTCCGCGACAACTCGGAGAACGGGATCATCGTGTCGTCCCAGGGCCGGGGGCGGATCGAGGACAACCGAATGACCGGCAATACCTTCGCCGGGCTGCAGGTGCGCGACGGCGGTGACCCCGAGGTGGTGCGCAACGACATCAGCGCCAACGTGGAGAGCGGCGTGTTCATCTACGGCGGCGGCATGGGCCGGCTGGAGGACAACACCATCCTCGACAACGGCAAGGCGGGCATCGAGGTGACCGGCGACGGCTCTCCGGTGGTGCGCGGCAACCGGGTCAGCGGCAACACCTACCAGGCCGTCTGGATCTACGAGAACGGCGGCGGCACCTTCGAGAACAACGACTTCCGCGACAATGCCATGGGCGCCTTCCTGGTGGAGGGGCCGCAGGGCAACGTGGTCCGCTCGGGCAACCGGGAGTAGGGGGCGCGAGAAGGGGCGCAGGGAGATCAGCGGCATTTCGGCTTGCATTCGCCGCGCCGATGCGGTTCCACGCCGGTGTTTCCAGGTAGCGGGCGGAAGGGCGCGGCGATGAAGGCACGGGTTCAGGTAATGCTGAAGAACGGGGTTCTCGACCCCCAGGGCGAAGCGGTGCGCCACGCGCTGGGATCGCTGGGCTTCGAGGGGGTCGGCGGGGTCCGGCAGGGCAAGCTGATCGTGCTGGACCTGGACGAGACCGACCCCGCGAAGGCGCGCGAGAAAGTGACGGCGATGTGCGAGAAGCTGCTCGCCAACACGGTGATCGAAAGCTACGAGATCGAGATCGGCTGACATGATGGACCCACGGCAACCGCGGCCCGCGGAGACGGGCGCATGAGGGCGGCGGTGCTGGAGGCCTTCCACGCGCCGCTGGTGCTGCGCGACGTTCCGGACCCGGACTGCCCCGAGGACGGGGTGGTGCTGGAGGTGCTGGCCTGCGGCGTCTGCCGCTCCGACTGGCACGGCTGGGTGGGCGAGCATCCCCGGGTGCGCCGCGGCGCCGTGCTGGGGCACGAGTACTGCGGCCGCGTCGTCGCCGCCGGCCCCCGCGCGCGCTACGGCCTGGGCGAGGTGCTGATCGCCCCGTTCATCCTGGCCTGCGGCGAATGCCCGGCCTGCCGGCGCGGGGTGTCGAACACCTGCACCGACCAGGTGATCCCCGGCTTCACCCAACCCGGCGCCTACGCGCAATACGTGGCGGTGCCGCGCGACCACAACCTTGTGCGCCTGCCGGAGGCGCTGACCCCGGCGCTGGCGGCGGGGCTGGGCTGCCGGGTGACCACGGCCTGGCACGCGCTGACCGACCGGGCCGCCGTGAAGGCGGGCGAGTGGGTGGCGGTGCACGGCACCGGCGGCATCGGCCAGGCGGCGGCGCTTCTCGCGCAGGCGCTCGGCGCGCGGGTGGTGGTGGTGGACATCGTGCCCGAGAAGCTGGCGCTGGCGAAGAAGCTGGGGGCCGAGGCGGCGGTGGACGCGCGCGGCGGCCGCGCCGCGGAGGCGATCCGCGAGATCACCGGCGGCGGCGCCGACGTCTCGCTGGAGGCGCTGGGGATCGAGGCCACCACCAATGCCTCGATCGAGTGCCTGGCGCCGCTGGGCCGGCACGTGCAGATCGGCATGCCGGTGGGCCATACCGCGAAGATGCAGATCAACATGAACGCGGTCTACATGAACAACCTCGCGCTTTACGGCACCCGCGGGATGCCGGCGTGGAAGTACCCCTCGCTGCTGGGTCTGATCGAGCGCGGCGCGGTGGACATCGCGCCGCTGGTGGCCCGGCAGGTGCCGCTGTCGGGCGCCAGCGCCGAGCTGGCCGCGATGGACGGGCCGACGGCGCCGGGGACGGCGGTGATCACGGATTTCGCGGGCTGAGGCGGGGTTTCTCGCGCCTGGTAGGGATTTCTAAACGCTTGGCCGGGTAGTTGATCGGTCGTGAGAGTAGTATTTGTGTAGCGTGCGAAGAGTGGCCACTCTTTCTCCATGCCCCGGCCCCGTGCAGGTGAGGTCTGGTAATGGGCCCGGCAAGACGTTAATTGGCGCTGAAATCCAAGTCTGAGGATGGATCTGCCATGAAAGCCGCCGTCATCGTCTACCCCGGCTCCAACTGCGACCGCGACCTGAAGGTGGCGTTCGAGCGGGCGGGGGCCGAGGTTGCCATGGTCTGGCACAAGGAGACCAGCCTGCCCGACGGGATCGACATCGTCGGCGTGCCGGGCGGTTTTTCCTACGGCGACTACCTGCGATGCGGCGCCATCGCCGCGCGCTCGCCCATCTCGTCGGCGCTGGTGGATTACGTCCACGGCGGCGGGCACGCGCTGGGGATCTGCAACGGCTTCCAGGTGCTGACGGAGACCGGCCTGCTGCCCGGGGCGCTGATGCGCAACGGGGGGCTGAAGTTCATATGCCGCACCGAGGCGCTGCGGGTGGCGACGGCGGACAGCGTCTTTACCCGCGGGCTGGGGCAGGGCGACGAGATCCGCCTGCCGGTGGCGCACCACGATGGCAACTACGTGATCGACCCCGAGGGGCTGGCGCGGCTGGAGGGCGAGGACCGGATCGCCTTTACCTATGCCCGCAACCCCAACGGGTCCGTCGCCGACATCGCCGGTGTCCTGTCGGAAAACCGGCGCGTTCTGGGCCTGATGCCGCACCCGGAACGGGCGGTGGACGCGGCCCACGGCGGCACCGACGGCGCCGCGATCTTCGCCGCCCTCGCGGGGCTGGTGGAACCCGCCTGAACCCCCGTGCTTGAGCGGGGGGGCCGGCAGCCCTAGATTGGCACCATGACCGACAGCGCTTCACCCGGCGACGACACGGTCCGCAACGCGCTGTCATGGCGCGTTCGGGCAGGGCTGCTGCTGTTCACCGCCGCCGCAATCGCGGTGGTCTGGTTCACCAACCAGTTTCTGACAGAGCGCTACACCGTCTCCACCAAGAACCGCGCCGAGGTGCGGCAGGCGCTGTACGCCGGCAACCTGCTGAGCGAGCTGCAGCGCAATTCCGTGGTGCCGCTGCTGCTGTCGCGGGACCCGGTGCTGATCGGGGCGCTGAACTCCAGCGACTTCAGCCAGACCTCGCAGCGGCTGATCTCGGTCAAGGACGAGATCGGGGCGGCCTCGCTGATGATGCTGGACGCCTCGGGGCGCACGGTGGCGGCGACCGACCGGGGGCTGCTGGGCTCGAACCACCGCAGCGAGCCCTATTTTGTCTCGGCCCTGCGTTCCACCGACACGGTGTTCAACAGCTTCCGGCGCAACGAGGTGGCGGTGGAGTTCAACTATTCCCGCCGGATCGAGGCCGGGGGGGAGCTGATCGGCGTCATCGTGGTCGAGGTGGACCTGCGCAAGTTCGAGCAGACCTGGTCCACCATCTCGGACGCGGTGATCGTCACCGACAGCGAAGGCGTCATCGTCCTGTCGACCGAGCCGCGCTGGCGCGGCCTGACGGAAGAGGAGGCGCTGAAGCTGCGGTCCGCCCCCTCGGCCATCGAGCGGGCGATCCGCGCCACCGCCGACTGGGCGGCGCTGCCGACCGAGGCCTTCTACCGCGGCTCGTCGCTGATGCGGCTGGAGAACCGGATCCCCTTCCGCGGCTGGCGCATGGTCACCTTCACCACCTATTCCAGCGTGCGCGAGCGGGTGAACGGCGTGCTGGCGCTGGAGATCATGTTCTTCGCCATCCTGCTGGCCGGCGCCTTCTACCTGTCCAGCCGCCGGGCGCTGGCGCGCTCGATCTTCTTCCAGCGGGAGTCCTCGGAGCTGCGGCAGCTGAACGACACGCTGCAGCGGGAAATCGCCGAGCGGGAGCGGGTGGAAAAGAACCTCGAGGTGGCCGAGCAGACCATCGCCCAAAGCTCGAAACTGGCCGCTTTGGGCGAGATGTCCGCCAGCGTCAGCCACGAGCTGAACCAGCCGCTGGCCGCCATGAAGACCTACCTCGCCGGCGCCCGCCTGCTGCTGCTGCGCAAGCGGCCGGAGGAGGCGCTGTCGTCCTTCCAGCGGGTCGACGACCTGATCGAGCGGATGGGCGCCATCACCCGGCAGCTTAAAAGCTTTGCCCGGAAGGGCGGCGACGCGCTGGAGCCCTTGGACGCGCGGGCCAGCATTTCCTCGGCCCTGTCGATGATGGAGCCGCAGCTGAAGGTGCGGAAGGTGAAGATCACCCGCAGCCTGCCCAACCAGCCGGTGATGATCATGGCGGACCGCATCCGGCTGGAGCAGGTGCTGATCAACCTGCTGCGCAACGCGCTGGACGCCACCAAGGAGGTGGCGGACCCGGCGGTCGACATCATCCTGATGGCCGGTCAGTCCTGCACCATCACCGTGCGCGACAACGGCCCCGGGATCGAGGATCTCGAGTCGTTGTTCGAGCCGTTCTACACCACCAAGGCCCCCGGCGACGGCGTGGGTCTCGGACTTGCGATCTCCTCGGGCATTGTGAAGGACCTGAAGGGAAGACTATATGCCCGCAACGGGCGCGCGGGCGGCGCCGTGTTCGAGATACGGCTGCCGCTGATCGACGCGGAAATGAAAGCCGCCGAATGAGGTTACATCTATGACGCAGGCTATGAAAATCGCCATCATCGACGACGAGCAGGACATGCGCCAGTCGATCAGCCAGTGGCTGGCCCTGTCCGGCTTTGACACCGAAACCTTCGCCAGCGCCGAGGACGCGCTGAAGAACCTTGGCCCCGACTATCCCGGCGCGGTGGTCAGCGACATCAAGATGCCCGGCATGGACGGGATGACCTTCCTCAAGCGGCTGATGAGCGTCGACAGCGCGCTGCCGGTCATCATGATCACCGGCCACGGCGACGTGCCCATGGCGGTGGAGGCGATGCGCGTGGGGGCCTTCGACTTCCTTGAAAAGCCCTTTAACCCCGACCGGATGACCGAGCTGGCCAAGAAGGCCACCCAGCGGCGCCGGCTGATCCTCGACAACCGGGCGCTGCGGCGTGAGCTGTCGGACGGGTCCACCCTGATGAAGAAGCTGATCGGCGCCAGCCCGGTGATGGAACGGCTGCGCGAGGACATCCTCGATCTCGGGCAGGCGGACGGGCACGTGCTGATCGACGGCGAGACCGGCACCGGCAAGACGCTGGTGGCGCATGCGCTGCACGCGGTGGGCGCCAAGGCGGGCAAGAAGTTCGTGCTGCTGTCCTGCGCCGCCAACGACAAGGAGACGCTGGGCGCCAAGCTGTTCGGCCCGGTCGAGGAGGGCGGCGGCCTGCCGGCGCTGGAGGAGGCGCGCGGCGGCACGCTGGTGCTGGAGGACATCGAGTCGCTGCCGCAGGAGCTGCAGGCGCGGCTTTTGAGCTGGATGAACGAGCAGGGCACCCCGGCCGAGACCCGCATCGTCGCCATCTCGAACCTGCAGGAACAGGGCAAGACCTGCGAGGACGTGCTGCGGCCGGACCTCTATTTCCGCCTCGCCGCGATGAAGATCACCCTGCCGCCGCTGCGCCAGCGGGGCGAGGACATCCTGATGCTGTTCACCCATTTCTCGGAACAGTTCGCCGACGAATACGGCTGCGACGCGCCGCAGGTCAGCGCGCAGGAGGCGGCGCAGCTGTTGCAGGCGCCCTGGCCGGGCAACATCCGCCAGCTGATCAACGTGGCGGAACGCGCGGTGCTGCAGAACCGCCGGGGCTCGGGCACCATCGCCAGCCTGCTGATGGCCGAAAGCGACGACGCCGCCCCGGTGATGACCACCGAGGGCAAGCCGCTGAAGGAATACGTGGAGGCCTTTGAGCGGATGCTGATCGACAACACCATGCGGCGCCACAAGGGCTCTATCGTCGCGGTGATGGACGAGCTGTGCCTGCCGCGCCGGACGCTGAACGAGAAGATGGCCAAGTACAACCTGCAGCGGTCCGACTACCTCTAGGCTCGCGCATCATTCCGGCCGCGGCGCTGCCCTGCAACAGGGGGCGCCGGGCCGGGTGCGGGCGGGGCGGCCGTTGACCCGGATGATCCCCGCGCCACTGCACAAGCACTTTCTCCATTGTCATATTACCGGCTTCGCTAGTATGTTCGCCGCAGCGCCCCCGCGACGGTTTTTGCGGCAGTGCTGTATACATTGAATTTTTTCGTGTTCTTCCGCAAATCCGGCCAGGCCGGGGAAGAGCGCGAGAGGAGAACCAGGCCCGCAGGGGCCGGGGAATCGCCCGACTAGCCCCCCGGGGCCGGGCCATGAACGGGCGTTCTTCGCAGGAAGAGCGCTGGAGAAGAACCGCGATGAGGCGCGCAGGAACAGACACACGCGATGCGACGGCCATGCTGCCGCGCATCCTGTCGTCGCGCGTGCCCGATCTCGCCCAGGAAAAACACCTGCAGAAGGTTCTCGCGCCCCCCGGCGCGGGGCCGACGAGGGTGTGCTCAAGGACTACATGGCAAAGAAAATGCTTATCGACGCCACCCACGCGGAAGAGACCCGCGTCGTGGTGGTGGACGGAAACAAGGTCGAGGAGTTCGACTTTGAAACGGAAAACAGGCGCCAGCTAGCCGGCAACATCTATCTTGCCAAGGTCAGCCGGGTGGAGCCCTCGCTCCAGGCGGCCTTCGTCGAATATGGCGGCAACCGGCACGGTTTCCTCGCCTTTTCCGAGATTCACCCCGATTACTACCAGATCCCGGTGGCCGACCGCGAGGCGCTGATCGCCGAGGAACGGGCCTTTGCCCGGCAGGAGGAAGAGGAAGAGGACAAGCCCAAGCGGCGCACCCGCACGCGCCGCCGTGCCGCGCCCAAGGCCGAGGCCACCGCGTCGGACGACGCGGTCGAAAGCCGTGACGTCACCTCGGACGACATCCCCGGCATGGGGGTGGTCGACTTCGAGGACGACGACGACTCCGAAGAGGGCGCCGAGCCCGTCGCGCTGACCGACGAGGTCGCCGAGGAACCCGCCCGCGGCCGCCGCCGCAGCCGGGGCAAGGCCGCGCAGGCCGAGACCGACGATGCGCCCTCCGAGGCCGAGGCCGATGACGAGGCCTTCGACGCCGTCGACCACGCCGCCGACCGCGACGAGGAGATCGAATCCGTCGCCGAGGAGGACGTGACCGAGGAGATCCGCCAGCCGCGCAAGCCGCGGCCGCGCAAGTACAAGATCCAGGAGGTCGTCAAGGTCCGCCAGATCCTGCTGGTGCAGGTCGTCAAGGAAGAGCGCGGCAACAAGGGCGCCGCGCTGACCACCTACCTGTCGCTGGCCGGGCGCTACTGCGTGCTGATGCCCAACACCGCCCGCGGCGGCGGCATCTCGCGCAAGATCACCAACGCGGCCGACCGCAAGAAGCTGAAGGAGATCGCCACCTCCATCGACGTGCCCGAGGGCGCGGGCCTGATCGTGCGGACCGCCGGCGCCAAGCGCACCAAGTCCGAGATCAAGCGCGACTACGAGTACCTGCAGCGCCTGTGGGAACAGATCCGCGAGCTGACGCTGAAATCCATCGCGCCGGCGAAGATCTACGAGGAAGGCAACCTCATCAAGCGCTCGATCCGCGACCTGTACAACCGCGACATCGACGAGGTGCTGGTGGAGGGCGAGGCGGGCTACCGCACCGCCAAGGACTTCATGAAGATGATCATGCCGTCCCACGCCAAGAACGTCCGGCACTACGCCGACCAGATGCCGCTGCTGGCGCGCTACCAGGTGGAAAGCTACCTGACCTCGATGTTCAACCCCACGGTGCAGCTGCCCTCGGGCGGGTACATCGTGATCGGCGTGACCGAGGCGCTGGTGGCGATCGACGTCAACTCCGGCCGGGCCACCAAGAAGGGCTCGATCGAGGAGACGGCGCTGCAGACCAACCTCGAGGCGGCGGAAGAGATCGCCCGTCAGCTGCGGCTGCGCGACCTTGCGGGCCTGATCGTGATCGACTTCATCGACATGGAAGAGCGGCGCAACAACACGGCGGTGGAAAAGCGGTTCAAGGACCGGCTGAAGACCGACCGCGCGCGCATCCAGGTTGGCCGCATCTCTGGTTTCGGGCTGATGGAGATGAGCCGCCAGCGGCTGCGCCCGGGGATGCTGGAGGCCACGACCCAGCCCTGCACCGCCTGCCACGGCACCGGCCTGATCCGGTCCGCCGACAACCTCGCGCTGGCGATCCTGCGGCAGCTGGAAGAGGAAGGCACCCGCGGCAAGACCCGCGAGGCGCTGGTCAAGGCGCCGGTGGAGATCGTCAACTTCCTGATGAACCAGAAGCGCGAGCATATCGCGCAGATCGAGGCGCGCTATGGCATGAGCGTGCGGATCGAGGGGGACATCTTCCTGATCTCGCCCGACTTCACCATCGAGAAGTTCAAGACCGCCACCCGCCCGGTGGCCGAGCCGACGCCGGTGGTGTCGGTGGATGCCTCGCTGATGCCCGACGAGGTGATCGAGGAGGACGAGGACGAGGCGCTGGAGCCGGAGACCTCGGACGAGGACAGCTCTGACGAGCGGTCCGAGGCGCGCGATGCCGAGGACGACAAGCCCAAGAAGCGGCGCCGGCGTCGGCGCCGGCGGCGGGGCGGCAACGGCAATGGCGAGGACGGGCACCAGGACAACGGCGAGTCGCAGGACAACGGCGATGCCCGCGACGAGGATGCCCCGGCGGTAGCGGCGGAGGCCAAAACCGAAGCGCAGCCCGAGACGCAACCGGAGGCCAAGCCCGACGCACCGGCCGAAACGCCGGCCGAGCTGGCGGCAGAGGTCGCGGCAGGGGCGGAGGCCGAGGGGGAAGAGAAACCCAAGAAGCGCCGCCGCCGCTCGCGCAGCCGCAAGTCGGACGAGGCACCGCAGGAGGGGACCGAGGCTCAGCCCGAGGCCGCCCCGTCGCCGGAACCGGTGGCCGAGGCGCAGCCCGCAGCGCAGCCGGAGCCTGAACCCCAGCCCGAGCCCGAAGCCGAACCGGAAGCCCAGCCGGAGCCGGTGGCGGAAGCCGCGCCCGAGCCCGAGCCGGAACCCCAGCCCGAGCCGGAGCCGGAGGTTGCCGAAAGCCAGCCGGAGCCCGAGCCCGAGCCTCAGCCCGAGCCGGAAAAGGAGCCGGCCCTCGCCGAGAGCGAGGACAGCGCGCCCAAGCCGAAGAAACGCGGCTGGTGGTCGATCGGCCGCTAGGGCGACTGGAACGGAAGAAAAGAAAGGCCGCGGATCGCTCCGCGGCCTTTTCGCATGAGGGCTCAGCCCTTGCGGATCAGGTGCACCTGCACCGCGTCCCGCGTCTCGACCGACAGCCGGGTATGGCCGGCCTCGTCGCAGAAATGCGGGATGTCGATGATCGCCACGGGATCGTCGGCCAACACTTCGATCACCTGCCCCGGGGCCAGCGCCTGCAGCCGCTTGCGCAGCTTCAGCACCGGCAGCGGGCAGATCAGCCCGCAGGTGTCCAGCCGGGCGTCGGGGGTCGTATCGGGAGAGTTGTCGCGGTTCATGACGCCAGATAAGGCGGCGGCGGCGCAACTGTCCACGGGGATGTGAGCGGACGTGGGCTGACGCGCGCCGCGACAGCGGTTATCACGGCGCGGCAAGGACAGCGAAAGGCAGGCCATGTTCGGTATCGACATTCTCGACGCGACGCTACTTCCGGCCATGCTGGTTGCGCTGACCGCGGGGTTCCTGTCGTTCCTGTCGCCCTGCGTGCTGCCCATCGTGCCGCCGTACCTGGCCTACATGGGCGGGATCAGCATGACCGAGATGCAGGGCAGCATCGCCGGCCGCCGCCGGGTTCTGATGTCGGCGCTGTTCTTCGTGCTGGGCCTGTCCACGGTCTTCCTGTTCCTCGGCTTCACCGCCTCGGCCTTCGGCAGTTTCTTCCTGCAGAACCAGGACTGGTTCGTCATCGCCGCGGGGCTGGTGGTGATGATCTTCGGCGCGCATTTCATCGGCATCTACCGCATCGGCTTCATGGACCGCGAGCTGCGGGTGGAGGCCGGCGACCGCGGCGGCAGCGCCTTCGGGGCCTACGTGCTGGGGCTGGCCTTCGCTTTCGGCTGGACCCCCTGCATCGGCCCGCAGCTGGGCGCGATCCTGTCCATCGCCGCCTCCGAGGCCAGCCTGTCGCGCGGCACCGCGCTGCTGGGGGTCTACGCGCTGGGGCTGGGCATCCCGTTCCTGCTGGTGGCGATGTTCTTCCCGCGTCTCGAAGGCGTCATGGGCTGGATGAAGCGGCACATGGACCGGATCGAGAAGGTCATGGGCCTGCTGCTGTGGACCGTGGGCCTGATGATGCTGACCGGCCAGTTCAGCGCCTTCTCCTGGTGGCTGCTGGAGAAGTTCCCGGCCCTGGCGGCGGTGGGCTGACCGGCTTATTTTCGCCTGAAATTGCCGCTACGCTACCCGGCGAGCAGCCAAGAGGCGAAGCATGACGCCCGACCAACCCGTTAGACGCCGCCGGGTCTTCTACATTCCCGGCTACGACCCGATCCACCCGCGCCGCTACCGCGAGCTGTACCGCAAGGAAGGCGCCGAGCAGGCGCGCGTGTCCGGCTACGAGATCGGCCTCGCCCCCCGCCAGGGCGCCCGCTACGGCTGGGACGTGACGGCGAGGATGGAGGGGCAGGACGTCTCGGCGGCGATGGAGGTGCTGGTCTGGTCCGACATCGTACGCGGGTCGATGTCCAACTCGATCCCCGCCACCTACTGGCAGTTGCTGCGCACCGCATGGATCTACATCGGCTCCGGCACGCTGCGGCGGCTGATGTGGATGCGCAAGGGGCCGGTGATCGCCGCGCTCTACCCGGTGGTGATGCTGCTGGCGCAACTGGCGCTGGCGCTGGGGCTGGGGGCGCTGGCGGGCTGGGCGGTCTCGGCGGGCGCGGGCTGGCTGGCCGGGCAGGCCGGGTTGCCGGGGCAGGGGGCGGCGCTGACCCTGCTGTGGCTGGCGGTGGCGGCGGGCGTGGCCTGGTGGGTGCTGCGCCGGTTCAAGGCGCGGGACGGCAAGTTCTACGCCTACTACCTGATGCACGACTACGCCTATACCTGCCGCCTGAAGGGCGCCAACCCGCCAGAGCTGGAGGCGCGGATGGCCGAGTTCACCGCGATCATCGCCGAGGCGCTGACCGAGGATCTGGACGAGGTACTGGTGGTGGGCCATTCCTCCGGCGCGCATCTCGGGGTTTCGATCCTCGCCGACCTGATCCGCGCCGGAAAGGTGCCGGCGGACGGCCCGGCGCTGGCCTTCCTGACATTGGGGCAGGTGGTGCCGATGGTGTCCTTCCTGCCCGCCGCGACGCGGCTGCGGGCCGACCTGCACTATCTTTCCGCGCGGGACGAGCTGACCTGGGTCGACGTCACCGCCCCCGGCGACGGCTGCGCCTTCGCGCTGTGCGACCCGGTGGCGGTCTCGGGCGTGGCGCCCCCGGACCAGCGCTGGCCGCTGGTCTTTTCGGCCGCCTTCACCCGCACCCTCAGCCCGGAGCTGTGGAAGTCCCTGCGCTGGCGGTTCTTCCGGCTGCATTTCCAGTACCTTTGCGCCTTCGACCGGCCCGGCGACTACGACTATTTCCGCATCACCGCGGGGCCGCTGACCCTGGGCGCGCGCTATGCCGGGCGGCCGCCGTCGAAAAGCCGCATCGACGTGCCGGCCTCGCGCTACACCTCGATGGCCGCATGATCCCGCCCAAGCCGCCGTCGCGGCCGGGCAAGGTCTCGCTGTGGCGCTATGCGCGGCTTTTCCGGCAGGACATCCTGTCGGCCCAGCCGGCGCGCCTCTACCGCGCGTGGATGGCGGAGTTCCGCACCCCCTTCTTCCGGTCCTACCTGGTGAACCAGCCGGCGCTGCTGCGCGAGGTGCTGAACGCGCGGCCGATGGACTTCCCGAAGTCCGGCCGCATCGGCGAGGGGCTGCGGCCGCTGCTGGGAAACTCGGTCTTCCTGACCAACGGCGAGACCTGGCTGCGCCAGCGGAGGATCATCGACCCGGCCTTCGAGGGCGGGCGGCTGCGCGATACCTTTCCGGCCATGCTGGCGGCGGCGCAGGCGGCGGCGGCGCGGCTGGAGGCGCGGCAGGGGGTGGTGGAGATCGAGGCCGAGGCCAGCCACGCCGCCGCCGACGTGATCTTTCGCACGCTGTTCTCCATCCCGATCGAGCACGAGATCGCCGCCGAGGTCTTCGACCAGTTCCGCGAGTACCAGCGCACCCAGCCGATCCTGAACATCGCCGCCTTCCTGCCGCTGCCGCGCTGGATGCCGCGGTTTCACCGCCGTCGCACCCGGGCCTCGGCCAGGGTGATCCGCAACCTGATCGCCCGGCTGACCGACAGCCGCCGCGCCGAGATCGCCGGGGGCAGGGCGCCCGACGACCTGGCGACCAAGATCATGACCACGGTGGACCCCGAGACGGGCCGCGGCTTCGACACCGCCGAGATGGTGGACCAGGTGGCGATCTTCTTTCTCGCCGGGCACGAGACCTCGGCCTCGGCGCTCGGCTGGGCGCTGTACCTGCTGGCGCTGTTCCCCGAGGCGCAGGAGCGGCTGTCGGCCGAAGCCGGGGCGCTGGGGGAGGAGATCGCTTTCTCCGACCTGTCGAAGCTGCGCTTCACCCGCGACGTGTTCCGCGAGACGCTGCGGCTTTACCCCCCCGTGCCGATGATGGTGCGCGAGACGACCCGGCCCGAGACCTTCCGCGACCGCGTGCTGGCGCGCGGAGCGCAGGTGGTGCTGAGCCCCTGGCACCTGCACCGGCACGAGCGGCTCTGGGAGCGTCCCGACGAGTTCGACCCGGACCGCTTCGCCACCGAGAACGGCCGCGCCTGCCTGCGCGAGGCCTACCTGCCGTTCTCCTCCGGCAAGCGCGTCTGCACCGGCGCCGGTTTCGCCATGGCCGAGGGGGTGCTGCTGCTGGCGGTGCTGGTGCGCCGTTTCCGGTTCGAGCGGATCGAGGGGGACGACCCGGTGCCGGTGGCTTACCTGACGGTGCGCTCGCGGGGGGGGATAAGGTTGCGGGTGACGGCGCGGTAGGGTGGGGTGTACGAAGCGCTGATCCGCCCCGAACAAGCCGAAGGCGCGGGGCGAGCGCCTGCCCGTTCCGGCGGGCTGGCGCTTTGGAGCTGCAGGGCAAGGCTCGTTCTGTGCGCGGATGTGGCGGGATAAAGTGCCCATGCCGCAGGTCGGCAGCGCCACCCCACGGGCAGGCTTGTGTTGTGCTGTGGCGGGGTGAATCCCGCCCTACTTCACTTGGAGCAAAGCGCTGATTAGCCCCCGAACAAGCCGGAGGCGCGGGGGCGAGCGCCTGCCCGTCCCGGCGGGCTGGCGCTGTGTCATCCTCGTGCGACGCTCATTCTTCGCGCGAATGTGGGCGGGATAAAGTGCCTATGCCGGAGGTTGGCGGCGCCATCCCACGGGCAGGCTGGCGTTGCGCATTTGCGGGGTGAGCCCCGCCCTACCAATCATCTGAACGACGTGCCGATCAGCCCCCGAACAAGCCGTAAGCGCGCAGGCTCCCCTCGCGCCCTACTTCTCCGGAATCAACCGCCGGATGTACGGCGGCAGCGCGAATGCGCCCAGGTGCACCTCGGGGGTGTAGTAGTCCGTTTCGATCCCCGCCTCGGCGAACCGCCGCTCCAGCGTGTCCAGGTCCACCTGCCGCGCCTTGCCGTCGGTGCCCCAGCCGAAGGCCATGGGCCCGCCCGCGTAGGTGGGCACCGTGGCGATGTAGCAGCCGGCGTCGCGGAACAGGGCCTGGAAGGCGCGCATGGTGCCCGTCAGCTCTCCCCCCTGCAGGAAGGGCACGCCGTTCTGGGTGACGAGAATCCCCCCCGGCGACATGGCGCGGCGGGCGTAGCCGTAGAAGCTGTCGGTGAACAGCACCTCGCCGGGACCGACGGGATCGGTGCTGTCGACGATGATCACGTCATAGCCGCCCTCGGTCTCGCGCATGAAATCGGCGCCGTCGCAGATCACCAGTTCCAGCCGCGGGTCGTCGAAGGCGCCGTCCGACAGCATCGGCAGGTACTGCTTCGAGAAATCCACCACGCCGCCGTCGATCTCGACCATCGTGACGTGGCCGACCGAGGCGTGACGCAGCACCGTCTTGGCCATGCCGCCGTCGCCGCCGCCGATGATCAGCACCCGCCGCGCGTCGCCGTGGGCGAGGATCGGCACGTGGGTCATCATCTCGTGGTAGATGAAGTTGTCGCCCTCGGTGGTCTGCACCACGCCGTCCAGCGTCAGCACCCGCCCGAAGGTGGGGTTGCTGAAGACCCGCAGGCGCTGGTGCTCGGTCTCGCTGTCGTAAAGAACCTCTTCCTCGCGCAGCGCCTGGGCGTGGTCGCGGTGCAGGCGCTCGACGCTCCAGCCCGTCATGTCGGTCATGGTCAATCTCCCGTCCGGTGGCGCCGCGACCTTGGGCACGGGGGCGCGGATGTCAATGGTTGCGTGAGGGGCGCGTGGGGGCAGGGCGGCTTGGCAGGGGCGCGCGGGCGCGCTAACCCGGGGGCATGACCCGCACCCCCCGCCTTGCCGCGCTGGCCGTGCTGCCCCGGGACGGGCAACTACTGCTGGTGCAGCGGCGCAATCCGCCGGACGCCGGGCTCTGGGGCTTTCCCGGCGGCAAGGTGGACTGGGGCGAGACGGTCTTTGCCGCGGCAGAGCGCGAACTGTTCGAGGAGACGGGGGTGCACGCCACGGCGCAGGAGTTTCTGACCAACCTCGACATCCTGGTGGAGGACGAAGCGGGCGGCCTCAGCCATCACTTCCTGTTGGCGGCGGTGCTTTGCGAGTGGCGGGCAGGGGAGCCGGTGGCGGGGGACGACGCGGTGGCGGCGGAATGGGTCGCGTTCAAGGAGGTGCTGGCGCAGGGGCGGCCCATGAGCCGGGACGTGGACCGGCTGCTGCGGCTGGTGCTGGAGCGGCGGTGAGCGGGGGAATTCCGGTCGCTTGGCTCAGGTCGCGCGGAATCGAGGGCCGCAGGCCCGCCGCGCATCGCCGGGCCGCCCCCCGGCACCGCGATCCGGTTGCCGTGAACGCGACGCTCGGAGGGTCTTCGGACTTGGCGGGATAAATCGCTGCTGCTCGAAAGACCGATCGCCGTAGCGCGGCCCGTCGATGCGCGGCTCTACGTTCTCGAATTGCCAACCCGCAAAGGAAAAGGGGCCGCCCTGCCAGTGGCGGCCCCGAAGTCGTCCTGTCTTCCGGCGCAGTTGCCTGCGTCTGTGGTCTGTCCCCGGCCCGCGCCTTTGCGCTGGTGCCATCCCGTCACGCGCACTTCGGTGCGTCTGTCGTCCCTCTGCGCATCTGCATGCGTCTTGCTGGTCCCCCTGGCCCTTAATTCAGGCCTGTCCCTCTGGCTTTTTTTTCTGGCGCATATTCCTGCGTCTCGTGGGGCGCCGGTCCTGTCGCCGGTCGCCGTCCGGGCATCCCCGTCCCGGATGCCATGGCCGCGCGCCATCCCCGCGCGCGGCCGCGGGCGGCGCATGTCCCGATGCGCCGCCGAATGTCCGATCCGCTTGCGGATCCTGAAGGTCTGTCCCTCGAAAGGCGCCCGAGTTTTCCGCAGGCGCCCTGCCTCAGGCGGCGCAGGTCTCGTTGACCAGCCCGTCGCCGCGCAGCAGTTCCGTGACGCGCACGTCCTGCGTTCCGAAAGCCTTTCGCAGCACGTCCACCGCACGCCAGGGCTCGGCGTCACCGCACATGAAGACGTCGAAGGCGCCGTAGCCGATTTCCGGCCAGGTGTGCACGCTGATGTGGCTCTCGGCCAGCACCGCCACGCCGCTCACGCCCTGGGGCGAGAACTTGTGGGTGTGGATGTGCAGCAGCGTCGCGCCGCATTCCCTCACGCTGTCGCGGAAGGCCTGCTGGATGCGCGCCTCGTCGTCCAGACCGTGGCCGTCCACCACCTCGATGATGAGGTGGGTCCCGGCAAAGACGCGGCCATCGCGGCGGATGAAGTGATCCTCGCGGTCGTCGTCCAGCACGTTGCGGTTCGCAATTTCAGTGGTGTCCGGAACCCGGACACGGGAGTCTTCCTCGTGGGCGCCTGTCTCCAGACCGATCCCCAGTTGGAAGAGGTCGGCGCCGTCCATGGCACGCCCCCTTCTCGCCAGCAGATTGATACCGGAGGTTCCTTAGCGCCCCCCCGTCGCCGGGGTTGGGATCGGTCCCTCGCTCTTCGTGAGGCGCATGTAGGGGTGGTGGGGGATTCGTGCAAGCATTAGTTCTTCATCGAGGTTGAGAAATTCTGTCGCAGCGGGTGGAGAGAGGGTGCGGGCAAGGGCAGAAACATGAGGTATTATTATACCTATTTATTAAGTAACTGTTTTCGCATGGGTAATCCGAGACCACCGGGCTTGACTGTGCGCGGGAAAGGCGTAGAACCCGCGCATCCCGGCGGCGGGCGACCGCCGCGCAAGCCGAGACGAGAGTAGCAGAATGAAAACCTTTACCGCGACACCTGCGGATATCGACAAGAAGTGGATCCTGATCGACGCCGAGGGTGTCGTGCTGGGCCGTCTCGCGTCGATCGTGGCCATGCGCCTGCGCGGCAAGCACAAGCCCACCTTCACCCCGCACATGGACATGGGTGACAACGTCATCATCATCAACGCCGACAAGGTGCAGATGACCGGCAAGAAACGTGCCGAGAAGACCTATTACCGCCACACCGGCCACCCCGGCGGCATCAAGTCGCGCACGGCCGAGCAGATCCTCGAGGGCGCGCACCCCGAGCGCGTGGTGACCCTGGCGGTCAAGCGGATGCTTCCGGGCAACCGCCTGTCGCGCCAGCAGATGACCAACCTGCGCGTCTACGCCGGCACCGAGCATCCCCACGAGGCGCAGCAGCCCGAGGTGCTGGACGTCAAATCGCTGAACAAGAAGAACACGAGGACCGCGTAATGGCCGATCAAGTGAATTCGCTGGAAGAGCTCGGCCAGGTCGCCGAGGGCTCCGCTCCGGTCGGCGAGACGGTCATCGACCGCGAGCCGCAGCGCGACAGCCTGGGCCGCGCCTATGCCACCGGCAAGCGCAAGGACGCCGTCGCGCGGGTCTGGATCAAGCCCGGCTCCGGCAAGGTGACGGTGAACGGCAAGGAGCTGAACGTCTACTTCGCGCGTCCCGTGCTGCAGATGATCCTGCGGCAGGCCTTCACGGTCGCCGGGGTCGAGGGCCAGTTCGACGTGACCGCCACCGTCAAGGGCGGCGGCCTCTCCGGCCAGGCCGGCGCGGTGAAGCACGGCGTGTCGAAGGCGCTGCAGCTTTACGACCCGACCCTGCGCCCGGCACTGAAAGCCGCCGGCTTCCTGACCCGCGACGCACGCGTGGTGGAGCGGAAGAAGTACGGCAAGGCGAAGGCACGCAAGAGCTTCCAGTTCTCCAAGCGCTGATCCCCCGGGATTACCAGATGCAGGGGCCGTCCTTGGGGCGGCCCTTTTGCTTTGGGTTGGGTGAGGGGGCGCGGAACCAAGGGCCGCAGGCCCGCCGACGCCCGGCTCATCTCTCCGCCCCTTCGTCACCTGCCGCGCGGGATCAAGGGCCGCAGGCCCGCCGCGCATCGCCGGGCCGCCCCCCGGCCCGGCGATTTGTTTGGGTTCGCCGCAACGCTCGGATGGCGCCATGACGTGGCAGGCATAAATCGCAGCTGCCCAAACGCTGGATCGCCGCACCGCGGCCCGTCGATGCGCGGCTCATCTCATAGCTCCTCCGTCACCGCACCGCGAACAGGTCCACCTCCACCGCCTGCGCCCGGCGTTGGCCCGTGCCTACGAACAGCGTGTTGTTGACCCAGGCATAGCGCGCATCGCCCGTCTCCAGCCGCGCCACCGTGCGCATGTAGTAGCTGGCGGGGTCCACCGTCTCGCCCCGGCCGATGGCGGCGATCACCTCGGGGGGGCCGTGGCGGGTGCCGATGTTGACGATCTCGATCAGCGCGCCGTCGTCCGTTTCAAACGCATAGCGGGTGTCGAGATGCGCCGCGCCGTCCCCCTGGATCGTCTGCCAGTCGGCGCCGAGGTCGAGGATCCGCCCCGACAAAGCCGGCCCCTCGACCCGGCCGCCCACGATGGGGATGATCCGCCGCTGGCCGAAGCGGCCCGCGCCCAGCTCGCGGATCGGGCCGAGTTCCACCGTCAGGGTGCAGACGTGTTCCAGCGTCGGGACTTGCATCAAGGCCTCCTACTTTTCCCAGGTGTCCGGCGGCACCAGCCCAAGCCCGCGCAGGTAGATGCCGATTCCCGCCTCCAGCAGGTCCTCCGGCGGGAAGGGCGAGCGGCTGCCCGCGGCGCCCCGCGCGAACAGCTCCACCACCCCGTGGCTCATCGCCCAGATATGGGCAGAGACCATGGCGGCGGGCGGCCGGCGGTCGGGGGGGATGTGCTGCGACAGCGCACGCGAGGCCTTCTCCAGCACATCGCTGGCGCGGCTGGCCACCAGCGCCATCTCGGGGCTGTGGTTCACCGAGATCCCGGACTCGAACATCGCGATGTAATGGCCGGGGTGGCGGCGGGCGAAGGCGAGGTAGGCGCGGCCGCAGGCCTCGAAACTCGCCAGCGCCGAGGGCTGGCCGGTCTCGTAGGCGTGCTCCATCAGGTCGGCGAAGATCTCGTATCCCTGCCGCGCCGCCTCGGCGATCAGCTGCTCGCGCCCCTCGAAGTGGCGGTAGACGGCGGCGGGGGTCACGCCCGCGCGCTTGGCCGCCTCGGACAGGGTAAAGCCGGTGGGCCCCTTCTCCTCGATCAGCTCCAGCGCGGCCTCGACCAGCGCGCGGCGCAGGTCGCCGTGGTGGTAGCCGCGCTTAGCCATGCCAGAGGTCGGGGCCTCCGCAGATCTTCGGGTCGGGGGCGCAGGCGGCCTCGGCCAGCTTGCCGTCGTAGTCGATCCCGCACAGCACGGCCCGCAGCGCCGCCACCCGCGCCCGGCGCTTGTCGTCGGACCGCACGATGGTCCAGGGCGCGACGTCGGTATGGCTGCGCTCGAAGGTCTCGGCGATGGCCCGGGTGTATTCGTCCCACTTCTTCAGCCCTTCGACGTCCACCCAGCTCAGCTTCCACTGCTTCAGCGGGTCCTTCTCGCGCGCAAGGAAGCGGCGCAGCTGTTCGGCCCGGCCCACGTTGAGCCAGAGCTTGACGAAATGGATGCCCTCGCCGACCAGCATCCGCTCGAAGGCCGGGAGCTGATCGAAAAAGCGTTCCCGCTGCGGGTCGGTGCAGAAGCCGAAAACCTTCTCGACCACGCCGCGATTGTACCAGGAGCGGTCGAACAGCACGATCTCGCCGGCGGTGGGCAGTTCCTCGACGTAGCGCTGGAAGTACCACTCGCCCGCCTCCCGGTCCGAGGGTTTCGACAGCGCCACCACCCGCGCCACCCGGGGATTAAGGTTCTCGCGGAAGCGCTTGATGGTGCCGCCTTTTCCGGCAGCGTCGCGCCCCTCGAAGATCACCACCACCCGCTTGCCCGTGGCCTTCACGTCGGCCTGCAGCTTGACCAGTTCCAGCTGCAGCGCCGCCATCGCCGCCTCGTAGTCGCCCCGGTCCATGCGGTCGTCGTAAGGATAGGTCGGCCCCAGCACGGTCTCGCCCTCGCGCGCCAGCACGGCATCGCGCACCTCGCGGGGGGCGTGGTTCTCGAAATACTCGGTGATCGCGCCGTCGAAGGGCAGGGCCATGTCAACCTCCTTCACTTTGCCCGCAGTATGGCGAAAGCGGGGGTCAGCGCAATCCGGCCCGCGCGGCGGCGCGGTCGATGGCGTCGATGACCACGGGGGCGGCCACGTGGTGCGGCATGTGGCCGACGCCGGGCAGGCGCACGAGGTTGGCGCCGGGGATCTGCTGCACCAGCCGGTCGGAATGCACCTCGATCGGCACGATGGAGTCGGCGGTGCCGTGCACGATCTCCACCGGCACCCGGATCGAGGGATAGCGCGCCGACATCTCCACCAGGTGCGGGCGCAGGGAGTTCACTTGCCGGGCATTGGCTCGCAGGCTCTCGCGCCGCAGGGTGAGGCCAATGCCGATGTGCTCGGCATAGCCGGGCACCGGCTTTTGCGGGGCGAAGATCGATTCCAGCGCCCCCCGCGCCCGGTCGGTGGGCGAGACCGCCGTCAGCAGCGGCACCAGCGCCGAGCCGCCGAAACCCGAGGCCAGCACCCGGTACTGCGCGTCCAGCGTACCCGGCCACGGCTCCGACGCGCCGGCCACGATCACCAGGCCCGCCACGTTCTGCGGCCGCTCCAGCGCCCAGGCCAGCGCCACCGCGCCGCCGTAGGACTGGCCCAGCACGATGGGACGCGTGGCCCCCAGCTGCGCCGCCGCCGCCTGCAGCAGCCGCGCCTGTTCGGCGGGGCTTTCCGCGGCGCTGTTGAAGGGGCCGCCGTAGCGGTCGCTGGCGCGGTCGGTGTAGCCAAGGCCAGGGCGGTCGAAGACCAGCACCCGGTAGCGGTCCTTGACCTGGTCGACGAAGCGGAAGGTGAAGTCGCGCGCGTTGCCGCTGGCCCCGTGGATCAGCACCAGGTCCGGCCCGCGCCCCTCCACCACCACGTGCACCCGCTTGCCGTCCACGGTGACGAAGCGGCCCTCGGGCGGGTAGGTGGCCTCGGCGGTGGCCTCGTTGCGGCTGGCGGCACGGTCCACGGCCACGCCGCAGCCGGTCAGCAGGACCGCTGCGGCGAGGGTGAGGCTAGCGGCCAATTTCCTGAATGTCATATGGCGTTGTCTGGTATATCTGGTTGATCCAGTTGCCATATAGAAGGTGCGCGTGACTTCTCCAGCGATTGGTGGGGGTCTTCGCGGGATCGTCATCTGGGTAGTAGTTCATCGGCACGTTGATCTCGGTGCCCGCCGCGACGTCGCGGTCGTACTCTTCCTTCAGGGTGCCGCTGTCATACTCCAGGTGATTGAAGATGTAGAGCGCGCGGTTCTCGGCGTCCTCGATCAGGCAGGGCCCGGCCGCGTCCGAGGCCAGCAGCGTCGTCAGCCCGGGCTGCGCGTCCACCTCGCCCTGGCGGATCTCGGTCCAGCGGCTGACGGGGATGACGCAGTCGTCCGAGAAGCCGCGCAAATAGGGCGAGGCGGGGGAAAGGTTGCGGTGGCGGAAGCAGCCGAAGCGCTTGGCCTCCAGCAGGTGCTTCTCCACCCGCCGGTGATGCCAGAGCATCGCCATCCCGCCCCAGCAGACGCCGAAGGTGGAATGCACCCGGCGCTTGGCCCAGTCCATGACCTCGCGCAGCTCGTCCCAGTAGGTCACCGCCTCGAAGGGCAGGTGCTCGATCGGGGCGCCGGTGATGATCAGCCCGTCGAAGGTCTCGTCCTTCACCTCCTGGAAGGGGCGGTAGAAGGCCTCCATGTGCTCGGCCGCGGTATTGCGCGCCTGGTGCTCGGTCATGCGGATCAGCTGCAGGTCGATCTGCAGCGGCGTGGCGCCGATCAGCCGGGCGAACTGGGTCTCGGTCTGGATCTTCTTGGGCATCAGGTTCAGCAGCCCGATGCGCAGGGGGCGGATGTCCTGCCGCGCGGCCGCGTCCTGGCCCATCACCATCACGCCCTCGCGGTCCAGTACCGAGAAGGCGGGAAGTTCGGAGGGCAGGGTGATGGGCATCGGCAGGCTCCTCTGGGCCGGGCAGGGCTAGATAGGCGCGATTTCAGCGGCGCTCAAGGGCGCGGGCCACCAGCGCCTCGAACCCCTCGGCGTCGCGCAGGGCCGCGACCTCTTCGGCGGTGACGGTGACGCCCCAGTTCTCGGCCATGGCCCGGTAGCGCGGCTGCCGGTGCGCCAGCGCCCGGGCGTAGGTCCAGCGCACGAAGGCGTCGGGGTCCACCTCGGCCTCGGCGCGCCCGGTCTCGGCCCGGTAGTCGGCCCAGGCATTGGCCAGGAACTGCGGCTGGTAGTACATCGGCTTGGGCGCCCGGTCGAAGCGGCGCACCAGTTCCGCGGTATGGGCCTCGCTGCCCTCGATCCAGACCAGCAGCGCCGCCTGGGACAGGGCGGTCATCACCGGGTCCTCCGGGTCGTCCGGCTCCACCACCTCGCAGATCGAGCCGCCGGAATCGCAGACGAAATGCGGGTAGCCGTAGATCTCCTGCGCCCGGTCGATGAAATGCGCGGTGTCCAGCAGCGCGCCGATCTCGGCCACCCGGTGCTGTTCCTGCCGGCGCATGTACTCGTCGAAGGCCAGGCCGCCCTTTTCCGGGTTGCCGGGCTTGCCGAGATAGGTCGACAGGGGCGCGAGGTTGTCGAAGGTGATGTTGGACCCGATGTAGATCGAATCGGTCATCAGCAGCTCGCGCAGAAACGGAACCCGCATCGCCTCGCGCTTGGCGTTGTCGGCGATGTGCTCGCCCATGTAGCGGGTGCCGATGCGGTAATCGATGGAGTAGTGGAACCACCCCCCCGAGGCGCGCAGCAGGCTGGACAGGTGGGTCTTGCCGAGGCCCGACATGCCGAACAGCAGCACCTTGCGCCGCTCCGCCCGCTGCCACGCCTGCGCGCTGTCGTAGATCATCCCTTCCCCCGGCGATGGTTTCTTCTGGTCAGAAGTATCCTGGGGGGTTTGGGGGGCAAAGCCCCCCATTGCAAGTGAAAGCGCGCGCCGAAGGCGCTCTGCCGGATTGGTTTTTTCGCGGTGGTCGCGGGGGGATCGAACCGCCTTCGGCGGTCCGATCCGTGGGGGGCGCTGCCCCCGTCCCGGGCCGGGGCCCGGGACTCCCCCGGGATACTTGGAACCGGAAGAAACCCGAGTGGGGTCAGAAACTGAAGCCGATCTTCAGGCCGAAGGCCAGCGCGGTGTTGTCGGTGAAGTTGCCGCCGGGGGCGGGGCCGACCTTGGTGACCGCGTCGCCGATCCAGATGTGCCGCACCCCGGCCTGGATCTTCATCTCGTCCTGGGTATAGGTCACGCCGAGCCCCAGCGAGGTCTGCCCGTCGGTGGGCGAGAGGTTGGACTTGCGCCCGCCTGTGGCCGGCTCGTGGCTGGCGGAGACGGCGACGGCCCAGGTCTCGTTCAGCTGCCGGCCTACGCCGAGGGTGTAGGTGATGGTGTCGTCATCGTAGGAGACCAGCGGGCTGCCGATGGTAGTGGTATAGGCCCGGGGCGCGATCTCGAAGTCGCTCCAGTTCACCCAGCGCACGCCGCCGAACACCAGCGTTCCCGGCGCTACACCGGTCTGAAAGTCGAGGTTCACCGACTGCGGCGTGTCCACGGTGGTGGTGGAGTTGATCGCCGGGCCGGCGCCGAAGGTTTCGGTGGTGGGCATGTCGTGGCGGATCTTGGAGTTGTAGGTCAGCGCGACCCGCAGCGCGATCTCGGGCCGCTCGTAGGCCACGCCCAGCACGTAGCCGATGCCGTCGTCGTCGCGCGCGGTGCCGGAATAGCCGCCCGCGAAGGGCACCACCGCCATGGCGCCCAGCCGCTGGTAGCGCAGGCCGCCGTGCACCGAGAAACCGCGGCCCAGCTTGTAGCGGCCCAGCGCGGTCAGCGCGTCCGCGTTCAGCTGCGCGGTGGAGCCGCCGGCGAAATAGCCGGTGGAAGTGGCGGGGGGGTAGGCCACGTCGGCGCCGAAGGGCTCGTCGTAGATCAGCGCGAAGTCGAACTTCGGCGTCAGCGCGAACTTCAGCGCGACCCCGATGGTGCCGTAGCTCTTCGTCATGTCGCCGGAGTTGCTGCCCACGACGCCGGCGCCGGTGAACAGCTGGGTGCCCGAGACCTCCGGGCTGACCGAGGTGAAGGAAAACTCGATCCGGTTGCCTTGCTCGAACAGGATGCCGATCGGCTGGCCGGAGCGGTCGACGGCGCCCGCGCCCGCGGTGGTGGCCGCGGCGGCGACGGTGGCGGCGGCGGCAAGCGTTCTGATAGCAGTGTTACTCACGTAAATTCCCTCCCTCGGACAACATGTCCGTCCGCGGAAAGGGATAAATAAGGAGGAAACACCCGGTCAAATCGTGACGCCGCGTCACGGATCGCTCGCGTCAAGGGTGTAACTTTCGTGTCACCAAAACGTTAACTCTTGGCGGCGACGCGCGGCTTCCGGGTCTCGCTGCGGATGTTGATCCAGTTCGCCACGAAGATCACCGCGGCGCCGGCGAAGATCACGCCCTCGAGCGGTTCGGCGTAAAGCAGCATCCCCACCAGCGCTATGATGGGAAGGCGCGCGAAGTCGATGGGCATGACCACCGAGGCCGGCGCCAGCTTCAGCGCCGTGGTGAGGCAGAAGTGCGCCAGCAGCCCCGCGCAGCCTACCACCACCAGCCATGGCAGGGTTAACAGGCTGGGCGGCGTCATCTCGCCGTCGATGCCGGCGCAGACCAGTCCGAAGACCGCCTGCATCACCGTCAGGTAGAACAGGATGCAGGTGATCGTCTCTGTGCGGGTCAGCAGCCGGGTGAAGATCGCCGAGCCCGCGAATCCCATCGCCGCAAACAGCGCCGCCACCAGCCCCGGCCCCAGGTCGAGCCCGCCGAAGGGGCGCGCCACGATCAGGATGCCGACGAAGCCCAGCGCCGCCGCCATGGCGCGGGTGCGTGTCAGCTTTTCGCCCAGCACCAGCGGCGCCAGAAGCGTCACCCAGAGCGGAGAGGTGAATTCCAGCGCGAAGACCTGCGCCAGCGGGGCCATGGCGATGGCGTAGAACCACAGGTTCTGCCCGGTGAAGTGGCTGAGGTTGCGGATCAGGTGGATGTGCAGGCTGCGCCGGGTGACCTGGTGCAGGGTGCCGGCGGTGCGGGCGATCACCAGCACGATCACGATGCCCACCAGCGAGCGGTAAGTCATGATCTCGAAGGTGTCGTGGTGGCCGGCCAGCGCCCGACCCGCCACCGCCATGGAGGTGAAGGAGAAGATCGCGCCGATCATCCAGAGCGCGGCGCGCAGCGGCTGGTTCTGGTTCAGGGTCTGACTCACGGCTCAGTCCACCGCCCGGCAGCAGCCGCGCAGGGGTTCGCCCCCGGCGGGGGTGACGGTGGCGGTGAAGTCGAACTCGCCGCAGGCGGTGGCCTCCACCCGTGCCTCGAGGGTGCCGTCCGGGCCGTGCAGCGTCAGGGCGAGGGGCAGGGTGGAGGGTTCGGAGGCGTTCGGGTTGCTCTGGTACAGCCGCGCCCCGTGCTCCAGCAGCGCGGCTTCGGAGGCGATCTGCAGGGTCCATTCGTAATTCGCGCCGATGCAGTCGAAACGCTCCTGCGCGATCAGCGGCGGCGCGGCGAGGGCGAGGGCGAGCAGGGCGGCGAGGGCGGGGGCGGGACGGGGCACGGGTTCCTCCGGGGCAACTGCCCCCGGATTAGGCGATTGCCGCGGGGAGGGGAAGGGGCCGGCGCGACGGGGCGCGGGCGGTGGCCGGTCCGGTCACTCCCACTCGATGGTGCCGGGAGGCTTCGAGGTGATGTCGTAGGTGACGCGGTTGATCCCCTGCACCTCGTTGATGATCCGCGTGGCGGTCTCGCCGAGGAAGTCGTGGGTGAAGGGATAGTAATCCGCGGTCATGCCGTCGACGCTGGTCACGGCGCGCAGGGCGCAGGCGAAGTCGTAGGTGCGCCCGTCGCCCATGACGCCCACGGTGCGCACCGGCAGGATCGCCACGAAGGCCTGCCAGATCTCGTCGTACAGCCCGTGCTGGCGGATCTGGTCGATGAAGACGGCGTCGGCCTTGCGCAGGATCTCCAGCTTCTCGCGGGTGATCTCGCCGGGGCAACGGATGGCGAGGCCGGGGCCGGGGAAGGGATGGCGGCCGATGAAGCTGTCCGGCAGGCCCAGCTCGCGCCCCAGCGCGCGGACCTCGTCCTTGAACAGCTCGCGCAGCGGCTCCACCAGTTCAAGGCCCATCTTCTCGGGCAGCCCGCCCACGTTGTGGTGCGACTTGATCGTCACCGAGGCGCCGCCGGAGAAGGAGACCGACTCGATCACGTCGGGGTAAAGCGTGCCCTGCGCCAGGAACTTCGCGCCGCCAACCTCGCCCGCGTGCTTCTGGAAGACGTCGATGAACAGCCGCCCGATGGTCTTGCGCTTGGTCTCGGGGTCGCTGACGCCCTCCAGCTCGCCCAGGAACAGGTCCGCCTCGTCGGCGTGGATCAGCGGGATGTTGTAGTTGTCGCGGAACATGGTCAGCACCTCGTCCGCCTCGCCCTGCCGCAGCAGGCCGTGGTCGACGAAGACGCAGGTCAGCTGGTCGCCGATCGCCTCGTGGATCAGCACCGCCGCGACCGAGCTGTCGACCCCGCCGGACAGCCCACAGATCACCTTGGCATCGCCCACCTGCGCGCGGATCTTGGCGATCGCCTCGTCCCGGTAGGCGGCCATGGTCCAGTCGCCGGTGAAGCCCGCCAGCCGAACGAAGTTGGTCAGGATCTGCCGGCCGTTCGGGGTGTGGTGCACCTCGGGGTGGAACTGCACCGCGAAGAACCGTCGCTCGGGGTCCGAGACGATGGCGAAGGGGGCGTTGCGCGAGGTGCCGATCACCTCGAAGCCCGGCGCCAGTTTCGTGACGCGGTCGCCGTGGCTCATCCAGACCTCCTCCTTGCCGGCCCCGAAGAGGCCGCGGAAGATCCGGTCAGAGGTATGGGCGCCCGAGGGTTCGACGAAGGCGCGGCCGAATTCCCGGTGCAGGCCCGATTCCACCTTGCCGCCCAGCTGGGTCATCATCGCCTGCTGGCCGTAGCAGATGCCCAGCACCGGCACGCCCATCTCGTAGAGGCTGGCGGGAGGCAGGGGCGCGTCCGTCTCGGTCACGCTGCGGGGGCCGCCGGAGAGGATGACGGCCTGCGGCTCGAAGGCGGCGAGGAAGGCGTCGTCCACCGCCTGGTAGGGGTGGATTTCGCAGTAGATGCTGGCCTCGCGCAGGCGGCGCGCGATCAGCTGGGTGACCTGACTGCCGAAGTCGATGATCAGGAGGCGCTGGTGCTGGGTGCTCATGCGCTGCCGTTTAGGCGGGGGAGCGGAGGTTGTCGAGAGGCGAGGCGCGGGCGGGGTGGGGGAAAAGGCGGGGATTCTCGGGTGGGCGGGGCAGAGGGCCGGCGCCCGTCCGGGGGTGGGCGCATGTGAGGCTGGTGGTTTGCACTTTATCTCACCGCCACTCCCTCGCTCCACCCCCGCGCCAACGGTGAGGAAGCGCCCGCGCGGGGGACGGACGGGCGCTGGCCCGGCGGAGCTGCGCGCCTTGTTCCGGGCCGGGTGCTCTTTTCGGAAGGGGTTTTGTAGGGCGGCGCCAGTGCGAGGGCGGGTGCTGCAGTCGTGGGACGCTGTACTAAATCGCCGCCGCACCTGGCTCATCCATCGGTGCTGTCAGAGGGCCAGCGCCGGTCCGTGGGTGGGCGCTCCTGCCGCTGGTGGTCGCCACTTTATCTCACCGCCGCCCCCCCGCTCCACCCCCGCACAAACGGTGAAGAAGCGCCCGCCCGGGGGACGGACGGGCGCTGGCCCGGCGGCACTTCGTGCCTTGTTCCGGGCCGGGTGCCCATGCCCGGAGGGGTAACAGTAAGGGGCGCTTATCCAAAGGTCAGTCGCTGGCCCGGCGGCACTTCTTGCCTTGTCCCGGGCCGGGTGCCCATGCCCCAGAAGCCCCCCATGTCGTTTTCGCGCGCAAAGGGGCGCAAATCGCAGCCTTCCGCCCGGCGCAACCGGCTATCACCCGCTCGAGACCCAGGGCGGAGGACGGCATGTCGGACGGGAACCTACGGCGCAGGGCGCGTGGCGGTGGCGGCGCGGCGCGGCGGGCGGAGCGGACGGCGGTGCGCATCGAGGCCGCCCGCTTCATCGAGCGCAACATCCCCGACTTCGAGATCCTGACCCCCGAGGCGATCGAGGTGATCGAGACCAACGCCGACACCGTGCTGGAGGAGATCGGCGTCAACTTCGTCGACAACCCCGAGGCGCTGCGCCGCTGGCGCGAGGCGGGGGCCGACGTGCGCGGAGAGCGGGTGCACATCCCCCGGGGCCTCGCGCGCAAGCTTTGCGCCACCGCCCCCGGCACCTTCACCCAGCACGCCCGCAACCCCGAGCGCAACGTCGAGATCGGCGGGCGCAACCTGGTGCTCGCCCCGGTCTACGGGCCGCCCTTCGTGCGCGATGTCGAGGGCAACCGCCGCTACGCGACCATGCAGGATTTCAACGACTTCGTGAAACTGGGCTACATGTCCAAGTGGCTGCACCACTCCGGCGGCACGGTCTGCGAGCCCACGGACATCGCGGTGAACAAGCGCCACCTCGACATGCTGATGGCCCACATGACCCTGTCCGACAAGCCTTTCATGGGCTCGGTCACCGAACCCAGCCGCGCCCGCGACAGCGTTGACATGTGCGAGATCCTGTTCGGCAAGGACTTCGTGCGGGACAACACGGTGATGACCTCGCTGATCAACATCAACTCGCCGCTGACCTTCGATTCGGTGATGATGGGGGCGCTGGAGATCTACGCGGAAAGCAACCAGGCGGTGATCATCTCTCCGTTCATCGTGGGCGGGGCGATGGCGCCGGTCTCGGTGGCGGGCACGCTGACCCAGGTGCTGGCCGAGGTGCTGGCGGGCGTGGCCTACAGCCAGCTGGTGCGCCCCGGCGCGCCGGTGATCTTCGGCGCCTTCGTCACCTCGATCGACATGAACTCCGGCGCGCCCACCTTCGGCACCCCCGAGGCGGCGCAGATCACCTACGGGGCCGGTCAGCTGGCGCGGCGGCTGGGGCTGCCCTACCGGTCGGCCGGATCGTTCTGCGGGTCCAAGCTGGCGGACGCCCAGGCAGCCTACGAGACGGCGAACTCGCTGAACACCGGGCTGTTGAGCGGCGTGAACTTCATGCTGCACGCCTGCGGCTGGCTGGAGGGCGGGCTGGTGGCCTGCATGCGCAAGTTCGTGATGGATGCCGACCAGCTGGGCGCGCTGCACAAGCTGGCCGAAGGCGTCCGCATCGACAGCGCCGCGCAGGCGATGGACGCCATCCGCGAGGTGGGGCCGGGCGGGCACTACCTTGGCTGCGCCCATACGCAGGAGCACTTCAAGTCCGCCTTCTGGCGCAGCGAGGTGCTGGACTACAAGCCCTTCGAGACATGGTCGGAAGAGGGCGCGCGCGACACCCGCGCCCTGGCCGGGGCGCGGGTGGAGAAGCTGCTGCGCGACTACCAGCAGCCGCAGCTGGACCCGGCGATCCACGAGGCGCTGACCGCCTACGTGGACCGGCGCAAGGCGGAGATGCCCGACAGCTACACCTGACGCCGCACGGGCGGGCGGCCGGGCAGGGCACTGGCAGGCGCCCGCCCCGGCAAAAGCGCCGGTGGCCGGTCCGTGTGGCCCGTCAGGCCGGCTGCACCAGCTGCAGGTGCGGCGCCGCCGCCGCGCCCGGCACCTGCGCGCGGGCCTCTGCCACCAGGGCGATCAGCACTTCCACGTGGCGCGCCGGGCTGTAGCCGGCCACGCGCCCGCGGCGGGCCTCTTCCAGTTGCGCCTCGACCTCCAGCAGCGGCGCGAGGGCAGTGCCCACGGCGGGCAGGGCGGTGCCCGGCAGCACCGTGCCCGGCAGCAAGCGGCGCAAGCGGCGCTCGCGTCGGTATTCCTCCAGACCGTGACGGACGGCCTGCAGCAGCAGGTGCGGGCGGCGCAGGGCGGTGACGCAGGCAAGCAGGTCGGACATGGCAGATCCCCCGGGGTTGATGAAGCAGGCGCCCAGCATCACCCCGGCGGGCCGCCGTTGCGCCGCGCGCGGTCCCCGGCCCTCGTGATTAAGTTAAAGTTTACATTATGGGGACAATCTGGTCGTCCTGTGGATAATGTTAACGAAATGGCAACCAATTCAGCCAAAAGTTGTTAATGCTTTGTTGCTCGCACCCGGAGATTGGACAGGCGGGGGCGGCGGCATCATTCCAAACGGACACGTCGGAGGCATCATCTGATGACGGTTAACCAAGGCGGGACACCCGCCACTACAGGCCTGCCGGCATGGGTGCCGGCGCATGTGCACCACTACCTTGCCCATACCGAGGCCGGGCTGCCGATCCGCGCGCTGGCCCGGCGCGCCGGCTGCCACGCCTCCACGGTGCTGCGCCAGATCCGGCGCAACGAGACCCGGCGGGACGACCCGCTGGTGGACACGGCCCTCTCGCGGCTGGCGCTTGCCGCCCGTGCCGCCCCCTTCAGCAAATGTGAGGACATCCAGCAGATGAAGATGGACACGCGCATCCATGGCAGCGAGCTGCCCGACGAGACCCGCCTGAACGCCGAGGCGCGCCGGATCCTGCGGCGCCTGGCAGAGCCGGCGGCGGTGCTGGCGGTGGCGCCGGGGATGGAAAGGGCGGTGGTGGTGCGCGAGACGCCCGACGGGCGCAGCCTGCGCACCGCCGTGGTCGAGGCCGAGATCGCCGAGGCCTTCGCGGTGAAGGACTGGATCGAGGGCGAGACCCGCGGCCGCATCGCCCGCTACCGCCTGACCCCGGCGGGCCGCGCGGCGCTGAAGCGGCTGCTGGGCGAGGCGGCGGAGGAGGAGAGTCCCGAGGCGCCCTCGGTCTTCGGCGAGCAGCACCGCGATTACGCCGGCAGCAATGCGCCCCGCGGCACCGGGCGGGCGCGCTACAACGCCAACGAAAGCCCCCTGACCGCGCTGGCGCGGCGCCGCGACAAGGAGGGCGCGCCCTTTCTCGGGGCCGAGCTGGTGCAGGCCGGCGAGCGGCTGCGGGAGGACTTCGAGCTGGCGCAGATGGGGCCCCGGGTGGCGCAGAACTGGGACCGTTTCCTCACCGGCGGCGACCGGGGCGGGCTGGCGCAGGGCGGCGGCGGGCGCGGGTCCGAGGGCGCGCGCGGCCGCGTCGCCTCGGCGCTGCGCGACCTCGGCCCGGGGCTGGGGGACGTGGTGCTGCGCTGCTGCTGTTTCCTGGAGGGGATGGAGCAGGCGGAGAAGCGGATGGGCTGGTCGGCGCGCTCGGGCAAGATCGTGCTGAAGATCGCGCTGCAGCGGCTGCGGCGGCATTACGACGGGCTGGGGCAGGAGGCCCAGATGATCGGGTAGGTGGGGGCGGGGTGTTATTGGGCGTTTCTCTCGGGGCCCGGACGCGGTAGACAGGGGGCAAGCGAGGAGAGACCATGCGCGATCTGAAGATGCCCGGCGAGCGCCATCCGGAGAAGGCCCACCGCCCCGACAACGCCCAGCCGCGAAAGCCCGACTGGATCCGCGTCAAGGCGCCCAGTTCCGCCGGCTACAAGGCCACCCGCGACATCATGCGCGAGCACCGGCTGGTGACCGTCTGCGAGGAGGCCGGCTGTCCCAACGTGGGCGAGTGCTGGAGCCAGGGCCACGCCACCATGATGATCATGGGCGAGATCTGCACCCGCGGCTGCACCTTCTGCAACGTGGCCACGGGCCGGCCCGACGCGCTGGACGTGTTCGAGCCGGGGCGCGTGGCGGATGCGGTCAAGAAGCTTGGGCTGAACCACGTTGTCATCACCTCGGTGGACCGGGATGACGTGGATGACGGCGGGGCCGAGCATTTTGCCCAGACCATCCGCGCGGTGCGGCGCCAGTCGCCCGGCACCACCATCGAGATCCTGACGCCGGACTTCCTGAAATGCGCCCCCGAGGTGCTGGAGGTGGTGGTGGCGGCGCGGCCCGATGTCTTCAACCACAACCTCGAGACGGTGCCGGGGCTGTATCCCGAGGTGCGGCCCGGGGCGCGGTATTTCCACAGCCTGCGGCTGCTGCAGCGGGTGAAGGAGCTGGACCCGTCGATGTTCACCAAGTCGGGGATCATGGTGGGGCTGGGCGAGCACCGGCAGTCGGTGCTGCAGGTGATGGACGACATGCGCGCCGCGGACATCGATTTCCTGACCATCGGCCAATATTTGCAGCCCACGTCGAAGCATCACCGGGTGGACCGGTTCGTCACCCCCGAGGAATTCGCGGGGTACGAGCGGGCGGCTTACGGCAAGGGGTTCCTGATGGTTTCCGCCACGCCGCTGACGCGGTCGAGCTACCACGCCGGGGATGACTTCGCCCGGCTGCGGGCGGCGCGGCTGGCGAAGCTGGGCAAGGGCGCCTGAGGCGGCGGGCGGTTCGTTGCGGAGCTGCCCTGTCTCGATCCCTTGGAAATGCTCGATCGCTCAGAACTGGTAGTCGAGCGTGCTGCTGAACACCGGGTCGCCCCCCGCCACGCTGGCCCCGGCGGCCGAGAGCGACAGCTTGTCGTCGAAGCTGTAGCGCGCCGAGAGCGCCGCGGTGGGATCGGTGCCGTCCAGCGGCAGTTGCAGCGCCCCGGCGATGGTCAGCGCGTCCCAGACATCGTAGCTGGCGAACCCCTCGAAGGTTTCCGGCAGGCCCGCGCCGCCGGGCGCGTAAAGCGAGGCTCCCGCGCCGAGCGCGCCGTCGGACCAGGCCAGTTGCGCCTTGACCGCCGGGTGCACCGCCGTGTCGGAAGACAGGTCCACCGCGCCCGAGAGGGTCCAGTTCCCCCGCGTCATCTCCAGCCCGGCGCTGGCGGTGGAAACGTCGACGTTCCAGGCATGGCTGGCCGAGGCGGCGAAGCGGAAGGCGCCGCGGGACACCTCGAAGCGGGCGCCGAAGGGCAGGTGGCCTTCCTGCACCGCCCCCCAGGTGGCCTGCGAGCGGGTGAGCGCCGCGCTGTCCACGCCGAGGGTGGGCACCAGCGTGTCGAAGGCCGAGACGGCGAAGTCGTCATAGGCCGGGCGCGGCACGCCGAAGGACAGTTTCGCGCCCGCCGGGGTGTCCCAGGTGAAGGCCGCGTAGGTCTCATGCGGGGTGCTGTCGGGGGTGAAGTAGCCGTAGACGCCCAGCTCGAGCCCGAAATCGCCAAGGGCCGCGCGGCCGGTGGCATCGCCGAAGAGAAAGGGCGTGACCCCGGTGAAGCGGTCGGTGGCGCCGAGCGACAGGCGCCCCTCGGCCCCGAAGTCGATGGCGCTTTGCGCCTGGATCGTGGTGGCGGCGGCGCTGCCCGCAAGTAGCGCGGCAACTGCCAGTGGAACCTGTCGTCGCATGCTGGGGGCCTCCGGGATGTCGTTGGCCACTAGATAGTGCATCGCGGCCGCCGCGCCAAACGATCCCGGTGTCCCAAGGCGATTTGCCGCGCGGGGCGCGGGCGGGCCTGCGCCTTGGCCCTTTCCTTTCCGCCGGACGCGTGAAATAGGACCCTGCCAAACGAGACATCCCGAGGAGACTTCCATGGAGATTCGCGAGGCGCTCACCTTCGACGACGTTCTGCTGGTGCCCGCGGCGTCCAGCGTCCTGCCCTCGACGGCGGATACGCGGACCCATGTGACCAGGTCGATCGCCCTGAACATCCCGCTGCTCAGCTCTGCCATGGACACGGTGACCGAGTCGCGCATGGCCATCACCCTGGCTCAGACCGGCGGCATGGGGGTGATCCACCGCAACCTCAGCGTCGAGCAGCAGGCGCAGGAGGTACGGCGGGTCAAGCGCTTCGAGAGCGGGATCGTCTACAGCCCCATCACCCTGCGGGCCGACCAGACGCTGGCGGATGCCAAGAAGCTGATCGAGCGGTACAATTTCACCGGCTTCCCGGTGGTCGAGGCGGACGGCCGCGTGGTCGGGATCGTCACCAACCGCGACATGCGCTTCGCCACCTCCGACGACACGCCGGTGCGCGTCATGATGACCTCGGACGACCTGGCGATCCTGCGCGAGCCCGCGGACCGCGAGGAGGCGATCAGCCTGATGAAGGCGCGGCGGATCGAGAAGCTGCTGGTGACCGACGGGTCGGGCAAGCTGACCGGGCTGCTGACGCTGAAGGACACCGAGAAGGCGGTGCTGAACCCCACCGCCTGCAAGGACGACCTGGGCCGGCTGCGGGTCGCCGCCGCCACCACCGTGGGCGATGCCGGATTCGAGCGGACCGAGGCGCTGATCGACGCGGGCGCCGATCTGATCGTGATCGACACCGCCCACGGCCATTCCGAGGGGGTGGCCCATGCCGTCGAGCGGGTCAAGCGGCTGTCCAACGAGGTGCAGGTGGTGGCCGGCAACGTCGCCACCGCCGAGGCGACCCGGGCGCTGATTGGCGCCGGGGCGGATGCGGTGAAGGTGGGGATCGGGCCGGGCTCTATCTGCACCACGCGGATGGTGGCCGGCGTGGGCGTGCCGCAGCTGACCGCGATCATGGATTGCGCCGCGGCGGCCGGGGACGTGCCGGTGATCGCCGACGGCGGCATCAAGTTCTCGGGCGATTTCGCCAAGGCGATCGCCGCCGGGGCCTCCTGCGCCATGGTGGGCAGCATGATCGCGGGCACGGATGAAAGCCCGGGCGAGGTGATCCTCTACCAGGGCCGCAGCTTCAAGGCCTACCGCGGCATGGGCAGCCTTGGCGCCATGGCGCGCGGCTCTGCCGACCGGTATTTCCAGAAGGATGCCGCCAGCGACAAGCTGGTGCCCGAGGGGATCGAGGGGCAGGTGCCCTACAAGGGTTCCGCCGGCGCGGTGCTGCACCAGATGGTGGGCGGGCTGCGGGCGGCCATGGGCTATACCGGCTGCGCCACGGTCGACGAGATGCGGCGCAACTGCCAATTCGTGAAGATCACCGGCGCCGGGTTGACGGAAAGTCATGTGCACGACGTGCAGATCACGCGGGAGTCGCCGAACTACCGTTTGTCGTGATCTGATAGATACTTGCGCGTCGAACTTCATGCGCTGATGAATGTCGGCGGTCAACCGGGTGCCTTGGCGGTGCGAAGCCACTAACCCTTTGACTTGCGTGCCATCCCGCGCAATCCTTCCTCACCTGTTGGTCGAGGGAGGGGGATGGACATGTCCGTGACAAACCGGTTGGCGGGGCTCTTCCTGCTGGGAATGAGCGCGCCGTTGTTCCTTGGCGCCAGTGCGGCCTATGCCCAGAGCGCCTGCAACGCGGTCTTGCCGGCCTTCACGCAGGCGATGAAGGCGGGCACGCGCGAGGCGCTGCAGGGCTATCTCGACGCCCACGCGCCCTGTTTCGAGGGCGCCGTGCAGGCAAAGCTGACCGCCCTTGGCGGCGCGCCGGAATCCGCCCCCGCGATCGCTGCCCCTGACCCGGCCCCGCCGCCGCCGGCCGCGGAACCGCCGAAGCCTATGGACAGCGCGGGCGCCACGGTCCCCGGTCCCGCCGTGGACCCCACCTGCGCGCAATACGCCAACGCACGCTCCGAACGTTGGGACCAGCCGGTGTCCCTGCGGGTGGTCAACCGCGGCGCCGAGACGCTGACGGTCAACTGGATCGACTACGACGGCGTGCGCCAGCCCGCCGGCACGGTGGAACCCGGCGGCGTCTTCGGCGGCGGCACCTACGTGACCCATCCGTTCGAGTTCGTGGCGCCGGACGGCGCCTGCGTCCACATCCTGATGCCGCAGGTCGGGATCGCGGAGTATAACGTCGGGCAGTAAGGCCTTGCGGGCATTGGCTTTGCGGCGCCGTTTGACCCAGCGGTTCGAAAAGCGCGAACCAGAAGGCGTCGCGCGGCGTTGAGGGCGCATGATCCAGGCCATACTGATATCCGTCTTCGTCGTCACGCTCTGCACCGCGATCCACTACATCGCCCTCAAGTGGGTGTCGGACCGGATTGCCTCCGGCCCGGCAGAGGCCCGGGGCCGGCCACTGGCGCTGACCATGGGCGCGATCACCACGGCGCATGTGATCGAGGCGCTGGTCTACACCGCCGCCTTCCTCTGGGCGGTGCGCGGGCTGCAGATCGGCGAGCTGGTTCCCGCAGACCCGGCAAAGCCGCCGCCGAACCTTATGGACTACTTTTATTTCTCGCTGGTTAACTTCACCACGCTGGGCCGGGGCGACCTGAACCCCGACGGCCACTTGCGCTTTATCACCGGGATCGAGGCGTTCCACGGTTTCCTGACGATCACCGCCTCCGGCTCTTTCATGCTTCAGGTGATGGGCGGCAAGGCGCCCTTGTCGGCGCGCAGCCAGTGAACTAGGGGTCGGTCGGGCACAGGGGCGCGGTGGTGGTTCATTGGCCATCGTTCGTGCGCTGCGTAAAAATAATTAGACTATATAGGCGGTTACAAGATGACCTTGAAGCTCCCATGACCCCCGGCGCGCGCGTTGCGGCGGCGATCGAGGTGCTGGACGCGGTGCTGGCCGGCGCTCCCGCCGAGAAGGTGCTGACCACCTGGGCGCGCCAGAACCGCTACGCCGGCTCCGGCGACCGGGCGGCGGTGCGTGATCACGTCTTCGGCGCGCTGCGGCGGATGCGTTCTGCCGCCTGGGCGGGCGGGGCCGAGACCGGGCGCGGGCTGATGCTGGGGGCGCTGCGGCTGGACGGGCAGGACCCTGCGACGCTGTTCACCGGCGAAGGCCACGCTCCGCCCCCCATCGCGGACGAGGCGGGGCGGGTGCCGGAGGAGGCGCCGCTGCCGGTGCGGCTGGACGTGCCGGACTGGCTGTGGCCGCGGATGCAGGAGAGCCTTGGCGAGGCCGCCGCCCCGGTGCTGGAGGCGCTGCGCCACCGCGCGCCGGTCTTCCTGCGGGTGAACGCCGCCCGCACGGACCGCGAGGCGGCGCGGGCGGCGCTGGCGGGCGAGGAAATTGACACCGAGCCGCATCCGCTGGCCGAAACGGCGCTGGAGGTGACGCGCAATCCCCGCCGGGTGCAGGCCTCAGCGGCCTTCCGCGACGGGTTGGTGGAGCTGCAGGATGCCTCCAGCCAGGCGATCTGCGCCGCCTTGCCCGCCGGGCCGGGGCAGCGGGTGCTGGACTATTGCGCCGGCGGCGGCGGCAAGGCGCTGGCGCTGGCGGCGCGGGGGGCGCAGGTGACCGCCCACGACGCGGACCCGGGGCGGATGCGCGACCTGCCGGCCCGCGCCGCGCGCGCGGGCGCGCGGGTGGAGATCGCCGGGCATCCCGAGGGTCCTTTCGACCTGGTGCTCTGCGACGCCCCTTGTTCCGGCAGCGGCACCTGGCGGCGCGCCCCCGAGGCGAAGTGGCGCCTGACGCCGGAGCGGCTGGCGGAACTGACGGCGCTGCAGGCCGAGATCCTCGACGCGGCGGCGCCGCTGGTGGGGCCGGGCGGGGCGCTGGCCTATGCAACCTGCTCGCTGCTGGAGGAGGAGAACGGCGCGCAGGTGGCGGAATTTCTGGGGCGGCACGGGGGCTGGAGCCTGGAAGAGCAGCGCCGCCTGACCGCGCTGGAGGGCGGCGACGGGTTCTTTCTGGCGGTTCTGCGCCGGCATTAAGCGGGCGTTAACTTTTCGGGCGCAGGCTGCGGGTGCAACAACGAAGGATCCCGGCCTTGTATCACGTCGCGGCCCCGCCCGGCTCCCTGACCCGACTGGCGCTGGTGGTGGCGCCCTACTGGCAGGCAGCGCTTGCGCCCGCGGCAGGGCTGCTGGCGCTGGCGCTGCTGTTCTCGCAGGGTTTCATGGGCCTGATGTTTTTGGTGGCCGGGGCCACGCTGACGGCGCTGGCGGTGCTGATCTTCGCGCTGGTGCGGCGCCACCGGGCCGACCAGGCGCGCTTCGCGGCCGCCATCGCGGCGCTGATCGGGCGCGATGCGGTCCCCAGTTTCCTGACGGACGAGGCGGGGCGGATCCTCTACCGCAACGCCGCCGCGGACGAACGCTATCCCGGCACCGGCGGGCAGACGCTGGCCGAGGCCATCGGCGACCATTTCGCCGCGCCCGCCCGGGTGCTGCAGCGCATGCGCCAGCGGGCCGAAGCCCGCGGCACGGCGGCAGAGGACGTGGCCACCGCCCAGGGGGCGCTGCGTCTGTCGGTGACACGGGCCGAGGCGGGGGGGCATGTCTGGCGGCTGGACGACAACGGCCGCACCACGGCGGCCGAGATCGAGATGCCGATGCTGCGCCTGTCCAAGACCGGCGCGGTGGTGGAAGCGAACCAGGCCATGCAGACCCTGCTGGGCGGGCGGCCGAAGACCATCGACAGGATCGTCGACGACCTGCCCCTGCGGCAGGGCCGGCTGCACCACCTCGTCACCGCCCGCGGCCAGGTCAGCGCCCATCTTGCGCTGGTGGAAGAGCCGGGGGGTCTGACCCAGGTCTACGTCTGGCCGGGCGAGCCGCCGGAACGCCAGCTGATCCACATCGACGCGATCCCGGTGCCGCTGATGAAGATGTCGACCCGCGGCCGCATCCTGATGGCCAACCGCCGGGCCAAGCACCTGCTGGCGCTGCCGGAGGAGGAAGGCGGGCTGGAATTTTCCGGCGTGGTCGAGGGGTTGGGCCGCCCGGTGGAGGAATGGCTGCTGGACGTCTCGGAGGCGCGTGGAGCGGCGCAGGCGGAGGTGGTGCGCGCCACGCGGCCGCACAAGGACGTCTACCTGCAGGTGGCGCTGGGGCGCATGGTGGACGGCGGCGACGCCTCGCTGCTGGCGGTGCTGATCGATGCGACCGAGTTGAAGACCCTGGAGGCGCAATTCGTCCAGAGCCAGAAGATGCAGGCGGTGGGCCAGCTTGCGGGCGGCGTGGCGCATGATTTCAACAACCTGCTGACGGCGATCTCGGGCCATTGCGACCTGCTGCTGCTGCGCCACGAGACCGGGGATCCGGACTACGGCGACCTGGTGCAGATCAACCAGAACGCCAACCGTGCGGCCTCGCTCGTCGGCCAGTTGCTGGCCTTCTCGCGCAAGCAGAACATGCAGCCGGAGCTGATCGACCTGCGCGACACGCTCAGCGATCTCACCCACCTGCTGAACCGGCTGGTGGGTGAGAAGATCCGCCTGGACTGGACCCACGACCCCGACCTGCCGCGCATCCGCGCCGACAAGCGGCAGCTGGAACAGGTGCTGATGAACCTGGTGGTCAACGCCCGCGACGCCATGCCCGAGGGCGGCGAGATCCGTATCGCCACCCGGGCCGAGCGGTTGAGCGCGCCGCTGGGCCGCGACCGTGCCGAGGTGCCGGCGGGGGACTACGTGGTGGTCACGGTGGAGGACAAGGGCTGCGGCATCGCCGGGGACAAGCTGGTCAAGATATTCGAGCCTTTCTATTCCACCAAGCGTACCGGCGAGGGCACCGGGCTGGGCCTGTCCATGGCCTACGGCATCGTCAAGCAGACCGGGGGGTTCATCTTCGCCGACAGCGTGGTGGCCGAGGGCACGGTCTTCACCATGTACTTCCCCGCCCACCGCGGCGCCCCGGCCCCCGCGCCGGTCGCCCGCCCGCCGGCGCCCCGGGTGCCGGCACGCGCGAACGGCGGCGTGGTCCTGCTGGTGGAGGACGAGGCCCCGGTGCGCGCCTTTGCCAGCCGCGCCCTGCGCCTGCGCGGGTATACAGTGTTGGAGGCCGACTGCGCCGAGGACGCGCTGAAGACGCTGGAGGATCCGTCGCTGGAGGTGGACGTCTTCGTCACCGACGTGGTGATGCCGGGGATGGACGGGCCCAGCTGGGTCGCCCAGGCGCTGCTGCGCCGGCCGGACGTGCGGGTGGTCTTCGTGTCGGGTTATGCCGAGCACTCGATCTCGCACAACCGTGCGAAGATCCCCAACTCGGTCTTCCTGCCCAAGCCCTTCTCGCTGGCGCAGCTGACCGCGACGGTGCAGCAGCAGCTGCATTGAGGTCCCGCCGCAGGGAAATGCGCCGATTTACGCCGTGTTAATCCACCCCGTGCAAGAACATAGCACCGATTCAGCTTGAATTGTCCTCGTTTTGTTCCCATAACGATCAGGCAGAACAAGAGGCGAACACGGGCAGCATTGCCGCGGGGCAGGCGCTGTGAAATAAGGGTAGAAACCATGGCAACCGCAGAACTTCTGAAGATGATGGACAAGCGCGACAGCGACAAGCAGAAGGCGCTCGATTCGGCGCTGGCCCAGATCGAACGGCAGTTCGGCAAGGGTTCGATCATGAAGCTGGGGGGGGAGAACCCCATCCCGGATATCGAATCGACCTCCACCGGCTCTCTCGGCCTCGACATCGCGTTGGGGATCGGCGGCCTGCCCAAGGGCCGGATCATCGAGATCTACGGGCCCGAAAGCTCCGGCAAGACGACGCTGACGCTGCACGTGGTGGCCGAGGAACAGAAGAAGGGCGGCGTCTGCGCCTTCGTCGACGCCGAACACGCGCTGGACCCGCAGTACGCCCGCAAGCTGGGGGTGAACCTGGACGAGCTGCTGATCTCGCAGCCCGACACCGGCGAACAGGCGCTGGAGATCACCGACACGCTGGTGCGCTCGGGCGCCGTCAGCCTGGTGGTGGTCGATTCGGTCGCCGCGCTGACCCCCAAGAGCGAGCTTGAGGGCGACATGGGCGACAGCTCGGTCGGCGTGCATGCGCGGCTGATGAGCCAGGCGATGCGCAAGCTGACCGGCTCGATCAGCCGGTCCAAGTGCATGGTGATCTTCATCAACCAGATCCGCATGAAGATCGGCGTGATGTTCGGCTCGCCCGAGACCACGACGGGCGGCAACGCGCTGAAGTTCTATTCCTCCGTGCGCCTCGACATCCGCCGCATCGGGTCCATCAAGGACCGCGACGAGGTGGTGGGCAACCAGACCCGCGTGAAGGTCGTCAAGAACAAGGTGGCGCCGCCGTTCAAGCAGGTGGAATTCGACATCATGTACGGCGAGGGGATCTCGAAGACCGGCGAGCTGCTGGACCTCGGGGTCAAGGCCGGGGTGGTGGAGAAGTCCGGTTCGTGGTTCTCCTACGGGGATGAGCGGATCGGGCAGGGGCGCGAGAACGCCAAGACCTTCCTGCGCGAGAACAAGGACATGGCGCTGCAGATCGAGGACAAGATCCGCGCGGCCCATGGGCTCGACTTCCACATGGACGACAACGACAGTTCGGACGCGCTGGTCGACGACTGATTCGCCGCGGCGGGCGGAGCGGGCGCGGCGCTGAGGCGCGCGCCTTCGGTCGCCGGCGGAACCCTCAAGTGTCCCGCGCGTTCACGAAACGGGGAGCGGCCGGTATCCGGCCGCTCGATCAGGCGCGAAGGGATGGCCGGTGCAGATACGGGATATCGAACGCAAGGTCATCGTCAGTTCACGCTACCTGACCGTCACTGCGGTCTTCGGCTCGCTCGCCGGGTCGGTGCTGATGTTCTTTCTCGGGCTCTACAACATCTACCGCGCCTTCGCCGAAGGGCTGAGCCTGCCGAAGGACGAGGAAGAGAGCTTTGGCTCGAACGCGGTGATCAGCGTAATTGAAGGGCTCGACCGGTTCCTGATCGCCATCGTGCTGCTGTACTTCGCCTACGGCGTCTACACCCTGTTCCTGCACCCCGAGAAATCGGAAAAGGCGCTGGCGCTGCCAGACTGGCTGCAGATCCGCGAGATCGGGCAGCTGAAACAGGTGGTGGCCGAGGTCATCATCGTGGTGCTTTTCGTGCTGTTCCTGCGCATGGCGCTGCAGGTTTTCCACGATACCGGCACGGCGATGGAGCCGATGCAGCTGGCCACCATGATGTCGCTGCCGGTGTCGATCCTGCTGCTGGCGATCGCGCTGCGGCTGGTGCAGCTGCATCCAAAGCCCACGGGGCGAAAGCATTCCGAGCCGCGTCGGCAGGACCGCGAGGAGGATGAGAGCGTGCCCGGGAACGACCGCGGCTGAGACCGCCGCGGCCACGGCTTGTGGACAGTGCCGCGCGTGCCCGCTAAACGTGGCCGACGCCTCAATTTCCAGCACCGGACGCACGCCCGATGGCCAGCCTGAACGACATCCGCTCGACCTTCCTCGACTACTTCGCCCGGCAGGGCCACCAGGTGGTTCCCTCCTCGCCGCTGGTGCCTCGAAACGACCCCACGCTGATGTTCACCAACTCCGGCATGGTGCAGTTCAAAAACCTGTTCACCGGGGTGGAGCGGCGCGATTACCAGCGGGCCACCAGTTCGCAGAAATGCGTGCGGGCCGGCGGCAAGCACAACGACCTGGACAACGTCGGCTATACCGCGCGGCACCATACCTTCTTTGAAATGCTGGGGAATTTCAGCTTCGGCGACTACTTCAAGACCGAGGCGATCCCCTTCGCCTGGGAGCTGCTGACCCGTGATTTCGGCATCGACAAGAACCGCCTGCTGACCACCGTCTACCATACCGACGACGAGGCGGCGGAGATCTGGAAGAAGGTCGGCGTGCCCGAGGACCGGATCATCCGCATCGCCACCTCGGACAACTTCTGGCAGATGGGCCCCACCGGTCCCTGCGGCCCCTGCACCGAGATTTTCTACGACCACGGAGACCACATCTGGGGCGGCCCTCCGGGGTCTGCCGAGGAGGACGGCGACCGGTTCATCGAGATCTGGAACGTGGTCTTCATGCAGAACGAGCAGTTCGAGGACGGGTCCATGCGGGCGCTCGACATGCAGTCGATCGACACCGGCATGGGGCTGGAACGGATCGGAGCGCTGCTGCAGGGCAAGCACGACAACTACGACACCGACACCATGCGCGCGCTGATCGAGGCTTCGGCCAATGCCACCGACAGCGCCCCCGACGGTGACGGCAACGTGCACCACCGGGTGATCGCGGACCACCTGCGCTCCACCTCCTTCCTGATTGCCGACGGGGTGATGCCCTCGAACGAGGGGCGCGGCTACGTGCTGCGGCGGATCATGCGGCGGGCGATGCGGCACGCGCACCTGCTGGGCGCGCAGGACCCGGTGATGCACCGGCTGGTGCCGGCGCTGGTGGCGCAGATGGGGCAGGCCTACCCGGAACTGGGCCGCGCGCAGCCGCTGATCCAGGAGACGCTGGAGCTGGAGGAAACCCGTTTCAAGCAGACGCTGGACCGCGGGCTGCGGCTGCTGGACGACGAGCTGGCGCGCCTGCCCGAGGGCGCGGCGCTGCCCGGCGAGGCGGCGTTCAAGTTGTACGATACCTTCGGCTTCCCGCTGGACCTGACCCAGGACGCGCTGCGCGAGAAGGGCCGCGCGGTGGACACCCAGGGCTTCGACACAGCGATGGCAGAGCAGAAGGCTAAGGCGCGGGCGGCCTGGTCCGGCTCTGGCGAGGCGGCGGGGGATGCCAACATCTGGTTCGACGTGGCCGAGACCCACGGCGCGACCGAGTTCCTGGGCTACGACACCGAGACAGCCGAGGGCCAGATCCTCGCCATCGTGGTGGACGGCACCCTTGCCAACGCGCTGGAAGAGGGCGCCAGCGGCTGGGTCGTGACCAACCAGACGCCGTTCTACGGCGAGGCCGGCGGCCAGGTGGGCGACCGCGGCGTGATCGAGGGGCTGGCGGAGCCGGGGCACCGCGCCGAGGTGACGGACACCCGGCGCTTCGCCGGCGGCCGGGTCTTCGGCCACCAGGCCACGGCGCGCGAGGGCCGGCTGGCGGTGGGCGACGCGGTGGCGCTGAAGGTCGACAGCACCCGGCGCGGCGCGATCCGGGCCAACCACTCGGCGACGCACCTGCTGCACGAGGCCCTGCGCAACGCGCTGGGGGACCACGTGGCGCAGCGCGGCTCGCTCAATTCCGACGACCGGCTGCGGTTCGACTTCAGCCACAACAAGGCGCTGTCGCCCGAGGAACTGGCCCGGGTGCAGGACGAGGTGAACGAGTACATCCGCCAGAACGCGCCCGTCGAGACCCGGATCATGACCCCCGACGACGCCCGCGGGATCGGCGCCCAGGCGCTGTTCGGCGAGAAGTACGGCGACGAGGTGCGGGTGGTCAGCATGGGCCGCGCGGCGACGGGCAAGGGGCTGGACAAGCAGACCTACTCGCTGGAGCTTTGCGGCGGCACCCACGTGCGGCAGACCGGCGACATCGGGCTGTGCGTGGTGCTGGGCGACAGCGCGTCCTCCGCCGGGGTGCGGCGGATCGAGGCGCTGACCGGCCAGGCGGCGCTGCGGCACCTGGGGATGCAGGACGCCCGCGTCACGGAGATCGCCGAGATCCTGCGCGCCGGCCCCTCCGACGTGGTGGACCGCGTGCGCGCCCTGACCGAGGAGCGCAAGGCGCTGACCAACGAGGTCGCCCAGCTGCGGCGCGAGCTGGCGATGGCCGGCGGCGCGGGTCAGGGCGGCGGCGCCGAGGCGCGGCAGGTGAACGGGCGGGCCTTCCTGGCGCAGGTGCTGCAGGGGGTGTCCGGCAAGGATCTTCCGGCGCTGATCGACGAGCACAAGCAGCGCCTTGGCTCCGGCGCGATCCTGCTGATCGCCGACACCGGCGGCAAGGCGGCGGTCGCGGCAGGGGTGACCGAGGACCTGACCGGCAGCGTCAGCGCGGTGGAAATGGTCAAGGCGGCGGTGGCAGAACTGGGCGGCAAGGGCGGCGGGGGCCGCGCCGACATGGCCCAGGGCGGCGGCCGGGATGCCGGGAATGCACAGGCCGCCATCGCGGCGGCGGAAAAGGTTGTGGGAGGATAGGATGGGCGCACTTTGGATCGCGCATGTGACGGTTTCCGACGAGGAGGCCTACGGCAAGTACGCCAAGATCGCCACCGAGGCCATCGCGGCCCACGGTGGCACCTTCCTGGCCCGCGGCGGCCGCTACGTGGTGCTGGAAGGCCGGGACCGTCCGCGCAACGTGGTGGCGCGCTTTCCCTCCGTCGAGAAGGCGGTGGAGTGCTACAACTCGCCCCGCTACCAGGAGGCGCTGGCCTTCGCCAAGGGCGCCAGCGAGCGCGACCTTGTGGTGGTGGAAGAGGTCTGACGACCTTCCGCGCCGGCCCCGGGACAGCCTGTGACGGGTGCCCCGGGCCCGCGCCCCCCGGGGCGGCGGGAATTTCCGCAGCGCGATTCGTGGGTTAATTCCCGTTAAATCCGCCATTCCACTGCCGCGGGCCGAACAATCCCCGGCGCCCCCTCCGTTTGTTTCGTGCTTTCAACCAATGGTCTTGTTGGCTCTGCAGGCATCGCCTGCCGATGTGGTGCACATCTGCCACAAAATCGCGGTTTTGCCGGTTAAATCCCGCGGCCCGCGTCCGAAAGGCCGTTTTAGCGGAAAGCTGCCTATAGGCCGAATGAATTTCGTCATGGTAAATCTAAGTCACTTTTCGGGTATTGGAGGTTTATCATAATGAAACACATCATCACTGCAGCTGCGACTGCGCTCGTCCTTACCGCAGGTTCCGCCATGGCTTGGGAAGGCCGCACGGTGGCTTGCTTCGACAAGGTCTGGGTGCCGGCCACCTATTCGGCCACGAAGGTTCTCGTGAAGCCGGCCAAGGAGCAGTACGAGAAGAAGAACGGCCGCATCGAGTTGGTGCATTACTCGCCGGTCTACCGCGAGATCAAGACCATGGCCTCCAAGGGCCACTGGGTCATGAAGGAAGTCAGCTGCGGCTGCCCGGCCTGCGACTGATCTTTGGATCCGGGCGCCGGAGACATCCCCCCGGCGCCTGATCACCAAGTCAATACGACAGGGTGGCGCGGGTCATTGGCCCGCGCCCTTTGCGTTTTCCGGCCCCGGATTCACTCCAGGTCCGTCTGGATCCAGCGGTCCGACATGTGGATGTCCGTGGTCTCCAGCCGCCCCGGGCCGAGGTTCTCGAACCGGTGCGGCACGCCGGCGGGGCCCAGCAGCACGTCGCCTGCCGCGGCCTCCAGCACCCGGTCGCCGATGGTGAAACGGGCGCGGCCCTGGCGGATGATGAAGACCTCGTCGTAGGGGTGCAGGTGCAACTTCGGGCCGGCGCCCACCTCGTCGGACGAGAAGAACAGCACCGTGACGCCGGTGCCGAGGTCGCGTCCCTCGAATCGGCCTTTCCAGTGCTGCGGATCGCGGGCCCATTCGGCCCGCGTTAATTGTTTCGGTTCACGCAACAGTAACCCCGCTGCTATAGGACCCGTTTCAGTCCGCGGCCCGGGCCTGCCGCTTGCGCTCGTGCGGGTCGAGGTAGCGCTTGCGCAGACGGATGGCGTTGGGCGTCACTTCGACCAGCTCGTCGTCGTTGATGTAGGCAATGGCCTGTTCCAGCGTGAATTCCACGTGCGGGGTCAGGCGCACCGCGTCGTCGGTGCCCGAGGCGCGCACGTTGGTCAGCTTCTTGCCCTTCAGCGGGTTCACCTCGAGGTCGTTCTCGCGGCTGTGCTCGCCGATGATCATGCCGGTGTAGATCTTGGCCTGCGGGCCGACGAACATCCGCCCGCGGTCCTCGAGGTTCCACAGCGCGTAAGCCACCGCCTCGCCGTTTTCCATCGAGATCAGCACCCCGGCGCGGCGGCCGGGGATGGAACCGCGGTGCGGTGTCCAGCCGTGGAACACCCGGTTCAGCACGCCGGTGCCGCGGGTGTCGGTCAGGAACTCGCCGTGGTAGCCGATCAGCCCGCGGCTGGGCACATGGGCCACGATCCGGGTCTTGCCGGCGCCGGCGGGCTTCATCTCTGCCAGATCGCCCTTGCGCGCGCCGGTGATCTTCTCGATCACCGCGCCGGAATATTCGTCATCGACGTCGATGGTGACCTCTTCCATCGGCTCCTCGCGGCCCGACTCGCCGTCGCGCAGGATCACTTGCGGGCGCGAGATCGACAGCTCGAACCCCTCGCGGCGCATGTTCTCGATCAGCACGCCCATCTGCAATTCGCCCCGGCCCGAGACCTCGAAAGCCTCGCCGCCGGGGGTGTCGGCGACCTTGATCGCGACGTTCGATTCGGCCTCTTTCATCAGCCGCTCGCGGATGACGCGGGACTGCACCTTCTTGCCGTCCCGGCCCGCCAGGGGCGAATCGTTGATGCCGAAGGTGACGGTGATGGTGGGCGGGTCGATCGGCTGGGCGGGCAGGGGGGTGTCCACCGCCAGCGCGCAGATGGTGTCGGCCACGGTGGCCTTGGACATGCCGGCGAGCGAGACGATGTCGCCGGCGCGGGCCTCTTCGATGTCCTGCAGGGACAGGCCGCGGAAGGCCTGGATCTTGGTGACGCGGAACTGCTCGATCTTCTGGCCCACGCGGCTGAGCGCCTGCACCGTGGCGCCCACCTTCAGCCGCCCGGTCTCGACCCGGCCGGTCAGCAGGCGCCCCACGAAGGGGTCGGCGCCCAGCGTGGTGGCCAGCATCGAGAAGTCTTCCTCCTGGTGGGCCAGCTGCCGGGGCTTCGGGACGTGGTTGACGATCAGCCGGAACAGCGCCGACAGGTCCTTGCGCGGCCCGTCCAGTTCGGCATCCGCCCAGCCGGAGCGGCCGGAGGCGTAAAGATGCGGGAAATCAAGCTGGTCCTCGTTGGCGTCCAGCGCGGCGAACAGGTCGAAGCATTCGTCCAGCGCGCGGTCCGGTTCGGCGTCCGGCTTGTCCACCTTGTTCAGCACCACGATCGGCCGCAGCCCCAGCGCCAGCGCCTTTGAGGTGACGAACTTGGTCTGCGGCATCGGCCCCTCGGCCGCGTCCACCAGCAGCACCACGCCGTCCACCATGGACAGGATCCGCTCCACCTCGCCGCCGAAGTCGGCGTGGCCGGGGGTGTCGACGATGTTGACGCGGGTGCCCTTGAATTCGACCGAGGTGCATTTCGCAAGGATGGTGATCCCGCGCTCGCGCTCGAGGTCGTTGGAATCCATCGCCCGTTCCGAGACCTGCTGGCCCGCACGGAACGCGCCGGATTGTTTCAGAAGTTCGTCCACGAGCGTTGTCTTGCCATGGTCGACGTGTGCGATGATCGCGATATTGCGGAGGTCCATAAATCTTCTCTTTCGGGAGTTGCCGGTGCCGTATCCCGCGGCGGCACGAAAGGCCAGACCCCAAAGGGTCGCGGCCCCGGCCTGTGGCGCGCTCAGTGCGGCGTGGCGTTCGAGAAGAGGTGGATCACCAGGATGCCGGAAAGGATCAGCCCGATCCCGAAGATCGCCGGCATGTCCAGCTTCTGCCCGAAGACCGCGAGGCCGATCACCGCGATGAAGACGATCCCCAGCCCGGACCACAGCGCGTAGGCGACGCCCACGGGGATGGTCCGCAGCACCAGCGTCAGCAGGTAGAAGCTGATGGCATAGGCGACGACCACCAGCAGCGAGGGTAGCGGGCGGGTGAACTGCTGGCTGGCCTGCAGCGCGGTGGTACCGATGGTTTCCGCGAGGATGGCGAAGACGAGGTAGAGATAGGTCATGGGGCGCCCTGCTTGGGAGAACCGGGCGCCTGTGCCCGGCGGCGGGACAATGCCGCATCGGGCGGCGGGAGGAAAGCAGGTGGCGCGCAGTGCGAAGCCGGGCCAGCGGCGGCGCGGGGGCTGCCGCTGCCACGGCTGTGGTCTGCGCTTTATGGCGACGTTGCGTCGTGACCTTTGGGCGATGTGCAAACGTCAACGCAGCGGCAGCCCGCGGGACGGGCAGCCGCTGGCCCGGCGGCTTCGCCGCTGTTCGGGCCGGGGAAGCGACGATGCGTTCAAGCCAGAGGCCCACACCTTCACTCCGCCGCCAGCATCGCCTTCCCCTGCAGGCGCTGCCGCACCCAGCCCTGCGCCTCGCGGGTGGTCAGCGCCGGGCGGGCGAGGGGGCCGTAGCCCTGCACCCCCGCCGGGCCGAGCGCCTCGGTGACCCCGGCCAGCGCCCGAGGGTCCATCGCCGCCAGCGCCATGGGGCCGGGGAACAGGCTTTCCGTGGGCAGCCCCGCGCTGGACAGCACCTCGTGCCGCGCCGTCAGCAGGTGCACGTAGGTCGCCACCCGCCGCCCGCGCATCACCGAGACCCCCGGCAGCGGCAGCAGCCCCCGCGCCGGGGCGAAGACCTGCGCGCCGTCCCCCAGAAGGATGCGGTGCTGCGGCGAGACCGCCACCTCGACGGCGGGCCGCCCCGGCCCCAGGCAGTCCGGCGACAGGCGGATCGGCCTTCGCGGGTCGTCGCGGCCCTCGAAGACCACCCGCGTGCGCCCGGCCCAGAGCAGCGGCTGCGGCCCGTTGTCCAGCGTCGTCACCACGTCGCCGGCCCGCAGCCGTCCCGCGCGCACCGGGCCCTCCGGCGTGTCGATCCGGGTTTCGGCCAGAAAGCAGATGACACTGCTGTAGGCGGTGCTGGAAGAGGTGCCGTCGGTGCCGTGGGTGGGGCTGCCGTTGCGCGATTCGGTGGGCTGGAAGATGGCGCCCGTGGTCAGCGGGACCAGCAGGTCCTGCGAGGTGAACCCCACGTTCTGACCGTCGATCCGCACCACCCAGAAGGACACGCCATTGGGATCCACCAGCCCGAACTCCGCCTCGATCACCGAGCCGGCGGTGTAGGCGATGCCGTTAAGGACCACGTCCTCGGTCAGCACCTGCGGCGCCCCGGTCTCGACATACCCGTCCTCGAACAGCGGGTCGTCGTCGAACAGGGTCACCTGCCGCGGATCGCCGCCGGTGTAGACGTAGACCTGGTCGGTCCAGCTGGGCAGTTCGGGATTGTAGGCAGCCTCGCGCGGGTCGTTGGCCTGCACGTCGTAGAGGATATTGGCCACCGACAGGTCCGTCGGCATCTGGAACTGGGACCAGTCGTAGACTGCGACCGTGGGCATGGCGAACTCCCCGCTGCGGCACCGGGGCTTTCATGCCCCGGCAGCCGTTAACGGCGGGTAAGCGCGGGCCGATGCCTCAGACGGAAAGCGCCTTGCCGAGGTTCTCGTCGATCTTCTCGAGGAACCCGGTGGTGGTCAGCCAGCTTTGCTCCGGCCCAACCAGCAGCGCCAGGTCCTTGGTCATGAACCCGGCCTCGACCGTGTCCACCACCACCTTTTCCAGCGTCTCGGCGAATTCCTGCAGGCGCGCGTTGCCGTCCAGCTTGGCCCGGTGCTTCAGCCCGCCGGTCCAGGCGTAGATCGAGGCGATGGAGTTGGTGGAGGTTTGCCGCCCCTCCTGGTGCTGGCGGTAGTGGCGGGTGACGGTGCCGTGGGCGGCCTCGGATTCGACGATCTTGCCGTCCGGGGTCATCAGGATCGAGGCCATCAGCCCGAGGCTGCCGAAGCCCTGCGCCACGGTGTCCGACTGCACGTCACCGTCGTAGTTCTTGCAGGCCCAGACGTAGCCGCCCGACCACTTCAGCGAGGCGGCGACCATGTCGTCGATCAGCCGGTGCTCGTACCAGATCTTGGCCTCCTCGAAACGCTCGCGGAACTCGGCCTCGTAGACCTCCTCGAAGATGTCCTTGAAGCGGCCGTCGTAGGCCTTGAGGATCGTGTTCTTGGTGGAAAGGTACAGCGGCCAGCCGAGGTTCAGCGCGTAGTTCATCGAGGCGCGGGCGAAGTCGTAGATCGAGGCATCGAGGTTGTACATCGACATGGTCACCCCCGAGGAAGGCGCGTCGAAGACCTCGCGCTCGATCTCCTCGCCGTCCGCGCCCTCGAACTTCAGGGTGATGCGGCCGGGGCCGGGAAAGCGGAAGTCGGTGGCGCGGTACTGGTCGCCGTAGGCGTGGCGGCCCACCACGATCGGTTTCGTCCAGCCCGGCACAAGGCGCGGCACGTTGCGGCAGATGATCGGCTGGCGGAAGATCACGCCGCCAAGGATGTTGCGGATCGTGCCATTGGGGCTGCGCCACATCTTCTTCAGCCCGAATTCCTCGACCCGGCCCTCGTCGGGGGTGATGGTGGCGCATTTGACGCCCACGCCCACCTCGCGGATCTTCTCGGCGGCGTCCACGGTGATCTGGTCGTCGGTGCGGTCGCGTTCCTGGATCGACAGGTCGTAGTACAGCAGGTCGAGGTCCAGGTAGGGCAGGATCAGCTTCTGCTTGATGAAGTCCCAGATGATGCGGGTCATCTCGTCGCCGTCGAGTTCGACGATGGGGTTCTCGACCTTGATCTTGCTCATGACAATGCCCTTGCTGCGCTGCGCCTGCCCGCCATGTAGCGCAGGGGGGCGCGCAAAGGAAGGCGGTATGCCCATGTATACCGTAACGGCGCGCGATGGGCCGGTTTCCGGCGCGCGGGGTGGTCCGGCTGCGTGCGCGAGACATCGCCGCCCCGACTCCTGCGCCATTCCGGGGCGCGCGGGGCGGTGCTATGGATGAGGGCAAACCAGAGCAGAAGGAAACACCACATGAAGCGATCGGCAACCATCGCCGCCAGCCTCGCACTGCTGGCCGCAGGCGCGGCCACCTACGCCGTGGCACAGGACACCGCCACCGCCAACGCGGGCGACGGGCCCAGCCAGAGCGGGATCTGCGAGTTCCACAGCGCCAGCACCATCATCGCCGAGGAATGCACCCTTTCCACCGACACCGCGGGCGAGGCCTCGGTGGTGCGGACGGCGACGCTGGAGACCCGCTATGAAGGCGACGTGATCGCCGGGGCGGCGGTGACGGCGGCGGGCGTGACGCTGGTGCGGACCGAGGCGGACGTGGGCTGGTGCTTTGAACCCGAGCAGCCGGGCGAAAGCTTCTGCTTCGCGCCGGCCGACTGAACAACGGCCAGAGTCAGGGCCAGAGGCGGAAAGTACAGGCTGAAAACGAAAACGGCCCGCCGGAACAGGCGGGCCGCGGCGGCCGGTGATGTCCGGGCGGAGACCCGGGATCAGCGGGTGGTTTCGGTCAGCCGGCGGCGCACGTAGCCGTCCACCAGCCCGATCATCTGCTCCATGTGCGGGTCCTCGAAGAAGTGACCGGCGCCTTCCACCTGCTCGTGGGTGATGGTGATGCCCTTCTGCTCGTGCAGCTTGTCCACCAGCGAATGGGTGTCCTTGGGCGGCGCCACGCGGTCGGCGGTGCCGTTCACCACCAGGCCCGACGAGGGGCAGGGCGCGAGGAACGAGAAGTCGTACATGTTGGCGGGCGGCGAGACCGAGACGAAGCCGGTGATCTCGGGCCGCCGCATCAGCAGCTGCATCCCGATCCAGGCGCCGAAGGAAAAGCCCGCGACCCAGCAATGCTTGGCGTTCTGGTTCATCGACTGCAGGTAGTCGAGGGCGCTTGCCGCATCCGAAAGCTCGCCGATGCCCTGGTCGTACTCGCCCTGGCTGCGCCCCACGCCGCGGAAATTGAACCGCAGCACGGTGAATCCCATGTTATAGAAGGCATAGTGCAGGTTGTAGACCACGCGGTTGTTCATCGTGCCGCCGAACTGCGGGTGCGGGTGCAGCACGATGGCGATCGGCGCGTCCTTGGCTTTCTGCGGATGGTAGCGGCCCTCGAGACGGCCCTCGGGGCCAGCAAAGATTACCTCGGGCATGGGCCTCCTTCTGTCCAAGAGCCGCGCGCCGTTTCTTGACGAAATTGGTCGGGCACTTTAGAACGCTTCTAAATCTTGTCTGGTCGGGGCATGTCGCCGCTGTACGCAGTTAAGACCCGCACGGCACGAGGTCAATGAGGAAGGCAGCCGGGGCGAACGATGAAGCTTTCGACCAAGGGACGATACGCGATGGTGGCCCTGGCCGACCTTGCGCTGCAGGGGAACGAGGCGCTGTCCTCGCTGGGCGACGTGTCGCGGCGCCAGAGCATCTCTCTGCCCTACCTCGAGCAGCTCTTCGTCAAGCTGCGCCGGGCCGGGCTGGTGGAATCGGTGCGCGGACCCGGCGGCGGCTACCGGCTGGCGCGGCCCGCGGCGGAGATCCGGGTGGCGGACGTGCTGGGCGCGGTGGACGAAACGGTCAGCGCCATGCACACCGGCGCGGGGGCCTCGGGCGGGCTGTCGGGGACCAAGGCGCAGTCGCTGACCAACCGGCTGTGGGAGGGGCTCTCGGCGCAGGTCTATGTCTTCCTGCACCAGACCCGGCTGTCGGACGTGGTGTCGAACGAACTGGCGCCCTGTCCCGCGGTGCCCTCGCTGTTCGCGGTGGTGGACGAGGACTGAGCGGCGGCGGAACGCGCCTGCGGCGCGTGCCTGCGGCGCAGGTATTTGGAACAAGAAGAAACTGGGGGAAGTCCTTGAAGGATCGCGTCTATCTCGACTGGAACGCCACGGCCCCGCTGCGCCCCGAGGCGCGGGCGGCGATGCTGGGCGCGCTGGACGCGGTGGGCAATCCTTCTTCGGTGCATGCCGAGGGGCGGGCGGCCAAGGCGATCGTCGAGCGGGCGCGGGCGCAGGTGGCGGCGGCCTTCGGGGCCGAGGGGGCCGACGTGGTGTTCACCGCGGGCGCCACCGAGGCGGCGGCGCTGGCGCTGGCGGGGCGGGACCTGGTGGCGGGCGATGTGGAGCATGACGCGGTGGCCGCCTGGACCCGGGCGGCGCTGCCGGTGGACCGGGACGGGCGCGTGACGGTGGCCGAGCCGGGCAAGGCCGCGCTGCAGCTGGCCAATTCCGAGACAGGCGTGGTGCAGGAGCTGCCCCAGGGGCTGGCGGTCTGCGACGCCACCCAAGGCTGGGGCCGGCTGCCGCTGGCCTTCAACTGGATGGGCTGCACCATGGCGCTGGCCTCGGCCCACAAGCTGGGCGGGCCCAAGGGGGTCGGCGCGCTGATCCTGCGGCGCGGCACCGAGCTGGCGGCGCATATCCGCGGTGGCGGGCAGGAGATGGGGCGCCGGTCGGGCACCGAGAACCTGCCCGGCATCGCCGGTTTCGGCGCCGCGGCCGAGGCGGCGGCGCGCGATCTTGACGCAGGCGCGTGGTCGCGGGTGGAAAAACTTAGAAATATTCTAGAAAGCGCCATTGAGGCTGCAGCGCCGATGGTTATCTTTGCGGGCAAGGGCGCGGCACGTCTGCCCAATACCTCCTGCCTTGCCGTTCCGGGATGGAAGGGCGAGACCCAGGTGATGCAGATGGACCTCGCGGGCTTCGCCATCTCGGCCGGCTCTGCCTGTTCCAGCGGAAAGGTGCGGGCGAGCCGCGTGCTGCGCGCCATGGGATACGACGATCAGGTGGCCGCGTCGGCGATACGGGTATCGCTGGGACCGGAGACCACGGAAGAACACATCGGGCGTTTCATCGACGCCTGGACCGCGCAGTTCCGCAAGCACCGGACGCGCGCGGCCTGAGGAAAGGAAGATCATCATGGCAGCCTTGGACCAGACCCAGGTGAAGGACGGCGTCGACCAGGAGACGGTGGATGCCGTCCAGTCGATGGCCGGCAAGTACAAGCACGGCTGGGCGACCGACATCGAGATGGACTATGCCCCGAAGGGGCTGGACGAGGATATCGTCCGCCTGATCTCGGACAAGAACGGCGAGCCGGAGTGGATGACGGAATGGCGCCTCGGCGCCTTCCGCCGCTGGCAGCAGATGAAGGAGCCCGACTGGGCGATGGTCGATTATCCCAAGATCGACTACCAGGACCAGTATTACTACGCCAAGCCCAAGTCGATGGCCGAGAAGCCCAAGTCGCTGGACGACGTGGACCCCAAGCTGCTGGAAACCTACGCGAAACTGGGCATCCCGCTGAAGGAGCAGATGATCCTCGCCGGCGTCGAGGGGGCCGAGGACGCGCCCGCAGAGGGCCGCAAGGTGGCCGTGGACGCGGTGTTCGACAGCGTCTCGGTCGGCACCACCTTCCAGAAGGAGCTGAAGAAGGCCGGCGTCATCTTCTGCTCGATCTCCGAGGCGATCCGCGAGCATCCCGAGCTGGTGAAGAAGTACCTCGGCTCGGTCGTGCCGGTCAGCGACAACTTCTTCGCCACGCTGAACTCCGCCGTTTTCTCGGACGGATCGTTCGTCTACGTGCCGCCGGGTGTGCGCTGCCCGATGGAGCTGTCCACCTACTTCCGCATCAACGCCGAGAACACCGGCCAGTTCGAGCGGACGCTGATCATCGCCGACAAGGGCGCCTACGTGTCCTACCTCGAGGGCTGCACCGCGCCGCAGCGCGACACCACCCAGCTGCACGCGGCGGTGGTGGAGCTGGTGGCGCTGGAGGATGCCGAGATCAAGTATTCCACCGTGCAGAACTGGTATCCCGGCGACGAGAACGGCAAGGGCGGGATCTACAACTTCGTCACCAAGCGTGCCGACTGCCGGGGCGACCGGTCCAAGGTCATGTGGACCCAGGTCGAGACCGGCAGCGCGGTGACGTGGAAATACCCCTCGTGCATCCTGCGCGGCGACGAGAGCCAGGGCGAGTTCTATTCCATCGCCATCACCAACAACTGGCAGCAGGCCGATACCGGCACCAAGATGATCCACCTGGGCAAGAACACCCGCAGCCGGATCGTGTCGAAGGGCATCAGCGCGGGCCATGCGCAGAACACCTACCGGGGGCAGGTTTCCATGCACCCCAAGGCCAAGGACTCGCGCAACTACACCCAGTGCGACAGCCTGCTGATCGGCGACAAGTGCGGCGCCCACACGGTGCCCTACATCGAGGTGCGCAACAACTCGAGCCGGGTGGAGCACGAGGCGACCACCTCGAAAGTGGACGACGACCAGCTGTTCTACTGCCGCCAGCGCGGCATGGACGAGGAGGAGGCGGTGGCCCTGGTGGTCAACGGCTTCTGCAAGGACGTGCTGCAGGCGCTGCCGATGGAGTTCGCCATGGAGGCGCAGCAGCTGGTGGCGATCTCGCTGGAAGGCTCGGTCGGCTAGGCCGCGGCCGCACCGCCGCGGGGGAACGCGCATGACCGGAAACGCCGTCGAGGAAGGGCTGATGCAGCAGCTTGGCAATCCCTCGCACCTCGATGCGGGCCGTATCGTGGTGCCCGCGGCGCTGCTGGCGGGCATCGGCACCGGCTGGCTGGCGCTGGCGCTGGTGCCGCGGCTGGCGCTGCTCGGGGGGCTGGCGGCGGGGGCCATGGCGACGATCGCCGTGGCCTGGGGTCTGACGCGCTGGCTGGCGCGGCGGGCCGAGGCGCGCGAGGTGGCAGGGCTGCAGGCGCGGCGGGACGAGCAGACCGCGCTTCGCGAGGCGGCGCTGGTAAGGATGCGGGGGCAGGGGCGATGACCCAGGTGATCGACCGGCCGCAGCTGACCCTGCCCGAGGCCGAGGCCGACTGGCTGCGCGAGCATTACGCCGCCGCCTCGGTGATCCTCGAATACGGCAGCGGCGGCTCCACCGTGCTGGCGGCAGAGCAGCCGGGCACCACCGTCTTCTCCGTGGAAAGCGATCTTGGCTGGGCAGAGATGATGTCCGGCTACTTCGACGCGAACCCGCCCGCCGGCACCGTGCACCTGCACCCGGTGGACATCGGACCCACCGGCAAGTGGGGCGCCCCCAAGGGCCACGGCGGCTGGCGGCGGTATCAACAATACCCGGTAAGCGTCTGGGATCGCGACGATTTCACCCAGCCCGACCTGGTGCTGGTGGACGGCCGCTTTCGCCCGGCATGCCTGGTGGCGACGATGCTGCGCACCACCCGGCCGGTGACGGTGCTGTTCGACGACTATACCGCCCGCAAGCGCTACCACGCAGTGGAGCGCTGGGTGCCGCGCGCCGGCAGCCGCGGCCGGATGGCGCGGTTCGAGGTGGACCCATGGACCATCCCGCCCGCCGACCTGGCCGAGGTGCTGGCGCTCTTCAATCAACCGCAGTAACCGCTGCTCCCGAACAAGAGGCCGCCCGGCGGCCCGACCGACGCAAAGAGGAAGATATGCTGGAAATCAACAACCTGCACGTGAAGCTTGAAGAAGAGGACAAGGTGATCCTGAAGGGGGTCGACCTGAAGGTCGGCGCGGGCGAGGTGCATGCGATCATGGGGCCGAACGGGTCCGGCAAGTCGACGCTGTCCTACGTCCTGTCGGGCCGCGACGGCTACGAGGTGACCGAGGGCAGCGCCGCGCTGGAAGGCGCCGACATCCTGGAGATGGAGCCCGAGGAACGCGCCGCCGCCGGCCTGTTCCTGGCCTTCCAGTACCCTGTCGAGATCCCGGGCGTGGGCAACATGACCTTCCTGCGCACCGCCCTCAACGCCCAGCGCAAGGCGCGCGGCGAGCCGGAGGTGAGCGCGGGCGACTTCCTCAAGCTGATCCGCGAGAAGGCCAAGTCGCTGAAGATCGACGCCGACATGCTGAAGCGGCCGGTCAACACCGGCTTTTCCGGCGGCGAGAAGAAGCGCAACGAGATCCTGCAGATGGCGGTGCTGGAGCCGAAGATGTGCATCCTCGACGAGACCGACAGCGGTCTTGACGTGGACGCGATGAAGCTGGTGTCGGACGGCGTCAACGCGCTGCGCGACGCGGGGCGGTCGTTCCTGGTGATCACCCACTACCAGCGCCTGCTGAACCACATCGTGCCCGACGTGGTGCACATCATGGCGAACGGCAAGATCATCAAGTCCGGCGGCAAGGAGCTGGCGCTGGAGGTCGAGGAGAACGGCTATGCCGACATCCTCGCAGAGCTGGGCGAGGTGGCCTGATGGCGCTGGCACAGGCAAAGCAGGAGGCGACCGAGGCCTGGCTCTCGGCGGCGGCGCGACCCGAGGGCGGCGGCTGGCTGGGACGTGCGCGGGACGCGGCGCTGGCGCGGCTGCGCGAGACCGGGCTGCCGGCCCGCCGCGACGAGTACTGGAAGTTCACGCCGCCGGAAAAGCTGACCACCCCCGAGACGCCCCGCGCCGCGATCTTCCACAGCGATGAAAGCCCGATCTTCGGCGAGGTGGCGCGGGTCCGGCTGACCTTCGTCGACGGTGTCTTCGATCCCGCGCTGTCCGACGACCCGGCGCTGGCCGGCGTCGAGATCGAGCGGCTCGAAGACGCGGGTTCCCGCGACATCCACTGGGCGCAGGATCTCTACGGTAGCCTCGAGGCCCGCGGCCAGTCCCCGGTGCCGCGCCCGCTGGCGGCGCTGAACAGCGCCTATGCCCGGGACGGCGTGCTGATCCGCGCCACCGGCAAGGCCGAGCGGCCGGTGGCGCTGGTCTACCTGCACGAGGACGAGACCTCGGACGCGATGCTGCACCACTGCATCCGGCTGGAAGAGGGCGCCGAGCTGACGGTGCTGGAAAACGGTCCCGCCGCCGCGCGCTCGAATATGGTGATGGAGGTCGAGGTGGCGGACGGCGCCCGCTTCCACCACATCCGCGCCCAGGGCCGCGACCACGAGCGGCGCTCTGTCACCCACATCTTCGCCCGGCTGGGCCGCGAGAGCCTGCTGAAGTCCTTCACCATGACCGCCAACGGCGTGATGACCCGCAACGAGTGCGTCATCGAGATGACCGGCGACGACGCCAGCGCCCACGTGGCGGGCGCCTGCATGGGCGACGGCGACTTTCACCACGACGACACGGTCTTCGTGACCCACGACGCGGTGAACTGCGAAAGCCGGCAGGTCTTCAAGAAGGTGCTGCGCAACGGCGCGACCGGGGTGTTCCAGGGCAAGATCCTGGTGAAGGCCGGCGCGCAGAAGACCGACGGCTACCAGATCAGCCAGGCGCTGCTGCTGGACGAGGACAGCCAGTTCTTCGCCAAACCGGAGCTGGAGATCTACGCCGACGACGTGCAGTGCTCGCACGGGTCCACCACCGGCGCCATCGACGAGGACGCGCTGTACTACCTGCGGGCGCGCGGCGTGCCGAAGGTGCAGGCGCAGGACCTGCTGGTGCTGGCCTTCCTGGCCCAGGCGATCGAGGAGATCGAGGACCCGGCGCTGGCCGAGGACATCCAAATCCGGCTGGAAGGCTGGCTGGAGCGGCGGCGGAAGGGCTGATGGCGGTCACCACCGACATCGCGGCCATGTACCGCCGCCCCCGCGCGGTGATCCGCGACCGCCTCGCGCCGCCCCGGCGCGAGGACCGGGCCCTCGGCTACGTGCTGGTGGCCTGCCTGCTGCTGTTCGTGGCGCAGGCGCCGTCCCAGGCGCGGCAGGCCTATATCGACCCCTCGGTGCCGGTCGAGGCGCGGCTGTACTGGAGCGGGCTGTTCTACGTCTTCATGCTGCCGCTGGCGCTGTACCTGCTGGCGGCGATCAGCCACCTGGCCGGGCGGCTGACCGGCGGCGGCGGCAGCTTTCACGGCGCCCGCGTGGCGCTGTTCTGGGCGCTGCTGGCCTCGGTGCCGCTGTGGCTGCTGGCGGGGCTCACCGCCGGTTTCGTCGGGCCCGGCCCGGCGCAGGTGCTGACCGCCGGGCTGGCGGCCGCCGCCTTCGTGCTGTTCTGGACGCTGGGCCTGGCCGAGGATCGGCGGGCAGGGGGGGTGACCGCATGATGCCCGATTTCGGCACCCTTCTGCGCCGCGCCGCCGGCAGCGTATCGGACCCGCGCGGCGCCGCCCGCTGGGTCATGACCTTCGACATGCCGCGCATCGCCCGCTGGGAGGTGCTGCTGCTGGTGGTGGTGATCTCGGTGATCCTGGCGCAGGTCACCGTCTCGCTGCTGGGCCCTCCGCCCGAGGAAAACGCGCTGAGCCCGATCTTCGCCAGCCCCATGACCACCGGCATCATCCAGGCCTGCCTGCTGGTGATCGCGGTCTTCGCGATCTACTGGATCGGCCGCGCGGTGGGCGGCACCGGCGGCTTCGGCGACGCGATCCTGCTGGTGGCCTGGCTGCAGTTCTGCATGGCCTGCCTGCAGCTGCTGCAGACCGCCGCGCTGCTGCTGATGCCGCCGTTGGCCAACATGATCGGCGTCGCCGGCTTCGTGCTGTTCTTCTGGCTGCTGACCAACTTCGTCGCCGAACTGCACGGCTTCGTCTCGCGCGGGCGGGTCTTCGTGATGATCCTGTTCTCGCTGCTGGCGCTGGTCTTCGGCGCCTCGATGATCCTCGCCATGATCGGCGCCACAGTCCCCGGAGTGCCCACCGATGTATGATGTCGACGCCATCCGCCGCGACTTCCCGATCCTGTCGCGCGAGGTGAACGGCAAGCCGCTGGTCTACCTCGACAACGGCGCCTCGGCGCAGAAGCCGCAGGTGGTGATCGACGCGGTGACAAGGGCCTATTCGCAGGAATACGCCAACGTGCACCGGGGCCTGCACTTCCTGTCGAACCTCGCGACGGAGAAGTACGAGGGGGTGCGCGGCACGATCGCCCGCTTCCTCAACGCCGCCTCCGAGGACGAGATCGTGATGAACACCGGCACCACCCAGGGGATCAACACGGTCGCCTACGGCTGGGCCATGCCGCGGATGTCGGCGGGCGACGAGATCGTGCTGTCGGTGATGGAGCATCACGCCAACATCGTCCCCTGGCACTTCCTGCGCGAACGGCAGGGGGTGGCGCTGACGTGGGTGGACACCGACGCCGCCGGCGCGCTGGACCCGCAGAAGGTGATCGACGCGATCGGGCCGAAGACGAAACTGGTGGCCATCACCCACCTGTCGAACGTGCTGGGCACCGTGGTGGACGTGAAGGCCATCGTCGAGGGCGCGCATGCAAAGGGCGTGCCGGTGCTGGTGGACGGCAGCCAGGCCGCCGTGCACATGCCGGTGGACGTGCAGGACATCGGCGCCGACTTCTACGCCATCACCGGGCACAAGCTGTACGGTCCCTCCGGCTCTGGCGCCATCCACATCCGCCGCGAGCGGATGGACGAGATGCGCCCCTTCCTGGGCGGCGGCGACATGATCCGCGAGGTGACGAAGGACGAGATCACCTACAACGACCCGCCGATGAAGTTCGAGGCAGGCACCCCCGGCATCGTCGCGATGATCGGGCTGGGCGTGGCGCTGGACTACATGATGGACCTGGGGATGCAGAACATCTCGGCCCACGAAACGCGGCTGCGGGACTACGCGGTGCAGCGGCTGGGCGGGCTGAACTGGCTGAACCTGCAGGGCACCACGCCGGACAAGGCGGCGATCTTCTCGTTCACGCTGGAGGGGGCGGCGCATGCGCACGACATTTCCACCGTGCTGGACCGCAAGGGGGTGGCGGTGCGCGCCGGGCATCACTGCGCCGGGCCGCTGATGAACCACCTGGGGCTGACGGCCACCTGCCGCGCGTCCTTCGGGCTCTACAACACCGAGGCAGAGGTCGATGCGCTGGTCGAGGCGCTCGAGCTGTGCCACGAGCTGTTCGCCTGAGCCATGGAGCAGGAAGTTGACCTGTCGGCACTGGACCGGGTCAGCATCGGCATCCTCACCTGGCGCCGCCCCGGCACCCTGCGCCACGCGCTGCGGTCCTACCGCCGCACCGGGCTGCTCTCGGCGGTCGGCGAGGTCACTCTGTTTTGCAACGAGGCGGACCCGCGCGAGCAGCAGCTGGCGCGGCAGTTCGGGCTGCGGGCACTGAGCAGCGAGGGCAACATCGGCATCGGCCCGGCCTTCGCCCGGCTGGCAGAGGCGGCCAGTTGCCCGCTGTTCCTGTTTCTTGAAAACGACTGGCCCTGCACCGAACCCTTCGGCCCCGCCCAGCGCCGCCTTGCCACCGCCGCCGCGCTGGCAGAGACCGGCGCCGCCGACGCGGTGCGCCTGCGCCACCGCCGGCGCTACGGCCACCCGCTTTACAGCCGCGCCGCCGGCATCGGGCGCGAGACCGAGCCGCAGAACCTGCCGAACCTGCTGGACGCGGCGCATTGGCAGACCGACCCCGGCGCGGTCTTCGACGGCCGGATCGAGCCGCGGCACGTGGCGGGCGAGACCTGGTTCTTCGCTCCCTCGGCCCATGCCGCCTATACCAACAACCCCAGCCTCTACCGCACCGACTTCGCCCGCGACGAGATTGCCCCGCGCGGGCTGCAGCCAGGCATCGCGTCGGAAGCGGCGCTGCAGGAGTGGTGGCGCGCCGCCGGGCTGACGGTGGCCATGGGCGAGGGGCTCTTCACCCACCGCGACCCCGGCAAGGAATGGCGCCGCGCCGGGAGGATGCTGAAGCGCTGGGTGGGGCGCTGACAGGGGAAGCCGACGCTGGCGTGCCACCGCGCCGCCCCCGCATTTCCCGTTGCGGGCCTTGGCAGGCCGGTCTATACGGGCGCGCAGGCACCCGTAGCTCAGCTGGATAGAGCGCTGCCCTCCGAAGGCAGAGGCCAGAGGTTCGAATCCTCTCGGGTGCGCCATTTCATGACATTACCCGACCAACGCCGTAGGGCGGGGTTCACTCCGCCACCCCCCGACCAGACCCCACGCACTCCCCTCACCCGGGCGATGGACTATCCCCCGCGCTTCGTCTATGCGCGGGCGCATCCAGACGAGGGGCCGAACCATGACCAAGCAGCCTGTCACCTATGCCGCGGCGGGGGTCGACATCGACGCCGGCAACGCTTTGGTGGAACGCATCAAGCCCGCCGCCAAGGCCACCGACCGGCCCGGGGTGATGGCGGGGCTGGGGGGCTTCGGTGGGCTGTTCGACCTGAAGGCCGCGGGCTTTACCGACCCGGTGCTGGTGGCGGCCACCGACGGGGTGGGCACCAAGCTGCGGATCGCCATCGACACCGGGCGTGTCGACACCATCGGCACCGACCTCGTGGCGATGTGCGTCAACGACCTGGTTTGCCAGGGGGCCGAGCCGCTGTTCTTCCTCGACTATTTCGCCACCGGCAAGCTGGAGACGGACAGCGCCGCGCGGATCATCGAGGGGATCGCCGGCGCCTGCCGCGCCTCGGGTTGCGCGCTGATCGGGGGCGAGACCGCCGAGATGCCGGGCATGTACCATGGCGGCGACTTCGACCTTGCCGGGTTCGCGGTGGGGGCCATGGAACGCGGCGGCGCGCTGCCCTCCGGGGTGGCGGGGGGCGACGTGCTGCTGGGCCTCGGATCGGACGGGGTGCATTCCAACGGCTACTCGCTGGTGCGCCGGATCGTCGAGCTGGCGGGCCTCGGCTGGGACGACGCCGCGCCCTTCGCCGAGGGGCCGCTGGGCGAGGCGCTGCTGGCGCCGACCCGGCTGTACGTGCGCCCGGTGCTGGAGGCGATCCGCGCGGGCGGCGTGCACGGGCTGGCCCATATCACCGGCGGCGGGCTGACCGAGAACCTGCCGCGGGTGCTGCCGGAAGGACTGGCCGCCCAGGTCGACCTGTCGTCGTGGCAGCTGCCGCCGGTGTTCCGCTGGCTGGGCGAGGCCGGGCAGCTGGAAGAGACCGAGCTGCTGAAGACCTTCAACGCCGGGATCGGCATGGTGCTGGTGGTGGACCCCGCCCGCGCCGAGGCGCTGGCCGTGCTGCTGTCGAAAGCGGGCGAGCGCGTGGTGCCGCTGGGCACCGTGACGCCGGGAGAGGGGGTCCGCTACACCGGCGCGCTGCTGTGAGGAAACGCGTGGCGATCCTGCTGTCCGGCGGCGGCTCTAACATGCTGCGGCTGGTGGAGGACATGGGCCCGGACCATCCCGCCGCGCCGGTGCTGGTGCTGTCGAACGACCCCGCCGCCGGCGGGCTGGCGCGGGCGGCGGCGCTGGGGATCGCCACCGCCGCGGTGGATCACCGGCCCTTCAAGGGCGACCGCGCGGCCTTCGAGGCGGCGCTGCGGGTGCCGCTGGACGAAGCGCGCCCGGACATCATCTGCCTTGCCGGCTTCATGCGGATCCTCACCGCCGGTTTCATCGGCGCCTACCAGGGGCGGATGCTGAACATCCACCCCTCGCTGCTGCCGAAGTACCGCGGCCTCGACACCCACGCGCGGGCGCTGGCCGAGGGCGACCGCGAACACGGCTGCACCGTGCACGAGGTGACGCCGGCGCTGGACGACGGCCCGGTGCTGGGCCAGGCGCGGGTGCCGGTGCATCGCGGCGACACGCCGCAGGCGCTGGCCGCGCGGGTGCTGGAGATGGAGCATAGGCTGTATCCGGCGGTGCTGCGCCGCTTCGCCGCCGGGGACCGCACGCCGATTTGCCTGCCCTGAGGCTTTTCAATGCTGTACAAAGTGCCTAGAACCTCCGCACACATGTGCGAGGCAGAATGACCCACAGGCATCGGACGTCCGGAGCAGCATGATCACGATTACCACCACCGACGCCCTCGCGGCGTTCTGCGAGCGCGCTGCCAATGCGCCCTATGTCACCGTCGATACCGAGTTCCTGCGGGAGCGGACCTATTACTCCAAGCTTTGCCTCGTGCAGCTGGCCTTGCCGGGCGAGGGGGACGAGGACGCGGTGCTGGTGGATCCGCTGGTCGAGGGGATCTCGCTGCAGCCGCTCTACGACCTGATGCGCGCGCCCGGGGTGGTCAAGGTGTTCCACGCGGCGCGGCAGGACGTGGAGATTTTCTGGATCGACGGCAAGGTGATCCCCGAGCCGCTGTTCGACACCCAGGTGGCGGCCATGGTCTGCGGCTTCGGCGAGCAGGTGGGCTACGAGACGCTGGTGCGCAAGATCGCCAAGGCCTCGCTGGACAAGACCTCGCGCTTCACCGACTGGTCGCGGCGGCCGCTGACCGAGGCGCAGAAGAAATACGCGCTGGCGGACGTGACGCACCTGCGGGTGATCTACGAATACCTCGCCAAGCGGCTGGAAAAGACCGGCCGGCAGGCCTGGGTGGAGGAAGAGCTAAGGGTTCTGCGCGACCCCGCCACCTACATCACCACCCCCGAGGAGGCCTGGAAGCGGGTCAAGACCCGCACCCAGTCGGGCCGTTTCCTGGCCGTGGTGCGGGAACTGGCGCGGTTCCGCGAGGATTACGCCCAGACCCGCAACGTCCCGCGCAACCGGGTCTACAAAGACGACGCGATGCTGGAGCTGGCCTCGACCAAGCCGCAGTCGGCCGAGGACCTGTCGCGCTCCCGCCTGCTGCTGCGCGAGGCGCGGCGGGGCGAGATCGCCGAGGGGATCCTGTCGGCGGTGAAGGCCGGGCTGGAGGCGCCCAAGGAAGACTGGCCCGAGACCGATGACCGGCGCGAGGGGCTGCAGGTGAACCCGGCGCTGGCGGACATGCTGCGGGTGCTGCTGAAGGCCAAGGCCGACGACGCGGGCGTGGCGCAGAAGCTGATCGCCACCTCGGCGGATCTCGATGCGCTGGCGGCCGGGCAACGCGACGCGCTGGCGCTGAAGGGCTGGCGGCGCGAGGTCTTCGGACAGGACGCGCTGCGGCTGTGCGATGGCGAGGTGGGGCTTGCGGTGCAGGGCGAGAAGGTGGGCGTGATCGAGCTTTAGGGCCGGGGTTCTGATCGCTCCGGCGTCTTTCTGAAGAAGGCACCTGGCCGGAACAGGGCACGCAGTGCCGCCGGCCCAGCGCCCGTCCCTCTGTTGTGACAAGAGCACCCGGCCCGGAACAAGGCGCGCAGCGCCGCCGGGCCAGCGCCCGTCCGTCCCCCGGGCGGGCGCTCCGTTGCCGTTGGCGCGGGGATCGAGCGAGGATGTGGCGGTGAGATAAAGTGGCCACCACCAGCGTTTGAAGCGCCCACCCACGGACGGGCGCTGGCCCTCTGTCGGTCAAAGGGCGCTTCGTCACCGCTGGCGCGGGGGTGGAGCGGGGGAGTGGCGGTGAGATCAAGTGGCGACCCCCAGCGGCAGCAGCGCCCACCCACGGACGGGCGCTGGCCCTCTGTTGATCAAGGAAACCTGGCCCGAAAACCGGCGCGCAGTTCCGCCCCCGTCACTCCGACGGCGTCACCTTCTTCAGGTAGGCCGCCAGCGCCTCCCGGTCTTCCTGCGGCAACAGGGCGAGGTTCTTGATCACCTCGGCCATGTGCCCCCCCGCGCTGTCGAAATCGGGGGTGAAGCCGGAGGTGAAGTACGCCACCAGGTCCGCCTCGGACCAGTCCAGCCGCGCCGGGGTGATGTCGGGAATCTTGCCCTCGCCGGAGGGGTTGTCCGCCCCCGCCAGCCAGGCGTCCCGCTGCAGCCCGCCCAGCTGGTTGCGCGGGGTGTGGCATTCGCCGCAGTGCCCCAGCGCCTCGGCCAGGTAGCGCCCGCGGGTCTCCTGCTCGGTCAGGTCGCCCGTCACCGCCCAGTCATCCCCGAAGAACAGCATCTTCCAGCCACCCAGGCTGCGCCGCACGTTGAACGGAAAACCCACGTCGTGGGTGCGGCTGGCGGTGTCGCTTTCCGGCAGGGTCTGCAGGAAGGCGTGCAGCGAGACGATGTCTTCCGGCGTCGCGCGCACGTAGGCGCTGTAGGGAAAGGCGGGGAAGTAGTGCGCCCCCTCGGGCGAGACGCCGTGGTGCATGGCGTTGTAGAGGTCCAGCGCGCTCCAGCCGCCGATGCCGGCCTCGGGGTGGGGCGAGATGTTGGGGGCGTAGAAGGTGCCGAAGGGGCTGGCCAGCCCCATACCCCCGGCCAGCACCAGCCGGTCCTGCCCGCTGGCGTCCTCGGGCGCGTGGCAGGAGGCGCAGCCGCCGGCGTAGAACACCTGCTCGCCCCGCGCCAGGTCGGGCTCGATCCCCGACAGGACCGAGGCGTCGGCCGTCACCGGGCGGGTGACGAACCAGAACACGGCCGCCCCGGCAATTGCCAGGACGACCAGGAGACCCAGAAGACGGCGCATCGGCAGTCCTTTCGTTCAGATCCATATCCGGGCCAAGACCATGCCCGGCCCGGGCCCGCCTCAGTTCGGCTGGCGGTAGGTCTGGTGGCAGGCGCCGCAGGCACCGCCCACCGCGTTCATGTTGACGCGGATGCCGTCCAGCGAGCCGGCGGCCTCGGCCATGGCGGCGGTCGCGGTTTCCAGCGCCTCGATCTTGGCGTTGAAGTCGTCCATGCCGGTCCAGACCGCGGGCAGGGCGCGGCTGCCCTCCATCTCGTCGCTGCTGGTGCCCTCGGTCCAGTAGGTGCGCTGGTCGATGCTGGCCAGCAGGTGCAGACCCTCGGCGGCGGCCTTGGCGTCCTCGGCGTTGAATTCCACCGCGCCCTTGGCCATGTTGCCCAGCAGGGCGAGGTTGTGCTGCAGCAGCGACATGTGCGCCTGGCGGGCCTTGACCGCGGGATCCATGCCATGGCTGGCGGCGAAGACGACAGAGCCGGCCATCCCGGCGGCGACGAGGCCGAGAACGGCACTACGGACGAAATTCATGTAACACTCCTGTTGGACGAATGGACGTGGCGTCATGGTATCCGCATGCCGGTGAAATGCCAGAGGGATTTTGCGCGGAGGCCATTCCCCCAAGCCCGCGGCGGCGCCTATCGCAGGATGCGCCCGCGCGGGCCGCGGTCCGGCGTCAGCCAGTCGGGCCAGCCCCAGATCCGTTCCACCGCGTAAAGCAGCAGGCAGACCGCCACCACCGCCAGCACCAGCTTGACCTTGCCCATGGACGGCGGGTTCTGCGCCCATCGCTTGGCGCGCACCAGCCACATGGGGTTCACGCCGAGGCGCCCGGCGCGGTGAAGCGGACCTTGCCGATGAACGGCAGGTTGCGGTCGCGCTGCGCGAAGTCGATGCCGTAACCCACGACGAACTCGTCGGGAATCTCGAAACCCGTCCAGGTCGCGCGGATCTCCACCTCGCGGCGGCTGGGCTTGTCGAGCAGGGCGATCGTCTCCATCCGCCGGGGCTCGCGGCTTTGCAGCAGGCGCACAACGTGGGACAGGGTAAAGCCGGTGTCGACGATGTCCTCCACCACCAGCACGTCGCGGCCGTGGATCTCGCCGCGCAGGTCCTTGAGGATGCGCACCTCGCGGCTGGATTCCATGGAATCCCCGTAGGAGGAGGCCTCGAGGAAATCCACCTCGACCGGCAGGTCCAGCTCCCGCACAAGGTCCGCGATGAACACGAAGGAGCCGCGCAGCAGCCCCACCACCACCAGTTTCTCGGTGCCCTCGAAGGCGGCCGTGATCTCCCGCGCCAGGCTCTCGATCCGCGCCGCGATGGACTTGGCAGAGATCATCTGGTCGATGACGTAATCGGGCTGGGACATCCCGCCTCCCTTGATTTCACCGCGCAACCATACGAAATGGCGGGCAAGAAGCACAACAGATCGCGAGCGCATGACCCGCCATTCCGACAGCCGCCGCCTGCCGTATACCGCCCGGCAGATGTACGACCTCGTCGCCGACGTGGAAAGCTATCCCGAGTTCCTGCCCTGGACCGCCGCGGCCCGGGTGACGAAGGACGAGCCCGCGCCCTACGGGCGGCTGCTGGAGGCGGACCTGGTGATCTCGTTCAAGGTGTTCCGCGAGCGGTTCGCCAGCCGGGTGGAATTGCACGAGCAGGACCTGCGGATCCTGACGGAGTACATCGAGGGACCGTTCAAGTTCCTGCGCTCGGTCTGGCGGTTCGAGGACCTGCCGGAGGGCGGCTGCGAGGTGCTGTTCGAGGTGGAGTTCGAGTTCCGCAACTTCATCCTGCAGCGTACCATCGGGCTGGTGTTCAACGAGGCCATGTCCCGCATCGTGCGCGCCTTCGAGGCGCGGGCGCATGCGCTGTACGGGGCAGGGGGCGGGGGTGGTGCGGCGGGGTGAGGCCCGCTTTACGGCATCATCTGAGCGATGCGCTGATCCGCCCCGAACAAGCCGAAGGCGAGGGGCGAGCGCCTGCCCGTCCCGGCGGGCTGGCGCTTTGGGGGCCGCAGGGCGAGGCTCGTTCTGCGCGCGGACTTGGCTGGGATAAAGTGCGTATGTCGTAGGTAAGAAGCGCCATCCTACGGGCAGGCTGGTGTTGCGCCGCGGCGGGGTGAACCCCGCCCTACATTTCCTTCGAAAGAAGCGCTGGTCAGCCCCCGAACAAGCCGGAGGCGCGGGGGCGAGCGCCTGCCCGTTCCGGCGGGCTGGCGCTGTGTCATCCGCAGGGCAACGCTCATTCTGCGAACGGATATGGTCGGGATAAAGTGCCTATGCCCGGGGGCGGAAGCGCCATCCCACGGGCAGGCTTCCGTTGCGCGGTGGGGGGGGGGACCCCGCCCTACGCTTCCTTCGAATGAAACGCTGACCAGCCCCCGAGCAAGCCGGAGGCGCGGGGGCGAGCGCCTGCCCGTTCCGGCGGGCTGGCGCTGTGTCACCCTCGCGCACGGCTCATTCTGCGCGCGGATGTGGCCGGGATAAAGCGCCTATGCCGGAGGGCAGCGGCGCCACCCCACGGGCAGACTCCCGTCGCGCCACCACGCAATCCTACCCCCGCAACGCCCCCAGCAGCAGGTCCAGCGCATACTCCACGCTCGCCGCGCGTACCGCGCTGCGTCCCAGCGCGCCGAACTCCATGGTCACCGTCTCACAGCCCGCGCCGCTGGCGAGGCCGAAGCAGACGCGGCCTTCCGGCTTGTGCTCCGACCCGCCGGGCCCCGCTATCCCGGTCACGGAAACCGCCATGCCGGCCCCCGCCGCCCGCCGCGCGCCCTCGGCCATCTCGCGCGCCACAGGCTCGCTTACCGCGCCGTGGGCCTCCAGCGTCTCGGCCAGAACCCCCAGCATCTCGCGCTTGGCGGCGTTGGAGTAGGTGACGAACCCCCGCTCGAAGATGTCCGAGGCGCCGGCGACCTCGGTGATCGCCCCGGCCAGGAGCCCCCCGGTGCAGCTTTCCGCCGTGGCGAGGTTCACGCCGGCGGCGCGGGCGCGGGCCAGCAGGGTCTCGGCCCGGCTCATGCCCCCAGCAACCCGTGGGCCACGTAGGCCGCCGCCGCGACGCAGACCGCCGCCATGGCCCCGGCGATCAGGTCGTCCAGCATCACCCCGGCGCTGTCGTTGCGCCGGTCGGCCCAGCCCACCGGGCCGGGCTTCCAGATGTCGAACAGGCGGAACAGCACCAGCGCCCCCAGCCAGCCCGGCCAGGGGAACAGCCAGGGGTCCGCCCCTGCGTGCCAGAGCCCCGCCGACAAGGGCCAGAGCGCCACCCAGACCCCCGCCACCTCGTCTATGACGATCTCCGAGGGATCATGGTCGTCGCTGCCCCGGGTCTGGGCGATGGTGGCCCACCAGCCGACCGCCGTCACCAGCACGGTCGCCGCCAGCAGCGCCGGAAAGCCTCCCAGTCCGTGGATGCCCCAGGCCACCGGGATCGCGGCGATGCTGCCGAAGGTGCCGGGCGCCCAGGGGATCAGGCCGACGCCGAAGAAGGTGGCGATGATCCGGCTCATGGCTTGCTCAGCGCGGCGGTGGCGAAGGCGGCGATGCCTTCCTCGCGGCCGGTGAAGCCAAGCCGTTCCGTGGTGGTCGCCTTGACGGAGACGCGGGTGGGATCAATCTCCATGATCTCGGCCATTCTCTGCATCATTCCAGTGGCATGCGGGCCGATCTTCGGGCGCTCGCACATTATGGTCACGTCGATGTTGCCGATGACATAGCCCTGCGCGCGTACCTGTTCCACCGCGTGGCGCAGGAAGCGCGCACTGTCGGCGCCCTTCCACTGCGGGTCCGAGGGGGGGAAGTGCCGCCCGATGTCCCCCAGCGCCAGCGCGCCATAGAGCGCATCAGTCACCGCGTGCATCGCCACGTCGGCGTCGGAATGCCCCTCGAGCGCGCGGTCGTGCGGGATCTCTACGCCGCAAAGGACCACCCGGTCCCCCGGCGCGAAACGGTGCACGTCGAAGCCGTTGCCCAGCCTTATGTCCATGGATGTCCTCAGCAGTGCCTCGGCGCGGGCGAAATCCTCCGGCCGGGTCAGTTTCAGATTGCGTTCCTCGCCCGGCACCATGGTTACGGCAAGCCCGGCGGCGCGGGCCACCTCGACGTCGTCGGCGGGGGTGCCCTGATAGGCCGCGTGGGCGGCAAGGATCGCCTGCAGGTCGAACCCCTGCGGCGTCTGCGCGCGGAACAGGCCGGTGCGGTCCTGCGCGCCCGTCACCCGGCCATCCGCCCCGCGCCATAGCGCGTCCGTCACCTCCAGCGCCGGGGCCGCGCCCGGCGCATGCTCCAGCGCCGCCAGAACCCCGGCGATGATCCGGGCGCTGACCAGCGGGCGGGCGGCGTCGTGGATCAGCACGCGGGTGAACCCCTCGGCCGCCAGCGCCGCCAGACCCGCGCGCACCGAGGCGGCGCGGCTGTCGCCCCCCGGCACCGCCAGCACGCCGGGATAATCGGCGGCCCGCGCCATCTCGGCCGGGTTCAGCACCAGCGCCAGCCGGTCGATCCCCGGCGCATCGCGGAAGGCCTCCAGCGTGCGGTCCAGCACCCGGCGGCCCCCCAGCATCTGCCACTGTTTGGCCACCGGCCCGCCCGCGCGGGTGCCGGTGCCGGCGGCGACGATCAGGGCGGCGGTGCGGGTCATGAAGGCTCCTGCGGCGGGGACGTTCTGTGTAGGCCGCGTGCGCGAAGGTGACAATGCGGCACCGTTGCCCGAAATGAATGCACAAAAAACAGGCAATGCCGGTTTTCCGACCCGTTTCCGGCCGCAGCCGAGATTGCTTTCGCGGCGGCAGGGGTCTACCCCGGCCCTCAACCGCACAAGGATTAGGCACTTGACCCTTCGCGTGGCGTCTCTCGCCCTGACACCCCCGGTCCTGCTGGCCCCCATGGCCGGGATCACCGACCTGCCGTTCCGGCGGCTGGTGGCCTCCTTCGGTGCCGGGCTGGTGGTGTCGGAGATGGTGGCGAGCCAGGAGATGGTGCAGGCCAAGCCGGGGGTGCGCGAGCGGGCCGAGCTGGGCTTCGGCGAGGCGGCCAGCGCGGTGCAGCTTGCGGGGCGGGAGCCGCACTGGATGGCCGAGGCCGCCCGCATGGTGGAGGCGAACGGCGCCAAGATCATCGACATCAACATGGGCTGCCCGGCCAAGAAGGTGGTCAGCGCCACCGGCACCGGCGCCTCGGGCTCGGCGCTTATGAAGGACCTCGACCACGCGCTGACGCTGATCGAGGCGGTGGTGGCCGCGGTGAAGGTGCCGGTGACCCTGAAGACCCGGCTGGGCTGGGACGACACCCTGCTGAACGCGCCGGAGCTGGCGCGGCGGGCCGAGGCGGCGGGGATCGCGATGATCACCATCCACGGCCGCACCCGCTGCCAGTTCTACACCGGCCGCGCCGACTGGGCGGCGATCCGGGCGGTGCGCCGGGCGGTGTCGATCCCGGTGATCGCCAACGGCGACATCCGCACCCCCGAGGATGCGGCGCGGGCGCGGCGGCTGTCGGGGGCGGACGGCGTGATGGTGGGGCGCGGCGCGCAGGGCGCGCCCTGGCGGCGGGCGCAGATCGCGGCGGCGCTGCACGGCACCCCGGCGCCCAGGGTGCCCGAGGGCGCGGCCTTCGCCGCCATGGCCGGGGCGCATTACGAGGAAAGCCTCGGCTTTTACGGCGAGACCCTGGGCGCGCGCGTCGTGCGCAAGCACCTGGGCTGGTACATGGACCGCGCCGGCACCCCGCCCGCGCTGCGCCGCGAGGTGCTGACCGCGCGCCCCGCCGAGGTGCTGCGGCGGCTGCCGGACGCGCTGGCCCGGCCGGTGGCGGCATGAGCCCGAAGATGGAGCCGGAAATGGAGCCGCCGATGGAGCTGACCGGCCCGGTCTGGACCTCGCTGCCGGTGCCGACCTTCGTGATCGACCCCGCCGACACCATCGCCGAGGCCAACGCCCCGGCAGAGCAGTTCCTGAACGCATCGCGCCGGGCGCTGCGGGGGGCGCCGCTGTTCGACCGGCTGGCGGTGGACGCGCCGCTGCAGGAGGCCTTCGCCCGGGTCCGCGCCGACAGCTCGCCCCTGTTCATCAACAAGGTGGACGTCTCGGCCGCCCATGCCTCGCACGTGCAGTGCGACATCCAGGTGGCGCCGCTGGCCGGGCATCCCGGGCACCTGCTGATGCTGCTGGAGCCGCGGCAGATCGCCGACCGGCTGGGCCGCGCCTTTTCCGTCACCAGCGCCGCGAAGTCGGCGATCGGCATGGCCGAGATGCTGGCCCACGAGATCAAGAACCCGCTGGCGGGCATCACCGGCGCGGCGCAGCTGCTGTCCATGGGGCTGGAGCAGGGCGACCTGGAGCTGACCGACCTGATCGTCGCCGAAAGCCGCCGTATCGTGGCGCTGCTGGAACAGGTGGAGCAGTTCGGCAACCTGCGCCCGCCGCAGCGCCGGGCGGTGAACATCCACGACCTGCTGGACCGCGCCCGCCGCTCGGCGCTGGTGGGCTTCGCCGCGCACATGAAGATTCACGAGGACTACGACCCCTCGTTGCCGCCCACCTTCGTGGACGCGGACCAGATGTTGCAGGTGTTCCTGAACCTGCTGAAGAACGCCGCCGAGGCGGCCGGCGGGGCAGGGGGCACGATCCGCCTGCGCAGCTTCTACGACATGTCCCTGCGCCTGCGCCGCCGCGACGGCGAGGGCGGGGCGCTGCCGCTGCAGATCGAAGTGATCGACGACGGCCCCGGCATCCCGCCGCAGATCGCCAGCGACATCTTCGACCCCTTCATCTCTGGCCGCGAGAACGGCACCGGGCTGGGGCTGGCGCTGGTCAGCAAGATCATCTCGGAACATGGCGGCTGGATCACGGTGGACAGCGTCCCCGGACGCACGGTGTTCCGCATCTCGCTGCCCATGGCCCCGCGGGAGGCGCGTGAAGATTGAGACAGTTTAACAAGGAGCCCAGGTAGATGGACGGCACGGTACTGGTCGCCGACGACGACCGAACGATTCGCACGGTGCTGACCCAGGCGCTGACCCGCGCCGGCTGCAAGGTGCACGCCACCTCTTCCATGGTGACGCTGATGCGCTGGGTCGAGGAGGGCAAGGGCGACCTGGTCATCTCCGACGTGGTCATGCCCGACGGCAACGGGCTGGAGGCGCTGCCGAAGATCGCCGACGAGCGGCCGGGCCTGCCGGTGATCGTGATCTCGGCGCAGAACACCATCATGACGGCGATCCAGGCGGCCGAGAAGGACGCCTACGACTACCTGCCCAAGCCCTTTGACCTGCCGGACCTGATGAAGCGCGCGGCCCGGGCGCTGGAGGTCAAGCACCGCGCCGCGCCGAAAGAGCCGGCGGAGGACCCGCAGCCGGTGGACGACCTGCCGCTGGTGGGGCGCACCGCGGCGATGCAGACGCTGTACCGGCTGGTGGCGCGGGTGATGAACACCGAGCTGCCGGTGCTGATCACCGGGGAATCCGGCACCGGCAAGTCGCTGATCGCGCGGGCGATCCACGATTTTTCCGACCGCCGCTCGCTGCCCTTCGAGGTGGCCGGCGCCGCGGACCTTGCCACCATGGACGGGCCGTCCTCGCTGCTGCGCCGGGCGCGCAACGGGTCGATCCTGTTCGACGAGGTGGGGGACCTGGGCGACGAGGCGCAGGCCCGGGTGGTGCGGATGCTGGACAGTTTTACCGACAACGCGCCGCGGGTGATGGCCACCAGCCAGGCGGACCTTGCCGCGCGGATGAAGTCGGGGGAATTCCGGCAGGACCTGTTCTACCGGCTCAGCGGCGTGACCCTGCAGGTGCCGGGGCTGCGCGAGCGGGTGGACGACATCCCGCTGCTGGCCCAGCACTTCCTGGCCCGGGCAGAGCGCGAGGGTCTGCCCTCCCGCCGCCTGTCCCCCCCGGCGCTGGACCTGATGCGCGCCTATCCCTGGCCCGGCAACGTCCGCCAGCTGGAGAACGCGGTGCGCCGGCTGATGGTCACCGCCAGCGAGATCGAGATCGGCCGGGCCGAGGCGGAGGCGGTGCTGGGCAACCAGCCGGCGATGGAGCCGCTGAGCGCCGGGGGCGACGCGGGCAAGCTTTCGGCCTCGGTCGCGGCCCATCTCAAGCGCTATTTCGACCTGCACGGCGGAGTTTTGCCACCGCCCGGACTTTACGCGAGGATCCTGCGCGAAGTCGAAGCCCCGCTTATAGAAATCGCCCTTGATGCCACGGGCGGAAACCAGGCGAAATGCGCCGATTTGCTGGGAATCAACCGAAATACACTCCGGAAAAAAATTACAGATCTCGATATCCAGGTGACAAGGCGGCGCAAGTTGATGTAATACCGCAACAGGAGAGTGGCATAACCGCCGCATGAGCGGGCAAGCCACCGATAACAATAGCGGTAATGCCGTCAATGAACGGCGGGATAGTGAGGTGAGTCTCGTGCGCAGCGCCGTGCAGAGTCTCAATTGGGAGCGCCTGAGCAGGCTCCGCAGACAACGCAAGTTCCAGAACGCGGCCACGCTTGGGCTCGTGATCCTGGGTCCTGTGCTGGCGGCGGCGACCTTCGCGGTGCTCGGACCACTCGATCAGGGAACGTCCTCGACGTCGCTGCGGCTGGTGCTGCTGGCGGACCTGATCTACGTGCTGCTGGTGGCGGCCCTGGTGCTGCAGCGGGTGGCGGCGATGATCGCGGCCCGCCGGGCGCGGTCGGCCGGCTCGCGGCTGCACATGCGGCTGACCGGGGTCTTCGCGGTGGTGGCGCTGGCGCCCGCGGTGCTGGTGGCGGTCTTCGCGGCGGTCACGGTGAACTTCGGGCTGGAAGGCTGGTTCTCGGACCGGGTGCGCACGGTGCTGGGCTCGTCCCTCGCCGCCGCAGAGGCCTACGAGGACGAGCACCGGCGCGACCTGTCGGCGGATGCCGAGGCGCTGGCGGATTACCTGGAGCGGGCGCGGGACACGGTGTTCCTGCTGTCCGACGGACAGTTGCGGCAGGTGCTGACCCAGGGCCAGACCCAGATCCAGCGCGGGCTGCGCGAGGCCTACGTGATCGACGGCGCCGGCGAGATCCGGGCGCGGGGCGAGCGCAGCTACCTGTTCGACTTCGAGCGGCCCGCGCCGGTGCAGATCGAGCGCGCGGCGGCCGGCGAGACGGTCATCATCGAGGATTGGGACGTGAACGAGTTCCGCGCCATCGTGGCGCTGGAGGGTTTTGCCGACCGCTACCTCTACGTCTCGCGCAGCGTCGACGGCGACATCCTGGCGCTGCTGGACGACACCCAGGAGACGGTGAACCTCTACACCCAGCTGGAAAGCGAGCGCGGGCGCATCGTGTTCGAATTCGGGCTGCTCTACCTCGGCTTCGCGGTGATCCTCGTACTGGCGGCGATCTGGCTGGGCCTGTGGTTCGCGGAACGGCTGGCGCGGCCCGTGGGGCGGCTGGCGGGGGCGGCGCAGCGGGTGGGCGGCGGCGATCTGGACGTGCAGCTGCGCGAGGAGCAGGGCGACGACGAGATCGCCATGCTGGGCCGGGTGTTCAACCAGATGACCCGGCAGCTCAAGGCGCAGCGCGACACCATGCTGGAGACCAACGCCCAGATCGAGCGGCGGCGGCGGCTGTTCGACTCGGTGCTGGGCTCGGTCACCGCCGGGGTCATCGGGCTGGACGACGCGGGGCAGGTGACCTTCGTGAACCGCTCTGCCGCCAAGCTGCTGCGGGTGGACCCGGAACTGCACTCCGGCTCGCTGGAGCAGCTGGTGCCCGAATTCGCGCCGCTGCTGGACCGGCTGCAGGGCGCCATGACCGAGGTGGCGCAGGAAGAGATCCGCATGATGCGCGCGGGCAAGCTGGAAAGCCTGCTGGTGCGCATCGCCACCCGCCGCTCCGAGGACGGCACGCTGGAGGGCTACGTGATCGCCTTCGACGACGTCACCGACCTTGTCAGCGCGCAGCGCATGGCCGCCTGGGGCGACGTGGCGCGGCGCATCGCCCACGAGATCAAGAACCCGCTGACGCCGATCCAGCTGTCGGCCGAGCGCATCAAGCGCAAGTTCGGCCGCGAGGTGCAGGACCCCGAGCGGCTGGAGCAGATGACCGAGGTGATCATCCGCCAGACCGGCGACCTGCGGCGCATCGTCGACGAGTTCTCCAAGTTCGCCCGCATGCCCGAGCCCGAGCGCCGGGTGCAGGACCTCGGCCGGCTGGTGCGCGACGCTGTGCTGCTGCAGGAGGACGCGCAGCAGGAGGCGGTGAGCGTCACCGCCGACCTGCCGCCGGGCAAGGTGGTCGCCGACGTGGACGCGACGATGATCAGCCAGGCGCTGACCAACCTGATCAAGAACGCCGGCGAAGCGATTGAAACCTATCGGCAAAAGAACGACCAGCCCGAGTATCCGGGCGAGGTGCGGGTGGCCATGGAAGTCACCGCATCGGGGGCGCGCATCGCCATCTCGGACAACGGCATCGGCCTGCCGCCCGACCGCTCGCGCCTGTTCGAACCCTACGTGACGACGCGGGAATCCGGCACCGGGCTGGGCCTGTCGATCGTCAAGAAGATCATCGAGGAGCACGGCGGAACGCTGGCGCTGATCGATGCAGACCCCTTCACCCCCGGCGCGCATCGCGGCGCGTGCGCCGAGGTCCGGCTGCCGCTGGTGCCGCAGGACATAACCGCAAAAGACCAGGAACTGGTCACATGAGGAAGCAGTCATGAGCGATATTCTTATTGTCGACGACGAACGGGACATCCGCGAGCTGATCTCGGACATCCTCGAGGACGAGGGCTACGCCACCCGGCTGGCCGCCAACTCCGACGAGTGCATGGCGGCGATCAATACCGAGCCGCCGGCGCTGATGGTGCTGGACATCTGGCTGAAGGACAGCCGGATGGACGGGATCGACATCCTCAAGACGGTCAAGCGCGACAATCCCGGCATCCCGATCGTGATCATCTCGGGCCACGGCAACATCGAGATCGCCGTGGCGGCGATCAAGCAGGGGGCCTACGACTTCATCGAGAAGCCGTTCAACATCGACCAGCTGATGGTGGTGATCGGCCGCGCGATGGAGACCAGCCGCCTGCGCCGCGAGAACACCGAGCTGCGCCGCCGCGACGACGGGGTGACCGAGATGATCGGCACGTCGTCCGCCTTCAAGACGCTGAAGAACAACCTCGACAAGGTCACCAAGTCGAACGGCCGGGTGATGCTGACCGGCCCCGCCGGCAGCGGCAAGGAAGTGGCCGCGCGCTACATCCACGCCAATTCCGCCCGCGCCGGCGCGCCCTTCATCACCGTCAACTGCGCCTCGATCGAGCCGGAGCGCATGGAAGAGGTGCTGTTCGGCCGCGAGGGCGCCGACCGCGGGGTCGAGCCGGGGCTGCTGGAGCAGGCGCACGGGGGTGTGCTGTACTTCGACGAGGTGGCGGACATGCCGCCGGGCACCCAGTCGAAGATCCTGCGGGTGTTGGTGGAACAGGCGTTCCAGCGGGTCGGCGGCACCGACAAGGTGCGGGTCGACATGCGGGTGATCTCCTCCACCAACCGCAACCTGCAGGACGAGATCGAGGGCGGCCGGTTCCGGCAGGAGCTGTACCACCGGCTGAACGTGGTGCCGATCCAGGTGCCCAGCCTCGAGGAACGGCGCGAGGATATCCCGACGCTGGCCACCCACTTCGTCACCGGGTTCAACAAGACCCAGGGCCTGCCGCTGCGCGACCTGTCCGAAGAGGCGGTGGCGCTGCTGCAGACCATGGTCTGGCCGGGCAACGTGCGCCAGCTGAAGAACGTGATCGAGCGGGTGCTGATCCTCGGCGACGGCAACGGGCCGATCTGCGCCTCGGAACTGCCGCAGACCGAACCGCAGGGCAGCGACGAGGGCAAGGTGGTGCTGTCCGGCTCGCTCGCCACGCTGCCGCTGCGCGAGGCGCGCGAGCTGTTCGAGCGCGAGTACCTGCTGACCCAGATCAACCGCTTCGGGGGCAATATCTCGCGCACCGCCAGCTTCGTGGGGATGGAACGCTCCGCGCTGCACCGTAAGCTCAAGAGCCTCGGCGTGGTGACCACCAACCGGGCCGGCAGCCGCGTGGCCACGGTCGAGGAAGAACTGCGCGCCGGCTGAGACGCGCGGGATACCAAGTGGGGCAGGGCGGCAACCATCGGCAAGGGTTCGCCGCCCCGCACCGCCCGCCGCCTCGACAGCGCCGCGCGTGGCGGCTAGCACAAGTGCGACATCTTCCGGAGACACTTGCATGACGCCCAGACCCTTCGCCCTGATGCTTTGCGCCCTGCTGGTGGCCGGCTGCGCCGCCGCCCCCTCGGACGGGCTGGGCCCGCAGGTGACATCCGGCGACATGCGCGAGACGGTGGGCACCTCGGGCCTGCCGGAGCAGACCAAGATCGCCGCGCTGACCCGCGCCATCGCCGCGCTCGGCCCGCAGGTGGACCCCGAAGAGGCCGCCCGCGCCGCGCGCATCGCCGTGGAGTACCCGCGCTTCACCCTGGCGCCGCAGTACCAGATCGTCGATCCGCCGCTGATCCACAACATGAAGGTCAACATGGGCTACAAGCCCCGCGGCCTGTGCCGCGAGTGGGCCGACGACATGCAGGCGCGGCTGCGGCAGGAGGGCTTCCGCACCCTGTCGCTGCACCGCGCCATCGCCAACGCCGACAACATCCGCATCGAGCATTCCACCGTGATCGTCAGCGCCGCCGGCGCCAGCATGGAGGAAGGCATCGTGCTGGACCCCTGGCGCGAGGGGGGCGGCATCCTGTACTGGTCCCGCGTTCCGCAGGACGACGAGTACAAGTGGGTGGAACGCGCCACCGTCTTCGAATGGAAGCGCAACCGCCGCGCCCGGCCCGGCCGGTTCTAGGCCGGCCCGCCACGTCCCGGTGCGCCCCCAGCGCGCCCCGGCGCGATTGACCCCACCTGCGGCTTCTGCCATCGGTTAGGCCCGGAAACGGCAAGAAGCAGGGGCATGAAGGTCATCATCTGTGGCGCGGGCCAGGTCGGCTGGCAGATCGCGCGGCATCTGTCGGGCGAGCGCAACGACGTCACCATCGTGGACAACAACGCCGACCTGGTGCGCCGGGCCACCGACACGCTGGACGTGCAGGGGGTCCACGGCTTCGCCAGCTATCCCGACGTGCTGGACCGCGCCGGGGCGCGGGACGCCGACATGGTGATCGCCGCCACCTATTCGGACGAGGTGAACATGGTCACCTGCCAGGTGGCGCACTCGGTCTTCTCGGTGCCCAAGAAGATCGCCCGCCTGCGCAGCCAGTCCTACCTGAACGCACTCTACTCCGACCTTTACCGGCGCGAGCACATGCCCATCGACGTGGTCATCAGCCCCGAGCGCGAGGTGGCCGACGCCGCCCTGCGCCGGCTGGCCGCCCCCGCCGCCTTCGACACCGAAAGCTTTCTGGACGGCAAGGTGCAGCTGCTGGGCATCCTGCTGGACGAGGATTGCCCGGTGGTGAACACGCCGCTGCGCCAGCTGAGCGACCTGTTCTCGACCCTCAGGGCCATCGTGGTGGGCATCCGCCGCTCTGGCCGGCTGTTCGCGCCGGATGCGGCGGACCAGCTGTTCGTCGGGGACGAGATCTACATCGTCGCCCACCACGAGGACACCAACCGCGCGCTGGAGATCTTCGGCAAGTCCGTCACCCGCACCGAGCGGGCAGTGATCATCGGCGGTGGCAACGTCGGGCTCGCCGTGGCGCGGGCGCTGGAGGGGCGGGCCGAGCGGGTGCGCACCAAGATCATCGAGAAAAGCCGCCCCATCGCCGAACGCGCGGCCGACGCGCTGGACCGCACAATCGTGCTGAACGGCGACGGGCTGAACATGGAGCTGCTGCAGGAGGCCAACATCGAGCGCACCGACGCGGTGCTGGCCGTCACCGACGACGACAAGACCAACATCCTCGCCTGCGTGCGCGCCAAGGCCGCGGGCGCCAAGATCGCCATCTGCCTGGTGAACGATCCCGGCCTCACCTCGCTGATGATGCCGCTGGACATCGACGCCTACATCAACCCGCGCTCCACCACCGTCAGCTCGATCCTGCGGCACATCCGCCATGGCCGGGTGCGGGGGGTCTATTCCATCGGCGACGCCGAGGCCGAGATCATCGAGGCGCAGGTGCTGTCCACCTCGCCGATCTCTGGCCAGCTGCTGCGGGACATCGACTTTCCCGAGGGCGTGCTGATCGGCGCGGTGATGAAAAACGGCGAGGTGGTGCGCCCGCACGGGCGGATGCGGATCGAGGAGGGGGACGTGATCGTGATCTTCTCCATGGCCGCCGACGTGCCGGAGGTCGAGCGCCTGCTGCAGGTCTCGATCGACTTCTTCTGATGGGCCGCCGCGTCCTCGGCCTGCCGCTGATCGTGCAGCTGATGCTGACCGGGGCGGCGGCGATGGTGCTGCCGGCGCTTTACGCCGCCGCGGCGCGCAACTGGCAGGACGCGCGGTCCTTCCTGTTCTCGGCCGCGATCTTCCTGGCGCTGACGGTGATGCTGGCCATCGCGGTCAGCAACTGGCAGGCGCGGCGCCGGGCGCGCGGGCACCTGCTGACGCTGCTGGCCACCTACACGCTGCTGCCGGCGATGCTGGCGGTGCCCTTCTACGAGGCGGTGGGCGACACGCGGTTCTTCAACGCCTACTGGGAAATGGTGTCGTCCCTGACCACAACGGGCGCGACGATCTACGACGACCCGGGCCGGCTGTCGGGGGCGGCGCACCTGTGGCGCGCGGTGGTGGGCTGGATGGGCGGCTTTCTGATCTGGGTCAGCGCCGTGGCGATCCTGGCGCCGCTGAACCTGGGCGGCTTCGAGGTGCTGGGCGCGCGGACCGAGGTGACGGGGCGGCTGACCCAGATCACCCAGATCGCCGATACCTCGGTGCGCCTGCGCCGCTACGCGCTGCAGCTGTTCCCGATCTACGGGGTGCTGACGCTGCTGCTGTGGATCGGGCTGCTGCTGCTGGGGGACCTGCCCTTGGTGGCGGCCTGTCACGCCATGTCGGCCATGTCCACCAGCGGCATCTCCCCGGTGGGGGGCACCACCGGCGCGGCCTCGGGGATCGGGGGCGAGATGCTGATCTTCCTGTTCCTCGGCTTCGCCCTGTCGCGCCGCACCTTCGAGCGCGAGGGCAACGTGCGCCGCCGCCAGCGCCTGCTGGCAGACCCCGAACTGAGAATGGCCGCAGGCGTGCTGGTCACGGTGCCGGCGCTGCTGTTCCTGCGCCACTGGTGGGGGGCCTTCGAGGTGGAGGCGGGGCAGGCGCTGTGGACCGGGCTGGCCGGGCTCTGGGGCGGGATCTTCACCGCCATGTCGTTCCTGACCACCACCGGGTTCGAAAGCGCCCACTGGGAGACCGCGCGCAGCTGGTCGGGGCTGGAGACGCCGGGGCTGGTGGTGATGGGCCTTGCGCTGACCGGCGGCGGCGTGGCCACCACGGCGGGGGGCGTCAAGCTGCTGCGGGTCTACGCGCTCTACAAGCACGGGCGGCGAGAGCTGGACCGGCTGGTGCACCCCAACTCCATCGGCGGCTCGGGCGCCATGGCGCGGCACCTGCGCAACCGGGGCGCCTATATCAGCTGGATCTTCTTCATGCTCTTCGCCATGTCGCTGGCCGCGGCGATGCTGGCGCTGTCGCTGACCGGCATCCAGTTCGAGCCGGCGGTGATCCTGACCATCTCGGCGCTGTCCAACACCGGGCCGCTGGCCGCGGTGGCGGGGGAGGTGCCGCTGAGCTACGGCGCGCTCAGCGACACCGCCAAGACCATCCTCGCCGCCGCCATGGTGCTGGGCCGGCTGGAGGCGCTGGCGATCATCGCCCTGCTCAACCCCGAGTTCTGGCGCAGCTAGGCGCCGTAGCGGCCGCGATGGCCCTGAAACCCGCCCTGAAAGGCGCCCCCGCGCCTGACGCAGCGGCGATTTGGGGCTGGAATCCGCCTATGTTCCCGTACATACTCGCCGCACCAAGCGGGGACAGATCCGCGGCAGATACATAAAAGGGCAATAAGCAATGGCTGCCGACAAACAGAATTTGCAGGACGCATTTCTGAATCATGTCCGGAAGACGAAGGTCTCGGTCACGATATTCCTTATCAACGGGGTGAAGCTTCAGGGGGTCATCACCTGGTTCGACAACTTCTGCGTGCTGCTGCGCCGCGACGGCCAGTCGCAGCTGGTGTACAAGCACGCGATTTCCACGATCATGCCCAGCCAGCCGATCAACCTCTACGACGGCGAAGATTAAAGCGTGAGCGCAGGTGACGGCGCGGTGACCCGCGCCTGGGTGCTGCACCCCGAGATCAAGTCAGACCGCGACGCGCGCCCCCCCGGGCCCGCGCTGGCCGAGGCTGTCGCGCTGGCGGCGGCCCTGCCGGCGCTGGAGGTGGCGGGCTCTGAAATCGTGCGCCTGCCGAAGATCCATCCCGGCATGCTGTTCGGCAGCGGCAAGATCGAGGAACTTGACGCCCGCATGAAGGAGGCCGAGGTCGACCTGGTGCTGGTGGACGGCCCGGTCAGCCCGGTGCAGCAGCGCAACCTGGAAAAGGCGTGGAAGGTCAAGATCCTGGACCGCACCGGCCTGATCCTCGAGATCTTCTCGGACCGCGCCCGCACCCGCGAGGGGGTGCTGCAGGTGGAGATGGCGGCGCTGTCCTACCAGCGCACCCGGCTGGTGCGCGCCTGGACCCACCTGGAGCGTCAGCGCGGCGGGCTGGGCTTTGTCGGCGGCCCCGGCGAGACCCAGATCGAGGCGGACCGGCGTGCCATCGACGACCAGCTGACGCGCCTGCGCCGGCAGCTGGAGAAGGTGGTCAAGACCCGCGAGCTGCACCGCGCCGCGCGGCGCAAGGTGCCTTACCCGATCGTCGCGCTGGTGGGCTATACCAACGCCGGGAAATCCTCGCTGTTCAACCGGATGACCGGGGCCGAGGTGATGGCCAAGGACATGCTGTTCGCCACCCTCGACCCCACCATGCGGGGGGTCGAACTGCCCTCGGGGCGCGAGGTGATCCTGTCGGACACCGTGGGCTTCATCTCGGACCTGCCGACGCAACTGGTCGCCGCCTTCCGCGCCACGCTGGAGGAGGTGCTGGAGGCCGACCTGATCCTGCACGTGCGTGACATCGCCCACAACGAGACCGACGCCCAGGCCGAGGATGTCGAGGCGATCCTGACCGCACTTGGCGTGGACGAGACGGTGCCGATGATCGAGGTCTGGAACAAGGTGGACCTGCTGACCCCCGAGGCGCGCGAGACGCTGGAGACGCAGGCGGCGCGCAACGCCGATGTCTTCGCGGTCTCCGCCGTCACCGGGCGCGGGCTGGAGGCGCTGTTCGGCGCGGTGTCGGAGCGGCTGGAGGAGGCCAAGACCGAGACCACGCTGGTGCTGCCCTTCGCCGAGGGGCGCAAGCGCGCCTGGCTGCACGAGGAGGGCGTGGTGGAGGCCGAGCGGCAGACCGAGGAGGGCTTCGAGCTGGAGGTCCGCTGGACGACGCGGCAGGAGCATCGGTACACCCAGGTGTGAGGCGCGGGTGATCCGGCGGCGCGCCGGCGCCGTATCTTCGGGGAACAACGAAGGAGCCCCGGATGACCCTCGCCATCCTCTACATTTCCACCGGCGCGATCTTTCTCGCGCTGGATTTCATCGGGATCACCTACATCGTCCGCCCGGTCTTCGACCGCCACGTGGGCGACCTGCTGGAGTTCCGGCCCGTCCCGGCGGCGGTCTTCTACCTGTTCTACGCGGGGGTGCTGGTCTGGCTGGTCTCGCTGCCGGCGCTGGCGGGGGGCAGCTACGGGGCGCTGGTGCTGAACGCGGCGCTGTTCGGGGCGGCGGCCTACGGGACCTACGAGTTCACCAACCTCGCCACGCTGAAGCCCTGGCACTGGAGCATGGTCGCCACCGACCTGGCCTGGGGCACCTTCCTGACCACGGTCTCCGCCACCGGGGGCGTGGCCATCACCCGCGCGATCGGCTGAGCGGGCCTGACCGGGCCGATCACTCCCGCGGCAGCCCGCCCGTCTGCCAGCGCGCCTCGTTCCGCTCGATCGCCGCGATGCGCTCGGACGACTTGGGGTGGCTCATCAGCCAGGCGGGCATCGGGGCGGCGCCGCTGCGGGTGAGGTTCTCCAGCTTGCGGAACAGCGTCTTCTGGCCCTCGGTGCCGATGCCGGCCTTGACCAGCAGCGCCGAGGCATAGGCGTCCGCCTCGTATTCATCCGCCCGGCTCAGCCGGGCCGCCACCAGCTTTATCAAGGCGTTGGCGATCAGCACCCCGACCCCGGGCAGCAGCCGGCTGAGCACCATCGCCAGCCCCACGCGCATGGCGTTCTGGCCGGAGAAGTCGATCATCCGCCGCCGGGAATGCCCCAGCGCCACGTGCCCCAGCTCGTGGGCGATGACGCTGGCCATCTCGTCGGCGCTGACCTTGCCCTCGCGGTAGCGGCGGAAGAAGCCCCGGGTGATGAAGATCCGCCCGTCGGGGGCGGCGAGGCCGTTGACCGGCTCGATCTCGTAGATATGCACCCGGATCCGTTCCAGCCCCAGGGCGGCGGCCATGCGGTCGGTAAGGGTCTTGAGCATCGGGTCCGCCAGCTCGGTCGAGCGCGCGTCCAGCTCCTTCGCCGTCCGCCAGGCGGAGAAGCGGTAGAGCACCACCGCGTAGAGGACCGCCAGCAGGATGGGAGTGAGCTTCAGCATGGGGGGAATATGGGGGGTACGGCGGGGGGCGGCAATGGGCTATGATAGATCGCGCTTTGAGATTAAACTCTCAATCCTCTCAGGCAAATCCCTAAAGTGCTTAACCAACTTTCCACTGAAGGGGGCATAGTCCCTGTAGATGTGTTCCATTCGTTTGTCGCAGCGAAATAAATCGCAATCCGAAACATAACACATCTGCAATATATCAAATAAGTCTGAACTATCAAACTTATTTTCTCTGAACGCCACTGCATTTACGTAGTGTCCAATATGGTGGGCGCGACCGACCCCAATATCCTTCTCCAGCTTAATAATGAGATCTTCTAAGTCAAAATCCGACAATTCTATAGAGGGCGCTAACGACTTTGCCGTGCGGCGGTTCACCCCCTTGTCAATTAGATCCTTCCGGCGCTTCGCTTGCTCTGCGTTCACCAGCTCAACGCCCCTTATCGCGGCTCTTAGCTTGTTGACCGCATCTTCGACTCTAGCAACATGCTCCCCAAGGAAAGCATCCATCAGGTTTGGCTTATCGGCATAATCATAAACAATTCGACTATACTCTTCTGGATCAGATAGCCAAAGATTCATGCGCTCCTCGAATTCGGAGTCCGAGCACATGCCGCGCACAAATCTGTTTATAACTCCGCTTTCTAACAATTCGTTAGAGACAGGAAGATTGGGAAAATCTTCGCGTTTCGTACCCCATGTTGTTCCATGCTCCCGAAAAAACTGCCTTTTTACTGAAGGAGCCTTCAGGCGTCGCTTTTGCGAACGATTCATATTCTTTGCGCCGGCGAGCGCTTGATCATACGCTACATCGACCTTCTTCCGCACCGATTTCGCAGAAATTAGCTTTGTCCTGTTTAACGGCATCCAAACGCCACCATTAGGAAATCTCGCATTCCCCGAAAGATCAGTTAGGTAAGGAAACGCGTTTCGACCGCAGATGCGCTTGACGAGTTGTCCACGGCGCACTCGCTCTGTGCGAAATTTTTCAGTAGGCTTCGTGATAAATTCCAGCATGGTGGCCCATGAGAAGCCTATCACAACTTTATCTTGGTCCCGGTACTCCAAAATTTTGTTTAATACTTCCGTCGCGGGGCCCTCACCGCGCTCCTTAAAGATGTGACCGTAATCCTGAGTATCAAGGTACACGACAATTGGTTTAAAACTCATAAATACATCTTGCTACAAACATGAAATAGGAGGGCACTTTGCCCCCCCCTCTAAAACATCCGCTGCACCTTCCGTGCGCCGGCGGAGACGTCCTCGCCCACGCCGGCCACGGTGTTGCAGCCGGCGAGGGTCAGCAGCAGGGCGGGAAGCAGGAGCCAGCGCATGCTCATTCCTCCCACCACCAGACCATCGGCTGCCAGTCGATCCAGTCGCCGTACATCGGGATGTGCTCCGGGTACTTCAGTTCCTTCGCGTGGGCGATGCGGGTCAGGTTGTACTGGTAGATCGGGATCACGTAGCGCCCCGTGGTCAGCACCCGGTCCAGCGCCTTGGTGGCGGCGATGAAGTCCTCGCGGCTGGTGGCGTTCAGCATGGTGTCGATCATCGCCACCGCGGCGGGGGAGTTCATGCCCATCCAGTTCTTCGAGCCGGGCTCGGTCACCCCGTCCGGGCCCCAGTAGAACATCTGCTCGTTGCCCGGGCTCAGCGACAGCGCGACGCGGTAGAAGGTCATGTCGAAGTCGTAGGCCTGGGTGCGCTCGTTGTACTGGGCCTTGTCGATGGCGTTCACGGTGGCGTCCACCCCCAGCCGTTTCAGCGCCTCGACGTAGATGTCGACGATGGCCTTCTCCTCGAAGGGCCCGTTCTCCATCAGGATCTCGAAGCGGAAGGGCTCTCCGGCCGCGTTCTTCAGCGCGCCGTCCTGCACGGTCCAGCCCGCCTCGGCCATCAGCTCCTGCGCCTTGCCGATATTGGCGCGGTTGCGGACCGAGCCGTCGGAGACCGGCAGCTCGTAGCCCTCCAGCGCGCCGGGCAGCAGGTCGTCCGCGAAGGGCTCCAGCAGCTCGCGCACGCGTCCCTCGGCCGGCCCCGGCTCCATCGCCAGGACGGAGTTGGAGAAGTAGGAAGTGATGCGCGGCTGGGCGCCGCCGGTCTGGGTCTGGTTGATGAACTCGAAGTTGAAGGCGTGCAGCAGCGCGTCGCGCACCCGCCAGTCGTCGAAGGGCGCGCGGCGGGTGTTCATCACCAGCCCGGTGATGCCGGAGGGGCGGCCGTTGGGCACCTCGGACTTCACCACCTCGCCGTTCTGCACCGCCGGGAAGTCATAGTCGCTGTCCCACTTGGCGGCGTTGAATTCGCGGTGCGAGTTCAGCTCGCCCGCCTTGAAGGCCTCGAACAGCGCGGTGTTGTCGGCGTAGAATTCATAGCGCACCTCGTCCAGCACCGCCTGGCCCTGCATGAAGGGCAGATCGCGCCCCCAGTAGTCCGGGTCGCGCTTCAGCGAGACGAAGCGGCCGGCCTCGAAGTCGTCGATGATATAGGGGCCGGAGGTGACGGGGATCTCGGTCAGCCCCGAATCGCCTATCTCGGTGGCCTCCCACTGCGCCTTCTTCAGGATCGGCCGCATGCCCATGATCAGGGGCATCTCGCGGTCCGGGGTATTGAAGGTGAAGCGCACGGTCCGCTCGCCAACCGCCTCGGCCTTGGCGACTTTCTGCCACGCGCCGGCGTAGCGCGGGTGGCCCTCGGTGCCCAGGGTCTCGTAGGACCACAGCACGTCCTCCACCGTCACCGGGCTGCCGTCCGAGAAGGTCGCCTCGGGCCGCAGGGTGAATTCCACCCAGGTGCGATCGGGGTCGGTTTCCACGGATTCCGCCAGCAGGCCGTAGAGGGTAAAGGGCTCGTCCCAGCTGCGGCCCATCAGGCTTTCGGCCGTCAGGAAGCGCAGCTGCCAGGGCACGGAGCCCTTGCGTACATGGGGATTGAGGCTGTCGAACCCGCCCACTTCGCCGGTGACGATGCGCCCGCCGAAGGGGGCGTCGGGGTTGGCGTAGGGCAGGTGGGTGAAATCGGCGGGCAGGGCAGGCTCGCCGTACATGGCGATGCCGTGGGAGGGTTCGGCCTGCAGGGGCGCGCAGAGCATCAGCGCGGGGATCGCGGCAAGCACGATTCGGCGCAGGGGGCGATGGCGTGTCATATGGGACGGGGTTCCTTCTGCCCTGTGGGTGGAATTTCGCCAAATCTACCGGCGGTGTGCGGGCTTTTCAAACTTTTACCTTTGACCTCGGCTGGATAGCGCGTATAAAGGGGCCACTGCTCGATAGGTTTCTTGCCTGTATGAAACCTGCCTCAATAACTTAACGCCCGCCTTGTGCGGGCGTTTTTTTTGGTTTGCGGGTTGGGGTTATCCGGCGGAGCAGGGTCTGGCTGTGAGCAAGGGACCCGGCCCGGAACAAGGCGCGCAGCGCCGCCGGGCCAGCGCCCGTCCGTCCCCCGGGTGGGCGCTTCTGTCGACGCTGGCGCGGGGGTCGAGCCAGGGCGTGGTGGCACCATCAAGCGGCGACCCCCGGCAGCAGATGCGCCCACCCACGGACGGGCGCCGGCCCTCCGTTGCGCCTGCTCTTCCCTTCGCACCCGCAGCGGCTATGCTGCGGCGCAACATGACGGGGAGACAGGCAATGTCATTGCAGGGCAAGACGGCGGTAATCACCGGATCCACCTCCGGGATCGGGCTGGGGGTCGCGCGGGCGCTGGCGGCGCAGGGGGCGGCGGTGGTGCTGAACTCCTTCACCGACGACGCGAAGGACCACGCGCTGGCCACGGAAATCGCGGAAGAATTCGGCGTCGAGGCGCGCTACGTGCAGGCCGACATGGCGAGAGGCGCCGACTGCCGCGCGCTGATCGCGGCGGCGGGGGCCTGCGACATTCTGGTGAACAACGCCGGGATCCAGCACGTGGCGGCGATCGACCAGTTTCCCGAGGACAAGTGGGACGCGATCATCGCGATCAACATGAACTCGGTCTTCCACTGCACCGCCGCCGCGCTGCCGCTGATGCGCGCCGCGGGCTGGGGCCGGGTCATCAACGTGGCCAGCGCGCACGGCCTGCGGGCCAGCCCGTTCAAGTCCGCCTACGTCACCGCCAAGCACGGGGTGGTGGGCATGACCAAGGTGGTGGCGCTGGAGACGGCGCGCCAGCCGATCACCTGCAACGCCATCTGCCCTGGCTACGTGCGCACCCCGCTGGTGGAGGCGCAGATCCCCGCGACCGCCAAGGAGTACGGGATCTCCGAGGAGGAGGCGGTGGAGAAGGTGATCCTGCTCAAGCAGCCCTCGAAGGAGTTCGTGACGGTGGAGCAGATCGCGGGGATCGCGGTGTTCCTGTGCTCGGACGCGGCGGCGCAGGTGACGGGGACGACAATCTCGGCGGACGGGGGCTGGACGGCGCAGTAGGCTCCGCGCGGCGGAGGGGCAGCGCCCGTCCGTGGGTGGGCGCTCCCGCCGCTGGTGGTCGCCACTTTATGGCACCGCCACGCCGTCGCTCCACCCCCGCGCCCACGTTGACGAAGCGCCCGCCCGGGGGACGGACGGGCGCTGGCCCGGCGGCACTGCGTGCCTTGTTCCGGGCCGGGTGGTCATATCAGAAGGAATAATCGTGAAGCTGCCGCCCTCAGGCCGGCAGCTTCTCGCGCTCCTTGACCGGCAGCGCCGAGGGCTCCACCGGGGGCACCTTGGAATTCGGGTAGACCAGCCCCGCCGAGATCACCAGCTTGGCCGCGTCCTCGACCCCCATGTCCAGCTCGATGATGTCGCGGCGTGGCACGAACAGCAGGAAGCCGGAGGTGGGGTTCGGCGTGGTGGGCAGGAAGACCGACATCAGCTGCCCGCCCGCCGGGATCTTCTCCTGAATCTCGCCCTTCGCGGTGGTCGACACGAAGGCGATCGCCCAAAGCCCCTCGCGCGGGTACTGGATCAGGCAGGCCTTGTCGAAGGAGGTATCCGCCTGGGAGAACACCGTTTCGGCGATCTGCTTCAGCCCGTTGTAAATCGACCGCACCACCGGCATCCGGTCCACCAGGCTTTCCGCGTAGGACAGAATCGAGCGGCCGATGATCCCCTTGGCCATCCAGCCGATCAAGACGGTGAAGATCAGGAAGACCACCACCCCCACGCCGCGGATGTTCACCGGGGCGTCGATGCCAAAGACCGTCTCGATCACGTTCTCGGGTTGGTAGGGGCGCGGCACGAAGGGCAGCACGAACCCGTCCACCATGCCGATCACGGTCCACAGCAACCAGAGCGTCAGCCCGATGGGCGCGATCACGACGAGGCCCGTCAGGAACGACGTCCGCAGGGCGCCGAAGCGCCTGCGTTTGACCCGCGGAGGCGGTGCCTCCGGCGGTTGGATCGGTATTCTGCTCATCAGCGCCCAGCCGCAGCCGTCTTCATCTTCCGAAGATAGGGCCGCCCCGGCAGCGGGGCAATACGGGCGGGGCCGCGGGGGCAGATAAAGTTGACCGAAGCGTCAAGTTCCGGCCGCCGCTGCCCGTTCCGCAGGCAATGCGGCGGCGATGGCGGCGGCCAGCCGGGCGTTGTTGCGCACCAGCGCGATATTGGCGGTGAGCGAGCGGCCCTCGGTCAGCTCGAAGATCCGGCCCAGCAGGAAGGGTGTCACCTGCTTGCCCGTCACCCCCTGCGCCTCGGCCTCGGCGGTGGCGGCGGCGATGGCAGAGGCCAGTTCCGGCGCCGGGATCTCGTCGGCCTCGGGGATCGGGTTGGCCACCAATTGCCCGCCTCGCAGCCCCAGCGCCCCGCGCAGCACCTGGGCGCGGGCAATGGCGGCGGCATCGTCCATGCGCAGGGGCGCGGGCAGGCCGCTGTCGCGGGACCAGAAGGCGGGGAAGGCGTCCTGTCCCACCGCGATCACCGGCACGCCGAGGGTTTCCAGCACCTCCAGCGTCTTGGGGATGTCGAGGATCGCCTTGGCCCCGGCGGCCACCACGGTCACGGCGGTCTGCGCCAGCTCCTGCAGGTCGGCGGAGATGTCGAAGCTTTGCTCGGCCCCCCGGTGCACGCCGCCGATGCCGCCGGTGGCGAAGACCTCGATCCCGGCGGCGCGGGCCGCGATCATGGTGGCGGCGACGGTGGTGGCGCCGGTGCGCCCGGTGGCCAGCGCGGCGGCGAAATCGGCGCGCGACAGCTTGGCGACCCCGGTCGCCTGCGCCAGAAGCTCCAGTTCCTCCGAGGTCAGACCGATGTGCAGCCGCCCCTCCAGCACCGCGATGGTGGCGGGAACGGCGCCCGCTGTGCGCACCTCGTCCTCCACGGCGCGGGCGGTCTCGACGTTCTGCGGGTAGGGCATCCCGTGGGTGATGATGGTGCTTTCCAGCGCCACCAGAGGGCGGCCCTCGGCGCGGGCCTTTGCCACCTCGGGGGAAAAGTGCAGGGGGATTGCCGGCATCATTCTGTCGCGCCTCCGGAAATATGGGCGGCCGCTGCCTGCAGCGCGCGGTCCAGCGCCTCGGCGCCCTCGGCGCCCGCGCGTTCGGCGGCGATATGGGCGGCCATGAAGGTGTCGCCGGCGCCGGTGACGCGGGTCACCAGAACCTCGGGCGGGGTGGCGGCGATGACACCCTCTGGGGCGGCCAGCGCGGCGGGGCGGGCGCCGTCGGTCACCAGCACCCGCGCCGCACCGCGCTCGCGCAGCACCCGCGCGGCGGCCTCGGCGCCGTCGAAGACCGCGCCGCAGATCAGCCCGGCCTCCTCGCGGTTGACGTAAAGCGTGGCCCCCGGCACCCCCAGCAGCGGCACCAGCCGCTCGGCCTTGCCGGGGCTGGCGGGGGCGATGCGCAGGTCGGCGGCGGCGAAGGCGGGGCTGCGGGCAATCTCTCCCAGCAGCGCCTCGGTCAGGTTGCCGTCCAGCGCGATGGTGCCGGGGTAGGGGGCGGCCTCGCTGCCAAGCGCCCCGCCGGTCAGCGGCGCGAGGATCTTGGCGCCCGCCGCTTCCAGCGAGTGGGCGTCGGCGATGGCGGCGAGCAGGGTGCCGGCGGCCTCGATCGCCATGTAGCGGTCGGTGGGCAGGTCGTCCGAGCGGTAGACGTGCCGGGTCTCCAGCCCCATGCGTTGGCAGGCCTCGATCAGCGCGTCGCCCTCGGGGTCGCGCCCCACGGCGGTCAGCAGCGCGGGGGCAAGGCCGAAGCGGCGCAGGGTCATGGCGATGTTCAGCGCCACGCCCCCGGGCACCCGGGTGATGCGGCCGGGCCGGTCGTCGCCGGCGCGCATGGGGCGGCTGGCGCGGCCGATCACGTCCCACAGGACGGCGCCGATGCACAGGATGTCGGGCGTGTCGCTCATGGCGCCGTTTGTGGCAAGCGGCGGGGGCGGGGGCAAGGGCGCCCATGGGGCAGGGGCCCGCCGCAGCGCGCTTGGCCCTTGCGCCGGCGCCCGCTTTGGCCTATGCCGCGCGCACTTCACAGGTGGAGCTTGGGCCTTTGCGGGGAGAAATCCCGTGCAGGTCCGCCGGTTGGGCCGGATGTCCGGTCTCAAGAGGCTCCGCCGAGGCGTAAACCGGAAAGGACACGGACATGGCGCTGCCTGAATTCTCGCTGCGTCAGCTTCTCGAAGCTGGCGTTCACTTCGGTCACCAGACCCAGCGGTGGAACCCCCGCATGGGCGAGTACATCTATGGTAACCGCAACGGCATTCACATTCTTGACCTGACGCAGACCGTCCCGATGCTGGACGCCGCGCTCAAGGTGATCCGAGACACCGTCGCGAAGAACGGCCGCATCCTCTTCGTCGGCACCAAGCGCCAGGCGCAGAAGCCGATCGCCGACGCCGCCGAGCGTTGCGCGCAGTACTACATGAACCACCGCTGGCTGGGCGGCACGCTGACCAACTGGAAAACCGTGTCGCAGTCGATCAACCGGCTCAAGCAGATCGACGAGCAGATGGCGCAAGGCGCCGAGGGCCTGACCAAGCGCGAGCGTCTGTCGATCGAGCGTGACCGCGCCAAGCTGGAAGCCTCGCTGGGCGGCATCCGCGAGATGGGCGGCGTGCCGGACCTGTTGTTCGTCATCGACGTGAACAAGGAAGACCTGGCGATCCTCGAGGCCCGCAAGCTGGGCATCCCGGTGGTGGCCGTGGTCGACACCAACTGCTCGCCCGATGGCGTGGACTACGTGATCCCCGGCAACGACGACGCCGCCCGGGCCATCGCGCTGTACTGCGACCTGGTGAGCCGCGCCGCGCTGGACGGCATGTCCGCCCAGCTGGACGCCGCCGGTGTCGACATGGGCGCCATGGAAGAGGCTCCCGAGGAAGACGCCATCGAGGAGGTCGAGGAGACCCCGGCCAACGCCGAGGCGCCGCTGGAGATCTCGGACGAGGCCGCGCGCGACGACGCGATCGCCAAGGACGCGCCCTACGAGCTGGAAAACAAGGGCTGAAGCCCCCATTTCCCATAGCTTGCCGGGTGGGGCATCGGCCCCGCCCGGCCTTCCGTTTCAGACAAGAGGAGCCATAAGATGGCAATCACCGCTGCACAGGTGAAAGAGCTGCGCGAGACCACCGGCGCCGGCATGATGGACGCCAAGAAGGCGCTGGTCGAGGCCGACGGCGACATGGAAGCCGCGGTCGACTGGCTGCGCACCAAGGGCCTGGCGAAGGCCGCCAAGAAATCCGGCCGCACCGCCGCCGAGGGCCTGGTGGCCGTCGCGGTCAAGGACGGCGTGGGCGTCGCGGTCGAGATCAACTCGGAAACCGATTTCGTCGGCAAGAACAGCGAGTTCCAGTCCATGGTCAAAGCCGTGGCCGACGTCGCGCTGGAAGCCCGTTCCGTTGACGAGTTGGCCGGTATGGACATGGGCGGCAAGACCGTTGCCGACACCATCACCGACAAGATCGCCAAGATCGGCGAGAACATGACCCTGCGCCGCATGGCGCGGCTCGAGGGCGAGACCGTTGTGTCCTACATCCACAACGCCGCCGCCAACGACATGGGCAAGATCGGCGTCCTGGTGGCGCTGAACGGCGCCGACAACGGCATCGGCCGCCAGATCGCCATGCACGTCGCCGCCGCCAACCCGGCCTCGCTGTCGGAAAAGGATCTCGATCCCGCGGTGATCGAGAAGGAAAAGCAGGTCCAGATGGACATCGCGCGCGAGTCCGGCAAGCCCGAGGCGGTCATCGAGAAGATGATCGAGGGCCGGATGAAGAAGTACCTGGCCGAGGTCACGCTGCTGGGTCAGCAGTTCGTGGTGAACCCCGACCAGACCGTCGCCGAGGCCGCCAAGGAAGCGGGCGTCGAGGTGCTGGGTTTCGTGCGCCTGGAAGTGGGCGAGGGGATCGAGAAGGTCGAGGAAGACTTCGCCGCCGAGGTCGCCAAGGCCGCCCAGGGCTGATCCGCGCCGCGGTTCCGGCCTTTGGCCGGGGCCGCACCGCCGGCAACCGGGGGTCGCACCGGGTTGAAGGACCGGGTCACAAGCTACGGGACGGACATAAAAAAGCGGTGCAGCCCGGACAGGACTGCACCGCCTTTTTTTGAGGTCGACCCACTCGAACGAGTTGGGGATGAGGACGAAGTCGGTCACCTTCTGGGTGCCAGCCCGTCTGTGGACTATGCACAGACGAACCAGCGTTCCGGTTTCCCGGTCCGGCCACATTCCTGAAAATACAAGAGGATCTGCGACCGGCTGTTCCCTGGCCAATGCCACCACTCACGGAACACGATCACTGTGCCTATTACGTTAAGGTAATTCTAGTAGGGTTTTCCCTACCTTTTACCAAATTTTACCATTTGGCGGGATTCGTTTTCGTTAACTATTAGGATGTTAGGTACTGCGGCGGGTGTAAAGTTAACTAAATTCAATCAGGAGTTGAAAGAGTTATACCTCTACACGGAAGATCTGGTTTTGCAGGCTCGCTTTCAGCACCGCCTGCGCCGTCGTCTCGACGTCCAGCGCCTCGCGCGCCAGCCGTAGGTGCTTCTCGACGGTGGCGGCGGTCAGGCCCATGATGACGCCGATGTCCTGGGTGGTCTTGCCTTCGCCGACCCATTCCAGCGCCTCGCGCTGCCGCCGGGTCAGGGTCTTGCGGGTGTTGGGGTAGGGCAGGGTCAGCAGCTTCAGGTGCATCACCTTGTTCATGGCCACCAGCTGCCGCCCGTGCTGGTCCCACAGCGCGTCCGCATCCGCCTGGCTGGCGCCGTCCGCCGGTATCAGCGCGATCGCCGCGACGCTGCGCGCGCCGGTGCCGCAGAAGCTGATGGAATAGCCGGCGGTCAGCCCGTGGCGGTGGTTGAAGGCGATGACTTCCTTTTCCTGCTCGGTCAGCTTTCCGGCGTTCTCGGTGATCCAGCCCCAGCTGCGGGCGCCGCTGTTCTCGGTGGCCCAGCGGACCATGGGGCCGTGCAGGTACAGCCCGTCGTTGATGTAGGTGTCCATGTACGTGTCGCCGACGTTGGTCAGGATCACGAAGTCGTCCCGGGCGCCAAGGCTGTGGCGCGAGCGCGAGGTGCTCATGCCGTAGATCAGCCGGGGGAAGCCGTATTCGGCCATGGCATCACAATGGATGCGCCAGAGCGCGTCCATGGATCTGGCGGAGGTAATTCTCTCTACATACTCAAACATCTCAGTCCGTCGCCCATAGGCGGAAGGCCCTGTATCCTCAATTGTGGAGCGTGGGCTTGGCGGGTCAACCGGAATCGCCGGAACGGGCGCGCGCGGGGGCCGCGCTGTTGCGGCAAAGGGCTTTTGGGCGCCCGGGGGGTTAATACATTATTTACATAATACCGATTACCGGACTTAAGGATGAGCCCGTGGCGCCATCACCCCAGCGCGTAGCCGGCCCCCCGCACCGTGCGGATCGGATCATCGCCGCCGTGCTGGCGCAGCGCCTTGCGCAGCCGGCCGATGTGCACGTCCACAGTGCGGGTATCGACATAGATGTCGCGGCCCCAGACCCTGTCCAGCAGCTGGTCGCGGGACCAGACGCGGCCGGGTTTCTCCATGAAGGTGCTCAGCAGCCGGAACTCCGTCGGCCCCAGCTTCAGCGCCTGACCGCCGCGGGTCACGCGGTGCGTCTCGGCGTCCAGCGCGATGTCCTGGTACTCCAGCCGCTCGCCCACCGCCGCGGGCCGCGTGCGGCGCAGCTGGGCGCGCACCCGGGCCATCAGCTCGACCACCGAGAACGGTTTGACCATGTAGTCGTCCGCCCCGGTCTCCAGCCCGCGCACGCGGTCGACCTCCTCCGACCGCGCCGACAGCATGATGATCGGCACCGCGCGGGTCGCCGGCCGGGTCTTCAGCCGGCGGCAGATCTCGATGCCCGAGACGCCCGGCAGCATCCAGTCCAGCACGATGACATCCGGTGTTTCCTCGTCCACCAGCAGCAGCGCGTCGTCGCCGGTGGCGGCGCTGGCGACGCGGAAACCCTCTGCCTCGAGATTGTAGGCCAGCACCTCGCGTTGCGAAGGCTCGTCCTCGACCACCAGCACCCGGGGCTGCACGGCGGTCATTCCACCCTGCCCCCGGCGTTCATGTAGGGCGTCTCGTCGGACTTGGGCCGGCGTTCCTCGGGGAACTGGCCGGTGACCACGTAGACCACCTGTTCGGCGATCGAGGTGACGTGGTCGCCCATCCGCTCCATGTTCTTGGCGATGAAATGCAGGTGCATGCAGGCGGTGATGTTTCGCGGGTCTTCCATCATGTGGGTCAGCAGCTCGCGGAACACCGCGTTGTACATCTGGTCCACCTCCTCGTCGCGCTCGATCACCTGCGCGGCAAGGGCGGCGTCGCGCTGCGCGAAGGCGTCCAGCGCGTCCTTCAGCATGCTCTCCACGTCCCGCGACATGCGCCGGATCGCCGGCGCCGCATCCTCGATGGGCGTCAGCGTGGCCAGCACCGTGGTACGTTTCGCGAGGTTCTTGGTGTAGTCGCCGCAGCGTTCGAGGTTGGCGCTGATCTTCATCACGCTCAGCACCGTGCGCAGGTCGGTGGCCATGGGGCTGCGCAGCGCGATGATGCGCACCGCCTCCTCGTTGACCTCGTTCTCCAGCGCGTCGATCCGCTTGTCGGTGCGCCGCACCTCCTGGGCCAGCTCCTCGTCCCGGTCCAGGAAGGCCCGCACCGCCTGCTGGATCGAGGCCTCCACCAGCCCGCCCATCTTCATGATCAGCGCCTGCAGCGTCTCGAGGTCGCGGTCGAAGGCGGAGGATATGTGTTTCTCGGGCATGGCTCTATCCGATCCTTCCCGAGATGTAGGCCTCGGTCCTGGGGTCCTGGGGATTGGTGAAGATCTGGTCGGTGTCGCCGAATTCCACAAGGTTTCCAAGGTGGAAGAAGGCGGTCTTCTGGCTGACGCGGGCGGCCTGCTGCATCGAGTGGGTGACGATCACCACCGAGTAGTCGCGCCGCAGCTCGTCGATCAGGTCCTCCACCTGGTCGGTGGCGATGGGGTCGAGCGCGGAACACGGCTCGTCCATCAGCAACACCTCGGGCTCGGTGGCCACCGCGCGGGCGATGCACAGACGCTGCTGCTGGCCGCCCGACAGGCCGGTGCCGGGCGCCGACAGCCGGTCCTTCACCTCGTCCCAGATCGCCCCGCGCCGCAGCGCCCGCTCGACGATCTCGTCAAGGTCGGCCTTGGACCGGGCCAGCCCGTGAATGCGCGGGCCGTAGGCGACGTTGTCGTAGATCGACTTCGGGAACGGATTCGGCTTCTGGAACACCATCCCCACCTTGGCGCGCAGCTGCACCGGGTCGACCTTGCGGTCGTAGATGTCCTCGCCGTCGATGCAGATCAACCCCTGCACCCGGGCCACGTCAATGGTGTCGTTCATCCGGTTGATGCAGCGCAGGAAAGTCGACTTGCCGCAGCCCGACGGCCCGATGAAGGCGGTGACGGCGCGGTCGCCGATGTCCACGTCCACGTCCTTGATGGCATGGGTGTCGCCGTACCACACGTTCACGTCGCGGGCCGAGATCTTCGCGTCACCCGCCTGCCCCGCCGCCTGGTGCCGCGCGGGTTTCGCATCGGCGTCAGCGGCTTGCGCGGTCTTGTTCATGTCGTTCATTCAGCTCTCCCTACCAGCGCCGCTCGAACCGGCGGCGCAGGATGATGGCGATGATGTTCATGGTCATCAGGAACACGAGCAGCACGATGATACCGCCCCAGGCGCGTTCGTAATAGGCCGGGTCCGCGCGCTTGGCCCATTCGTATATCTGCGCCGGCATCGCCGAGTTCGGATCGAGGAACCCCGAGGCCACCCCGTCGGGGTAGTTCGAGGCGATGTAGCCCACCATGCCGATCAGCAGCAGCGGCGCGGTTTCCCCCAGCGCCTGCGCCAGCCCGATGATGGTGCCGGTCAGGATGCCGGGTATCGCCAGCGGCAGCACGTGGTGGAACACGGCCTGCGTCTTCGACGCCCCCACCCCCAGCGCCGCGTCGCGGATCGAGGGCGGCACCGCCTTCAGCGAGGCGCGGGTGGCGATGATGATGGTGGGCAGCGTCATCAGCGTCAGCACCAGCCCGCCCACCAGCGGCGCCGATTGCGGCAGCCCGGCGAACTGTATGAAGACGGCGAGGCCAAGGATGCCGAAGACGATGGACGGCACCGCCGCGAGGTTCGAGATATTCACCTCGATCACGTCGGTGAACCAGTTCTTCGGCGCGAATTCCTCAAGGTAGATCGAGGCGGCCACGCCGATCGGCAGCGCCAGCGCCAGCACCACCAGCATCATGAACAGCGAGCCCAGCATGGCCACGCCAATGCCCGCCTGCTCCGGCCGGCTTTCCGAGGCGTCGGCGCCGGTGATGAACTGCCAGTTGAAGCTGCGCTTGACGTCGCCGGTCTCCACCAGCGCGTCAACGATATCAAGGTGTTCCGCGTCGAGGTTCTTGTCCCGCGCAAGATCGGCGCGCGCCACCCGGCCCTTCAGGTAGCCGTCCACGCGGCTGGCGGTCAGCAGCCGGAACTCCACCGTCTCGCCCAGCCGGTCCGGGTTCGCCAGCACGAAGTCCCGCACCTCGGCGGCGGCGGAGGAGGACAGCAGCTTGCGCTGCTCCTTGCCCGCGCCCACGCTCGTCTCGACCCCCCGCGCCGCCAGCAGCCGCTCCAGCGCGTCGTCCAGCAGCGGGTTGTAGCCGAAGGTGGAAACCTTCGCCATTTCAGCGGGATCGCGGTTGCCCTTCTTGTCCAGCGCCTCGGCCTCCAGCACCACCGGCAGGGTGATGAAGGTCTGGGTGAAGGCCGGCAGCCCGTTGCGCACGATGGCCGTCAGCAGCACCGCGAGGAACACCAGCCCCACCAGCACCGCGGCCATGCCGTAGTACTTGAACCGCTTCTCGGCGGCATTGCGGCGCCGGGTGCGGGCGTCGGTCCGGTAAAGCGACTTGTGCCGGCGCTCCGGCGCGGCGCCGGGGGGGCTTGTGTCGGTCATTCGTACTGCTCCCGGTACTTGCGCACGATGTAGAGCGCCAGGATGTTCAGCGCGAGGGTGATGACGAACAGCGTCATCCCCAGCGCGAAGGCCACCAGCGCCTCGGGCGAGGAGAAATCGGCGTCGCCGGTCAGCTGGCTGACGATCTTGGCGGTCACCGTGGTCATGGCCTCGAAGGGGTTCATCGACAGCCGGGCCGCGGCCCCTGCCCCCAGCACCACGATCATCGTCTCGCCGATGGCGCGGCTGGCGGCCAGCAGCACGGCGCCGACGATCCCCGGAAGCGCGGCCGGCAGCACCACCTGGCGGATCGTCTCGGACCGCGTGGCGCCAAGGCCCAGCGAGCCGTCGCGCAGCGACTGCGGCACCGCGTTGATGATGTCATCGGACAGCGAGGATACGAAGGGGATCAGCATGATCCCCATCACCAGCCCCGCCGTCATCACCGACGAGGCCGCGTCCATCCACCCCAACCCGTCGTCGCCGAAGACCCGCATCAGCAGCGGGCCCACGGTCAGCAGCGCGAAGAGGCCGTAGACAATGGTGGGAATGCCCGCCAGCACCTCGATCAGCGGCTTGGCGACGGCGCGCACCTTTGGCCCGGCGTATTCCGACAGGTAGATCGCCGCGAACAGCCCCAGCGGCACCGCCACCGCCAGCGCGATCAACGAGATGTAGAGCGTGCCCCAGAGCAGCGGCAGGATACCCAGTTCCGACCCGCCGCCGAAGCTGGGGCTCCATGTGGTGCCCAGGAAGAAGTCGGCGGCCGGGTAGAGGCGGAAGAACTCGATGGTGTTGAAGATCAGCGACAGCACGATCCCCAGCGTGGTCAGGATCGCGATCGAAGCGGCGAGGATCAGCAGCGCGCGCACCCCCGTCTCGACGGTGTTGCGCGCCCGGCGGTCCTTGTGGGCGCGCAGCAGCGCCAGCGCGAAGCCCGCCATGGCCACCGCCAGCACCAGCACCGCGCGCCACAGGTTGCCGGTGCGGGCCAGTTGCCGGTAATCCTGCGCGGCCGCCAGCACCTCGGGGCCCACGTCGGCCCCCAGCGCCACGCCCACGCCCGCCAGCAGCGCCCGCACGTCGGTGGCGCCGGTGTCGAGCCCGCGCATCTCGGCGCGCTCCAGCACCCCGGCCTCCACCGCCGTCTCCAGCCCCTCGGCCACGCGCCGCACGTCGGTCATCGCCAGCGCCAGCGCGGTCTCGTCCGCCGCCGCCACGGGCGCCAGCTGCGCGGCGACCCTGCCCTCGATCACCAGCGGCTGCGCGATCAGCCAGACCGCCAGCACCAGCAGCGCCGGCGCCAGCGTGAACAGCGCGCCCGTGGCGCCGTAGTAGAAGGGCAGCGAGTGCAGCTTCCGGCTGTCACCCCCGGCGCTCGCCAGCGCCCGTTGCCGGCCGGCCCAGTAGGCGGCGGCGGCCAGAACGGCCAGGGCGATCAGGATCCAGAGAAGCGGCATCGGCGGTCCTTGCGGCAGGTCTGTTCAGCGTTGCGGGCGGCGGCTGTCCGGCCGCCGCCCGCGCGGGTGTATCAGGGAAGGCTTACATGCCGCCCATGGTCTCTTCGGCCTCGATGGTGGCCTGGGTCGCCGCCAGCTCGGGGTCGGACACCAGCCCGTAGTCGGCCAGCGGGCCGTCGGGTCCGGCGATCTCGTCGGCCACGAAGAACATCGCGAAGTCCTTGAGGCCCGGGATCACGTCCAGGTGCGCCTTCTTGATGTAGAAGTAGAGCGGCCGCGACACCGGGTACTCGCCGGTCGAGATGGTCTCGGTCGAGGGCTCGACCCCGCCCATGGTGGCGACCTTCAGCTTGTCGGTGTTGTTCTCGTAGAAGGCCAGGCCGAAGACGCCGACGCCGTTCGGGTTGCTGTCGATCCGCGCCAGGGTCTCGGTGTAGTCGCCGTCGATGTCCACCGACTTGCCGTCGGTGCGCACCTTCATGCAGGCGGCCTCGGCGTCGTCCTCGGACATGCCGGCGCCGGTCATCGCCTCCAGCGCGCCGCTGTCCTCGCAGCCCTGCAGCAGCACCTTCTCCTCGAAGACCTCGCGGGTGCCGTGCTTGGTGCCGGGGATGAAGGCGGCGATCTCGACGTCCGGCAGGTCCGGGTTCACGTCGGCCCAGGTGGTGTTGGGGTTGGCGGTCATGGCGCCGTCCACCGGCACCTGCGCGGCCAGCGCGTTGTACCAGTCGGTGGGCTCGAAGCTGGTGAAATCGGGCCCGTCGATCTGGCTGGCGAAGACGATGCCGTCATAGCCGATGCGCACCTCGATGATGTCGGTCACGCCGTTGGCGGCGCAGGCCTCGACCTCGTTGGCGCGCATGGCGCGGGAGGCGTTGGCGATGTCGATGGTGTTCTCGCCCACGCCTTCGCAGAAGCGCTTGAGCCCGGCCGAGGAGCCGCCGGATTCCACCACCGGGGTGGGATAGTCGAAGTTCTCGCCGAAGGCTTCCGCCACGATCGAGGCATAGGGCAGCACCGTCGAGGACCCGGCCACCTGCACGTTGTCGCGCGCGGCGGCGGAGGTGGCGGCGGCGGCGAGCGCCAAGCTCGAGACGGTCAGTTTCGCAAGGGACATCATAAGCTCCTGTATGTTCCGTCGAGGGGCGCGTTCGCCCCGCTTGCAGGGGTTGCCTATGGGGCCGGCCCGAACCTTTTGTGACGGCTGGGTAACGGTTTCATGACAGCCGGCAAAGCCGATCGGCGCAGCCTGTGGACAGCCATGGGATTGGGTATCCTTATCAATCCGTTAACTCGGGCCGCCGGGGGAGGAGAAAGGTTTTCTCCTTCGATTTCCGGCACTCGCAGGGCGTTCCTGACGCGGGGGCAGGTACGCCCCTGCGGCACAGATAGGCGAATCGGCGGGCAGGGAAAGGGCGATTCTCGGGATGGAAGGTGAAGGCGTTGGCCACGCGCGGCCTGCCCGGCGCGACGTGAGCCTGCCCGTGGGGTGGCGCTTCGCCCTACGGCATGAGCGCTTTATCCCCGCCACATCCGCGCACAGAATGAGCGTTGCCCTTCGGGTGACACAGCGCCAGCCCGCCGGAACGGGCAGGCGCTCGCCCCCGCGCCTGCGGCTTGTCCGGGGGCTGACCAGCGCATCGTTCGAAGGAAGTGTAGGGCGGGGTTCACCCCGCCACGGCGCGACACAGCCTGCCCGTGGGGTGGCGCTACTGCCTTCCGGCAAGGGCACTTTATCCCGGTCACTTCCGCGCGCAGAATGAGCCGAGCACGCGGGTGACAAAGCGCCAGCCCGCCGGGACGGGCAGGCGCTCGCCCCGCGCCTTCGGCTTGTTCGGGGCGCATCAGCGCTTCGTTCAAATGAAGCCGTAGGGCGGGGTTCACCCCGCCACCGCGCGCCGCTCAAGCCGGCAGGATCACCGAGAACCGGCTGCCCTGCCCTCGCCGGCTGTCGATCCGCAGCCTGCCCCGGTGCCGGTTCACGATGTGCTTGACGATCGCCAGCCCCAGCCCGGTGCCGCCCATCTCGCGGCTGCGGTGGCTGTCGATCCGGTAGAACCGCTCGGTCAGGCGCGGGATCTGCAGCGGGTCGATCCCCTCGCCGTCGTCGGCCACCTCGATGCGCAACGCGGCGCCCCGCAGGGACGGCTCGTGCGCCTGCCGGTCCAGCGTCACCCGCACCGTGCCGCCGCCGTACTTCACCGCGTTCTCGATCAGGTTGGTGAAGACCTGCAGCAGCTGGTCGGCGTCCCCCGGCGCCTCGGCGGGCGCCCCTGCCCCCTCCAGCGTCACCGAGGCGCCGGCCTCGCGCGCCACCGGCTCCAGCGTCGCGGCGGCAGAGCGCAGCAGCAGCGCCACGTCGACCCGGCCCGTGGGGCGCACCCGCTCCTGGCTTTCCACCCGGCTCAGCGACAGCAGGTCGTCGATCAGCCGGCTCATCCGCCCCGCCTCGCGCGCCATGATGCCGAGGAACCGCGCCCGCGCCCCCGCGTCGTCCCGGGCCGGGCCCTGCAGGGTCTCGATGAAGCCGATCACAGCGGTCAGCGGCGTGCGCAGCTCGTGGCTGACGTTGGCGACGAAATCGCGGCGCATCTCGCTGGCGGCCTGCACGTGGCTGACGTCCTCGAGGCTGAGCAGCACCGCGCCCCCGCCCGCCGGCGCGGCCACCGCGTTGTAGGTCACGTCGCGCTCGCCGTCGCGGGTCAGGAAGACCGCGCTTTGCCGGGCGCCGGTCTTCAGCGCCGCCTCGACGCAGTCCAGCAGCACCGGCTGGCGCAGCACGGTGATGTAGTGCTGCCCGGCGATCCGCCCGAACAGCTGCGCGGCGGGGCCGTTGCAGGCGCTGACCCGCTCGTTCCCGCCCACCAGCACCGCCGGGATCGGCAGCGCCGCCAGTAGTGCCTCGGGCGGGGTCATGCGCCAGTCGCGGCGGCGATGGCGGCGCGGAACTCCTCGGTCAGGGCGGTGATGTCCTCGACCCCCACCGAGACGCGGAAGAAGCCCTCGGACATCCCCAGCGCCTCGCGTTCCTGCGCCGAGAGCGCCCGGTGCGAGGAACTGGCGGGGTGGCTGATGGTGGTGCCGATGTCCCCCAGCGTGGGCGCAAAGGCGATCTGCGGCGCGGCGCGCACCAGCGCGTTGGCCGCCGCCCGCCCGCCGCCGATCTCGAAGCACACCATGTTGCCGCCGCGCCGGCCCAGCAGCGCGTGGGCGCGCTCGTGGTCCGGGTGGTCGGGGCGCGTGGGGTAAAGCACCCGGCCCACCCCCGGCATTGATCCCAGCGCCTCGGCCAGGGTCTGGGCATTCTGCTCGGCCCGGTCATAGCGCAGCTCGAAGGAATAAAGCCCCCGCTCGGCCAGCCAGCAGTCGAAGGGGCTCGGGGTCAGGCCCAGCGTCACCGCGCAGTCGTAGATCCGCCGCCGCACCTGCGCGTCCCGGGCCGCGATATAGCCCAGCGTCGCGTCGGAATGGCCCGCCAGCAGCTTGGTGACAGAATGGATCACCAGGTCCGCGCCATGGGCGAAGGGGGCAAAGCCGCGCGGGGTGGTGAAGGTATTGTCCACCGCCAGCAGCACGCCTTTCTCGCGGGCCAGAGCCGCAATCCCCTCGATGTCCGAGACCCGCAGGGTGGGGTTCGACACGACCTCCACCAGGATCATCTTCGTCTCGGGCCGCAGCGCCGCCGCGATGGCGCCGGCGTCGGTGGGATCGGCGAGGGTCGCGGCGATGCGCATGCGCGGCAGCTCCTCGCGCAGCATCCGCATGGACCGGCCATAGAGCTGGTTGCCCGCCACCACGTGGTCGCCCTGCTGCAGCAGCCCGTACAGCGCCGCCGTCACCGCCGCCATGCCGGAGCCCAGCACCAGCCCGCCCTCGGCCCCCTCCATCCCGTCGATTTTGGTGGCCAGAACGCTGGCGTTGGGATGGCCCTCGCGGGCATAGGTATAGCCGGGGATGCGGCCCTCGTACTGGTCGTCCAGCGCATCGGGGCTTTCCGCCCCGTAGACCACCGAGGGTTGCAGCGGCGTCACCAGCGCGCGGCCGGTTCCCTCGGGCCAGGGGGTGCGGCGCACCAGGGGCTTGTGGTCGGTCATGGCACCTTTCCCGGCCGCGGGGGCCGTCCTTGTCAATCCAGCGCGCGCAGCTTGTCGCGGAACAGCCGCATTTTGGCGCGGTAGCCCTGCGCCGCGCGGCGCAGCCCCTCGATGGCGGCCTCGTCCAGCTGCCGCACCACCTTGCCCGGCGCCCCCACCACCAGCGAGTTCGGCGGGATCACCTTGCCTTCGGTCACCAGCGCCCCTGCCCCGATCAGGCAGTTCTCGCCGATCACCGCGCGGTTCAGCACCGTCGCGCCCATGCCCACCAGGGTGTTGTCGCCGATGGTGCAGCCGTGCAGCATCGCCTTGTGGCCGATGGTGCAACCCCGGCCCACGGTCAGCGGGCAGCCGGGGTCGGTGTGGAAGACGCAGTTCTCCTGCACGTTGCTGTCCTCGCCGACGCGGATCGGCTCGTTGTCGCCGCGCAGGGTGGCGCCGAACCAGATCGAGGCGCCGGTCTCCAGGATGATGTTGCCGATCACGTTGGCGTCCGGCGCGATCCAGACGTCGCCGTTCTCGGGCAGTTGCGGCGCGATGCCGTCCAGGGCGTAAAGGGTCATGTCCTCTCCTCGAATTCCCGGTTCAGCCCGCGCACGAAGTCGCTGAGCGCCGGCTGGCGTTCGCGCCGCAGGCGTTCGGCGGTCAGGATGGTCTTCAGCTGCAGCGCCGCCTCCTCCACATCCCGGTTGACCAGGACATAGTCGTACTCGGCCCAGTGGCTGATCTCCGACTGGCTCTTTTCCATGCGCCGGGCGATCACCTCGGCGCTGTCCTGGGCGCGGCCGGTCAGCCGCCGCTCCAACTCCGCGATGGAGGGCGGCAGCACGAAGACAGAGACCACGTCCTTGCCGAGGCCGGAGTTGCGGACCTGCTGGCCGCCCTGCCAGTCGATGTCGAACAGCACGTCGCGGCCGCCGGAGATCGCCTGCTCCACCGGCGCGCGGGGCGAGCCGTAGAGATTGCCGAAGACCTCGGCGTGTTCCAGCATTTCGCCGGTCTCGACCATCTTGAGGAAGTCATCACGGCTGCGAAAGTAGTACTCGCGCCCGTCCTGTTCGCCCGCGCGGGGCGGCCGGGTGGTGGCGGAGACGGAGAAGGCGATGGTCGGATCCCAGTCGCGCAGCGCCCGCGCCAGCGTCGACTTTCCCGCGCCGGAGGGCGAGCTGAGAATGACCAGAAGCCCGCGCCGCGATGCCATCGATTACTCCACGTTCTGAACCTGCTCGCGCATCTGATCGATGGTGGCCTTGAGGTCAAGACCGACGCCGGTCAGCTCTGTCGACTGGGCCTTCGAGCACAGGGTATTGGCCTCGCGGTTGAATTCCTGGCTGAGGAAATCCAGCTTGCGGCCCACCGGCCCTTCCTCTGCCAGCAGGTCGCGGGCGGCGCGGACGTGGGCGCGCAGGCGGTCGATCTCCTCGGTGACGTCGGCCTTGACGGCGATCATCGCCAGTTCCTGCGCCACGCGGGCGGGGTCGGCGCCCTCCGAATTGCCCAGCACCCGGGCAAGGTTCTCGCGCAGTTTCGCGGCAGTCTGCTCGCGCCGGGCCTCGGCCAGCACGGCGGCCTCCTCGGTCAGGGCGGCGATGCGGTCCAGCTGCGCGCCCAGCACCTGGTGCAGGCTGGCGCCCTCGGCGGCGCGCATCTCGTCGAAGGCGGCGACCAGCGCCGGCAGGCCCGCGAGGATCGCCTTGGCCAGCGGCTCCGGCGGCGCGTCGCTGCCGCCGCTGACCACCACGCCGCGGGACGAGAGCACCTCGGCGGCGGTGGGATCGGCCAGCGCCAGCCCGGCGGCGGGGGCGGCGCGGCGCACCTGCACCAGCTGCGCCAGCACCCGCTCCAGCGCCGCGGTGTCGATCTGCTCGGCGCTGCCGCCCTCCTCGCGGGACAGCCGCAGCCCCAGCGTGACGCTGCCCCGCGCCGCCACCGCGCCCACGGAGGCGCGGGCCGGGGCGTCCAGCCCGTCGATCCAGTCCGGCAGCCGCAGCCGCAGGTCCAGCCCGCGCGCGTTGACCGAGCGCAGGTCCCAGGTCCATGCGAACCCCTCGGCGGCGCCCTTAGCAGAGGCGAAGCCGGTCATGGATTTAACCATTCATATTAACCATTTGGTAAGGTTTCCCTGCCCTTCCGGGTGTTTCGGGGCATATTAAGGCTTCAGTAATCATTCTGAACTATCCGTTAACAGAGCGGGGGCCGTGTCACAACGCGCCCGCCATCCGGAAGGAAGATCCATGCACACGCGCCAAGGCACCCACGCCCGGGTGGTCCCGCTGTTCGGCCGCCCCGCCCCGGCCTCTTACAACGCCATCGCCCTGGTCGAGGCTTACTGGGACGGGCTGCGCGACGGCCGCCGGATGCCCCGCCGCGCCGAGGTGGACCCGCGGGGGCTGCAGGACGCGCTGCACTACGCCTTCGTGGCCCAGCAGGTGGCGCCGGGCGCCGGGCGGATCCGCATCGCCGGGCCGCACCTGACGGACCTTCTGGGCATGGCGGTGCAGGGTTTGCCGCTGACCGCCCTGCTCACCCCCGCCGCCCGCCCCCGGCTGTCGCGGGTGCTGGACCAGGTTCATGCCGAGGGGCGGCTGGCGGAGATGCACCTGCACGGCGCCGCCGGGCCGGGCCAGCCCGAGCTGGAGGCGCGGCTGTGGCTGGCGCCGCTGGCGGGCGGCGCGGCGCAGGGCGGAACGCAGATGCTGGGGTGCTTCGAGAGCCACGGCAGCATCGGCCGCGCCCCGCGCCGGTTTGACGTGACGGCGGTGAAGACCCGGCGGGTGGTGGCGACGGCGGGGTCGGCTGCGGCGGCCCCGGCGGGGGAAAGCCGGGGCAAGGCCCCGCATCTGACGCTGGTGAAGGGCTGAAAACAAAAAACCCCGCCGGCCAGAGGGCGGCGGGGTCCATGTCCTGGCGTCGTGGCAGCCGGCGCTGCCGGGTTACTCGGCGGCGGCCTGCCGCGGTACCCGGCGCTCGATGATCTCCTCGGCGACCAGGAAGGCCAGCTCCAGCGCCTGGCTGGCGTTGAGGCGCGGGTCGCAGGCGGTGTGGTAGCGGTCGGACAGATCCTCGTCCGCCACTGCCTGAACGCCGCCGGTGCATTCCGTCACGTCGTCGCCGGTCAACTCGAAATGCACCCCGCCCGGCACCGTGCCCTCGGCGTTGTGGATGTCGAAGAACTCCTGCACCTCGCGCAGCACGCTGTCGAAGGGCCGGGTCTTGTAGCCCGACGAGGACTTGATCGTGTTGCCGTGCATCGGATCGCACGACCAGACCACCTTGGCCCCCTCCTCGGAGACCGCGCGCAGCAGCCGCGGCAGGTGGTCGCCCACCGTGCCCGCGCCGAACCGCGCGATCAGCGTCAGCCGCCCGGCCTCATTGCCCGGGTTCAGCGTCGCCATCAGCTTCTTGAGGTCGTCCGCGCTGGTGCTGGGCCCGCACTTCAGCCCGATCGGGTTCTGCACGCCGCGGCAGAATTCCACGTGCGCCCCGTCCGGCTGCCGGGTGCGGTCGCCGATCCAGATCATGTGGCCCGAGCCCGCGATCTGCGCGCCGGTGGTGCTGTCGGTGCGGCACAGGGCCTCTTCGTATTCCAGCAGCAGCGCCTCGTGGCTGGTGTAGAAGTCCACCGTCGACATGTCGCGGTTGGTGGTGTCGCTGACGCCCGCGGCGGTCATGAAGTCCAGCGTGTCCTGCAGCCGGTTGGCGAGGTCGCGGTAACGCTCGGCCTCCTCGCGTTCGGTGAAGCCCAGCGTCCAGGCATGCACCCGGTGCACGTCGGCGAAACCGCCGGTCGAGAAGGCCCGCAGCAGGTTCAGCGTCGCCGCCGACTGGGTGTAGGCCTGCAGCATCTTCTGCGGGTTCGGGATCCGCGCCTCGGGCGTGAAGTCCAGGTCGTTGATGATGTCGCCGCGGTAGCTGGGCAGCTCGACCCCGTTCACCGTCTCGGTGGGGGCGGAACGCGGCTTGGCGAACTGGCCGGCCATGCGGCCCACCTTCACCACCGGTACCTTGGCGCCGAAGGTCAGCACCATGGCCATCTGCAACAGCACCTTGAAGGTGTCGCGGATGTTGTCGGCCGAGAAGGCGCCGAAGCTCTCGGCACAGTCACCGCCCTGCAGCAGGAAGGCCTCGCCGCGGGACACCGCCGCCAGTTTCTCGCGCAGCTTGCGCGCCTCGCCGGCGAAGACGAGCGGCGGATACTTGGCCAGCTGCGCCTCGACGGCATTCAGCGCGGCCTGGTCCACGTACTCGGGCATCTGGACCCGAGGCTTGGCGCGCCATCCAGATTTTTCCCACTTGCTCATCGTCTCACTCCAGCGAATGCGTCAAAAGGTGCCTTGGTATAGAGGCAAGTGACCCTGTGCGAAACCGGGAAAATACCCCGGGCCGGTCCACCGCCCCGCCCGATGGCTCTTGATCCGCCTGCATAAAGCTGGTTCCGTCACCGCTCGAAGCGCGGGAGACGGCGGTGGCGCAGGTCAGACAGCTGGTGGAGACGACGACGGAGCCCGGCACCCGGCCGCGGCGCTTCGTCTTCGCGCTGCTCGACAACTTCTCGATGCTCTGCTTCTCCTGCGCGCTGGAGCCGCTGCGGCTGGCCAACCTGATGTCCGGCAAGGTGCTGTACGAATGGGTGCTGGCGGGCGAGGACGGCGAGGCCGCGCGCTGTTCCGCCGGCACGCGGTTCACCCTCGACATGGGGCTGGAAGAGCTGGGGCGCGACGACACGGTGCTGGTCTGCGGCGGCATCGACGTGCAGGAGGCCACCACCCGCAAGATCGTCAACTGGCTGCGCCGCGAGGCGCGCCGGGGCGCGGTGGTGGGCGGGCTTTGCACCGCCGGCTACACCCTGGCGCGGGCCGGGCTGCTGGACGGCCGCCGCGCCACGATCCACTGGGAGAACCAGGACAGCTTCACCGAGGAATTCGACGAGGTGGAACTGACCCGCTCTGTCTTCGTGGTGGACGGCAACCGGATGACCGCGGCGGGCGGCACCGCCTCGATCGACCTGATGCTGAAGCTGATCGCCGACGACCACGGCGAGGACCTGGCCAACGCGGTGGCGGACCAGCTGATCTACAGCTCGATCCGCACCGACCGCGACACCCAGCGGCTGTCCGTGCCCACCCGCATCGGCGTGCGCCATCCCAAGCTGGGACAGGTGATCCGCATCATGGAGCAGGCGATCGAGGAGCCGATCAGCCCTGCCATCCTCGCCCGCGACGTGGGCATGTCCACCCGGCAGCTGGAGCGTCTGTTCCGGCGCTACCTGAACCGCTCGCCCAAGCGCTACTACATGGAGTTGCGGCTCCAGAAGGCGCGCAACCTGCTGATGCAGACCGACATGAGCGTGATCAACGTGGCGCTGGCCTGCGGCTTCGCCAGCCCCTCGCATTTCTCCAAGTGCTACCGCGCCCATTACGAGACCACGCCCTACCGCGAACGCGGCAGCCACGCCGCCCGCTGAGGCCGCGCCGGGGCCCGGGCGGGCCCCCTGACCCTTGCCATTCAATGCGATGACGCCGGGAAAGGTGCGAAAAGCACCACTTGCCTTTTTTCGCGGCGCCGTCTTAGCTCGCTCCAGTCTTTTGGACCAACAAGGGAGATAACAATGAAAAAGCTGCTCATGGCTTCCGCCGCAATTGCCGCGATGACCGGGGGCGCCCATGCCGCCGCCCATTCCGACGGCGTCAAGATCGGCGTCCTGCTGGGCTTCACCGGACCGCTGGAATCGCTGGCCCCGCCGATCGCGGCCGGCGCCAAGAAGGCGATCGACGAGATCAACGCCGCCGGCACCTTCATGGACGGCGCCATGGTCAGCGCGGTGGAAGGCGATTCCACCTGTGTCGACGCCGCCGCCGCCACCGCCGCCGCAGAGCGGATGGTGACCAGCGAGGGCGTGGCCGGCATCGTCGGCGCCATGTGCTCCGGCGCCACCGGCGCGGTCTTCTCCAACGTCTCGCGCCCCAACGGCATCGTGCAGATCTCGCCCTCGTCCACCTCGCCGGGCCTGACCACCATCGAGGATGACGGGCTGTTCTTCCGCCTCGCCCCCTCGGACGCGCGCCAGGGCGAGCTGATGGCAGAGATCATCATGGGCCGCGGCATCGACAGCGTCGCCCTGACCTACACCAACAACGACTACGGCAAGGGCCTTGCCGACAGCTTCCAGTCCGCCTTCGAGGCGGCCGGCGGCACGGTGACGATCAGCGCCGCGCACGAGGATGGCAAGGCGGACTACTCTGCCGAGATCGGCTCTCTCGCCTCGGCCGGCGGCGATGCGCTGGTGGTTGCGGGCTACGTGGACCAGGGCGGCTCGGGCGTGATCCGCAGCGCGCTGGACAGCGGCGCCTTCGACACCTTCGTGCTGCCCGACGGCATGATCTCCGGCGTGCTGGAGCAGAACTTCGGCTCCGAGCTTGACGGCTCCTTCGGCCAGCACCCGGCGTCCGAGAACGAGGGCGCGGGCATGCTGGAAGAGATGCTGGCGGCCGACGGTGTCGACGGCACCTCGCCCTACGCTAAGGAAGGCTATGACAGCGCGGCGGTGATGCTGCTGGCGATGGCCGCCGCAGGGTCCACCGACGGGGCCGCGGTGGCCGCCAAGGTCATGGACGTGGCGAACGCGCCCGGCGAGAAGATCATGCCCGGCGAGCTGGCCAAGGCGCTGGAACTGATCGCCGCGGGCACCGACATCGACTACGTCGGCGCCTCCGACGTGGAACTGATCGGGCCCGGCGAGGCCGCGGGCACCTACCGCGAGATCGAGTTCAAGGGCGGCAAGATGGAAGCGGTGAAGTTCCACTAAGCCCCCTTCCCCACCACACCACAGGCAGCCCGGCCCCGTGCCGGGCTGCCCGCAAGGAAAGGCCCCCGCGATGATCGTGGTCGAGGACCTGCACAAGCATTTCGGCGGCTTCCGCGCGGTGGACGGCGCCTCGCTGACCATCGCGGAAGGCTCCATCACCGGGCTGATCGGCCCCAATGGCGCCGGCAAGACCACCCTGTTCAACCTGATCGCGGGGGTGCTGAAGCCCTCCTCGGGCCGGGTGCTGATGGGCGGCGAGGACATCACCGGTCTGCCCCCGCACGAATTGTTCGCCAAGGGCCTGCTGCGCACCTTCCAGATCGCCCATGAATTCGCCTCGATGACGGTGCGCGAGAACCTGATGATGGTGCCCGACGACCAGTCCGGCGAGACCCTGTGGAACGCCTGGTTCCACCGCCGCCGGGTGGCAGAGGAAGAACGCACGGTCGCCAAACGCGCCGATGAGGTGCTGGAATTCCTCACTATCGATCATCTTGCGGACGAAAAGGCAGGAAACCTCTCCGGCGGACAGAAAAAACTGCTAGAGTTGGGGCGCACGATGATGGTGGAGGCCCGGGTGGTCTTTCTTGATGAAGTCGGCGCAGGCGTGAACCGCACCCTGCTCAATACCATCGGAGACGCGATCCTGCGGCTGAACCGGGAACGCGGCTATACCTTCTGCATGATCGAGCACGACATGGATTTCATCGGCCGCCTCTGCGACCCGGTCATCTGCATGGCCGAGGGCAAGGTGCTGGCCGAAGGCAGCATCGACCAGATCAAGTCAAACGAGCAGGTGATCGAGGCGTATCTCGGCACCGGCCTCAAGAACAAGGTGGCCTCGTGAGCCGCGGGCGCGCCCTCGCCCCGGCCTGCCTCGCCGCCCTTCCCGAACCCGCCGCGCGATGCGGCTGCCCCACCCAATGGAATCCGGACCCAAAGGCTCGGTAACGACGGGCGCACAGGCGCCCCAACGACGAAAGAAAAAAACACAACGAGGGCAAGACCATGCAGAAGACCATCATCGCGCTTTGCGCGCTCGCGGGCGTGCTTCACGCCGCGCCGGCCATCACCCAGGCTTCGGAACCGGAGAACGAGGGGTGCCGGCAGGTGCACGACAAGGTGGCCTTCTGCGGCGCCGCCCAGGCCTGGGCCAAGATGCCCACGCGGCAGGTGAACGGGGTGGCGATGTTCCGCAATTCCGCAACGGGGTTCGGCAAGGTGATCGTCGAAAACATCAAGCCCGGGCAGGTCACCCGCAAGCAGGTCGAGAACGCGATCCTGTTCGACCTCGCGGCCAAGCAGGCCGGGCCCGGCGGCAAGTTCAGCGTCGACCGGCTGGAGGGCGGCGAGGTGGACGGCAAGCCGGTGGGCAGCCTGGAATACGACCTGACCAGCCGCGACTCCCTGCTGCGGACGCTGCACAGCTACGTGGTGCAGGACGACCTGCTGATCCAGTTCATCACCATCACCTCGGACAGTACCGCCGACACGCGGGCGCGTTCGATCCACAAGGATTTCCTGGGCGGCTTCCAGATAACCAAGCCGGCCCCGCTTTTGTGAGGACACCATGCGAGCATTCCTGATCGCGCTTCTGGCCACGGCGCTTCCCGCGGCCGCGGGCGCGGCCTGCAGCGACATCACCCCCGAGGTGGCCTTCTGCCCCGAGGGCACGATGTGGGAGGGGCTGCCCCATCACCGGGCCGGCACCGACCCCGAGGCGACCCTGTGGGAGACCTCGGACCTTGCCATGGTGATCGCCACCCTGCCGGTGGTCTTCGAGACCGGCACGGTCGAGGTGGGCCAGCGCGAACTGGCGAAGTTCATCGACGACATGGCCAAGCCCCCCGCCGCCTCCGAGGAAATCGCCCGCTTCGCCCCCCTGGGCGAGGCGGCGCCGGTCTACGCCCGCGTCACCCGGCAGGCGGAGGCCGGGACGGTGGAATACGTCTCGCTTTATGCCATCGGGCCGGACATCCTGATGATCCAGACCGTGGCCAACGACGTGAAGCTGACCCAGGACCACGGGCTGCGCCACGAACAGGCGCTGCGATCGCTGGTGGAGACGGGGCTGTGAGCGCCGCGCCCGCCCCCGCCCCCGCCGCCACTGCCGGAGAGCCCTTCCTGATCGGCGAGGAGATGACCGGCGGTTACGGCAGCGGCGCCGACATCCTGCACGGCTGCACCCTGGCGGTGGAGCGCGGGCAGATCGCCGTCATCGTCGGCCCCAACGGCGCCGGCAAGTCCACCGCGATGAAGGCGGTGTTCGGCATGCTCGACCTGCGCGGCGGCGACGTGCGGCTGAACGGCGAAAGCATCGCTTCGCTGACCCCGCAGGCGCGGGTGGCCAAGGGGATGGCCTTCGTGCCGCAAACCTCGAACGTCTTCACCTCGCTGACGGTGGAGGAGAACCTTGAAATGGGCGCCTTCCTGCGCCGCGACGACACCGCGCGCACCATGGCGCAGGTCTACGACCTGTTTCCCATCCTCAAGGACAAGCGCCGCCAGAAGGCCGGCGAGTTGTCGGGCGGTCAGCGCCAGCAGGTGGCGGTGGGCCGCGCCCTGATGACCGAGCCGCAGGTGCTGATGCTGGACGAGCCGACCGCCGGGGTTTCCCCCATCGTGATGGACGAGCTGTTCGACCGGATCATCGAGGTGGCGCGCACCGGTATTTCGATCCTGATGGTGGAACAGAACGCCCGCCAGGCGCTGGCCATCGCCGATCGCGGCTACGTTCTGGTCCAGGGGGCCAACCGCTTTACCGACACCGGCGAGGCGCTGTTGAACGACCCCGAGGTACGGCGGAGCTTCCTTGGCGGATGAAACCCCCTTGCAGTCAGATGCTTGCGCGGCGAGGCTCATCCCGCTGCCTGTCCCCGGCGCTTCTGGCGCTGCTTTGCGCGGCCGGTCCCGCCGGGGCCGAACGGCTGGACTGCACCCTGACCTGCGCCCAGCCCGCCTGCCCCTCGGCCACCCTCCGGCTTGGCTTCCTGCTGGACCGCAACCAGTTCCTGCCCCCCGCCTACCCCGACGACCCGCCGCAGCGGCTGCTGACCGAGGTGGAGCTGAACGGCAACCGCTTTCCCGCCGAACCCATCCTGATGGCCGACGGCACCCGCGGCTTCTGGACCGAGGCCGCGCCGCGCATGTTCACGCTGGACCCCGAGGGGCTGGCGACCTACAGCGACCTTGCTGCCGGGCTGACCGCCACGGGGACCTGCGAGGAGGCATCGCGATGACGTCAATACCGCCTTTCAAGGCGTTGCTTCTGCTGGCTTTCGTCGCCCCCGCCGCGGCCATGGCGGAGGGCAACCGCCTTGCCGTCGACTGCACCGTCACCACCGACTGCGGCCCCCTCGGCGACTGCACCGCCTCGGACGCGCCGCACAGCTTCGCGTTCCAGCCGACCGGCACCGACGCCGCCGGCATCCTGATGACCGTCACCCGCGACGGCACCCCTCACGAGGCCCGCCAGCGCGACCCGGTGGCGCCGCTGGAGTGGGCCGAGGGCGACACGCTCCACCTCCTCGTGCCGTCCAGCGCCGACAGTGCGATCTGGATCACCCAGAAGCTGCAGGGCGGCCTTTCCGCGCGCACGCGCTTTCTGTCATGTCCCGGACTGGGGTAAACACGATGAGACACAACTACATGCACCGCGTCCTTCACGCCGCCCTGCTGGTCCTCCCGCTCGCCGCCCCGGCGGCGGCCGACCCCCAGGCCGGCTATACCTGCACCTACGAGTCCTCCTGCGCCCCCGACGGCGGCTGCGGCCCGCACGAACCCTTCACCCAGAGCTTCCAGCGGGAATCCTCGGCCGAGAACCTCTGGCTCTACGTCACCGAGGCCGGCGCGGTGGAGGGCATGGCGCTGGCCGGCCCCGAGAGCGGCACCGAGACGCTGGTGCTGGTCTTCCCGCCGCTCGAGGGCGAGAACGGCGCGCTGCTGCTGACCCGCGCCCCGGACGGCAGCGCGGTGCTCAGCCAGCACGGCACCGCCGCCGAGGACGGGCGCGCGGTGGCGATCACCTATCACGGCACCTGCGAGCAGGGCTGACAGGACAAGGAACCCGGACGCGATGCGGATGAACATGACGGCGCCCCTGCCCCGGCAGCACGGCCAGACCGGAGGATGGCGATGGACCTGCTGAACGGCTTCGTGGCACTGGCCAACTTCGTGCTGATCCCCGCCACCGCCTATGGCGCCCAGCTGGCGCTGGGGGCGCTGGGGGTGACGCTGATCTACGGGATCCTGCGGTTCTCCAACTTCGCCCACGGCGACACCATGGCCTTCGGCGCGATGGTCACCATCCTGCTGACCTGGTGGCTGCAGGGCGCCGGCGTCAGCCTTGGCCCGCTGCCCACGGCGCTGCTGGCCCTGCCGGTGGGCATCGCCGTCACCGCCCTGCTGGTGCTGGGCACCGACCGGGTGATCTATGCCTTCTACCGGGAACGGAAGGCAAAGCCGGTGGTGCTGGTGATCGTCTCCATGGGCGTGATGTTCATGATGAACGGCGTGGTCCGCTTCATCATCGGCCCCGACGACCAGAACTTCGCCGACGGCGAGCGCTTCATCATCAGCGCCCGGGAGTTCCGCGACTGGACCGGGCTGGACGAGGCGCTGGCCTTCCGCACCAGCCAGGCGCTGACCATCGTCACGGCGGTGATCGTGGTGGCGCTGCTGTTCTGGTTCCTGAACCACACCCGCACCGGCAAGTCCATGCGCGCCTATTCCGACAACGAGGACCTGGCGCTGCTGTCCGGCATCAACCCCGAGCGCGTGGTGGCCATCACCTGGATCATCGTGGCGGCGCTGGCGACGGTGGCGGGGGTGCTTTACGGGCTGGACAAGACCTTCAAGCCCTTCACCTACTTCCAGCTGCTGCTGCCGATCTTCGCCTCGGCCATCGTCGGCGGGCTGGGCTCGCCCCTTGGCGCCATCGTGGGCGGCTTCGTCATCGCCTATTCCGAGGTGGCGGTCACCTACGCCTGGAAGAAGGTGCTGGGCTACATGGCGCCGGGGGGGTGGGAACCCGACAGCCTGGTGCAGCTGATGTCCACCGACTACAAGTTCGCGGTCAGCTTCGTGATCCTGGTGATCGTGCTGCTGTTCCGCCCCACCGGCATCTTCCAGGGGAAAGTGGCATGACACCCACCTTGCGCGGCATCCTCCTTTTCGCGCTGGTCTTCGGGCTGATCGCCTGGACCGGCTACGAGCGCAGCTGGAACGTGGCCCTCGGCATCGTCAACATGGGGCTGATCAGCGCCATCATGGCGCTGGGGGTGAACATGCAGTGGGGCTACGCGGGGTTGTTCAACATCGGCGTCATGGGCTTCGTGGCGCTGGGCGGGCTGGCGACGGTGCTGGTGGGGATGCCCCCGGTGGCCGAGGCCTGGTCGGCCGGCGGCGCCCGCCTGCTGGCGGCGCTGGCGCTGGGGGCGGCGGTGATCGCGGCGGCGATCGCGCTGTGGTCGCGGATGCGCCCGGGGCCCATGCGCGCCGGCGCGGTGGCGGGGCTGCTGATCGGCGGGTTCATCCTGTACCGCTTTCTCTTCGATCCGGCGGTGGACGCCGTCGAGGCGGTGAACCCGGCGGTCGCGGGCAACCTCGGCGGGCTGGGCCTGCCGGTGCTGCTGGCCTGGCCGGTGGGCGCGCTGCTGGCGGCCGGGGCGGCCTGGGCGATCGGCAAGACCGCGCTGGGCTTGCGTGCCGACTACTTGGCCATCGCCACCCTGGGCATCGCCGAGATCATCATCGCGGTGCTGAAGAACGAGGACTGGCTGGCGCGCGGGGTCAAGAACGTCATCGGCCTGCCGCGCCCGGTGCCCTACGAGATCGATCTGCAAAGGTCGGCCGAGTTCACCGACCGCATGGCGTCGTGGGGCGCCGACCCGGTGGCCGCCTCGTCCATCACGGTAAAGCTCGCCTATGCCTCGCTGTTCCTGGCGGTGCTGGTGGTGCTGCTCTGGCTGCTGCAGGCGGCGCTGCATTCGCCCTGGGGCCGGATGATGCGCGCGATCCGCGACAACGAGGTCGCCGCCGAGGCGATGGGCAAGGACGTCACCCGCCGGCACCTGCAGGTCTTCATCCTCGGGTCTGCCGTCTGCGGCCTTGCCGGGGCGATGATGACCACGCTGGACGGGCAGCTGACCCCCGGCACCTACCAGCCGCTGCGCTTCACCTTCCTGATCTGGGTGATGGTGATCGTCGGCGGGTCGGGCAACAACTTCGGCGCGGTGCTGGGCGGCTTCCTGATCTGGTATCTCTGGGTCGAGGTGGAGCCGCGCGGCCGCCAGCTGATGGAGCTGCTGACCTACGGGATGGCCGACGGCTACTGGCTGAAGGCGCACCTGCTGGATGCCTCGGCGCACATGCGGCTGTTCATCATGGGGCTGATCCTGGTGCTGGTGCTGCGCTTCAGCCCGCGCGGGCTGCTGCCGGAACGATGAGCGGGCGGTAGCGCCGGGATGGGCGTGCACATCCTGCTGCTGGCCGCCGGCGCCTCCTCGCGGATGGAGGGGCGCGACAAGCTGACAGAGCGGATCGGCGGCGAGCCGCTGCTGCGCCGGGTGGCGCGGCGGGCGCTGGAGTCGGGCCTTCCGGTGACCGCGCTGCTGCCGCCGGGGCGCCCCGCGCGGCGGCAGGCGCTGGCGGGGCTGGACCTGCGTGTTGTGACGGTGGAGGACGCCGCCGAGGGCATGTCCGCCTCGCTGCGGGCCGGTCTGGCCGCCCTGCCCGGCGATGCCGCCGGGGCGCTGGTGCTGCCGGCGGACATGCCGGACATCGACACGGCGGACCTTGCGGCGCTGACAGACCGTTTCACGGCGCTGGAGGGCGCCCGCGTGGTGCGCGCGGCGGCGGCGGACGGCACCCCCGGCGCCCCCTCGGTGATCCCCCGGCGGCTGTTCCCGGCGCTGTCGGCGCTGACCGGCGACACCGGCGGCCGCGCCGCGATGCGGGGCGAGGAGGTGGAGCTGCTGAGGCTGGAGGGCACCCGCGCGCTGGTGGACCTGGACACCCCCGCAGACTGGGCCGCCTGGCGGGCGCGGCACGCGCTGTAGCGGTCAGTCGCGGGCGCTGGCCATGCGCTCGGCGTCCAGCCGCAGCCGGGTCTCGTAGGCGCGCGAGATGTGCGCGCGAAGCGCCTGGTAGGCGGCCTCGCCATCGCCCCGGCCGATCGCCTCGATGATCGCCTCGTGCTCGCGCAGCGCCGTCTCGCTGCGCCCCTCCACCGCCAGCGAGGTCTCCGCCAGCAGCGCCATGGACCGGTGCACCAGGTCCAGTTGCTGTACCAGGTAGCGGTTGTGCGAGGCCAGGTGGATCTGCCGGTGGAACCGCTTGTTGGCCTGCGCCAGCGCCGCCGGGTCCCCGGCCAGCGTCCAGTCCTCGGCCACCATCTCGTCCAGCACACGCACCTCCTCGGGCGTGGCGTGGCGGGCGGCGAGGCGGGCGGCGAGGCCCTCCAGCTCGGTGCGGACCACGTAAAGCTCCGCCAGCTGGTTGTGGTCCAGCGAGGCGACGATCAGCGAGCGGCCGTCCCGCGCCAGCAGCGACTGGGTCTCGAGCCGCTGCAGCGCCTCTCGGATCGGGGTACGCGAGACGCCGAAACGCTCGGCCAGCTCGCTTTCCACCAGCCGGTCGCCGGGCTTGTAGGTGCCGCGGTCGATGGCCTCGAGGATCAGCGCGTAGGCGTCCTTCTGCGGGGTTTTCTGGTCGGTCATCGCGGCCCTGCTGAATACGGTGGTATACAGTAATCGCGGAGGCGTCCCGCAGGCAACCCGCCTCAGCCCTCGAACCCCGCCCGCACCGAGGCCTCCGCCGCCTGCGCCAGCGCCTTGCGCCCCGGCTGCGCCGCGACCGGCAGCGGCGGCCGCAGCACCAGCCGGACCCGCCCCTGCCGCCAGCGCCCCAGCACCTGCAGCGCATGGCTGCCGAAGTCCATGTCGCCCCACCAGCCGTAGATCCGCGGATCGGCCTCCGCCGGCGGTAGGTAGCGCAGGGCCACCGGCTGTACCGCGAGGTCCGGCGGCAGGTCGTGGGTGAAGAACGCCTCGAACAGCGTTGATCTGAAGGGAAGAACTTGCTGCCCGTCGGTCGAGGTCCCCTCGGGGAAGAACACCAGCCGCTCCTCCGCCCGCAACCGCTCCGCCAGCAGGTCCCGCTGCTGCGCCGCCTCCCGCGCCGCGCGGCGGATGAACAGGGTGCCGGTGGCCCGCGCCAGGGTGCCGATGCCGGGCCATCCCGCCACCTCGGCCTTGGACACAAAGGTGACGGGAAGTGCCGCGTTCAGCACGAAGATGTCCAGCCAAGACACGTGGTTGGCCACCAGCGCCGAGGGCGCGGGCGCCGCCTGCCCCCGCAACTCGCACCGCAGGCCCAGCACCGCCAGCGTGATGCGGCAGTAGGTCTGCACGATGCGCGGCGAGACCGGGTGACGGCCGCAGATCGCCCGTTCGGCCGCGCGGGTCAAGATGAGAAAAGTCAGGAACGGCAGAAGGATAAACGCCAGAGTTGAAGCTCTCGCCACGGCCAGCGCCCAGCCGCCCGCGCCCAGCGGCGGCGGCTTCGGCATGTCCTCCGATCGCCAGGTGTGGCTCACCCGGGCAGGCCGCCGTACAGCCCGCGCCGCCGCGGGTCGAGCCGCGCTGTGTCCAGCACAAGGCAGACATCGGTGGTGTTGAAGGCATGATCGACGCAGGCGCCCTCTCCCACCACGCCGCCCAGCCGAAGGTAGGCCTTGATCAGCGCCGGCGTCGCCTTCATCGCCGCCAGCCGGTCGATCCGCGCCTCCGCCAGCAGGTCCATCCGCTGGAACCGCTCCTCCCGCGTCCGCACCCGCAGCTCCGGCGGCGCCAGGTGGCGGTGGTGCAGCAGCGCCAGCGCCGGGGCCAGCGGGGCGGGATCGGTGCCGGGGAAGGAGGCGGTGCCGAACAGCAGCTCGGCCCCCTGCCGCCGCACGTAGTCGGCCAGCCCGCACCACAGCAGGTGCGCCCCGCTGCCGCCCCGGTAGGCGGGGTCAAGACAGGAGCGCCCCAGTTCCAGCAGCCGCCGGCCGCTGCACCGAAGCAGGGCGATGTCGTATTCGCCCTCGCTGTAGAAGCCGCCGGCCTTGGCCGCGCGATCCTCCGTCAGCAGGCGGTAGACCCCCACCACCGGGGCGCCGGTGCGGGCGCGGTCGATCAGCAGCAGGTGGTCGCAATGGGCGTCGAACCCGTCCCGCTCCAGCCCCGCCGCGTGGTCCACCTGCGCACCGCCGCCGCCCATTTCCTGCACGAAGACCCGGTAGCGCAGCGCCTGCGCCGCGCGCAGGTCGGCGTCGTCGCGGGCCAGGCGGACCTCGAAATCCGGCGCCGGGGCGGGCGCGGGCGGCTGGAAAAGCGTCCGGGTGCTCATCGCGCGCCTTCTACCCGGCGCGGTGCCGGCTTGGCAAGAAATGCGCGCCCTGCCCCGCGGAATTAGCGAAACGTTAACCTTTCGCGGGCATGCAGGGGCCATGAGCGTTCAGGCATCGAAGACGGGCAGCAATTCGACGCGGCGGGCGTCGATGACCACCTTTCCCCGGTGCTGGAAATTCACCGTGATACGATCGCCGATGTTCGACTGCACCTGCCCCAGGCCCCAGTCCGGCTCTCGCGGATGGCGCACCATCATGCCGGGTTCCAGAAAGGCGTTCATGTCGCTCATCGATCCGAACCTCTGCCGGGAGGGCGCGCCATGACGGGCGACCAGTTCAACCTCGCGTCGCTGCTGGGCTCGCGAATCTGCCACGACCTTATCTCGCCGCTGGGGGCGATTTCCAATGGGGTCGAACTGCTGAACATGTCCGATGCCGTCTCGATGCCGGAGATCGAGCTGATCGCCCAGAGCATCGAGAACGCCAACGCCCGCATCGCCTTCTTCCGCATCGCCTTCGGCGAGGCCGACACCGACCAGATGCTTACCCGCAGCGAGGTGCAGCGGGTGCTGGAGGACGTGACCCGCGGCACCCGCCTGCGGCTGGACTGGGGCGCTGCGGGCCCGCATCCGCGCGGCGAGGTCAAGCTGGCCTTCCTCGCCATCAACTGCCTGGAATGCGCCATGCCCCGCGGCGGCACCATCGAGGTCGGGTGCGAGGACGGCCGCTGGTGCCTTGTGGCGGAGGCAGAGCGTCTGCGGCTGGAACCCGCGCTGTGGGACCAGCTGGCGCAGCCCGGGGCCATGCCGCAGGTCCGGGCGGCGGAGGTGCAGTTCCTGATGGCGCCGATGGTGGCGGCGAGCCTTGGGCGGAAACTGCGGGTGGAACTGCAGGAAAGCGCGGCGATCCTGCGGTTCTGATCGGCCGCGATAGCTGCCGGGTCAGGCGCGCACGGTGCCTTCGCCGATCACGAGGTACTTGAAGCTGGTCAGCTGCGCCGCCCCCACCGGGCCGCGCGCGTGCAGCTTGCCGGTGGCGATGCCGATCTCGCCGCCCATGCCGAACTCTCCGCCGTCGGCGAACTGGGTCGAGGCGTTGCGCATCAGGATGGCGCTGTCGAGCCGGGCGAAGAACCGCTCTGCCGCCGCGTCGTCCTCGGTGAGGATGCAGTCGGTGTGGCCGGACCCGTAGCGGCGGATGTGGTCCATCGCCGCGTCGATGTCGTCCACCACCCGCGCGGCGATGTCCATGTCCAGGTATTCGCGGCCCCAGTCGTCGTCGGTGGCCGCCATGGTGCCCGGCACCGCCTGCAGCGCCGGATCGGCATGCACCCGCACCCCGGCCTGCACCAGCATCTCCACCAGCTCGCGCCCCAGTCCCTCGGCCACGTCCCGGTGCACCAGCAGACACTCCGCCGCGCCGCAGATGCCGGTGCGGCGGGTCTTGGCGTTCAGCACCACCGCGCGCGCCTTGGCGGGGTCGGCGGCGCCGTCGATGTAGAGGTGCACGATGCCCTCGAGGTGGGCGAAGACCGGCACCCGCGCCTCGCGCTGCACCAGCCCCACGAGCCCCTTGCCGCCGCGCGGGACGATCACGTCGATGCTGCCGGTCATGGTCAGCATCTCGCTGACGGCGGCACGGTCGCGGGTGGGCACCAGCTGGACCGCCGCCTCCGGCAGGCCGGCGGCGCGCAGCCCCTCGGCGAGGCAGGCATGGATGGCGCCGGAGGAATGGAAGCTTTCCGAGCCGCCGCGCAGGATCACCGCGTTGCCGGCCTTCAGGCACAGGGCGCCGGCGTCGGCGGTGACGTTGGGCCGGCTTTCGTAGATCACCCCGATGACCCCCAGCGGCGTGCGAACCCGGCGGATGGTGAGGCCGCTGGGGCGGTCCCATTCGTCCATCACCTCGCCCACGGGATCGGGCTGGGCCGCGACGGCGCGCAGGCCCTCGGCCATGGCGGTGACGCGGGCCTCGTCCAGCAGCAGGCGGTCCAGCATCGCGGGGCTCAGGCCCTTGCCGCGGCCGAATTCCAAGTCGCGGGCGTTGGCCTCGAGGATCTGCGGCAGCCGGTCCATCACCGCGTCGGCGGCGGCGTTAAGCGCGGCGGTCTTGGCCTCGGAGGCGGCGAAGGCCAGCTCTGCGGCGGCGGCGCGGGCGCGCTGGCCGATCTCGGCCATAACGGCGGGGATGTTCTCGAGGTCCTTCATCGCGGGTCTCCGGGTGGGGGAAAACTCTTCTGGAAGAGTTTTTCTGGGCAGAATTTTCCAGAAAATTCTGGGTTCATGTGACCATGTCGTCGCGGTGTACCAGCGCGGCGCGGCCGGGGTAGCCCAGCAGCGCCTCGATCTCGCCGGAGCGGCGGCCGGCGATGCGGGCGGCCTCGGCGCTGTCGTAGCGCGCGAGACCGGTGGCCAGCAGGCCCTCGGGCCCGGCGATGGTGACCGGGTCGCCGCGCCCGAAACGGCCGGAAACCCGCGTCACCCCGGCCGGCAGCAGCGACTTGCCCTGCGCCAGGGCGCGGGCGGCGCCGGCGTCGACGGTGATCTCGCCCTTGGGCTTCATCGCGGCGATCCAGCGCTTGCGGGCGGCCTGCGGGTCGCCCTCGGCCAGGAACCAGGTGCAGGGGGCGCCGGCCTCGAGCGCGCGCAGCGGGTGCAGGACCGAGCCCTCGGTGATCGCCATGGCGCAGCCGGCGCCGGTGGCGGTGCGGGCGGCCATGATCTTGGTCTTCATCCCGCCCTTGGACAGGCCCGAACCGGCGTCGCCGGCCATGGCCTCGATCCGCGGGGTGATCTTCTCGACCACGTCGAACCGCCGCGCGTTAACGTCTTCTTTGGGGTTGCCGGAGTAGAAACCGTCCACGTCGGAGAGCAGCACCAGCACGTCCGCCCCCGCCGTCACCGCGATCTGCGCGGCCAGCCGGTCGTTGTCGCCGTAGCGGATCTCGTCGGTGGCCACGGTGTCGTTCTCGTTGACGATGGGCACGCAGCCCAGACGCAGCAGCTGCTCGATTGTGGCGCGGGTGTTCAGATAGCGGCGGCGGTCGGCGCTGTCCTCCAGCGTCAGCAGCACCTGCGCAGCGGTCAGCCCGTGGGGGGCCAGCACCTCTTCGTAGGCGCGGGCCAGCCGGATCTGCCCGACCGCAGCGGCGGCCTGCGACTGTTCCAGCGGCAGCGCGCCGGGGGCAAGGGACAGGGCCGCGCGCCCCAGGGCGATGGAGCCGGAGGAGACCAGCACCACGTCGGTGCCCCGGGCCTTGATCTCGGCCACGTCCTCGGCCAGCGCCTCCAGCCAGGCGCGGCGCAGGCCGCCGTGGGCGCTGCCCTCGTCCCGGTCCACCAGCAGGGCCGAGCCGATCTTGACCACCAGCCGCCGGGCGGAGGTCAGGGACGCCACGGCGCGTCCTCCTCCTCGCTTTTCTTCAGGCGCAGACGGTCGGCCGAGATCAGCGCCCGCAGCGCGCGCAGCGCCTCGGTCAGCCCCTCGCCGCTGACGCCGGAGATCGCCAGGACGGGGCCGCCGGCCGCGTCCGAAAGCTCCTGCAGCCGCTCGGCGCGCACCTCGTCCTCCAGCGCGTCGACCTTGTTCAGCGCGGTGATGCGCGGCTTGTCCGCCAGCGCGCCGCCGTAGGCCTCCAGCTCGTCGATGATGGTGCGCCAGTCGCCGGCCACATCCTCGGAGGTGCCGTCCACCAGGTGCAGCAGCACCGCGCAGCGTTCGACATGGCCCAGGAACTGGTCGCCGATGCCGCGCCCCTCGTGGGCGCCCTCGATCAGGCCGGGGATGTCGGCGACCACGAACTCGGCCCCGTCCACGCCCACCACCCCGAGGTTCGGCACCAGCGTGGTGAAGGGATAGTCGGCGATCTTCGGGCGCGCGTTCGAGGTGGCGGCGAGGAAGGTGGACTTGCCGGCGTTGGGAAGGCCCAGCAGGCCCGCGTCGGCGATCAGCTTCAGCCGCAGCCAGAGCGTGCGTTCCACCGCCGGCTGCCCCTTGTTGGCATGGCGCGGTGCCTGGTTGCTGGAGGTCTTGAAGTGCAGGTTGCCGAAGCCGCCGTTGCCGCCCCGGGCCAGCAGCACGCGCTGGCCCACCTGGGTCAGGTCGGCGATCACCGTCTCCTCGTCCTCTTCCAGCACCTCGGTGCCCACCGGCACCTTCAGCACCATGTCCTCGCCGTCGCGGCCGGTGCGCTGGCGGCCCATGCCCCCCTGCCCGTTCTTGGCGAAGAAATGCTGCTGGTAGCGGAAATCGATCAGGGTGTTCAGCCCGTCCACCGCCTCGGCCCAGACATCGCCGCCGTCGCCGCCGTCGCCGCCATCGGGGCCGCCGTACTCGACGAACTTCTCGCGGCGGAAGCTGACGGCGCCGTTGCCGCCGGCGCCGGAGCGGATGTAGACCTTGGCCAGGTCGAGAAACTTCATTACCGCGTCCTTCGTTTCGCCGTTGCCGACCGATAGGACCTTTGCGGGCCCGGCTCAAGCCGCATGGGCAGGAGGCGGGCGGCGGTCAATGGTCAGTCCAGCCGTTTCAGGTAGGTCCAGGTCGCGACGCGGGACTCGCGCGCGACCGAGTATGCCTCGGCGTCGCCGATGTATTCGAAGCCGGCGCGGGTCAGCACCTTGGCCGAGGCCAGGTTGTCCTGGAAGACCGAGGCGAAGATCGTGCGCGCCCCGTGGGGGTTGGCGGCGACGATCGCCTCGACCGCCTCGGATGCGAGGCCGGTGTTCCAGAAGGCGGGCGCCACCCAGTAGCCGATCTCGGATTGCTCGCGGTCCAGCCGCTCCAGCCCGACCACGCCCATAAGCTCGTCCCGCCCGCTGGCGCTGCCGTCCAGCACCCAGACATCCTCGACCCGGTTCTCGGCGCGGGCGCGTTCCACGAAGGCCTCGGCCGCGCCGGGGGGCAGCGGGTGCGGCAGGGTGGTGGTCATCCGCGCCACGCGCACGTCGCCGGCGTAGTGGCGCAGCAGCCCCGCGTCGGAGGCCCGCAGCGGGCGCAGCACCAGGCGCTCGGTCTCGATCACCGGCTGGTCCCGCAGGTTTTCCAGTTTCATCCGCGCCTCCTCCGGGCAGACAGGGCGGTTTCCCGCGCTCCTCCCGCGCCGGAAATGCCGAGGGGGACCGGCTGGTTCGCCGATCCCCCCAATTTCGTCTTCACGATGCCGGGTCTCGGCTTACTCTGCGGCCTCGGCCTGCGGGAGCACCGAAATGAAGGTGCGGCCCTTGAGGCCCTTGTGGAAGGTCACGGCACCCTCGACGGTCGCGAAGATGGTGTGGTCCTTGCCCATGCCGACGCCCTCGCCCGGCCACCACTTGGTGCCGCGCTGACGCACGATGATGTTGCCCGGAATGGCGGCCTGGCCGCCGTAGAGCTTGACGCCAAGGCGGCGCCCGGCGGAGTCGCGGCCGTTACGGCTGGAACCGCCTGCTTTCTTGTGTGCCATCGGTCTTGCTCCTTACTTCTCGCTGAGCGTCTTGGCCTGGTCGACCCAGCCCTCGCGCTGGATCCGGCCCTTGAAGGACAGCTTTTCTTCCATCGCGGCGATATCGTCGTCGTTCCAGGCGGCGATCTGCGCGAAAGAGGTCACGCCGGCCTCGTGCAGCTTCTTCTCCAGCGCCGGGCCGACGCCCGACAGCTTCTTCAGGTCGTCGCCGCCGGTCTCGGCCTTGGCGGCCTTGGCGGGCTTCTCCGCGGTCTCGGCCTTCGCCTTGGCGGGCTTGGCGGCCTTCGGCGCGGGGGCGGCGGCCGTCGCGTCGCCGTTCGCCGAGGCGGGCACGGAACCCGCTCCCACGGCGGCCTTGACGCCGGACTTGTCCGCACCCTCGGAGAGGATGTCCGTCACCCGCAGCAGGGTCAGCTGCTGGCGGTGGCCCTTCGTGCGCTTGGAGCTGTGCTTGCGCCGGCGCTTGACGAAGTGGATCAGCTTCTCGCCCTTGATCTGGTCGATCACCTCGGCCTGGACGCCCGCGCCCGCCACGAAGGGGGTGCCGATGGTGTCGCCGACCATGAGGACATCGTTGAACTGGACGGTATCGCCCGCGCTGGCCGCGAGCTTCTCGACGCGCAGCACGTCGCCGGAGGCGACCTTGTACTGCTTGCCGCCGGTCTTGAGGACCGCAAACATCTTCGTCTTCCTTTTCTCTTCCGCGTTCTTCGGCCCCCCGTCGGGGCGTTCGCGGACCTTGCGGCCCGGCCTGGAACAGCGCGCCCTTGGGCGTCATGTCATATGTGCGCGCGGGCCGGGGCCCGCAAGAGCCGCGCTTATGCAAACAAAGCGCAGCCGCGTCAAGCCCCGCCGGGGCGCGGGCGGGCCGGATCGGCGCTACAGCCGCTCGCTGCTCATGAAACGCGCGGCGGCGTGGCCGAGGGCGAGGCTGACGGTGACGAACATCTCGTCGAAGGCGTCGAAGATCACCTGGTTCAGCCGCTGGCCCGTGCGGGTGTTGGACAGGTCGATGTAATGCTGCAGCTCTTCGTCGGAAAGCGGCCCGTAGGCGAGGTTGAGGTAGGCGTAGATCCAGGTGACGGTCTCGTCGCGGATCGATTCCTCCTGGCTCCAGACGTCGGCCAGCATGTCCTCCTCGGAGGCGCCGTCTCCGACCCCGCCGCCGTCGGCGAGCCCGCTGTAGAAGGCGAAGTTCGAATTCATCGCCCCCACGACGTTGTTCTCGATCAGCTGGTTCGCCTCGATGAATTCGGTCAGCAGCGCGATGCGGGGGTTGTCGGTCTCGCCCAGCATGTCCTCGAGCCGGGCGCGGGCGGCGGTGTCCACCGCCTTGTCCAGCATGGCGCGGCGGGCTTCCAGCTCCAGCGTGATGATGCGGCGGCCGAGGTCCGAGGTGAAGAACTCGGTCGCCGGCGCGATGTCGGCGGCGGCGAGGTCGCGCGCCATGCGGTCGCGGACGATGGTCTCGAGGCGGCCGGTCTCGTAGATCTCCTCGACCGTGGCGCGCCAGGTGGGGCTCTGGCCGCCCTGGAACAGCTCCGCCGCCAGCTCGGTGCCGTAGTCGATGCCCTCCTGGCGCATGATCTCCACCACGTCGGGAATCATCAGCGCCTGGTAGAGCGGCTCGATCCGCTCCGCCTCGGCGGCCGCGACGACCGGCGGCGGCGCCTCGGCCTGGGCGGTGGGCGCGGCGGGGGCGTTTTGAGCGGGGGCGTTCTGGGCGGGGGCATTTTGGGCACCGACGGGCAGCGGCACGGCGGTGGTCAGCACGAGAAGACAGGCAAGAGCGGCGCGCGGCATGGCGGTGTCCTTATGGCAGGCAGGTCCATTAGGTAGCCCGCACCGGCCCGCATTGAAAGGCCCGGCGGCAAGCGCCCGCCCTGCCCGCCGGAAACCGCCGAATTTCCCGGTTGCGCACCCCGCGCCCTTGCCCTAAATGACCCGCCAGACGCTTCGCGGAGAGGTGCCGGAGTGGTCGAACGGGGCGGTCTCGAAAACCGTTGACCCTTCACGGGGTCCCAGGGTTCGAATCCCTGTCTCTCCGCCACCCAGTCCTGCTTTCGTGGCCTTTCAGGGCGGCACCGCAAAAAGCGCCGTAGTATCGGGGGTTAGCGAGGGACCTTCGACCATGAGACACCTTGAGAGCGCCGGACTCGTCCGAGTTTCGCCATCAGTCTCAGAAGGCCGATTTCGAAGTGGGTTAACTGGAGTCCGCGATGCTCAGAGCTGCGCGACGATCCGCTCCTGTTCCGCCCAGTCGTCCGGAAGACCGTGGCGGCGGAGCCAGTTCGTGGTCAGCGCCGGCGGCTGGCGCCCGTCCAGGATCGCCCGGACCAGCTTCGGCGAAAGGAAGGCGAAGTGGATCAGGTCGCCGAGGTAGGCCGCCGAGACACCGTGCCGTTCGGCAATGGTGCGGTAGTCGTCGCCAGCCTTCAGCTCCGCGAGCCAGGATCTTGCCCGGGCAATGTTGGCGATCAGAATATCGTCGCGCTCCGCCTTCGGCGCACCGAGGACCAGCCGTACCTCGACCCCGCGGCGCCGCTGCGCAAACGGCATCGAGAAGGAGAGCAGGTCTGGCGTGAGGGTCTCTGACAGTATGGCGAGGCGGGCGGCAACTGCCTCGGCGTCGAGCTCGATCCCGATCTCGCCATCCGTTAGCCGGGCTGCCGAGACCAATTCCAGCATCCCGTCGCAGGTGCCCGCGATGGCCGCGCGACTCGATGCTATGTTGTTGGCCCGCAGTGCGCCACAGCCACCCTGCCCTACCATCCGGTCGAGGTGATCGCCGACGGCGCGTGCAAGGGCGCGTTCCAGCCGCTCCGCCGGAAGCCGCCAGCCATCCCCGGCTGCGTTGCTGCCATCGACCAGTTGCCGCGACACGTAGTAGCGGTAGCGCCGGCCGCCCTTCGCGGCATGCGACGGGGTCAGCCGGTCGCCGGTCTCGTCGAAGAGCTTGCTGGCGAGCGGCGATGGATGCGCGGCTGTGGGCTTGCCGCGCGGCTTCGCCGAGGCTTCGACCAGGCGACGCTGCACCGCCTCCCATCGCTCGGGATCGATGATCGGCTCGTGCTGGCCCTCGTGCACCTGGACCTTGTGACGGATGCGACCGGCGTAGACCGGATTCGCCAGCACATGATGGATCTGGCCACGCCGCATCAGCGATCCACCCCGCGGCGTCCCGTCGCGCGCGAGCCGCCGCTTCGATCGCAGGCCCATCCGCCGCGCCGCGTCGGTGACCGCCCGGATCGTCCCGTGCCGCTCGTAGAGATCGAACAGGCTACGCACCGTTTCCGCCTCGTCGGGCACGATCCGCAACGTCCGCCCTTCAGCTCCGTAGCCCAAAGGAACGTTGCCGCCCATCCAAAGCCCCTTCCGCTTCGACGCGGCGATCTTGTCGCGGATCCGTTCGGCGGTGACTTCGCGCTCGAACTGCGCGAAGGACAGGAGCACGTTCAGCGTCAGCCGGCCCATGCTGGTCGCGGTGTTGAAGGCTTGGGTCACCGACACGAAGGAGGCGCGTGCGGCGTCCAGCCGCTCGACGAGCTTGGCGAAATCGGCCAGCGACCGGGTCAGACGGTCGATCTTATAGACCACGATCTGGTCCACGCGGCCGCCGTCGACATCCGCCATCAGCCGGTGCAGTGCCGGCCGGTCGAGATGCCCGCCCGAGATGCCGCCGTCGTCGTAGCGCTCCTTGAGCAGCCGCCAGCCCTCGTGCCGCTGGCTGGCGACGAACGCCGCGCAGGCCTCGCGTTGCGCGTCGAGCGAATTGAAGTCCTGCTCGAGCCCCTCCTCGCTCGACTTCCTTGTGTAGATCGCGCAGCGGATGGTCATGCCGACCGCTTTCCGGCGAGGCCGAAGAACCGGGGGCCCGACCAGGACGTGCCGGTGATCCGCTTCGCCACCGCCGAGAGCGAGCTGTAGGTCGTACCGTCGAGAACGTAGCCGGTCTCGACGACCTCAACCCGGTAGACGCGGCCGTTCCATTCTCGGACCAGTTGGGTACCTGGCGTCGCGGTTGCGGTCGCATCGCTCGCCGGCGTCCCGCGTGCAACGCGGCGGAGGACTCTGGTTTCTGATGGCGTCAGATCCCCCAGCCGCCGCGCTTGCACATCATAGGCCAGAATCCGGCGCAGAATCGGCGACCTCAGCCGCTTCGGCGGTGGCTGACCGAACGCACGTCGCCAGGCCGCGACACAAGCGGCATGATCCAACGCGGCGATCTCCCGGAGCCTGTCCGGGAGATCCTCGACGCTGCGCCGCCTCATTTCGCGGCGAGGATGCGGTAGGTCGGCGCCTTGCCACTCCTGTCGAGCTGCACCTCCGCGCCGCCCTTCCGAAGCCGCGAGATCTCCGCCCGCACCGTGTGCGGCTGCCAGCCAAGGTCTTTCCCGAGCTGTGCCAGAGTCGCCCCCTTGGGACGCGCGAGCAGAGCCTGGAGCCTCGCCTTTTTCGTCGGCGCGGTCCCCGCGGCCGGGGACGTAGCGGCGGCGGATCGTGTCACGCAAGGCTTTCTCGTATGCCGCTGTCGAGCAGGTTTGTCAGCGATCTGGTCAGTGGTCATTTCGGTCTCCGTGGTTTCCGGCACCGGATCATCCGATGGCCTGTACCACCACGAGCCCGGTGTCCGGGCGAGACCAACGACCGCGTTCGTCACAGTCCTGTTCAATTTCGGCCTCGCGTCGATCGCCTTGTCCGGACCGGCGATGAATGTTCGGCCTCCCCCAGCCGGGGCAAGGATCGTCCGCTTCGCGCTCGCTCAGTACCGCTCGTGCCGCGCCGCAAGTCCAGTCAATTCGGCCGCAAGGCAGGGGCGCTCTCAACAATCGGCGGGTCCCATACTCGCCAACTCCGCGGCCGCATCGAAGACAAAGCCCCAGAGGCACTGCCGAAGCTCCGCGGCGCGGTCTTCAGGCAGCCCTGCTACCTGGCCTTCCACAGCCAGCCCAGCGGCGTCCTCAAACAAACCCGTAAGCCGCGCGAAGCGCTCCGAAAGGTCATTATTCCCCACGTCAGACATGCACCCTACCACGCTTCCGGACGACGGGAAGTCAAGGTAGAGTGGGCGTATTTTGTGGAAAAACTCGACTTGATCGAAGGGCCCTCGGCTGATTCAATTCCCGTAATGGGTGGGAGGGTTGGCGATGATGGGACCACGGCAGGAGGCGCAGCCGGCGCTGTTCTACGAGTTCTCGCTCGAGGATCATGTGCCGCAAGACCACCTTCTTCGCTCCATCGACCGGTTTGTGGATTTGTCCGGCATCCGCACCTTCCTCGCCGACTTCTACAGCCATACCGGCCGCCCCTCCGTTGATCCCGAGTTGCTGATCCGTATGCTGCTGGTCGGCTATTGCTTCGGCATCCGGTCGGAACGGCGGCTCTGCGAGGAGGTGCATCTGAACCTGGCCTATCGCTGGTTTTGCCGACTGGATCTCAGCGACCGGGTGCCGGATCACTCGACCTTCTCGAAGAACCGCCACGGTCGGTTCCGCGACAGCGAACTGCTTCGGCACCTGTTCGAGACGACCGTCGCGCGGTGCGTCGAGGAGGGTCTTGTCAGCGGCCAACGCATGGCCATCGACGCAAGCCTGATCGAGGCCGATGCCAACAAGCAGAACTCGACCCCGAAGGAGGATTGGGACGCCGGAAAGATCGATCCCACTGACGCGCCCCGGGCGGTTCGCGAGTATCTGGACACCCTGGACGAGGCTGCCTTCGGCGGGGCCAGCGAGGTCCAGCCGAAGTTTACCTCGCATTCCGACCCCGCCAGTCAATGGACGGCGGCCCGCAAGGGCCCGGCGTTCTTCAGCTATTCCGACAACTACCTGATCGACACTGACCACGGCGTCATCGTGGATGTAGAGGCGACGAGATCCATCCGGCAGGCGGAGGTGGGGTCGACGAAGACCATGCTCGAGCGGGTCAAGGCCAGGTTCGACCTCCACCCCGAGCGTCTGATCGCGGACACTGCCTACGGCACGGCACCGATGCTTGGCTGGCTGGTCGACCGCAAGATCGCCCCGCATATTCCTGTGTTCGACAAGTCAGGGCGCAGCGACGGAACCTGGACCCGCGCCGACTTCGAGTGGGACGCCGTGAACGACCGATATACCTGCCCCGAGGGGCACGAGTTGAAACAGTTCCGCCGGAACTACTCCGACCCCAACCGCGGGCCCACCGGCAAGGGCACAGCCCGCTATCGCGCCCTCAAGGAGATCTGTCAGGCATGTCCATCCAAGGCGAAGTGCTGCCCGAACGCGGATGCCCGCAAGATCACCCGCGAGGAACATGAAGACGCCCGGCAAGTCGCCCGCGACATAGCCAAGACGGACCAATACGTGATCTCGATGAAGCTGCGGAAGAAGGTCGAGATGCTCTTCGCCCACCTCAAGCGCATCCTTGGGCTCAGTCGGCTCCGATTACGTGGTCCATGCGGGGCAAAAGACGAATTCCTCCTCGCTGCCACCGCCCAAAACCTCCGCAAGCTGGCCAAGATCCTTCCTGCACCGCAGAGGACGCAGCAAGCCTGACAAGAAAGGCGCCCCCGCCTCCGTTGGCTACCGGTTTTCTGCGCTCGCGAACGGGTGTTTTTCCACAGAATCGGCGGAAAGCCGACCTTCGCTGCGCCGTGGACGAACGGCAGAAAAGCGGAGATAGTGTTTCTTGCAAAGTCCGAGTTAGCCATCACCACTGGCATTCTACTCATAAATACCGTTTTGGCTTCCATAGCGGTCATGTCGTGGATTGAACTGATTTGCGGGATCAAAGCCTATATCTTTCAACGTCAACAGTTCAATAACTGCCAGGCCAATGTCCGATCCAAGAAGCAGGTCATGTATCTGATCTCTTTCAGAGGGCTCATTTCCATGCGCAATTTCGTGTCTACGATCTGCCAAAATTTTTGCTTGTTGTTCATCACATGCCAAACCCAAAGGTCGGCACTCATCGAAAGCTCGCACTAACAGGCCTCTTAGATTATTAGTCTGCGGATACCGAGGCCTTGCAAACTCTTGCGCAAAATCCCTTACTTTTATTGAAGCTGCGTTCAGGTGATTATTATATTCAACTACAGATGCTTTGAATCGATCCTGCCTCTCAGAGCAGTCTGGATACCTCACGTGGAGCCATTTCTCAAGAAAGGCAATCGTTCGTATGAAGCGCTCAAAGACACCTAATTTTGCAGATCGTAAGGTAGTTGCTGCGAGTATACGCTCTTTGATTTGATCGTCTGCCCACGCATTCACGAGAGCCCGTGGGATAACGTCAATCGGGTTTACTAAACGAAGGCTGATTTTCCCCGGGTGGTCCGCCTTCGCCCTCGGATAAACACCCAGCCTCAAGTGATTATCAAAAATATCACCATCAATCTCTGCCTCATTTATTAGCACTGACGTATGAAAATTTCCCGCCGACGCACCGACTAGAAAGTCAATAAAGCTCAGATGAAACCTTGCCCACCGCTGCGCGGTCCAGATGTCAACTCCATTGTCCGTTTTCAGACGGGTGTATGCTCGAGCAACTTGCTCGCGGGAATACTCATCTTCGCGATAGGTAATTGTGAATTCAAGCTTACCAAGCTCAGCCACATCCGTCTCGGATGAAAACCTTTTAGTTTCGCGGCTGCCATCCTCACATACTATTGCCTTCTTGCGGCACGCTTGCATTTTAGCCATTGAGACCAGAGCCTCTGACCAAAACCCGATCTCTGAAATCGCGGACGCATTGCCGCTATCTAAATGCGCACCTTCAACCAGATCATCAACAAAACCCGATAATTGCGATGATCGCCGAAATCCACGCGCAATTTCCCCAACACCGCTGTAGTTATAGAAAGGCTCCAAAAGCGTGACAGGACGACAAGAGTTTAACCACCCACGCACTACATACTTGTCATGATCGCCTATCTGGCGGAATGGATCAACAAATCTCGGGCTATTGTTGCTAAAGAGCTTAAACTTAACGCTTTCGGACTTGTTTTCGGGAAAGGCAAGAAAACCTGACCGGCCAAAGGGAACCTCGTCGCTGCCATCTATCGTAAAAGTGTACGATCCCGAACAATCTTTTATCACGTAAAGGCCTTGAGAAATGGGGGGTTGAGAATTGCGCGAAGCTCGCAGTCTGTGCTCCGGTAAATTTGGCTGGACTATATCCGCGCTAAGTCGGGAATGCAAAACTATCATGTGTGCTTTGGGCTGGGATCAATCATCCGCTGCTCTGGCGGTGGCCGTCGGCAAAGGGACGAAAGCATCGTCTGCCGGAGGCACCGTCGAACGTCCGCTCAGGGCCGAGTGCGTATGCTGCACCTGCATTCGCTGCGGTCAGCGCGAGTGTCGCTGATGGGCTCAGACCGGTCGTTCTCTGCCGCTGCAACGCGACATGTTATGGTTGTGCGCCAACAGCCAGTTGGCGTTGGGGGGATCGCGGCGGATCGGAGGTTACCCCCATGTCCAAAGCCAACCTACCTGCCATCCGCGCCTACCGACCCGCCTGGAACAAGGGCCGCCTCGTCGGCCAGAAGCGGCCACTTTTGCCGAAGCACGTGTGGGCGATCCGGGTCCGCTTGCGGGCAACATCCGTGCGGTGCAACTCCTGCTAGGCCACTCTAAGTTGAATAGCCCGGTTCGCTACCTTGGCGTCGAGCTCGAAGATGCTTTTGCGATAGCCGAGGCGGTTGAGATTTGTGAGGCCGGGCCCCCAGACGAGGGCGGCCCTTAGCCGACGTCGGAGGATCCCGCAGCGAAAGGCCGCTGTTCTTTTCAGAACGTTGAGCCGATGTCGGATGCCCCTGTGGGATAGGCCGCGGGGGTGCTGCCAGACTAATTCGAACCAGTCTCAGCTAGGACAGAACAGCTGCCCCTTACGCCGCGCAGAGACCGCGCCACTCGGCGAGAGCGGCGGCGCGGTTCTTCTTGAAGTTGGCTCGGGAGTAGAAGCTGCGCTCCGAGTTGAAGTGGTTGCTGACCGAGGCGTGGACGGA
>JBLXFD010000007.1:0-84647 GCA_048262455.1 Rhodobacter sp.
AAGAGGTACGTGAGCTGGGTTTAGAACGTCGTGAGACAGTTCGGTCCCTATCTGCCGTGGGTGTAGGATACTTGAGAGGAGTTGCCCCTAGTACGAGAGGACCGGGGTGAACGATCCACTGGTGGACCAGTTGTCGTGCCAACGGCAGTGCTGGGTAGCTATGATCGGAAAGGATAACCGCTGAAGGCATCTAAGCGGGAAGCCCCCCTCAAAACAAGGTATCCCTGAGGGCCGTGGTAGACCACCACGTCGATAGGCCGGAGATGTAAGCGCCGTAAGGCGTTCAGTTGACCGGTACTAATTGCCCGATAGGCTTGATTTGATCCAGTAGAAGCCAGGTTGCCTGGCAGGATCGAAAGCATACGCCACAGTGTGCTGACTTGGACGGTGTCGCTCGCAAGAGCGACGAGGTTCTTTCTCGGTTTGGTGGTCATAGCACGAGCAAAACACGCGATCCCATCCCGAACTCGACCGTTAAGTGCCGTAGCGCCGATGGTACTGCGTCTTAAGACGTGGGAGAGTAGGTCACCGCCAAACCTAGTAAGAACCTCGTCCGTATCTCTCTTTTCGATGACGACTGCGAACGGCCGCGCCTTGTGCGCGGCTTTTTCGTGTCTGGAGTTTCGGTTGCGGGAGGGGCCTACCTGCCCTCTGCGCACACTGATGCCCGGCGAAACCGACCCTCCCGAAGCAACATCTGCAATCATGGGAATGTGATGGATCCTTTTCCCTGAAAGGCAGTTGGGATGAGCGCGTTCGATGTGGGCGGAAGCTCGCCGGTCCGGACGCGCCAAGGACAGAAGGAGAGAGACAGATGAGAAGACGCGCCTTTCTGGGATCGGGCATCGCAGCCGCAACGCTCGCCGCCGCCACCCCCCTTCGCGCCCACGACAAGAACGTTCCCCTGCCGCCGGAATTTCTTCCCCAGGAAGTCGTGATTGACGGAGGCTTTCCCGCCGGTGAGATCCACGTGGTTCCCGACCGCTTCGCGCTGTACTGGACGCTGCCGAACAACCGTGCGCGCCGGTACTCCGTCGGCATCGGCCGCCCGGGTCTGTACGAGGCGGGCGAGTTTACCATCGGTGCAAAGAAAGAGTGGCCCAGCTGGACCCCCACCCCCGACATGATCGCCCGTGAGCCGGCCAAGTATGGCCAGTTCCGGGACGGGATGCCGGGCGGCGAGGATAATCCGCTTGGTGCCCGCGCGCTGTACCTCTTCACCCCGGAGCGGGGCGATACCTTCCTGCGCATTCATGGCACCAACGATCCCACGACGATCGGCAAACGCGTGTCCAACGGCTGTGCGCGACTGGTGAACGACCACGTCATCGACCTTTATGACCGCGTGCCGATGGACACGCGGGTCATCCTCTACCCCCCGTCGACCGGGGTCTGAGGAACAACCCTTGTGGATTAAATGCGACGCCGGCGCGGATTAACGCGCCGGCGTTCGCGTTTCAGGTCCACCTGATGCACTTCCCTCGGTAGATTGCCGCCAACAATAAAAGATCTACAGGCAGGCAGGCATGATAACGGGCTTTCAGGGCACGTTCGCGATCGCATGGTCCCAAAGCGAACTCGACGGCGTTTCTGCCGCTGATCCGGCAGAATTCTCCGTCGGTGCCATATGGCGCTGGACCGGCGAGGCGGTTCGTATCGACGGGCCGGACGGTGTCCGATCGCTCGGCGCCTCTGAAGAAGCAAGAGATCTGCACCGCCACGCGGCCCGTGCGGCACGGCGACTCGTATCGGCCTCGGCCGAAATCGTGCGGGACGGATTGGAAGGGCCGGAGGTACCGTTACTCGGGACCGGTTTCTGCGCGACCGACGGACGTCATCGCTACGCGGTCTCACTGGTCAGCCGCCCGCAAGGCACCCGGCTGGCCGTCTTCACCGGGCTGCTCCCTCCCGCGAATGCCGATCTCTGGATTACCGAGGTGGTGAATACCGACCAATCCCCGCGCCGCGGCCGCAAAGTGCCATCGGTCATCTGCTTCACCCCCGATACGCTGATCGACACCCCGGACGGCCCCCGCCAGATCGGAACCCTCGAGGAAGGCGACCGCGTCCTCACCCGCGACGACGGCGCGCAGCCGGTCACCTGGATCGGCCGCCGCCGGATCAGCGGCGCGCGGCTGCACGCGATGCCGGAGCTGCGGCCCGTCCGAATTCGCGCCGGTGCCATGGGGCCCGACGTCCCGGGCGGCGATCTTCTGGTCTCGCCGGAGCACCGCGTGCTCATCACCGGCGCCAAGGCGCAGGCGCTGTTCGGGACCGACGAGGTGCTGGTGGCCGCGAAGGACCTCGTGGACGACCGGCACATCCGCATCGACCACCGGCTGCGCGAAGTCACCTATGTCCATGTCATGCTGGACCGGCACCAGGTGGTGAAGGCCAACGGCCTGTTCAGCGAAAGCTTCCACCCCGCGGGGATGGATCTTTCCGCCCTCGACCCCGATCAGGCAGCGGCCCTCGCACAGCGCGCCGACCCCGCCACCTTCGGCCCCTTCGCCCGCCGGATGCTGACGCCGGCAGAGGCCGCGATCCTGCGCCACGGGGGCATCCGCACCCATTGACACCAAGGGGCCAGCGGCTATAAGCGCCCTTCGTTCCGGCCTTCTGGCCGGGGCGTTCATTGGTGTTGGTGGCCCCCGCAAGGGGAGGCCTGTCATCCTGCGAAAGTTCCGGCGTGCCGGGGCAGGAAAGGACAACGCCCTTCGGTCCCTCCGGGGACGTGCAATGAAGGAGATCAGAGGTGACCAAACGCACCGCTGCCAAGTACAAGCTCGACCGCCGCATGGGCGAGAACATCTGGGGCCGTCCGAAAAGCCCCGTGAACCGCCGCGAATACGGCCCCGGCCAGCACGGCCAGCGCCGCAAGGGCAAGATGTCGGACTTCGGCATTCAGCTGCGCGCCAAGCAGAAGCTGAAGGGCCACTACGGCGACCTGACCGAAAAGCAGTTCCGCCGCATCTACGCCGAGGCCGAGCGGGTCAAGGGCGACACCGGCGAGAACCTGATCGGCCTGCTGGAGCGCCGGCTGGACGCTGTGGTCTACCGCGCCAAGTTCGTGCCGACGATCTTTTCCGCACGCCAGTTCGTCAATCACGGCCACGTGCTGGTGAACGGCCAGCGCGTCAACATCCCGTCCTACCGCGTGAAAGAGGGCGACCGCATCGAGGTGCGCGAGCGTTCCAAGCAGCTGGCCAGCGTGCTGGAGGCTTCGCAGCTGCCCGAGCGGGACGTGCCGGACTACCTGGAAGTCGACCACAACAAGATGGTCGCCACCTTCGTGCGGACCCCGGCCCTCTCGGACGTGCCTTACGCCGTTCAGATGGAACCGCACCTCGTCATCGAATTCTACGCCCAGAACTGATCATCGACTGATCGTTCCGGGGTCGCAGATCCGAAGGGCCGCGCCGGCTGGTGCGGCCCTTTTCCTTTGCCCTACAGCCGCCGCCGCGCGATCACCGGCCCGTCACCCTGCGCCTCGATCCGCAGGATTGCCGGCTCCACCGCCTCGTAGGCCACGGCCATGCGAAAGGCGTTGGCATGGATCAGCGTCTCGGGGTCCACCGCCATCGCCACGTGCCCCTTCCAGAACAGCAGGTCGCCCCGCTGCAACGGCGCGTCCTCCTCCAGCGGTTGGCCAAGCTCCTCCTGCTGGTCGCTGTCCGCCGGGCAGGCATGCCCCGCCGCCAGCAGCGCCGCCTGCACGAGGCCGGAACAATCGATCCCCCGCGGCGTGTTGCCTCCCCAGACATAAGGGGCGCCGAAGAACAGCTGCGCGGCGGTGACGGGGTCGGTAAACCGCTTTTCGATCGGCCAGAGGTGCGGCTTGGGAATGTACAGCCCTTCCGCCGTCTCGAACCAGCGCGCCTGATGAGAGACGACCGCGACCGAGGCGCCGAACACCAGGTCCAGCGTCTGCGGCACCTTGAAGTTCGGCTCGGCGTAGGCCTGCGAGCCCGGCACCGAAACCCAGTGGGTCGGCTCCGGGTCCAGCGAGCCCAGCACCGCTTCCGACAGGTAGCCGACGTAGCCGTCCTTCGCCGCTTGCACGAAGGCGTAGCCATTGTGCCGGTCGTAGATGGTCACCGCGTCCCCCAGCAGAAGCTGCCGGTCACGCGGGCCGCCGGGACTGCGCCAGAGGTCGGCGTAGGGCAGGGCGATGCGCGCCGGCATCCCCTCGTCGTAGCGCGGCGCCTCTACTTGCCCGCGCAGGTGCTCGGCGGCGACGCGCGCATTGGCGGGGGTGGTGCGCCGGTCGGTCACAGGCCGACAAGCCCCGGTAGCGCGGCCAGCAGTGCCCTGGCGCCTTGCCCGGTGCCGCCCTTGGGCCGGCCGGGGGCGGCGGCGGGTTGCCAGCCGTAGATGTCGAAATGCGCGTAGCGCGCGGTGTCGGTGACGAAGCGGCGCAGGAACAGCGCGGCGGTGATGGAGCCGGCAAAGCCGCCCTTGGGCGCGTTGTCGAGATCGGCGATGCCCGGCTCGATCATGCTCTCGTAAGGCTCGTGGAACGGCATCTCCCAGACCGGGTCCGCCGCCTTGCCGCCGCCCGCGCGGATCGCCGCGGCCAGCGCCGGGTCGGTGGCATAGAAGGGCGCAAGGTCCGGCCCCACCGCCACCCGCGCCGCGCCGGTCAGCGTCGCCATGGAGATCAGCAGGTCCGGCGGCGTCTCGTCCGCCAGCGCCAATGCGTCGGCCAGCACCAGCCGCCCCTCGGCGTCGGTGTTGTTGATCTCCACCGTCAGCCCCTTGCGCGACATCAGGATGTCGCTGGGACGGAAGGCGCTGCCAGAAATCGCGTTCTCGACGGCCGGGATCAGCACCCGCAGGCGCAGCGGCAGGCCCAGCCCCATGATCATCCGCGCCAGCCCCAGCACGGTCGCGGCGCCGCCCATGTCCTTCTTCATCAGGCCCATGGAGCTGCCGGGCTTGATGTTCAGCCCGCCGGTGTCAAAGCAGACGCCCTTGCCCACCAGCGTCACCGCCGGACCGTCGGTGCCCCAGGTCATTTCGATCAGCCGGGGCTGCGCGGCGGCGGCGCGGCCGACGGCGTGGATCATGGGAAAGTTCTGCTCCAGCAACTCCTCGCCCGCGATCACTTCGCAGCCGGCGTCGAAGTCGGAGGCGAGATCGCGCACCGCCTCTTCCAGCGCATCCGGGCCCATGTCGGCGGCGGGGGTGTTGATCAGGTCGCGGGTCAGCGCCTCGCCGGCGGCGATATGTTCCAGCCGCGAAGCGTCGACACCTTCGGGCGCCACCAGATCGGCGCCGGGATCGCCGCCCTCGCGGTAGCGGGTGAAGCGATAGCGCGCCAAGAGCCAGCCAAGCGCGTTCTCCTCCAGCGCCGCCTCGGGCAGCCCGCCCGCCAGCCGGTAGGTGCCCGTCGGCAGCGCCGCCTGCGCCTCGGCCAAAGCAAACCGCCCGCGCGCCCGGGCCGCGGCGTCGCCGTACCCCAGCAACGCCGCCTCGATCCCCCCCTCGGCGGAGGGGATCACCAGCACCCGGCCAAGCACGGCGTTGAAGCCGGAGGCAGAGCACCAGCGCCGCACCCGGTCGTCCCGGCCCTCCAGCCAGCTGCCAAGATCGTCTTTCGACACCACGTGAAGCGGGATCGCGTCATCGGTTTCTTGGGCGAAGGTCAGGGACATGGGGGCTTCCGGTCTGGTTTCGAGGTGCCCGCCGACCCTAGCCTTTCGGCCTGTGGCGGCAAGCCCCGGTCAGCCCGGAACCTGCGAATCCCATATCCGGCAAAGCGACTCTTCGCCCACCCGCCGCAGCCGCGCCACCGTGGCGGCCAGCCCAAGGTCGTCGCGCCCGTGTCCAAGCACCAGCACGTCCGTCGCCACCCGCCGGACCAGCGGCATCCCCAGCCGCGTGGCGCAGACCTGCGCCGCGGCGGCGACGGCCATCAGCCCCGGCAGGTCGCATCGCTGCCAGCAGGCCTCTGTCTCGTCCAGCAGCACCGCCAGCTCCTCCATCGCCTCGCCGATCGCGAGTTCCCCGGCAGAAGGCCCGAGACGTCGCCAGATGTGTTCCAGCTGGTCATAGTCCAAGGCCACCGACTCTGCCGGTCGCAGTATACAGATCCCCATTCCACACGCTCACCCCATGGCGCCCCCGCCACGTGTTCCCTAGCCCCCGGGCCTTAAGGGTCGCATTAACAGCCGGGGGATTTCTGGCTCGAATTTCCTGCAAATCCGGCCTAGGCAGGGACAGGGGAAAAAGGACGTGACCATGGACAAAGCCAAACCCTTGCCGAACTACCTCATCACCCGCTTCCACGGGTGGAAGGCCACCAGCTATGCCGAGAACAAGGCCTGGTATCGCCGCCTTGCCGACGAGGGGCAGCGGCCCCGGGCGATGATCATCTCCTGCTGCGACAGCCGCGTGCATGTCACCGCGATCTTCGGCGCCGACCAGGGAGAATTGTTCATCCACCGCAACATCGCCAACCTGGTGCCGCCCTACGAGCCGGACGGCGAGGCGCACGGCACCTCGGCGGCGGTGGAATACGCGGTGACCGCGCTGAAGGTCGCCAACATCCTGGTGGTGGGCCATTCCAACTGCGGCGGCGTCAAGGGCTGTCACGACATGTGCGGCGGCGACGCGCCGGAGCTGGAGCAGAAGTCCAGCTTTGTCGGCCGCTGGATGGACATCCTGCGCCCGGGCTACGAGCGGGTGAAGGACATCCCCGATCCGGCAGAGCGGACCCGCGCGCTGGAATTTGAGGCGGTGCTGGTCAGCCTGAACAACCTGATGACCTTCCCCTTCGTGGCAGAGGCCGTGGAGCGCGAGGAACTGTCGCTGCACGGCCTCTGGAACGATATCGGGAACGGCGACCTGCTGTGCTACGACCCGAAGACGGCGGTGTTCGAGCCGGTCTGACAAGGCAAGGCGGCAGGACCGGGCAAGCTGGCGTGGGGGCTTACGCCGCCGCCCGGTCCCCGACCGCCTCAGGCAGCCTGAAGCTGCGACTGAGGCGCGTTGGTATTGGCGGCGGCGCGGCGGGAGGCGAACTGCGCCGGCAGGTTGGCGGGGCGGCGCGACCGGGCCTCTTCCATGCAGAAGATGTTCTCGTCCCGGCGGTCGGCCACGTTGGCAAGCAGGACACGGCGGTTCTGGCGGGCGCGGTTCAGCAATTCCTTTTGCATTTTCTTCTCTCCGTTCGTCTTTTTGTGTTTTGTCTGGGATCGGTGATTAACTTTTCGTCTTCCGGTTGTATCGGCCGCTTCGTTCGGCCGCTCCGGGATCAGGCGGCGAGGGCGGCGCCCGCGTGCTGGAAGAAGACGCCGCGCTGGGTGCGGACCACCAGGGTGCGGCGGCGGAACTCGCTGATCGAGACCACGTTGCCGGCGGGGCCGGCGGGGCGATCGTCGTTGTCGGCGCGGAGGGTGGCGATGACGGGGAAGCTGATGACGTTGGTGTTCATGGGAAGCTCCGTTTCGTTCGAGTGATTGTTTTTATGTGTGTTTCAGGCGGCGCGGGGCAGGGAGCGGTGATCCTGCCGGTGGTCGCTCTCGGTGTGGAACAGAGAGTCGACGAGATTGCTGGAGACCGGCGGAAGGGCAGACGCAGAGCCCGAGCCGGTGCCTTCGCCCTTGGTTGCCTGGTGGCGGCTGCGGGCGGCGGCGATCTGCTGAGCGGTGATGATGGTGGCGGTCATTGTCGTTTTCCTTGTCCGTGGGTCTCAACCCGAGGATGACTTGACTGCTCAATCGTGGCCGAAATCGAAATCAAATGGGGCAAAAACGTGCCAAGCCCCGAAATCGGCCCATACAGGGCGATTCCGGCCATTTTTCCAGTTATCGGCGTGGCGGATTGCCTCGCATGCAGAAATGGTTCCGGCGTCGCGCCATGATTGTCGCCGTAACTTGCACGACAGCCCCCTCCTGCCCTGATTCCACCCCCTTCCCGCCCGCTCACGGCCGTTCGAATTGGGACACTTTTGGGCGGGCCAGGCCGGAAACCTGCGGAAAATCGGAGGATCGAAGGGGTTCGGCAGCGGAATGAGGCAGTCGCAGCAACCCCGTGACGCGCAGAAGGTGGCAATGTGGCACCCCTGTCGCGAGGGTGACAGGCACGTAACTCGCCGCGCGATTGCATCCGCGCCCGAATCGATTCGTGCCGCCCGCCCTGTGATGCGGCCCGCGCCGTGCTAACTTGGCCTCAACAGCCACGGGAGGCAGGGCGGCATGGAGCGGACACGGCGGATCGCCGCGGACATGGCAGGCGCAGGCGTGGCGATCTTCGCGCGGCTGGTGACGGCGGTGCGGGCGATCTGGGACGGGATCGAGCCGGTGCCGGCGCAGCGCGTCTACTTTGCCAACCACACTTCTAACGCCGATCTCGTGCTGATCTGGGCGGTGCTTCCCAGGAGCATCCGCGCGCGCACCCGGCCGGTCGCGGCCTCGGACTACTGGCTGCGCTCGCCGCTGCGCGCCTTCTTCGGGCGCGACGTGTTCCGCGGGCTGCTGATCGACCGCAATGCCGAGACCCGCACCGAGGACCCGGTGGCAAAGATGGCCGGCGCGCTGGACGAGGGCTGGTCGCTGATCATCTTCCCCGAGGGCGGGCGCAACCAGGGGCCGGACCCGCTGCTGCCCTTCAAGACTGGCCTCTACCACCTGGCGCGGCAGCGTCCCGGGGTGGACCTGGTGCCGGTCTGGATCGCCAACCTGAACAACGTGCTGCCGAAGGGTGAGATCATTCCCCTGCCGCTGGTCTGCACCGTCCGCTTCGGCGCGCCGCTGCACATCGGAGAGGACGAGGACCGCGACATCTTTCTCGCGCGCGCGCGCGAGGCGCTGCTGTCGCTGCGGCCGGAGGAAACGTCATGAGCGCGCCCCAGGGCTTCCTTCCGCTGCTCGCCGCGCTGCTGGCGGTGCTGGTGCTGGCCAGCGTCGGTCTTTCCCTGCTGCGCGCCCGCCGCGACCCGCAGCGCCGCAGCCGGATCCTCGACGCGCTCTCGGCGCGGCTGGAGACGTGGTGGGCCATGGTGGCGCTGCTCAGCCTCGCCATGCTGTTCGGCCACGCCGGCGCGGTGGTGCTGTTCGGCCTGCTGTCCTTCGCGGCGCTGCGCGAGTTCCTGACCCTCACCACCAAGCACCGCGCCGACCACTGGGCGCTGGCGGCGGCCTTCTTCGTGGTGCTGCCGGTGCAGTACCTGCTGATCGGCATCGACTGGTACGGCTTCTACTCGATCCTTATCCCGGTCTACGCCTTCCTGTTCCTGCCGATCCTCTCGGCGCTGCGGAACGAGGGCGAGGGCTTCCTGACCCGGGTGTCGGAAACGCAGTGGGCGCTGATGCTCTGCGTCTTCGCGGTCAGCCACGTGCCGGCGCTGCTGTCGCTGCGGTTCGAGGGGCACGAGGGGCGGCCGATCCTGCTGATCGCCTTCCTCATCGTGACGGTGCAGGGGGCCGAGGTGATCCAGTACGGGCTGAGCCAGATGCGCGTGGGCCGGCCGCTGGCGCCGCGGCTGTCGCGGTTCAAGACCGGCGCCGGGCTGGCGGGTGGCGCGCTGGGGGCGGCGGTGCTGGGGGCGGCGCTGTTCTGGCTGACGCCCTTCGCGCCATGGCAGGCGGCGGGGCTGGCGCTGGCCGCGGCGTTGACGGGGATGCTGGGCGGGCTGGTGATGTCGGCGATCAAGCGCGACCGGGGCGTACGCGACTGGGGGCATCTGATCCCCGGGCAGGGCGGCGTGCTGGACGCGGCCGAGGCGGTGATCTTCGCCGCGCCGGTGTTCTTCCACCTGGTGCGGTACTTCTTCTCGGTGGTGTGAGGGCGCGGCGGACCGCGCCCCCGGTAATATTAAGCAGTGTCTTTCTGCAGCACCCGGTTGCCCAGCACCTCTGCGATCTGCACCGCGTTCAGCGCGGCGCCCTTGCGCAGGTTGTCGGACACGACCCAGAGGTTCAGGCCGTTGTCGATGGTGCTGTCCTGCCGGATCCGGCTGATGAAGGTAGCGAAATCGCCGACGCATTCCACCGGGGTCACGTAGCCGCCGTTCTCGCGCTTGTCGACGACCAGGCAGCCCGGCGCGGAGCGCAGGATCTCGCGGGCCTCGTCCTCGTCCAGGAACTCCTCGAACTCGACGTTCACGGATTCGGAGTGGCCGACGAAGACCGGCACCCGCACGCAGGTCGCGGTGACCTTGATCGAGGTGTCGATGATCTTCTTGGTTTCCGCGACCATCTTCCACTCTTCCTTGGTGGAGCCGTCGTCGAGGAAGACGTCGATGTGCGGGATCACGTTGAAGGCGATCTGCTTGGGGTAGACCGAGGGCGCGACCTCCTGCCCGGGCACGTACATGCCCTTGGTCTGGTTCCAAAGCTCGTCGATCGCCGCCTTTCCAGAGCCGGAGACCGACTGGTAGGTCGAGACCACCACGCGCTTGATCCTGGCGCGGTCGTGCAGCGGCTTCAGCGCCACCACCATCTGCGCGGTGGAGCAGTTGGGGTTGGCGATGATGTTCTTCTTGCGGAAACCCTCGATCGCGTCGGCGTTCACCTCGGGCACGATCAGCGGCACGTCCGGGTCGTAGCGGTAGAGCGACGAGTTGTCGATCACCACGCAGCCGGACTTCGCGGCCTTGGGCGCGTACTGCTTCGTCGCCTCGGACCCGATCGCGAACAGCGCGATGTCCCAGCCGGTGAAGTCGAAGGTATCGAGATCCTTGGTCTTCAGTGTCCTGTCGCCGAAGGACACCTCGGTGCCCATCGACTTGCGGGACGCCAGCGCGACGATCTCGTCGACGGGAAACTGGCGCTCGGCCAGGATGTTCAGCATTTCGCGGCCCACGTTGCCCGTGGCGCCCGCGACGACGACCTTGTAGCCCATGATGGTCTCCTGATGTCGTGAAGGACGCGGGTTCTTATCGCAGCCGCCGCGGCGGGGAAAGCCGATTGTCGGAAAGGCCCGCGGACGCGGCGGCATCGGTAGACAGCTTACGCGAAGTTGTGCCACCGTTCCCGCACCGCCGGCCCCGGAACGAAGGGGGTGCGGCTACGTCCAGGGAGGAAGACATGACCATCGGAAAATTCAGGGCGCTGGGCCTCGGCGCCGCGTTCAGCCTTGTCGGCATGGCCGCCGGAGCCGCAGAGTGCATCGCGCCGGCCAACCCCGGCGGCGGCTGGGACTTCACCTGCCGGCAGATCGGCAAGATCCTTCACGACATCGGCGCGGTGGACAGCCCCGTGCAGGTGACCAACATGGCCGGCGCCGGCGGCGGCGTGGCCTTCTCGCACGTGGTGAACGAGCGCAGCGATGATCCCGACCTGATCGTCGCCGCTTCCTCTGCCACCACCACCCGTCTGGCGCAGAACGCCTTCGGCGGCGCGACGGCGGACCAGGTGCGCTTCGTCGGCGCGATCGGCGCCGATCCCGGCGTGATCGTGGTGGCCGCCGATTCCGAGTACCAGACGTTGGACGACCTGGTGAACGCGATCCGCGACAATCCCGGCAAGATCACCTTCGCCGGCGGCTCCGCGGTTGGGGGCTTCGACCACATGAAGCCGCTGATGGTCACCAGGGCCGCGGGCATCGATGACGTGCGCGCGATCAAGTACATCGGCGTGGACGGCGGCGCCGACGCCATCACCCAGACCGTGGGCGGTTTCACCGACGCGATGACCGGCGACATGTCCGAGATCGTCGGCTTCATCAAGGGCGGCGAAGTGCGCCCGCTGGCGGTGCTGACCGAAGAGCGGGTTCCCGGCTTCGAGGACATCCCGACGGCGAAGGAGCAGGGCTACGACGTGGTCGCGGTGAACTGGCGCGGGCTCTACGTGCCCAAGGACATCAGCGACGAGCGCTTCGCCGAATGGGCCGACAAGCTGCAGCAGGTGGCGGAATCGGATGAGTGGAAGGCGGCGATGGAGGCCAACGGCCTGGCGCCCTTCACCAAGGTCGGCGACGACTTCCAGTCCTGGATCGACGGCGTCATCGCCCAGACCGAGGACATGAGCCGCGAGCTGGGGGTGATCCAGTAATGGCCTCTGACCGGATCTTCGGTTCGGTCGTGATCCTGGTGGCGCTCGCGTATATCGCGAGCGCCCTCCAGATCCGCGAAAGTTTCCTGTCCGACCCGGTGGGGTCGCGCACCTTCCCGGTAGCGGTGGGCGCGGTGGCGGTGCTTTGCGGCGTGGTGATGCTGCTGCGGCCCGATCCCGACCCCGCCTGGCCCGGGCTGCGCACCGTCGGCGCGCTGGCCGTCGCCGTGGTGGCGATGATCGCCTATGCCTACATGCTGAAGCCGCTGGGCTTCCTGATCCCCACGGCGATCGTCGCGGGCATCCTCAGCTACCAGATCGGCCCGCGCCCGCTGCCGGCGGTGCTGTCGGGGCTGGGGCTGTCGCTGGGGCTGTTCGTCCTGTTCAAATATGCCCTCGGCCTCGGTCTCGTGCCGGTCCCGAGGGGCTGGTTCTGAGGCCGCAATGGACACTCTCGCCAACCTCGCCATGGGTTTCGGCATCGCGCTGTCGCCCTTCACGCTGATGCTGGCCGTGATCGGCTGCTTCCTGGGCACCATCATCGGCGCGCTGCCGGGGCTGGGGCCCTCAAACGGGGTAGCGATCCTGATTCCCATCACCTTCACCATGGGGCTGGACGCCACCAGCGCGCTGGTGCTGATGACCTCGGTCTACTACGGCGCGATGTACGGCGGGCGCATCAGCTCGATCCTGCTGAACATCCCCGGGGACGAGCCGGCGCTGATGACCACGCTCGACGGCTACCCGATGGCCAAGCAGGGCCGAGCCGGCGACGCGCTGGTGCTGTCCGGCGTCGCCAGCTTCGTCGGCGCGCTGCTGGCCACCATCGGGCTGATCCTGCTGGCGCCGGTGCTGGCCCGCGTGGCCTACCTGTTCGGCCCGGCGGAATACTTCGCGCTGTACCTGCTGGCCTTCTGCACACTGGGCGGGCTGGCCTCGAACAACCAGGCCAAGGCGGCGCTGGCGGCCTGCATCGGGCTGGGGATCTCGATGATCGGGCTGGACACGGTGACCGGCATGCCGCGGCTGACCTTCGGCAACCTGCACCTGATGGACGGCGTCGACTTCCTCGTGGCAATCGTCGGGCTGTTCGCCATCGCCGAGGTGTTCTTTTTCATCGAGAGCCACGGCAAGGACACCTCCATCGGCGTCAAGCTGGAGAAGGTGACCCTGCCGCTGCGCGACATCATGCAAAGCGGCTGGTGCATGGTGCGCAGCAGCGTGGTGGGCTTCGTCGCCGGGGTGCTGCCGGGGGCGGGGGCCTCGCTGGGGTCGTTCCTGGCCTACATGTCGGAAAAGTCCCTGGCCGGGCCCAAGGGCGGCTTCGGCACCGGGGTGCCCAAGGGCGTGGTCGCGCCCGAGGCGGGCAACAACGCGGCCGCGGGCGGCGCGCTGGTGCCGATGCTGACGCTGGGGGTGCCCGGGTCGGGCACCACCGCGGTGCTGCTGGCGCTGCTGATGACGCTGAACATCACCCCGGGCCCGACGCTGTTCGCCGACCGGCCAGAGGTGGTCTGGGGCCTGATCGCCAGTCTGCTGATCGCCAACGTGGTGCTGCTGCTGATGAACGTGCCGCTGGTGCGGATCTTCGTGAAGGTGCTGCAGGTGCCCGCCTGGGTGCTGCTGCCGGGGGTGACGATGATCTCCTTCGTCGGGATCTACTCGTTGACCGGCAGTTACTTCGACCTGCTGCTGATGGTGGGCTTCGGGGCGCTGGGCTACGTGCTGCGCAAGCTGGACGTGCCGACGGTGCCGATCATCCTGGGGATCCTGCTGGGCAACGAGATGGAGGAGAACCTGCGCCGCGCCATGGTGCTGTCGGATGGGGATTGGACCTACCTCTTCTCCTCGCCCATCGCCATCGGTCTGTGGATCGCGGCGGTGGCGGGTTTCCTGGCGCCGATGTTCCTGCGCCGGGTGCTGACCCGGCCGGAGCTGGTGGAAGACTGAGGCCGGAAGGGGGACGCCGCCCCCCGCCCCGGATTGGCATCCGGGCCTCCCCCCGAGGTACTTGGAACAAGAAGAATGGGAAGGGTCGTGCGGGCGTGATAGAGCGGTCGCCAGAACGGTCTGGAGGTTGCGATGACACGGGTACTGGTTCCCTCGGGCGCGCTGGGGCTTGGCTATGACGCCGAGGCGCTGGCGCGCGGGCTGGAGATGTCGCCGGACATCATCGCCATCGACGGCGGCTCGACCGACAGCGGGCCCAGCTACCTGGGGCGGGGAGTTTCGAAGTACTCCCGCGCCTCCACCAAGGTGGAATGGCGCGGGTTGATCGAGGCGCGGGCCAAGGCCGGCGTGCCTCTGGTGATCGGCACTGCGGGCACCTGCGGCGCGGGCAGCGCGGTGGACTGGCTGGTGCAGATCACCGGCGAGATTTTGGAAGAGACCGGGCTGCGCGCGAAGGTGGCGGTGCTGAAGTCGGACCAGCCCCGGGCGCGGGTGACCGAGGCGCTGGCGGCGGGGCGCATTGCGCCGCTGCATCCGGCGCCGGAGATTTCCCCGGAGCTGCTGGAGGAATGCACCAATATCGTGGCGCTGGCCGGGGCAGAGCAGATCGCCGCGGCGCTGGAGACCGGGGCCGACATCGTCATCGCCGGGCGCACCACCGACACCGCGATCATCGCTGCGCTGCCGCTGATGCGGGGCGATCACGCGGGCGCGGCCTGGCACGGCGCCAAAATAGGTGAATGCGGCGCGCTTTGCGCCACCAACCCGCAGTCGGGCGTCATCATGGTGGATTTCGACGCCGATGGCTTCACCGTGACGCCTCTGGCGGACGGGGCGCATGCCACGCCGCACACGGTCTCGGCGCACATGCTTTACGAGAACTCCGACCCCTTCATCCTGTACGAGCCGGGCGGCCACCTGGACGTGACCGGTGCGCGCTATGCGGCGCTGGACGCGCGGCGGGTGCGGGTCACCGGCAGCGAATGGGTGCCGTCGCAGGCCTACACCGTCAAGCTGGAGGGCGCGCGGCGGGCCGGGTTCCAGTCGGTGCTGCTGACCCTGCTGCGCGACCGGCGCTACGTCGAGAACGTCGATGCCTGGTGCGCCGACATCCTGGCGCGCTGCCGGCAGAAGGCGCGCGACCGGCTGGGGCTGGCCGAGGAGGATTTCGACCTGGAACTGCGCGTCATCGGCCGCAACGCCACCCTGGGCGCGCTGGAGAACCGCGCCAACGGGGCAGTGGAACTGGGAGTTCTGGGCATCGTCACCGCCCGCACCCCGGCGATGGTCGAGGAGGTGGCGAAGATGCTGAACCCCTACCTGCTGCACCATCCGCTGAGCCGCGAGGAGGAGCAGCCGACCTTCGCCTTCCCCTTTTCCCCGGCCGAGGTGGAGCGCGGCGAGATCTACGAGTTCTGCCTGAACCACGTGATGACGCTGGACGACCCCATGGCCGCCTTCGAGCTGAGCGTGACGGAGCTGCCCCGTGGCTGAGCTGGGCGAGATCGTCGAGAAGGTGCGTTCCAAGAACGCCGGGCCCTTCTGGCTGACGGTGGACATCTTCTGCGGCTCGCCCGAGGCCTATGAGCGGGTGGTGCAGGGGATCTCGACCGAGCGGGTGGCGCGGCTGTTCGGCGCCGGGCCGGAGACGCTGAAGCGGTTCGACATTCCCTCGCTGAACGTGGTCAAGTTCTCGCTGCCGCGCCCGCAGGTGCAGGGCACCCGGCAGGACCGGGACATGCACGGCGCCGGCTGGGCGGTGCTGCTGGCGGAGATGACGCTGAACTGAGGCGCCTCAGCCGGCCTGCCGCTTCGGCTTGAAGGGTGCCATGCCGGCGCGGGCCAGCTCGTCGGCGCGCTCGTTCTCGGCGTGGCCGGCGTGGCCCTTGATCCATTTCCAGGTGACCTTGTGGCGCGCCTGCGCCTCGTCCAGCCGCTGCCACAGCTCGGCGTTCTTTACCGGCTTGCGCGAGGCGGTCTTCCACCCGTTGCGCTTCCAGCCGTGAATCCAGCCGGTGACGCCGTTCTTCACGTAGGCGCTGTCGGTCACAACGGTGATCTCGCTCGCCCGCTCCAGCGCCTCGAGCGCGCGGATGGCGGCCATCAGTTCCATCCGGTTGTTGGTGGTCTGCGCCTCGCCGCCCTTCAGCTCGCGCTCCTTTACCACCGCCTCGCCCTCGCAGGCCAGCAGCAGCGCGCCCCAGCCGCCGGGGCCGGGGTTTCCGGAGCAGGCGCCGTCGGTATAGGCGAAAAGATCAGGCATGCGGCTTCTCCGACAGCAGGATGACGAAGGGATCCTCGGTGCCGGCGAAACCCTTTTCGCGGCCCGTGGTACGGCTGAGCACGCGCAGCCCGGCATCGCCAAGCGCGGCCTCCAGCTGGTCCTGCGTGTGGAAGGTGTAGTTGCGTCCCAGGTGGTCGCGCCTGCTGTCCTCGCCGGTCTTCATGCCCAGGTGAAACAGGCCGCCGGGGCGCAGGGCGCGGGCGATGGCGGCGATATGGTTCGGGAAATCGGCGCGCGGGGCGTGAAGCAGGGAGAAGTTGGCCCAGATGCCGTCGTACTCCGCCTCGGCCCGAAGATCCTCAAACCGCGCCTGGCGGGCGGTGACGCCGGGATGGCGGGCGGCGAGGGCGACCATGCCTTCCGCCGCGTCCCAGGCCTCTGCCGAATGCCCGCCCGCTGCCAGTTGCGCCGCGGCGTGGCCGGGGCCGCAGCCAAGGTCCAGCACCCGTGCGCCGGCGGGTAGCCGGGCGGCGAAGGCGGCGAGGCTGCGATCCTGCTTCTGCGCGCCGAAGCGCGCGGCGTAGTCGCGGGCCATGCCGTCGTACCAGGCAATGGTTTGCGAATCGCTCATGCCGGCTCTCGCAGCACGCGGGGCACCTTGAACTCGACGTTCTCGATGGCGGTCTCGACCGGGATGACGGTGACGTCGTAGCGGGCGCGGAAGGCGTCGACCACCTCGTTCACCAGAACCTCGGGGGCGCTGGCACCGGCGGTGATGCCGACGCTGCGGATGCCTTCCAGCGCGCGCCAGTCGATGTCGGTGGCGCGCTGCACCAGCTGCGCATAGGGACAGCCGGCGGCGGCCGCGACCTCCACCAGCCGGCGCGAGTTCGAGGAATTGGGCGCGCCAATCACCAGCAGCGCGTCCACCCGCGGCGCCACGGCCTTCACCGACTCCTGCCGGTTGGTGGTGGCGTAGCAGATGTCTTCCTTGTGTGGCCCGATGATCGCCGGGAACCGTGCCTTCAGCGCCGCGACGATGCCGGCGGTGTCGTCCACCGACAGGGTGGTCTGGGTGATGAAGGCCAGCTTTTCGGGATCGCGGGGTTCCAGCGTCGCTACGTCCGCGGCGGTCTCCACCAGCAGCACCTCGCCCCCGGGAAGCTGGCCCATGGTGCCCAGCGTCTCGGGATGACCGGCGTGGCCGATCATCACCATCTGCAGGCCGTTGGCATGGTGCCGCTCTGCCTCGATGTGGACCTTGGAGACCAGCGGACAGGTGGCGTCGACAAAGACCATCTCCCGCGCGCGGGCCTCGGCCGGCACCGCCTTGGGCACGCCGTGGGCCGAGAAGATCACCGGGCGGTCGGCCGGGCAATCCTCCAGCTCCTCGACGAAGACGGCGCCCTTTTCCCGCAGCCCGTCCACCACGAAGCGGTTGTGCACGATCTCGTGCCGCACGTAGACGGGCGCGCCCCATTTCTGCAGCGCCATCTCGACGATCTTGATGGCGCGGTCGACACCGGCGCAGAAACCGCGCGGCGCGGCGAGGTGAAGCGTGAGGGGAGGGCGGGACATGGCGGCACCTTTCGTTGCGCCAGACCTAGGCACTGCGGCGCGGCAGGTCCAGACCCTGCGGCGCGGCGGTCAGCCCAGGATTCCGGCGGTGACCAGCGCCAGGACGATGTAACGCGCAGTCTTGGCCACCGCGATCAGCACCACCACCCGCACCCAGGGCGCGCGCAGCACCCCCGCGGCCAGCACGATGGCATCCCCCAGCGGCGCCCAGCTGAGCAGCAGCGACCACAGGCCCCAGCGGGCGAACCAGACCTGCGCCCGGTCAAGCCGGGCCGGCGAGACGGGAAACCAGCGGCGGTCGCGGAAGCGTTCGATGCCCCGGCCCATGGCGTAGGTGACGACAGAGCCGAGGGTGTTTCCCACGCTCGCTACCGCGACAAGCAACCACACCGGGTGGACGGCGCGGACCTGCAGGGCGGCGAAGGTGACCTCCGACGGCAGGGGAAGGATCGTCGCGGCCCCGAAGGCCGCGACGAAGAGGGTTAGAAGACCGGCGGTCACGCCAGCGGCGCGTCAGCTGTCCGCGGTCTCGGTCTCTGCCTGCTCGCCCACGTCGCGGGATTCGCGCGGTTCGCGCGGCGGCCGGCCGATCACGTCCTTCAGCTCGTCCAGCTCGATGAAGTTGTCGGCCTGGCGGCGAAGTTCATCCGCGATCATCGGCGGCTGGCTGCGGATGGTCGAAACCACCGACACCCGAACCCCCCGGCGTTGCAGCGCCTCCACCAGCGGGCGGAAGTCACCGTCGCCGGAGAACAACACGATATGGTCCACGTGTTGCGCCAGCTCCATGGCATCAACCGTCAGCTCGATGTCCATGTTGCCCTTGACCTTCCGCCGGCCCTGGCTGTCGATGTACTCCTTGGCCGGTTTCGTGACCATGGAGAACCCGTTGTAATGCAGCCAGTCCACCAGCGGCCGGATCGGGGAATAATCGTCATTCTCCAGCAACGCCGTATAGTAGAACGCGCGCAGCAGCTTGCCGCGACGCATGAATTCCTGTCGGAGGAGTTTGTAGTCGATGTCGAACCCCAGCGACTTTGCCGCTGCGTAAAGGTTCGATCCATCGATGAACAGCGCCAGCCGCTCGTCTCGGTAGAACATAAAATCAACCCTTCGATATATATGTCTCGCCGCGGTGCCGTGAGTGAGTGAGTGGGATATCGTAAAAACGAAAGATGGGCGAAACTGACTTGCAAAATAGGGGATAATGGCTGCCCCGCAAGTCACCTTGGCGACAAATGACGCAGAGTTCCGCGACGTATTGCCGTAGCGTCCTGGTTGCCGCCGGCGCCAACCTCGACGGGCCCGCCGGTTCTCCGGCGCAAACGGTTTCCGAGGCACTTCAATCGCTTGACGGCGAGGGTCTGACGCTGCGGCGGATCAGCCGGCTCTACGCCACCCCCTGTTTCCCCGCCGGCGCCGGCCCCGATTACGTGAACGCCGCCGCCCTGCTCTCCAGCCCGCTGGAGCCGAGGGCGCTGCTGGCGCGGCTGCATGCGATCGAGGCGGCGCACGACCGGACCCGCGCGGGGCGCTGGGGCAGCCGGACGCTGGATCTCGACCTGATCGCGGTGGACGAGCTGGTGCTGCCCGACGCGGCGACCCATGACCGCTGGCGCGCGCTGGCCCCGGAGGACCAGCGCCGCACTACGCCGGACCGCCTGATCCTGCCGCATCCCCGCCTGCAGGAACGCGCCTTCGTGCTGGTGCCCCTCTGCGATGTCGCGCCGGACTGGCGCCACCCGCTGCTGGGACAGACCCTGCGCCAGCTGGCACAGGCGCTGCCCGTGTCGGAACGTGCGGCGATACGCCCGCTGCCAAGTCCGGGCAAATCCCCGTGATCGCCTTGTCAATACGAAAAAACCCCTGTACCAAAGGCCTTCGACACTTCCCCAAGCCTGCAGGAATGGAGAGCACATGGCCCGCGTTACGGTCGAAGATTGCGTTGACAAGGTCCCGAACCGGTTCGAGCTGGTGATGCTGGCCGCCCACCGGGCGCGCGAGATCACCGCTGGCGGACAGCTGACGGTGGACCGCGACAACGACAAGAACCCCGTCGTGTCCCTGCGCGAGATTGCCGAGGAAACCCAGAAGGCCGACGATCTGCGCGAGCGCATGATCGAAAGCCTGCAGACCCAGATCGAGGTGGACGAGCCCGAGGACGACGCGATGGCGCTGCTGATGGGCGCCGAGCAGGACAAGCCCGCCGAGGACGACATGTCCGAGGAAAAGCTGCTGCGCGCGCTTATGGAAGCGCAAGAACCCAAGTAGGACAACACGATGGCGCTGGACAGGCTGATCGAGGTCGAGGACCTGATCGACCGCGTCCGCGCCTATAACCCCCGCACCGACGAGGGGATGATCCGCAACGCCTACGACTACGGCCGCGCGATGCACGCCGGCCAGCTGCGGCAGTCGGGCGAGCCCTACTTTACCCACCCCGTCGCCGTCGCCTCGATCCTGACCGAGATGCGGCTGGACGACGCCACCATCGTCACCGCGCTGCTGCACGACACGGTGGAAGACACCCGTTCCACCTACGGCGAGATCGCCGAGCGGTTCGGCACCGAGGTGGCCGAGCTGGTGGACGGGGTCACCAAGCTGACGAACCTGCAGCTCTCCAGCTCCGAATCGAAACAGGCGGAAAACTTCCGCAAGCTGTTCATGGCCATGTCCAAGGACCTGCGGGTTATCCTGGTCAAGCTGGCCGACCGCCTGCACAACATGCGCACCATCAAGGCCATGCGGCAGGAAAAGCAGGAGCAGAAGGCCCGCGAGACGATGGAGATCTTCGCACCGCTGGCCGGCCGCATGGGCATGCAGTGGATGCGCGACGAGCTGGAGGACCTTGCCTTCGCGGTGCTCAACTCCGAGGGCCGCAACTCGATCATGCGCCGCTTCATCCGGCTGCAGCGGGAAACCGGCGACGTGGTCAAGAAGATCACCGCCGACATCCGCAAGGAGCTTAAGGCGGGCGGGCTGGAGGGCGAGGTGCACGGCCGCGCCAAGAAACCCTACTCGATCTGGCGCAAGATGCAGGAAAAGGGCCTGTCCTTCTCGCGCCTGTCGGACATCTACGGCTTCCGCGTGCTGGTGGCGGACGAGGCCGACTGCTACCGCGTGCTCGGCGCCATGCACCGCCGCTGGCGCGCCGTGCCGGGGCGGTTCAAGGATTACATCAGCCAGCCCAAGACCAACGGCTACCGCTCGATCCACACCACTGTCTCGGGGCGGGACGGGCGGCGGGTCGAGATCCAGATCCGCACCTACCAGATGCACGACGTGGCCGAGGCCGGGGTCGCCGCCCACTGGTCCTACCGCGACGGGGTGCCCTCGCAGAACCCCTTCGCCGTCGACCCGACGAAATGGGTCGCCGCGCTGACAGAGCAGTTCGAGAACGCCGAGGACCACGACGAGTTTCTCGAGCACGTGAAGCTCGAGATGTACGCCGACCAGGTGTTCTGCTTCACCCCCAAGGGCGAGGTGGTCAAGCTGCCGCGCGGCGCCACGCCGCTGGACTTCGCCTATGCCATCCACACCCGCATCGGCGACAGCTGCGTCGGCGCCAAGGTGGATGGCATGCGCGTGCCGCTCTGGACCCGGCTGAAGAACGGCCAGTCCTGCGAGATCATGACCGCCGCCGGCCAGCGGCCGCAGTCCACCTGGCTGGACATCGTCGTCACCGGCCGCGCCAAGGCCGCCATCCGCCGCAGCCTGCGCGAGGAGGATCGCGAGCGTTTCGTCAAGCTGGGCTGGGAACTGGCCCGCGTCGCCTTCGAGCACGTGGGCAAGCGCGCCACCCACAAGGCGCTGGCCACCGCCGCGCGGCAGATGGGCCTTGTCAGCGCCGAGGAACTGCTGGCGCGCCTCGGCTCCGCCGAACTGGCGGCGCGGGCGGTGGTGCGGCTGCTTTACCCCGAGTTTGCCGGCGACGAGGCCACCGACGAGATCGACGTCTCCAGCGCCGTCATCGGCCTCGGCAGCGGCCAGAGCTTCGAGCGCGCCCGCTGCTGCCAAGCGGTGCCGGGTGAGCGGATCGTCGGCATCTCCTACCGCGGCAAGGGCGTCATCGTGCACGCCATCGACTGCGCCGCGCTGGAGGATTTCCAGGACGAGCCGGAGCGCTGGGTCGACCTGCACTGGCACTCGGGCAACCACCCCGCGGTGCATACCGTCAGCCTCGACATGACTATCGCCAACGACGCCGGCGTGCTGGGCCGGCTCTGCACGCTGGTGGGCGAGCAGAAGGCGAATATATCCGATCTTCACTTTCTGGACCGAAAACCGGACTTCTATCGCCTCATAATGGATGTAGATCTCAAGGATGTTGAGCATCTGCACGCGGTGATGCTGGCGCTGGAGGCGGAGACCGACGTCGCCTCGCTGGTGCGGCACCGCGATCTCGAACGCAAACCCTGAGGGAGGCGCGGCATTGGTCTTCAAGCGGCGCAGGCCCAGGTCCTGGCTTCGGGTCATCGCCGAGGGTTTCTGGCCGCGCGGCGGGTGGAGCCGGGCGGTCTACTACGTCGGCTACCGTCTACGCCGCCTGCCGGACCCGCCGCACCGCATCGCCCGCGGCATCGCCGCCGGCGTCTTCGTCTGCTTCACCCCGTTCTTCGGCTTCCACTTCATGCTGGCGGCGCTGCTGGCGCTGGTGATGCAGGGCAACGTGGTGGCGGCGCTGATGGCCACCTTCTTCGGCAACCCCCTGACCTTCCCCTTCATCGCCGCGGTCAGCCTGAAGCTGGGCGGGTGGATGCTGAACCACGAGGGCACCGTGCCGCTGCACCGGGTCTTCGGCGCCTTCAGCCGCGCCAGCCAGCAGCTGTGGCACAACATGGTCTCGATCTTCACGCCCGCCACGGCGCATTGGGACATGCTGGCGCTGTTCTGGCGCGACGTGTTCTTTCCCTACATCTGCGGCGGCATCATCCCCGGCCTGATCACCGCCGCGGCCGCCTACATGCTGGCGCTTCCCGCCGTCAGGGCCTATCAGAAACGCCGTGTGAAGAAGCTGCAGGGCCGCTACGAGAAACGCCGCGCGGCGCTGCGGCAGGCCAAGGCGGCGGACGGCGACGGGGCCTGAGGGAACGAAGGGGACGGACATGACCGGGACGCGGCGGCTGCGGCTGGGAGTGAACATCGACCACGTGGCCACGGTGCGCAATGCCCGCGGCGGCGACTATCCCGACCCGGTGCGCGCCGCGCAACTGGCGCAGGAGGCCGGGGCCGACGGCATCACCGCCCACCTGCGCGAGGACCGGCGCCACATCTCCGACCGCGACATCGAGCGGCTGATGGAGACCCTGACCCTGCCCCTCAACTTCGAGATGGCCGCCACCGACGAGATGCAGACCATCGCCCTGCGCCACCGCCCCCATGCCGTCTGCATCGTGCCGGAAAAGCGCGAGGAACGCACCACCGAGGGCGGGCTCGAGGTCGCGCGCGAGGAAAACCGGCTGGCCCACTTCATCGCCCCGCTGCGCGAGGCCGGCTGCCGGGTGTCGATCTTCATCGCCGCCGACCGCCGCCAGATCGAGGCCGCCCATCGCATCGGCGCCCCGGTGATCGAGCTGCACACCGGCGCCTATTGCGACGCCCACGCCGAGGGTCGGCTGGAAGAGCGCAACGCCGAACTCGAGCGCCTGCGCGAGATGGCCGCCTTCGCCGACAGCCTCGGCCTCGAGGTCCACGCCGGCCACGGCCTGACCTACGACACCGTCACCCCCGTCGCCGCCTTCCCGCAGGTGGTGGAACTCAATATCGGCCACTTCCTGGTGGGCGAGGCGATCTTCCGCGGCCTCGCCCCCTCGATCGCCGAAATGCGCCGCCTGATGGACGCCGCCCGCCCCTGACCCCCGTCAGGCGCGCCCCCTTCCCCCATTCTTCCGGTAAAAAAATATCCCCGCCGGAGGCTCCCACCGCACCACCCGCACCCCCGCCGGGACACGGCACTCACACCCCCAGGTAGCCCCGCGCCACCCCCGGCCGCGCCCGCAGCTCGGCTGCCGTGACAGTCTCCGCCAGCACCCCCGTCTCCAGGAAACTGACCCGGTCCGCCATCTCCAGCACCGCCTCCAGCCGCTGCTCCACCAACAGCACCGCCACCCCCTCGGCGCGAAGGCCCAGCACCACCTTGCGAATCGCGGCGATCATCGAGGGCTGCAGCCCCTCGGTCGGCTCGTCCAGCAGCAGTACCTTGGGCTCGGTGCACAGCGCGCGGGCGGTGGCCAGCATCTGCTGCTCACCCCCCGACAGGGTCGAGGCCCGCTGCCCCAGCCGCTCGAGCAGCCGCGGGAACAGCTCCAGCACCCGCTCGCGCACCGCCGCGCCGGAGCCGCGGGTCATCAGGCCGATGCGCAGGTTCTCCGCCACCGTCAGCGCCCCGAACAGCCGCCGTCCCTGCGGGATGTAGCCGACGCCGGCCTGCGCCACCCGGTGCGCCGGCAGCGGGCCCAGCGGCACCCCGTCCACCGCGATGCCGCCCTCCCACAGCGGCAGCAGCCCCGCCACCGTCTTGACCAGCGTGGTCTTGCCAGCGCCGTTGCGCCCCATCAGGCAATGGATCTCGCCCGCCGCCACCTCCAGCGACACGCCGCGCAGCACCTGCGCCTTGCCGTAGCCGGTGCTCACGCCCTCCAGCCGCAGCATCATCCGCCCCCCAGGTAGGCCGCCTGCACCGCCGGGTCGGCGCGCACCTCGTCCGGGGTGCCCTCGGCCAGCACGGCGCCGGCGTCCAGCACGGTGATCCGGTCGGCGCTCTGCATCACCACCGCCATGTTGTGCTCGATCAGCAGCACCGTGGTCTCCGCCTTCAGCGCCCGCACCAGCGCCACGAAGCGGGCCATCTCGGCCTCGGCCAGCCCCTGGGTCGGCTCGTCCAGGATCAGCAGGCGCGGCTTCTGCGCCAGGCCCATGGCGATCTCCAGCAGCCGCTGGTGGCCATAGCTCAGGTCCCCCGCCAGCACCCCGGCGCGGTCCTCCAGCCCGACCCGCGCCAGCGCCTCGGGCACCTCGCGCGCCGGGTCGCCGCCGCGCCGGCGCACCGCCAGCGCCACGTTCTCGAAGCAGTCCAGCCGCGCGAAGACGCTGGTGATCTGGAAGGTATAGGCCATGCCCGCCCGGATCCGCCGGTGCGCCGGCATCCGCGTCACGTCGCGCCCGTCGAACCGCACGGTGCCGGCGCTGGGCGCGATCCGGCCGCAGAGCATCCCGACGAACGTGGTCTTGCCGGCGCCGTTCGGCCCGATCAGCGCCCGCACCTCGCCCGCGGGCAGGTCGAAGTCCACGTCCCGCACCGCGTGCAGCCCGCCGAAGTCCTTGCCCAGCCCCCGTGTGCTCAGCAGGCTCACGGCAGCCAGCCCCAGGCCCGCCGCCGCAACTCGCCGCCGATCCCCAGCGGCGCGAAGAGCGTCAGCGCGATGAGCGCCACGCCCACCAGCAGCATGTGCGCCGTGGTCAGCCCGCTGGCGATGTCGATCAGGTAGAAGGTGAACAACGCCCCAAGGAACGGCCCGATCACCGTGCCCGCCCCGCCCAGAAGCACCCAGAGCAGCGGCAGGATCGAATACTGCACCCCCGCGAAACTGGCCCCCGCGTAGCCGAACAGCAGCGCGTAGGCCGCCCCCGCCGCTGCCGACAGCGTGCCCGACAGCACCACCGCGCCCAGCTTGTGCGCGTAGGTGTCGTAGCCCAGCATGCGCGTCCGCTCCTCGTTCTCGCGGATCGCCACCAGAACCCGCCCGAAGGGCCGCCGCACCAGCGCCAGCGTCAGTGCCAGCCCGGCCGCGAACAGCGCGAAGGCGGCGAAGTAGCGCACCTGCGGCGTGCTCAGGTCCATCCCCAGCAGCACCCGCTGGGCGCGCGGCAGCACAAAGCCCTCCTCGCCCCGGGTCCAGGTCGTGAAGTACAGCAGCGTCAGGTAGAAGGCCTGCGCGAACATCAGCGTCACGATCATGAAGGCCACCCCAGCGGTCCGCAGCGCCAGCGCCCCCACCGCCGCCGCCAGCAGCGCGCCCGCGCCGATCCCCGCCAGCAGTGCCGGGCCCGGCGACCAGCCGAGGTGACGGATGCCAAGCGCGCAGCCGTACATGCCTGCGGCGAAGAACATCGCGTGCCCCAGGCTCAGCAGGCCAGTGTAGCCGAAGGCCAGGTTGTAGCCCATGGCGAAGGTCGCCAGCACCATCACCCGCGCCAGGTTGCCGTGGTGATAGGCGGGCAGCAGGAAACCGGCCGCCACCAGCGCCGCCAGCAGTCCCCCGTGCAGCAGCAGGATGCGCCGCGCCCCGCTCATGCCGCGCGTGCGCCGAACAGCCCCTGCGGGCGGAACACCAGCACCAGCGCCACTAGCAGCGTCGCCAGAATCTTCGCCAGCGTCGGCGAGAAGAAGACAGAGATGACCCCGTCCGACAGCCCGATCAGCAGCGCCGCCACCACGGTGCCCGGCAGGCTGCCCAGCCCGCCGATGATCACCACGATGAAGCTCAGCAGCAGCGGGTCGCCCCCCATCAGGTAATGCGCCTGCTGGATCGGCACCACCAGCACCGCCCCCAGCGCCGCCAGCGCCGCGCCCAGCCCGAAGGTGAAGGCGTAGACGCGGGCCACCGGGATGCCGAAGGCCTGCGCCATCTCGCCGTCCAGCTGCGTGGCGCGCATCACCAGCCCGATCCGGGTGCCGCGCATCAGTGCCCAGACCCCCGCCAGCACCGCCGCCGCCGCGCCGATCACCGCCAGCTTGTAGCTGGTGGTCGACAGCCCCCAGGGCCAGTACAGCCGCGGGCCGCCGTCCCATTCCACCCAGGGCAGGGCAAGCCGGGTGTTGAAGGGCGGCTCCACCGGCCGCGCCTCTGGCCCGTAGGTCATCAGCACCGTCTGCTGGATCACGTAGAGCAGCCCGATGGTCACCACGATGGTCCGCTCGGGGTCATAGTTCACCCGCGCCAGGATCAGCACGTCCGCCGCCGCCGCCAGCAGCCCCACCAGCACCGGCGCGGCGACAAGCGCCAGCGCGAAGCCCCATGCCGGGTGCCCGCCCACCAGGCTTGCCAGCCACCAGGCCAGCACCGCGCCCAGCATGAAGAACTCGCCGTGGGCGACGTTGACCACCCGCATGATTCCGAACACCAGGCTCAGCCCCACGGCGGTCAGCGCCAGCACCGCCGCCGTCACCGCGCCTTCCAGCGTGGCGAGCATCAGGTAGGGACCGAATTCCATGCCGCGCGCGCTCCTTGCCCCCGCCGGGGATATGCCCGCGCGCAACATGGCCCGCGGGCGGCGGCGGGTGCAAGCCCGCGGCGGCGCCTAGCCCTGGGAGATCTGCCAGGACACGCCGAAGCGGTCCGAGATCCAGCAGTAGCGCGGGCTGAAGTCATAGGCGTCCAGCGGCATCATCACCTGCCCCTCCGCCCCCAGAGCGCCGGCCAGCCGGTCGACCTCCTCCGCGGTGTCGCAGGTGACGAACAGCGAGACCGCCGGTGTGATCCCGAAGTCGTGCACCGGCGGGCTGTCGAGCAGCCGCAGCTCCATCCCCGGCAGCGCAAGGCTGTACAATCCACCCTCGGAGGCGGCAGGGGAGGGGGCGCCGAAGGCGGCGGCGTAAGCCTCCGCCGCCTCGCCCGCGCGGCCGTCCTGGAACATCACGAAACCGCTGACACGGGCGGCCATGGTCAGAACTCCTTGGCGGTATAGTCGGTCTCGTCGGGGTACAGCCCGTCCTCGATCGAGGTGGTATGCACCACCTCCAGCTTCCCGCCCGCGACGCGGCTGATGTACTGGTGCCCGAAGACCTGGTGTGTCTTGCCGTTGAAAAGCTTGGCCCCCTGCGGATGCGCGCGCGACAGCGGCATGTCGGTCATCGCCTCGACCGCCTCCACCAGCTTCTGCGCGTCCGCGCGGCTGGCATAGCCCGCGGCCTCGACGGCGGCCTTGATGACGTGCAGCGTCTCCCAGCAGCCGAACATGTGGGCATAGGTCGACACGTCCCCCGGGTCGCTGACAGAGGCGCCGTTGGCGTCCACGCCGACCTTCTCGCGGAAGAAGGCGTCATGCTCGGACTGGTCCGCCTGCGCGTAGCGGGGGTTGCCTTCCCAGAAATAGCTGCCTTCCAGAAACTCCAGCCCCGGCGAGGCAAGGTCCACCGCCTCCAGCGAGTCGATGAAGCCGAACAGCTTGGGGGCCGAGGGGCCGAAGAACTCGCCCAGTTCCTTCACGAAGGTCAGCACGGCGGGGCCGACCATCACGTGGTACAGCACCTCGGTCTCGCGCGGGATGCGCGGGAAGTAGCGGGTAAAGGAGGTTTCCGTGGGCGGGATCGCAATGCTGCCCACGATCTCGCCGCCGTTCGCCTCGACCGCGGCGGTGAAGAAGTCGCGGTGGTCGTGGCCGAAGGCGTAGTCCGGGTAGACCAGCGTGACCTTCTTGCCGAGGTTCTGCATCACGAAGGGCGCCATCGAGATGACCTGGCTCTTCACGTCGGTGATCCCGGGCTGCAGCGTCCAGCGGTTCAGCGCGCCCGAGGCGACGTGGTGGCCTTCGGAGACCACGAAATACGGCAGCTTCTGCTCGGCCGCCGTCGGAGCCGATCCCACCACCACGTGGCTGAAGAGGGTGCCGAAGGCGACATCGCAATCGTGCTGGGTGGCGAACTTCGACACCACCTCGGCCCCGCGCGCGGGATCGGTGCCGTCATCCTCTGCGATGATCTCCAGCGGCCGCCCGGCAATACCGCCCGCCTCGTTGATCAGGGCGGCGGCGGCGGTGGTGGTACGGTCGTACCAGCGCCCGTAGGCGGCGCCGATGCCGGTGCGGTGCACCTGGAAGCCGACGCGGATCGGGGCCGCTGTCTGCGCATGGGTGTAGCGGGCCCAAAGCGGCAGCGACGCGGCGGCGGCGCCCCCGGCGGCCAGCGTGCGGATCGCGCCGCGGCGCGTGGTGTTGGTCTTGGTCATGTCCCGACCCCTTCGGTTACGTAACGGTAGGTGCGCTCGCGCCTTCTATGAGCGGCACTTTGGCGACTGTCCACAGGCGAAGTGTCCTTCACAAGCGTGGCGTTGCCAGAAGCCAGAGGCCGAACAGCGTGTAGCCGATCATGAAGGCCGCCAGCGGTGCCTGGCTCAGCGCCGCGCGGGCGTGGCCGCCGAATTCGCGCAGGGCCAGCGCATGGGCCAGCAGCACCGCCAGCACGTGCCCGGCCACCACCGCCCCTGCCTGCGCCAGGTAGATCAACCGCACCGAGGCGCGGTTGTTGAAAAAGCCGGTGGAGACGAAATGCTCGCCCAGCCCCAGCAGGTCCGTTCCCCGGTGTAGCGGGTCCGACAGCGCCACCAGCGCATGCTGCCCGTCCACCAGGAAGCCCGGCAGGTAATGCGCCACGTGATAGCCCAGCGCGATCGGCAGCAGCGAGGGGGCGAAGCGGGCGAGGCCCTCGCGCAAGCTCATCCCGCTGCCCGCCAGCCGCAGCCCGGCGGCGAGGCACAGCGCCAGCACCGCCGCCAGCACCGAGTTCACCGCCAGCAGCCCCCCCAGCGTCAGCGGCGCCAGCGCGGTGCGGCCGGGGTATTCGAAGGGGTTCACACCCAGCAGCGTCAGCCAGACGAAGGTCTCGTGCAGCCCGTCGAAACTGCCGGCCCCAAGCAGCAGCACGCAGACCGGCGCCAGCCCCGGCGGAAAGCGGTGCCGCGCGATCTGCCACCCCGGCAGCCCCGCCCGCAGCCGCCCCCGCCGGGCAAAGGCGCCCAGCCGCGCCAGCGCCGTCAGCGCCAGCGTCAGCCCCTCGCCCCACCGCAGCCAGCGCGCACCGAAGACCAGCGCCAGCGCGAAATGCACCAGCCAGTAGGCCCCCGCCACCAGCGCCAGCCGCCGGGGGTCCTGCGGCGCCGGGTCGGCCAGCAGGAAGGCGGCGAAGCCGAGGAAGGTCAGCGTGCCCGCCCATGTGCCCCAGCGCATCCGGCGCGGGCGCGGGGCGAGGCGGCGGACCAGCGCCAGCGGTGCGTGCCAGGGGTTGGCCCAGGACCACAGGTCGCCCAGTAGCGCCTGCAACGTGACGAGGCCGATCCAGAACAGCGTCCAGACCGCAAGCGGCAGGGGGTTGGCCAACGGATCGCGCGGCCCGGTCAGCCCCGCGAGGATCAGCGCCGCGAAGATCCCGAAGGACAGCCAGCCCGCCACCCGCCGCCAGCAGTCGGGCGGAACCGGCGCCACCGCCCGGCTGGCAAACAACGGCCACAGCGCCCGCGCCGGCAGCACCGCCAGCAGCAGCACCGTCAGCGCGACGGCCGCCACCCCGCTGGCGTTGTACAGACGGGTCGGCAGCAGCAGCACGAAGCCCTGCTCGGACGCATGGGCCATCGCGGCGCTGGGCTTAAGCAGTAAAAGGGCGGTCAGGCGCAGCATGGCGCGGACCATAGCCGCCTGCCGCCGGGGCGAAAGCCCGCATCGGGCTGGGGCGGTATCGGAATGTGGGGGAGGGGAGGGGAGGGGGGCCGCAGCCCGGCGCGGCCCCCGGGCAGGGGCCGCGAGAAGTCTTACTGCTGCTCGGGCACCAGGATCTCGCGCTTGCCGACGTGGTTGGCGGCAGAGACAAGCCCTTCCTCCTCCATCTGCTCGACCAGCCGCGCGGCCTTGTTGTAGCCGATCGCCAGCTTGCGCTGGATGTAGGAGGTGGAGCACTTGCGATCCTTGATCACCACCGCCACCGCCTGGTCGTACAGCGCATCGTCGCCGTCGGTATTGCCGCCGAGGCCAAGCACCATGTCGATGTTGCTTTCCTTGTCCTCGTCCGGCCCCTCGACCACGCCGCCGACGTAGTCGGGCGGGCCGTAGGCCTTCAGGTAGTTGACGATCTCCTCGACCTCCTCGTCCGAGCAGAAGGGCCCGTGCACCCGGGTGATCCGCGCGCCGCCGGCCATGTAGAGCATGTCGCCCATGCCCAGCAGCTGCTCGGCCCCCTGTTCGCCGAGGATCGTGCGGCTGTCGATCTTCGAGGTCACCTGGAAGGAGATCCGGGTGGGGAAGTTGGCCTTGATGGTGCCGGTGATCACGTCGACCGAGGGGCGCTGCGTGGCCATGATCAGGTGGATCCCCGAAGCCCGCGCCATCTGCGCCAGGCGCTGGATGCAGGCCTCGATCTCCTTGCCCGCCACCATCATCAGGTCGGCCATCTCGTCGACGATCACCACGATGTAGGGCAGCGATTCCGGCGCGAACTCCTCGGTTTCGAAGACCGGATCGCCGGTGTCGTCGTCGAAGCCGGTCTGCACCGTGCGGCTGAACATCTCGCCGCGGCTCTGCGCGTCGCGGACGCGGCCGTTGTAGCCCTCGATGTTGCGCACGCCCATCTTCGACATGCGGCGGTAACGCTCCTCCATCTCCCCCACGACCCATTTCAGCGCCACGACGGCCTTCTTGGGATCGGTGACGACGGGGCTCAGCAGGTGCGGGATGCCGTCGTAGACTGAGAGTTCCAGCATCTTCGGGTCGATCATGATCAGCCGGCATTCATTCGGCGTCAGCTTGTAGAGCAGCGACAGGATCATCGTGTTGATCGCCACCGACTTGCCCGAGCCGGTGGTGCCGGCGATCAGCAGGTGGGGCATCTTGGCCAGGTTGGCCACCACCGGCTCGCCGCCGATGTCTTTGCCCAGCGCCAGCGGCAGGCGGTGGTTGCCGTCGCCGTAGTCACGCCCCGAGAGGATCTCGCGGAAATTCACCATCTCGCGCTTTTCGTTGGGCAGTTCGATCCCGATCACGCTGCGGCCGGGCACCGTGGACACGCGGGCGGAGAGCGCCGACATGGACCGCGCGATGTCGTCGGCAAGGCCGATGACGCGGCTGGCCTTGAGACCCGGGGCGGGCTCCAGCTCGTACATGGTGACAACGGGGCCGGGGCGGACGCTGACGATCTCGCCCTTCACGCCGTAGTCGTCCAGCACCGATTCCAGCATCCGGGCGTTCTGCTCCAGCGCGTCGTCGGACAGGTGGTGCCGCTCCACCTCGGCGGGGTCGGCCAGCAGCGACAGGGGCGGGGTCTCGTAGACCGTCTCGCTCACGTCGAACTGCAGCGAGGGCTGCGCCTCGGTGCGGGCCTTCTGCGAGGGCTGCATCGGCCGGCGCGGGCTGTGCTGCACCACGCTGCGGTTCTGGATGTGCTGCGGCAGCGGCGCGGCGGTGCGGCCGGCGGGAGCGGGGGCAGCGACAGGGGCCGCGGGGGCGTGCCAGCCGGTGTCGTCCTCGTCGTCGGCGTCGAACAGCGGCTCGGCCACCAGCGGCGTCTCGACTTCGGCGGCGCGGCGCTGAAAGACGGGGGAGGCCTGCGGCCCCGGCTGGGCGACCGGCCGCGCGGGGGCAGCGGGAGCAGCGGGCGCGGGTGGCACCGCGGCCGTGGCGGTCAGCGGCGGCTCCATCATCCGCAGCGCCGGCTCGCCGGCATGGGCGGCGGTCAGCGGCGGCTCGGCAAGGCGGCGGCCGGGGGTGCGTTCGGCGTAAATCGCCTCGGGGTTGTTCAGCAGCATCGGCTTGGGACCGCGCCGCTTGGCGATCGCCTCGGCGGTGCGGTTGGCCTGCAGCACCGGGGCGCGCACGCGGCTTTTGATGACGTCGGCGATGCGCGCCTTGATGCGGTCGTCGGACATGTCCTCGTCCGGCTCCCAGCCCGCGGGGGGCGCGGTTTCCACCAGCTCCGGCTCGGGCATCACGGGCTTTTTCTTCAGCGCGGGCAGGCGCAGGCGCAGGCCCTTCGCCTCGGGCTCGGGCTCGTAGGCCTGCCAGCAGTCCTCGTCCTCGTCGTCGTACTGCGGCTCGGGCGCGTGGATCACGGCGGCGGGGCGGCGGGCGACCAGCGGCGCACCGCGGGTCATGCGGGGGGCCACGTGCATCTCGGCCGCCATCGCGGCCTCCTCGTGCGCGGCTTCCTCGGCGGCAGAGCGGCGCATCTGCACCCGCTCGGCCCGCGCCGCGCGCAGGGCGGCAGCGCCGGTCAGCGCCCCGCTCGCACCACGGTTCAGCCCGTTCAGCAGGCTGTTGTAGGCCAGCACCACCGACACCCCGAGGAACCGCGCGAAACCGCGCACCTCGGCCCCGGTGCAGCCCAGCACGAACAGGGTCATCCCGGCGGTGGCCAGCGCCACCAGCAGCGCCAGCAGCTTCAGCCCGAAGGTCGTGCCCAGCGGCACCACGCTGAGAATCGCCCCCAGCACCGTGTCACCGAACAGCCCGCCCAGCCCGAAGCTGTGGGTCCAGACGCTGCTGGGCACGTGGGTCGAGGCGTAGACCGCCGCCAGCGCGATGGCGATCGGCGCGAAGATCACCCGCGACAGGGCGCGGTCGGACCCGCGGTGCAGCACGAAGCGCAGGCCCCAGGCGCCGAACACCAGCGGCAGCCCCCAGGCGCCCCAGCCGACGATGATGAACAGCGGCGAGGCGATCGAGGCGCCGGCGCGGCCGAGGAAGTTCTGCGCGGGTTCGCTGGTGGCCGACAGCCAGGACGGATCGTCCGGCACGTAGGTGGCCAGCACCAGCGTCGTCAGGACCGCGAGGAACAGCAGCGCCACGCCCAGCAATTCCTTGCTGCGCCGCTCGATCACTGCCTGGGTCTTGCTGTCCAGCAGCCGCTCGCGCTGTCTGACCTGATAAGATGCCATGTCCGCCTCGTCCTCACCCGTACAAGCAGTTGCGAAGCCGGATCAGCCCGCCCTGCATTTCTTCTATTGGAGCAACCATCGCCACGCGGATGTAGCCCGCGCCGGGGTTGCCCGTCTCGGTGGCCCGGCCAAGATAGGCTCCGGGCAGAACCCGCACCCCGGTCTCGCACCAGAGCTTCAGTGCCGCCTCCTCGCCGTCGGGGACGGGAAGCCACAGGAAGAACCCGCCCTCGGGGGGCAGGTAGCCCGGCACGCCGGCAAGGATCTCGTCCGCCAGCTTGTATTTCTCGCGGTAGAGCGCGCGGTTGGTCTCGGCATGCGCCTCGTCGGCCCAAAGCCGTTCCGCCACCCGCTGCAGCGGCATCGGCAGCGGCGCGCCGGCATAGGCCCGCAGCTGCTTGATCCGCTTCAGGCTTTCCACCCCGCCGGCGCAGAAGCCGGAGCGCAGGCCGGGCACGCTGGACCGTTTCGAGAGCGAGTGGAAGATCACCACGCGCTCCGGCGAGGCGCCCATCTCGTCCGCCACCTGCAGCGCGCCCACCGGGGGCGTGTCGCGGTAGATCTCGGAGTAGCACTCGTCCGCGAAGATACGGAAATCATGCCGTTCCGCCAGCCCGATCAGCTCCGCCCAGTAGTCGCGCCCGGCGCAGGCGCCCTGCGGGTTCGAGGGCGAGCAGACATAGGCGATGGCGGTGCGGTCCAGGATCTCGGGGGACAGTGACCCGTAGTCGGGCAGGAAGCTGGTCTCCCGGGTGGCCGGCACGTAGATCGGCTCGGCCCCCGCCGCCAGCGCGGCGACCGCGTAGACCTGGTAGAAAGGGTTCGGCACCAGCACCGCCGGCCGCCCGCCGTTGCGCGCGGTCTCGGGGCACAGCGCCATGCAGGCCCCGAACAGCCCCTCGCGGGTCCCGTTCAGCGCCATGATCTGCCGGTCCAGCGCCAGCGGCACGCCGTAACGGCGGCCGATCCAGCCGGCGATGGCGTTCAGCAGCTCGGGGGTGCCGTCGTTGGGCGGGTAGCGGCCGAAGCCGTCGAGGTTCGCCGCCAGCACCTCGCCCACCCAGTTCGGGAACGGGTGGCGCGGCTCGCCCAGCGACATCGCCACCGGCTCGCCGCCGGGCGCGTAGTCGTCCAACAGCGTCCGCAGCCGCGGAAACGCGTATTCTGGCAGGTTCGAAAACCGCTCCGGGAACATCATGGTTCGCTATGTGCCTCAAACGCCGGGGTCGTTAACGCCCCGTTTGCCCGTCACGTTACCGGGCAATCCGGGAAGGGTCTATGAAATCGCTCGAAAAAGCAGGCCTGCAGCCCGGGGTTGTGGCTTTTGGGTCAGCGGCGCCCGGATTGTTCAGCGCAGCGCCGCCTCGGCCGCCGCGCCAAGCCGCAGCAGCCGCGCCTCGGTGCCCGGCGGGGTCAACAGCGACAGGCCGGTGGCGGGGCGCCCGGCGGGCAGCGACAGGGCGGCGCTGTCCATCAGGTTGCCGATCCGGGTGTTGCGCAGGGTCAGCAGGTTCTCGGCCACGTAATAGCCGCGGTCGCTCTGCAGCCGCGCCGCGTCGGGGGGCATGTTGGGGGCAGTGGGCAGGATCACCGCGTCGTAACCGGCGGTCTCCTTGGCCCATTGCCGGCGGTAGTCCCGCAGCCGCCGCCAGGCCGCGACGAAGTCGGCACCGGAGTATTCCGCGCCGCCGCGAAAGCGGGCGAGGATCTCGGGAAACATCGCGTCCGGTTCGGCCTCGATCCGGTCCTTCCACGTGCCGTAGGCTTCGGTGGCGAACAGCACCGGCGACAGCGCCAGTGCCTCGGCGATCATCGGCACCGCGCGCCGCTCCACCACCGCGCCGGCGCGGGCCAGCCGCTCTGCCGCCGCCTCGAACCCCGCGCGCGGCTCCTCGCGCAGGTCGTCCAGCGCCGCGGTGGTCAGCAGCAGCAGGCGCGCGCCCTTCAGGCTGGCGCCCGACAGGTCCGGAGCACGGCCGCCCCCCAGCGCCGCCAGCATCAGCGCCGCGTCCTCCACCGAGCGGCACAGCGGGCCCACGGTGTCGAAGCTCTCGCACAGCGGCACCACGCCTTCCAGGGACAGGCGGCCGTGGCTGGTCTTCAGCCCCACGAGGTCGTTCCAGACCGCCGGCACCCGCACCGAACCGCCGGTATCCGACCCCACCGCCGCCGCCGCCAGCCCCTGCGCCACCGAGGCCGCGGCGCCGGAGGAGGAGCCGCCCGCCACCGTTTCCGGGTCGTGCAGGCCGGGCGGAGTGGCGGTGACCGGGTTCAGCCCGAGGCCGGAGAAGGCCAGTTCCGACATGTGGGTCTTGCCCAGGCAGACCAGCCCGGCGGCGGTGGCGTTCCGCAGCACCCGCGCGTCGCGCTCGGGCACCCGCCCGCGCAGCAGGGCAGAGCCCGCCTCGGTCGCCACGCCGGCGGTGTCGAACAGGTCCTTCCAGCTGACCGGCACCCCGTCCAGCGGGCCAAGTCGCCGCCCGTCCCGCGCCCGCTTCGCAGCGGCGCGGGCCTCGGCAAGGGCGCGGGCGGGGGTGGTGCGGGCGTAGATCCGGGTGCCGTGGGCATGCGCGTCGATGGCATCAAGGAACGCCTCTGCCAGCGCCTCGGCGTCGATGCGCCCCGCGCCGATGCCGCGCCCCAGTTCGGCGGCCGTCATCTTCAGCCAGTCGTCGGACATCCCCGGTCTCCCTTCACCGGCGCAGGCTAGGCCAAGGCGCGGGCGGGGGAAACCGGCATTCGCGGGGCAAGGCGCGGATGGACAAAGCCGGCGCGGCGGCCATATTGCGCGGCATGGATGTGATCGTGATCGGTGGCGGGCTGAACGGCAGCGCCCTGGCGCTCGCCCTCGCGGGGGCCGGGCTGGACGTGGCGCTGGTGGAACGCCTGGCGCCCGAGGTGCAGGGCGCGGACGACTTCGACGGGCGCGGCTATGCGCTGGCCCACGGTTCCGTGCGGCTGCTGCGGGCGGTCGGGGTCTGGGACCGGGTTGCGGACCAGGCCCAGCCGATCGAGCAGATCAAGGTCAGCGACGGCCGCGCGGGCGAGGGAGCCTCGCCGCTGATGCTGCTGTTCGACGGCGCCGAGATCGAGGAACGTCCGGTCGGGCAGATGCTGGAGGACCGACACCTGCGCCGCGCCCTGCACGCCGCGCTGGAGGCGGAGGAGCGGGTGACCCGGATCACCGGCGAGGTGACGGGGCACGAGGTGCAAGACGGCCACGTCTCGGTGACGCTGGCAGGGGGCCGCAGCCTGCGCGCCGCGGTGGTGGTGGGGGCCGACGGCGCCGCCTCGCCCACCGCGCGCCGCGCCGGGATCCGCCGCATGGGCTGGTCCTACGGGCAGGTGTCCTTCACCTGCGCCATCGCCCACGACAAACCGCACCAGGGCGTCGCGCACCAGTTCTTCATGCCCTCGGGACCGCTGGCGATCCTGCCGCTGCCCGGCAACCGTTCCTCCATCGTCTGGACCGAGACAGAGACCGCCGCGGCGCGCATCGCCGCGCTGGACGAGGCCGGCTACCTTGCCGAGCTGCGCCCCCGCGTGGGCGATTTCCTGGGCGGGATCCGGCTGGAGGGCGCGCGGTTCCACCACCCGGTGCCGCTGTCCATCGCCACCCGTTTCGCCGCGCCGCGCGTGGCGCTGCTGGGGGACGCGGCGCACCGGGTGCATCCGCTGGCAGGGCAGGGGCTGAACGCGGGGCTGAAGGACGTGGGCGCGCTGGCAGAGGTGCTGGCGCTGGCCCGGCGGCGCGGGGAGGACATCGGGCGGCTGGACGTGCTGGCGCGCTACGAGCGTTGGCGGCGCTTCGATGTCTCCGGGCTGGCGCTGGCGACGGACGGGGTGAACCGGCTGTTCTCGAACGACAACCCGCTGCTGCGCCTGGCGCGGGACGTGGGGCTGGGGCTGGCCGGGGCGGTGCCGGGGCTGCGGCGGGCGCTGATGCGCGAGGCGGCGGGGGTGAAGGGCGACCTGCCGCGGCTGCTGCAGGGGCGGCAGAGCTGAGGGCGGTTCTCGCGGCGGGGGGCGAAGGGGGGCGCTGCCCCCCGTCCCGGACGGGGTCCGGGCCTCCCCCCGGGATATTTCGGACCGGAAGAAGCTGAAAGAAGCCGCTATTCCAGCGGGCGCGCCTCGTCGATCAGCATGACGGGGATGCCGTCGCGGATCGGGTAGGCGAGGTGGGCGGCTTTCGAGATCAGCTCGTTATGCTCGGCGTCGTAGGAGAGGATCGCGTGGGTCTGGGGACAGACCAGCGATTCCAGCATCTTGCGGTCGTGGACCGGGGTCCTGGCCTTGCCCGTCATTGCATCACCTCCTCGTTGCCGCCGCCGCGCAGTGCGAATTCGATCAGGGTCACCAGCGTCTCGCGCCGGGTGCAGAGCGAGGGCGCCTCCAGCAGCGCCTGCTTGTCCTCGGGCTCGAACGGGCAGAGCATCGACAGCGAGTTGATCAGCAGCTCGTCATCCGCCTCGCGCAGCGCCTCCCAGTCGGTCTTCAGCCCCTCCTCGTCGAAGAAGCGGTTCAGCAGCGACAGGAAGTCCTCGCGGTCGAACCCCTTGTCGTTCTCCGCCGGCCCGAGGTCGCGGGCGAAGCCGTCCCAGGTGATCTCGCAGCAGCGGTAAGGGTGGAAGCCCTCCACCTCGGCCGAGATGCGGAAGCGCGAGGTGCCCGACAGCGTCACGAGGTAGCGCCCGTCCTCGGTCTCGGAGAAGGCGGTCAGCCGGCCGGCGCAGCCGATGCGGTGCAGCCGGGGCCCGTCCGCCGCGTCGTAGGGCTGCACCATGCCGATCAGCCGGTGCGAGGTCTTCAGGGTGTCGTCGAGCATCTGCAGGTAGCGCGGCTCGAATATGTGCAGCGGCAGCTTCGCCCGCGGCAGCAGCAGCGCGCCGGGCAAGGGGAAGACCGGGATCTTCGGGGGCAGGTCCGCCGCGGGGAACATGGCGCAGATGGTAGCCCGGCCCCGGGCTCAGGCAAATATCATCGAGGACAGGCGCCGGCGGCCGTTCAGGGCCACGGGATCCTGCGGTTTCAGCGCGTCGAAGATGGTGAAAAGCTGCTGTTTCGCGGCGCCATCGTTCCACTCGCGGTCGCGGCCGAACAGGTCGAGCAGCTGGTCCACCGCCCCCTGCACGTCGTTCTGCGCGTGCAGCGCCTTGGCGAGGTCGAAGCGCGCCTGAAGGTCGTCGGGGTTGGCCTCGACCGCCGCCTGCAGGTCGGCCACGGGCCCGGCGCCGGCGGCCTGCCGTGCCAGTTCCAGCTGGGCGTGGGCGGCCTCCAGTTCCGGCGCGGCGGAGATCGCGGCGGGGGCGCCGTTCAGGATCGCCTCGGCCTGGTCGAGATCGCCCAGCGCGATGTGGGCCCGCACGAGGCCGCCGTAGGCCGGGGCGTTCTCCGGCTCTTCGCCGAGGATCGCGGCGAAAGTCTGCGCCGCGCCCACCGCGTCGCCCTCGGTCAGCATCGCCTCGGCGGCCTCGATCGCCTCGCCCAGGCCGTCGTCGCCGGCCAGCGCCGCGATCTTGGACACGAAGGCGTTGATCTCGGAGGCCGGCAGCGCGCCCTGGAACATGTCCACGGGACGGCCCTGGTGGAAGGCCACGACCGTGGGAATCGACTGCAGCGGCAGGCCCTGCTGCGCCAGCGCGGCGGCGAGGCGCTGGTTCTCGTCCACGTTCAGCTTCAGCATCCGCACCTTGCCGCCCGCCTTGGTCACCGCCTCCTCCAGCATCGGGCCGAGGGTCTTGCACGGGCCGCACCAGGGCGCCCAGAAGTCGACGATCACCGGGATCTCGGCGGAGCCTTCCATGACCTCGGCCACGAAATTGGCCTCGTTCACGTCGCCGATCAGGTCGGCGGCGGCGGGGGCGGCTGTGGTCTGACCCAGTTCCAGCATGGGAAATCCTGTCATTGATGGTGCGGCGTTGCCGGATTAGATGGCGCAAGAGGTGCCTTGTTGCAAGGGCGGCGGGCGCGGCGCGGGGCGTCGGGCCAAGCCCGGCGGCAGCTTGCGGGGGGCGCGGGTTTACCGCTAACATCGCGCGGTGACAGCGGAGGAACGGCGGTGACGGACGAAGAGACAGCCAACATCAGCCGCCCGATGACGCTGCGGGACGTGTCCGCCGCGTCGGGGGTCAGCGAGATGACCGTCAGCCGGGTGCTGCGCAACCGCGGCGACGTCAGCCCCGCCACCCGGGAAAAGGTGCTGGAGGCCGCGCGCACCCTTGGCTACGTGCCCAACAAGATCGCCGGGGCGCTTGCCTCGCAGCGGGTCAACCTGGTGGCGGTGATCATCCCCTCGCTGAAGAACCTGGTGTTCCCCGAGGTGCTTTCGGGCCTGTCCGAGGTGCTGGACGACACGCCGCTGCAGCCCGTGGTGGGGGTGACGAACTACCAGCCCGAGCGTGAGGAGAAGGTGCTGTACGAGATGCTCTCGTGGCGGCCTTCCGGGGTGATCCTGGCGGGGCTGGAGCATTCCGAGGCGTCCCGGGCGATGCTGAAGTCCGCGGGCATTCCCATCGTCGAGATCATGGACAGCGACGGCGAGCCCGTGGACGCCATGGTGGGCATCTCGCACCGCCGCGCCGGGCGCGAGATGGCGCGGGAGATCGTTGGCGAGGGCTATCGCCGGATCGGGTTTTTGGGCACCAAGATGCCGCTGGACCACCGGGCGCGGAAGCGGTTCGAGGGGTTCACCGAGGCGCTGGCCAAGGCCGGGCTGGAGGTGGCGGACCAGGAGTTCTACCAGGGCGGATCGGCCCTGCTGAAGGGGCGCGAGATGACGCAGGCGATCCTCGAGCGCTCGCCGGACCTCGATTTCCTCTACTACTCCAACGACATGATCGGCGCGGGGGGGCTGCTTTACTGTCTCGACAACGGCATCGACGTGCCGGGGCGGCTGGGGCTGGCCGGGTTCAACGGGGTCGAGATGCTGGACGGGCTGCCGCGGCGGCTGGCCACGATGGATGCCTGCCGTGCCGAGATCGGGCGCGAGGCGGCGCGCATCATCGTGCGGCGCGCCGGGACCGGCACCGGCGGCGGCGAGCGGGTGGTGCTGTCGCCGAAACTGCAGCTGGGTGCGACGCTGAAACGCTGACGCGCCGCCGCGGCGCGGTGGACAAGCGGGCGCGTTTGGGTTTACCCCGGCCGGGTTCGGCGCAGAGGCCCTGCGCGTTACCGGATCCCGCCCCATGTCCTCCCCTTGCGTCTCGATCGTGATCCCCATGCGCAACGAGGCGATGAACGTCGCCGCGCTGGTGCGGGGCATCGCCGAGGCCGCTGCGCCGTTGCCGGGGGGGTACGAGATCATCGTGGTGGACGACGGGTCCGATGACGGTACGGCCGAGGCGGCCCGGGCGCTGATGGGCGAGTTGCCCGCGCTGCGGCTGCTGCGGCATGAACGGTCGGCAGGCCAGAGCGCGGCGGTGCACAGCGGTGTCACCGCGGCCCGCGCGCCGGTGGTCTGCACGCTGGACGGCGACGGCCAGAACCCGCCCGAGGAACTGCCCCGGCTGTGGGAGCCGCTGCTGGCAGAGCCCTCGGGACAGCTGGGGCTGGTGGCGGGGCAGCGCGTCGGGCGCCGCGACACCTGGTCGAAACGCGCCGCCTCGCGCATCGCCAACGCCCTGCGCCGGCAGTTGCTGCGCGACGGCACCCGCGACACCGGCTGCGGGCTGAAGGGATTTCGGCGTGACGCCTTCCTGTCGCTGCCCTACTTCAACCACATGCACCGCTACCTGCCCGCCCTTTTCGCCCGCGACGGCTGGACCGTGCGGCTGGTCGACGTCGGTCACCGGGAACGGCAGGGCGGGCAGTCGAACTACAACAATCTTCAGCGCGCGCTGGTCGGCATCTACGACCTGATCGGCGTGGCCTGGCTGATCCGCCGCCGCAAGACCGTGGCGCCCACCGAGGTTCACCGATGATCGACACGCTGTTTTCCTGGCTGAAAGTCACCAACTGGGCAGAGTTCTGGTGGGTCGCCTTCGGCCTGTTCGGGCAGCTGATGTTCATGGGCCGCTTCCTGGTGCAATGGGTCGCCTCGGAACGCGAGCGGAAGTCGGTGGTGCCGGTGGCCTTCTGGTACTTCTCGATCGGCGGCGGGGCGATCCTGTTCGCCTATGCCTGTTACCGCGCCGACCCGGTGTTCATCCTCGGCCAGTCGCTGGGCCTGCTGATCTACAGCCGCAACCTCTACCTGATCCACGCCGAGAAGCGCCGGAAAAGGCGTGCCTGACAGCCGCCCCTGGCTGGTCCCCGCCGCGGCGGGGGTGGCGGCGATCACGGCGCTGCGGGTGCTGCTGCTGGCGTTCAACCGAACCGACCTGTTCGTCGACGAGGCGCAGTACTGGCTTTGGGGGCAGGAGCTGGCCTTCGGCTATTATTCCAAGCCACCGATGATAGGCTGGGTCATCGCCGCCTTCACCGTCTTCAGCGACGCGCCCTTCTGGGTGCGGCTGCCGGCGCCGCTGCTGCATGGCGTGGCGGCGCTGGGCATGGGATGGATCGCGGCGCGGCTGTTCGGGCCGCGGGCCGCGCTGGTGACGGCGCTGCTTTACGTAACGCTGCCGATGGTGGCGCTGGCGAGCCTGCTGATCTCCACCGACACGATCATGTTCCCCTTCCTGATCGGCGCCTTCGGCTTCTACCTGCGCTTGCTGGAAACACGCGCGCCGCGCGACGCGGTGATCGCGGGGGTGCTGCTGGGGCTAGCCTTTCTGTCGAAATACGCTGCGATCTACTTCCCGCTGTGCGGCGCGCTGGCGGCGCTGCTGTTCGCGGATGCGCGGCCGGGGCGGAAGGGGGCGCTGCTGCTGCTGGGCGCCTTCGTGCTGACCGCCGCGCCGAACCTCATCTGGAACGCGGTCAACGGCTTTACCACCCTGTCGCACACGCTGGACAACGCCGACTGGGTCCGCGACCCCGGCACCCGCGCGGCGCTGAACCCGGTGGGGCTGGCGGAGTTCTTTTCCTCGCAGTTCGCCGTGGTTGGCCCCGCCGTCTTCACCGCGTTGCTGATCGTGGTGGCCACGGTGCGGCGCCAGCCGCCGCTGCTGCGGTTCCTGCTGGTCTTCTCGCTTCCGATCCTGGGGGTCGTCTGCCTGCAGGCGCTGCTCAGCCGCGCCTATGCCAACTGGGCGGCCTCTGCCTATATCGCAGGAACGGTGCTGGCCGTGGCCTGGATGCTGCCGCGCCACCGGGCGTGGCTGTGGGTGGCCTTCGGGGTCAACGCGCTGTTCAGCCTGGTGCTGCCGCTTTCCACCCTCGCCCCAGAGAGCCTGAGCCTGCGGGGCCAGCAGCTGCTGGCGCGCTACACCGGCCGGGCAGAGATGAGCCGCATGATCCTTGACATTGCCCGCGACCTGCGGGTGGCGGCGGTGGTGGCGAGCGACCGCGACGTGCTGGCGGACCTGTTCTACAGCGGCCGCGACGCCGGGGTGCCGCTGGCCGCGATGCCGGTGCGGGGGCGGCCGCCGCATCACTACGCCCAGCGCCACGCCTACGTTCCGCGCCCGGAGCAGGTGCTGCTGGTGCTGCCCTCGGGCGCGGAGGCGCCCTGTCCGCCGGACGCAGAGGAGGTGGCGGAACTGGCGCCGCTGGACGGCGCCTACCGCACCCGGCCCCAGCGGCTGTACCTGCTGCCCGGCGACTGCCTGACCCCGGGCTGAGCCTTACCTGTTCTTGAAGTCGGGGTAGGACCCGATCACCTGCTGATCGAAGTCCATGATCGACCCCGTCACCACCCCCGACTGCGGCCCGAGGTAGAAGGCCACCTGGTGCGCCACCTGTTCCGGCTTGACCAGCATCCCGAAGGGCATGTCCGCCTCCACCTGTCGCTGCCAGCCCTCGTCGCGGCCGTGAAACTTGGTCTGGATCCGGTTCTCTCCCGGCGTGTCCATCCACCCCACGCAGATCCCGTTGACGCGGATCCGGTTCTTCACCAGCGCGTTGGCCGCGTTCTTGGTGATGTTCAGCAGCGCCGCCTTCGAGGCGGAGTAGGGCGCGATGAAGGACATGCCGCAGTGGGCCATGACCGACAGGATGTTGACGCAGGTGCCGGGGTGGCCCTGGTCGATGCAGTGCTGCGCAAAGCGTTGCAGCGCGAAGAACGGGGCCTTGGTGTTGATCGCGAAGATCAGGTCGAAGAACGCGGGATCGGTGTCGAGGATCGAGCTGCGGTCGGTCAGCGCCGCCGCGTTCACCAGCGCGTTCAGCCCGCCCAGCCGCCTTATCGCCTCGTCCACCATCTCCATGGCCGCCTCGGTATCGGCGAGGTCGACGTGCAGGAACTCTGCCTGCACCCCGTCCTTCGACAGGTCCTGCGCCACCTGCCGCCCCGCCTCGGCGTTGACGTCCACCAGCGCCAGCCGGGTGCAGCCCTCGGCGATCAGCTGGCGCGCGATGGCAAGGCCAAGCCCCTGCGCCGCGCCGGTGACGAGGGCGCGGGTGTCGGCGTGGTGGTGGGTCATGGCGGTTCCTTTCGCTGTGTTCGCCAAGGTGGTGCCGCAGCGTCAGCGCCCGGTCAAGCCGCCATCGGGCGGCGGGTCGCCGCCACCCGCGCCGCCCCCGCTCTGGCAAATCTGCGTGATGTGCTAGGTTCCCCGCTGCAAACCCCGAAACGGAAGGTTTAGATACAGGCCATGAAAATCCTACGTCTCATGCTGCTGCCGCTGTTCCTCGCGGCCTCCATGCAGCCGGCTTTCGCCGACGCGCTGTCGCTGAACGCCATTTCGCAGTACCTCAACAGCCTCAGCACGGCCCAGTCGAGGTTCACCCAGGTCAACGCCGACGGCAGCACCGCCACCGGCACCCTCTACATCAAGCGTCCCGGACGGATCCGCTTCGAGTACGACAAGCCCAACCCCGCGCTGGTGATGGCCGGCGGCGGGCAGGTGGCGGTCTTCGACAACAAGTCGAACATGCCGCCGGAGCAGTACCCCCTGTCGCGCACCCCGCTGAACCTGATCCTCGAGCGTAACGTGGATCTCAGCCGCCGCGGCATGGTCACCGGGTTCCAGTACGACGGCACCTATACCATCGTGGTGGCGCAGGACCCCAAGCAGCCGGAATACGGCAGCATCGCCCTGCTTTTCACCGGCCCGCAGGTGCAGCTGCGCCAGTGGATCATCACCGCCGGCGACGGCACCCGCACCACGGTGCGGCTGGACGGGCTGCAACCCGTCGGAGGCCTCGGCGCCAACCTCTTCAGCATCCCGATCGAGATGCAGCGGCGCGGGCTTTAAAGTTTAGACACAGAAACGGAAAAGGCGCGGAGGGATCCGCGCCTTTTCTCGTTCAGGGAGTTTTGTTCACGGGTATCAGCGGTTGCAGCGGTTCAGCTGCACCTCGTACATCGCTGCCCGCGTCTGCACCCGGTCCGCGTAGGCCAGCAGCCAGCCCTTGCGCAGGTGCGACCCGCGCGAATAGCCGCCCTGGCCCTCGTGGTAGGCGAGGTACTGGTTGCGCGCGTCGTTCTTGGAGATGCCCAGCCGGTTCTCGGTATTGGTCATGTACCAGCCGATGAAGTCGGTGGCGTCGCGGATATCGTCCCGCTCGGCCTTCCGGTTGCCGGTCCTCTCGACGTACTCGTCCCACGTGCCGTCCAGCGCCTGGCTGTACCCGTAGGCAGAGCTCATCCGCCCCATGGGAATGACGCCAAGCACGAAGTTCAGGGGCGTGCGCGCGTCCCCCTCGAATTTCGACTCGTGGTAGATCGTCGACATCTGCACATGCACGGGCACGCCCCACTTGCGCTCTGCCTTGCGGAAGGCGCGCAGGAAGTCGGGGCGTTCCTTCACGATGGCGCAGGCGTCATCGAGGTTGCGCGGCGGCTCCACGCTGCCGCCACCGCCACAGCCGGACAGGATCACCAGCAGGAGTATCGCTCTAAAGGGTCTGCTCATGGGCCCTCAGGTATTTTTTTGATGTCTTTTGTCCACAGCAATAGCTTAGTTCCTTTACGCAATAAACTTGATTCCCGCAGGAAAGTTCACATTTGTGCAACCGCGCCGCCGGATGGGCCGATCGGCCGCAGGGCCCGCCGGGCCTTGGCAGGCTGGAAGAAGGGCGGCGGTTCACAGACTGTTTCTGGTAAATTCGGCCGGCTTGCATGGACAAGCGCCGGTTCGATTGGCTAGGAAATAAGGGCAAGGGGGCAGATTGCATGTTGAAGACGCGCGCCAAGTATTCGCTCGGACAGGTTGTCCGGCACAAGAAGCACCCCTTTCGCGGGGTGGTCTTCGACGTGGACGCCATGTTCTCGAACACCGAGGAATGGTACAGCGCCATCCCCGAGGAAAGCCGCCCGGCCAAGGACCAGCCGTTCTACCACCTGCTGGCCGAGAACGATAACAGCTACTACGTGGCCTACGTGTCAGAGCAGAACCTTGTCGCCGATTATTCCGGCGAGCCGGTGGATCACCCGGACCTGCCCGACCTTTTCGGCGACTTCGAGGACGGGCACTACCCGCTGCACGTACAGCTGAACTGATCCCGCGGGCTCGCGCCGGCCCCGTCAGTCCTTCGGTTCGTCGACCGGCAGGCCGGCCTCGCGCCAGGCCTTGAAGCCGCCCTCGATCTCCGCGACGTCCTCCAGCCCCATCTCCTGCAGCGTCCGCGCCGACAGTGCCGAGCGCCAGGACGAGGCGCAGAACAGCACCAGCCGTTGGCCCGCCAGCGCCTCCTTGTGGTAGGGCGACGCCGGGTCGACCCAGAACTCCAGCATCCCGCGCGGGGCGTGGAAGGCGCCGGGCACCCGGCCCTCGCGCTGCAGCTCGCGCGGGTCGCGGATGTCCACCAGCAGGGCGCGCCCGGCCTCGGCCTCGGCGCGGGCCTCGGTGACGCTCAGGCTGGTGATCCGGGCCTTGGCCTCGGCCACCATCTCTTTCACGGGACGGATCGGCATGGTCGTTCTCCTTCGATGTCGGGGTCAGTACCCCAGGGCGCAGCCATCCTTGCGCGGGTCGGAGCCGCCCTCAAGCACCCCCTGTTCATGGTGAATGCGGATCGCCTGCGCGCCGCCGATCCCCACCGGCGGCCGCTTCACCTCGTGGCCAAGGTCGGCCAGTTCGGCGGCGACGGCATCGGGATAGCCTTCCTCCAGCATCAGCGGCCCCCCCGGCTCGGGAAACAGCCGCGGCGCGTCGATGGCCGCCTGCATGTCCATGCCGTAATCGGCCACGTTGGTCAGGAAATGTGCGTGGCCGCAGGACTGGTACTGCCCGCCCATCACGCCAAAGGTCGCATCCACCCGCCCGCCGCCGGTCAGCATCCCGGGAATGATGGTGTGCATAGGCCGCTTGCCCGGCGCCGCCTCGTTCGGGTGGCCCTGTTCCAGCGTGAAGCCGGCGCCGCGGTTCTGCATCAGGATGCCGAAGCGGTCCGAGGCGATGCCGGAGCCGAAGCTGTCGAAGGTCGAGTAGATCAGCGACACCGCCATGCGGTCGCTGTCGATCACGGTCAGGTAGACGGTGTCGCGGTGCACCGCCTCGGTCAGCGCGCGGGGGTGGTCCATTGCCTTGCCGGGGTCGATCAGCGCCGCCAGCGCCCGCGCGGTCTCGGGCGCCAGCATGTGGGCAAGCCGCGTCACGTGGTCCGGGTCGGCGATGAAGCGGTTGCGCGCGTCGTAGGCCAGCTTCGCCGCCTCGGCCTCCAGGTGCGCGCGGGGGGCGCCGAAGGGGTCCATGGCGGCCAGGTCGAACTCGGCGAGGATATTGGCCATCAGGATTGCGGTGGCGCCCTGGCCGTTGGGCGGATGCTCCACCAGCCCGGTGCCACGGTAGTCGCCGTGCAACGGCTCGACGTAGTCGCAGGCGGTGGCGGCGAAATCCTCCAGCGTGTGGCTGCCGCCGGCCTGCCGCAGCGAGGCGACGATGTCCTCGGCCACCTCGCCCTCGTAAAAGCCCGCGCGCCCCTGGGCGGCGATGCGGCGCAGCGCCTCGGCCTGGCGCGGATGGCGGAACAGGGTGCCCACCCGGGGCACGCTGCCGTCGCTGCAAAGGTAATCGTGCCGCGCGGCCCCCTGCAGCCGCCCCTGCGCCACGTTCCAGTCGAAGGCCACCCGCGGCGCCACCGGCACGCCCTCCTCGGCGTAGCGGATTGCGGGAGCCAGCACCTCGTCCAGCCCCAGCAGGCCGAAGTCCTCGGACATCCGGCAGAAGCCGTCGATCGCCCCCGGCACCGTCACCGCCCCCACGTGGTTGCGCGGGATCACCGGCCCCAGCGCGCGCATCGCCTCGGCGTCATAGTCGGCGGGGGCGCGGCCAGAGGCGTTCAGCGCCACGATCCGCTCGTCCCCCGGCGGCTTGATCAAGGCAAAGCAGTCGCCGCCGATGCCGGTTGACTGCGGCTCGCAGATCCCCAGCAACACCGCCGCCGCGATCGCCGCGTCCACCGCGTTGCCGCCCTGCGCGAGCACGTCCAGCGCCACCTTGGCCGCCAGCGGGTGCGACGTGGCGCAGATGCCGTTCGTCGCCAGAACCGGAGAGCGGCCGGGCCGCTGGAATGTACGCATGAAGATCCCCCTCGTTCCGGGCGAACCTACTGGGGATCTTGAAGAGGTGGAACCGGCAAACGGTGGGGAACGGGATGCCGTCGAGCGCGTAACGCCTTGGGCTGACACATATGGGTAGGCGTGGGGGCGGCACTAGATTGATCGGCGCTCGCATTCCGAAGAATCGTAAGACAACGGCGAGGCGGACCCGCTCCTGCGATTGACCAGCCACGCCTGTGCCCGATGCGCACAACAGCCGTGCGAACGCCACAGCGGACCAAGCGGCGTCTGCCGCACACATCCCTATCGCTTATCGCAGCAGACCGTTGTCACCCGAAAGCGCGCCCAAGCCCCGCCTCCGTCTCCCGCACCACCGCGCTCAGGCAGTTCGTCCCGTTGCCGCGGCTGTAGCGCAGGTCCTCCGCCAGCGCATGGATCAGCGGCCAGCCAAAGCCGCCCTCCGGCAGCGTCCCGCGCTCCAGCGGCAGGACCGGCATCCGCGCCGCCGGAACCTGGCCCCGCGGCATCGGCCGGCCATTGTCACTGACCCGCAGCGCCAGCCCTTCCGCCACCGGCGCGCATTCCACTTCGACCCGCCCCGCCGTACTGCCGCGAAGCGCGTGTTCCAGAACGTTGTTCAGCAGCTCCGCCAGCACCAGCTCCGCCCGTCCCGCCAGCGCCTCGTCCACCCGGTCCATGCGCCAGCGGCGGCGCAGCTCCTCCAGCAGCTGCCGCACCCCCGCCGGATCGGGCCGCAGCGTCAGCCGCACGGTCCCCGGCCGCGCCGGTGTCCAGGGACCGGAGTCAGGAGGCATCCGCCGCCTCCAGCGCGCTTGCCGCGTCGGGGTGGATGACAAAGACGCTGTCCATCCGCGTGAGCGCGAAGACCCGCGCCACGTTGCCCGACAGCGCCGCCAGTTCCAGCCGGCGGTCCGGGGCCAGCATCTTCATCGCCGCCACGATCGCCCCCAGCCCGCTGGAATCGAGGAACTCCACCTCGGCAAGATCCAGCAGCACCCGCGGCGCCTCGTTCCCCGCCAGGGCGCGCATGCGTTCCTTGAACTGCACCGCGCCCGCCGCGTCGATTCGCGGCTCGCATACCCGGATCACCTGCACCGGCCCCCGGGTTTCCGCCTGCATCTGCATTCCCGTCTCCTCGCTCGTTGCGGCAAGACTAGACGGCATTCGTTACCATCCGGTATGCCGGGGCGGGAAACGGGAGGATCGCATGAGACAGGTCGTCATCGCCGGGGCCGCGCGCACCCCGATGGGCGGTTTCCAGGGCGCCCTGGCGCCATTGGCCGCGCCGGAACTGGGCGGCGCCGCGATCCGCGCGGCACTGGCGCAGGCGGGGGCGGCAACGGTGGACGAGGTGCTGATGGGCTGCGTTCTGCCCGCCGGCCAGGGACAGGCCCCGGCGCGGCAGGCCGGTTTCGCCGCCGGCCTCGGCCAGGAGGTGCCCGCCACCACGCTGAACAAGATGTGCGGGTCGGGGATGAAGGCCGCGATGACCGGCTTCGACCAGATCGCGCTGGGGCAGGTGGAAACCATCGTCGCCGGCGGCATGGAAAGCATGAGCAACGCCCCCTACCTGCTGCCCGCCATGCGCGGCGGCGCGCGGCTGGGTCACGGGCGCACGGTGGACCACATGTTCCTCGACGGGCTCGAGGACGCCTACGACAAGGGCCGCCTGATGGGCACCTTCGCCGAGGACTGCGCCGAGCGCTACCAGCTGACCCGCGAGGCGCAGGACGACTACGCGCTCGCCTCCCTGTCTCGGGCCCGCGCCGCGCAAGACTCCGGCGCCTTCACCGCCGAGATCACCGCCGTCACCGTCCCCGGCCGCGGCGGCGCCACCGAGGTGTCCGAGGACGAGCAGCCCGGCCGCGCCCACCCCGAGAAGATCCCGCACCTGAAACCCGTCTTCCGCGAGAACGGCACGGTCACTGCCGCCAATGCCTCCTCCATCTCCGACGGCGCGGCGGCGCTGGTGCTGGCCTCGGAAGAGGCCGCCAATGGCCAGGGCCTCGCCGCCCGCGCGCGCATCCTCGGCCACGCCAGCCACGCGCAGGAACCCGGCTGGTTCACCACCGCCCCCGTCCCCGCCGCGCGCAAGCTGCTGGACCGGCTGGGATGGCAACCCTCTGACGTCGACCTGTGGGAGGTGAACGAGGCCTTCGCCGTGGTCCCCATGGTCTTCATGCAGGAACTCGGGCTCGACCACGACCGCGTCAACGTGAACGGCGGCGCCTGCGCGCTGGGCCACCCGATCGGCGCCTCCGGGGCGCGGATCATGGTGACGCTGCTGAACGCGCTGGAACGGCAGGGGCTGAAACGCGGCGTCGCGGCGATCTGCATCGGCGGGGGCGAGGGCACCGCCATCGCCATAGAACGCCTCTGATCCCATCTCTGGTTGACAAATATCCTCGGGGGGAGCGCGCAGCGCGGGGGGCGGAAGCCCCCTCCCTCACGGGCCAAGGAGCGCCTTCATGCGTATCGACTACCCCGCCACCGCCCGCGTCATCGCCTCGCTGACCGAGGGCGAGACCGACGAGGTCGCGCTGATGGCTACAATGGCGTGCGAGCTGCACCACGCCGACGACCGCTTCGACTGGACCGGCTTCTACCGCGTCACCGCGCCGGAGCTGCTGAAGATCGGGCCCTACCAGGGCGGGCACGGCTGCCTCGTGATCCCTTTCGACAAGGGCGTCTGCGGCGCCGCCGCCCGCAGCGGCGAGGTGCAGCTGGTCGACGACGTCGAGGCCTTCCCCGGCCATATCGCCTGCGCCGCCTCCACCCGCTCCGAGATCGTGCTGCCGGTGCGGAACGCCGCCGGCGGGCTGATCGGCGTGCTCGACATCGACAGCGACCGCCCCGCCGCCTTCGACGCCGAGGACGCGGCGCAGCTGCAGGCAATCCTCGATGCCACCTTCGCCCGGGGCGGCGCGGCATGAGCGTTACCGGCTCCTGCCTCTGCGGCGCCGTGGCCTTCGAGGTGACGCAACCGCTCGCGCCTGCCGCCGCCTGCCACTGCAGCCAGTGCCGTCGCCAGTCCGGCCACTACTGGGCCTCGGCCGATGCGCCGGGCGAAGCCCTGCGTCTCCTGCGGGACGAGGGGCTGCGGTGGTTCGACTCCTCCCCCGGGGTACGGCGCGGCTTTTGCGGCACCTGCGGGTCCTTCCTATTCTGGCAGAAGCAGGACAGCGGCACCGTCTCGGTCGCCATGGGGGCGCTGGCGGCGCCCACGGGCACCCGGTTGGCCCGGCACATCTTCGTCGCCGACAAGGGCGACTACTACGACATCGACGATACTCTGCCGCAACGGGACTGAGGCTTGACCGACTACAATCCCCCAGACACGCCGCTGTCCGTCATCCACGCCGACCACGAGATCCTCGTGGTGGACAAGCCCGCCGGCCTGCTCTCGGTGCCCGGCAAGGGGCCGCATCTGGCGGACTGTCTGCTGGCGCGGGTGCAGGCCGCCTTTCCCGAGGCGCTGCTGGTGCACCGTCTGGACCGGGACACCTCCGGCGTCATGGTATTCGCCCTCACCCAGCCGGCGCAGCGCCACCTGGGGCTGCAGTTCGAGAAGCGGCAGATGAAGAAGACCTACGTCGCCCGGGTCTGGGGCGCGGTGGCGGAGAAGACCGGCACCGTCGACCTGCCGCTGATCGTCGACTGGCCGAACCGGCCGCTGCAGATGGTGGACCACGAGAATGGCCGCCCCGCGCAGACCGACTGGCGGGTGCTGCGGCGCGAGGACGGCAGCACCCGGATGCGGCTGATGCCCCACACGGGGCGCAGCCACCAGCTGCGGGTCCACATGCGCGAGATCGGCCACCCGATCCTGGGCGACCCCTTCTACGCCGAGGGTCCGGCCCGCGACTTCCCCCGGCTGATGCTGCATTCAGAAAGCCTGCGCCTGCGCCATCCCGACGGCGGTGTCGGCGTCACCTTCAAGGCGCCGGTGCCGTTCTGAAGCCGTAGGGGCGGCAGGGCACCCGGCCCGGAAAAAGGCGCGAAGCGCCGACGGGCCAGCGCCCATCCGCCCCGGAGGACCGGCGCTTGTCCCTCCGGTGTTCAAGAGCGCCCCGGCCCGGGACAAGGCACGTAGTGCCGCCGGGCCAGCGCCCGTCCGTCCCCCGGGCGGGCGCTTCGTTGACGCTGGCGCGGGGGTGGAGCGAGGACGTGGTGGTGGGATAAAGTGAAGACCCCCAGCGGAGTGTGCGCCCACCCACGGACGGGCGCCGTCCCTCTGATCGGCAAGGGTACACGGCGCGGTACAAGGCGCGCATCGCTGCCGCTTCGTCAGACGGTGCGGAGGCTGGGCGAGGATGCAGCGGCGCCATAGAACACGGACCACCGGCGGCAGGAACGCCCCTCCGCACACGGGCACAGCCCTCTGTCGCACCCCTCCACCCCCGCACCAGATACCGGTTCCCAAACCCTGTGTTTTCGTATAGGGCACCGCAATCTGAGACGTGGTGCCAAGACCCCGGCACGCGCACGCAAGATGACAAGGGGTCGGCGGCAATGGGGCCGCCCTTCAAAACGGGAGACCCGGGATCCGCCCGGGAGCGCTCCCTTACAGGATACGAAGATGTTCAACATATCGAAGAAAAGCATGCAGTGGGGCGAAGAGACGCTTACGCTGGAGACCGGCAAGGTCGCACGCCAGGCCGACGGCTCGGTCATCGCCACGCTGGGCGAGACCTCCGTCATGGCCAACGTGACCTTCGCCAAGACGCAGAAGGAGGGGCAGGATTTCTTCCCCCTCACCGTGCATTACCAGGAAAAGTACTACGCGGCCGGCAAGGTGCCCGGCGGCTTCTTCAAGCGCGAGGCGCGGCCGACCGAGAAGGAAACGCTGACCGCCCGCCTGATCGACCGCCCGATCCGCCCGCTGTTCGTCCCCGGCTTCAAGAACGAAGTGCTGGTGATGTGCACCGTGCTCAGCCACGACCTGGTCAATGACCCAGACATGGTGGCGATGATCGCCGCCAGCGCCGCGCTGACCATTTCCGGCGCGCCCTTCATGGGCCCGATCGCCGGCTGCCGCGTGGGTTACGAGGATGGCGAGTACATCCTGAACCCCGAGGTCGACGACATGCACAAGCTGCGCGACAACCCCGAGCAGCGTCTCGACCTGGTCGTCGCGGGCACCAAGGACGCCGTCATGATGGTGGAGTCCGAGGCCTACGAGCTGACCGAGGAGGAAATGCTGGGCGCCGTCAACTTCGCGCACCAGCAGATCCAGCCGGTGATCGACCTGATCATCGCCCTGGCCGAGGAATCCGCCAAGGAGCCCTTCGACTTCACGCCCCCGGACTATGCGGCGCTTTCCGACGCCGTGAAGGCCGCCGGCGAGGAGAAGATGCGCGCCGCCTACGCGATCACCGACAAGCAGGAGCGGACCGCCGCCGTCGCCGCCGCCAAGGAGGCGATCAAGGCCGCGCTTACCGAGGACCAGCTGGCCGACAACAACCTCGGCTCGGCGCTGAAGAAGCTCGAGTCTGCCGTGCTGCGCGGTGACGTGGTCAAGAACGGCCGCCGCATCGACGGGCGCCGCACCGACGAAGTGCGCCCGATCGTCTGCGAGACCGGCCTGCTGCCGCGGACCCACGGCTCTGCCCTTTTCACCCGGGGCGAGACCCAGGCGCTGGTGGTCACCACGCTGGGCACCGGCGACGACGAGCAGATGATCGATGCGCTGAACGGCACCTACAAGTCGAACTTCCTGCTGCACTACAACTTCCCCCCCTACTCGGTGGGCGAAGCCGGCCGCGTGGGCCCTCCGGGCCGCCGCGAGATCGGCCACGGCAAGCTGGCCTGGCGGGCGCTGCAGGCGGTGCTGCCGGCGGCGACCGACTTCCCCTACACCGTGCGCCTGGTCTCCGAGATCACCGAGTCCAACGGCTCGTCCTCGATGGCCTCGGTCTGCGGCGGCTCGCTGTCGATGATGGACGCGGGCGTTCCGCTGAAGTCCGCGGTGGCCGGCGTTGCCATGGGCCTGGTGCTGGAGGACGACGGGTCCTACGCCATCCTCACCGACATCCTGGGTGACGAGGACCACCTCGGCGACATGGACTTCAAGGTCGCCGGCACCGAGAACGGCATCACCTCTCTGCAGATGGACATCAAGGTCGCGGGCATCACCCCCGAGATCATGGAAAAGGCCCTCGCACAGGCGAAGGACGGCCGGCTGCACATCCTCGGCGAGATGAACAAGGCGCTCTCCGGCGCTGCCGAGTTCTCCGAGCACGCCCCGCGCATCGAGACGATGACCGTGCCCACCGACAAGATCCGCGAAGTGATCGGCTCGGGCGGCAAGGTGATCCGCGAGATCGTGGAAGTGTCCGGCGCCAAGGTGGACATCAACGACGACGGCGTGATCAAGATCGCCTCGCCGAACGCCGAGGCCATCCAGAAGGCGCACGACATGATCTACTCGATCGTGGCCGAGCCGGAGGAAGGCAAGGTCTACAAGGGCAAGGTCGTGAAGATCGTCGACTTCGGCGCCTTCGTGAACTTTTTCGGCAAGCGCGACGGCCTGGTGCACGTCAGCCAGATCGAGAACCGCCGCCTGAACCATCCTTCCGACGTGCTGAAGGAAGGCCAGGAGGTCTGGGTCAAGCTGCTGGGCTTCGACGACCGCGGCAAGGTGCGCCTTGCGATGAAGATGGTCGACCAGGAGACCGGCGAAGAGCTGTCGAAGGAAAAGCAGGCCGAAGAGGCGGAGTGATCCGCAGCGAGGTCTGACGAGACGGGGCCCCGGCAATGCCGGGGCCTTTTTCGTTGGAGCGTCAGGCAAGTGCACCGGGCCCGGATCAAAGGCGCGCAGCGCCGCCGGGCAGCGCCCGTCCGCCCCCCGGACGGGCGCTTTGTCGACGTTGGCGTGGGGGTGGAGCAAGCGCGGGGCGGCACGATAAAGCGGCGACCACCAGTGACAGCAGCGCCCCTCCGCGGACGGGCGCTGCCCTCTGTCGAAACAAGTGCCTACCGCACCGCCGGCACCGGAAACACCACATCGTACGTCCAGTTATAAACGAAGGCGTAGACCACGTAGAAAGCCGCGAACCCCACGTCCAGCACCAGCGCCTCCAGCAGCGGCAGTTGCAGGTACCAGGCGATGAAGGGGATCAGCAGCACCAGCAGCCCGGCCTCGAACGCCACCGCCAGCGCCACCCGCAGCTTCACCGACTTCCGCGTGTGGCCGCGCAGGCGCAGCAGCAGCCGGTCGACGCCCCAGTTGTAGAGGTAGACCCAGACCATCGCGATCGCCGAGCTGACCAGAGCCACGGCGCCGCTGTCGCCCATCTTCAGCCCGAAGACCAGCGCCGCCAGCGGGATCACCAGGGCGAGGCCGATCAGCTCGAACAGGATGGCGTGGCGAAGGCGGTCGGCGAAGCTGCGCATTGGGGTCTCCTGGGGGTCTAGGCGTGACCGCGACAGCGGCAGATAGGCCCTGCCGCCCCCCGCGGCAAGCGCCCGGGCCGACCCGCCGTCTGAACCTTTTCGCGGGCTTCGGCGTTGCCCCTTCGACAACGCGGTCCAAAACCGCGAGACAGTGAAGAAGAAAAGGCATTGAGACGATGCACAGACGCACCCTTTTGACCACCGCAGCCGCCGCCGCCGCCAGTTTTGCCGGCACGCCCCTTCTGGGCCAGCAGCGCACCTACACCATCCCGCAGGAGCACATGCCCGTCATGCTGCGCGTCGGGAAGGAATTCACCCCCGGCGAGATCCACGTCGATCCCAACCGCTATTACCTCTACCTGATCCTGCCGAAGCAGCGGGCGATCCGCTACGTGGTCGGCGTCGCCAAGGACCGGCTGTACGAGGAAGGCGAGTTTCACGTGGGCCGAAAGGTGGAATGGCCGTCCTGGACCCCCACCGCCTCGATGATCGAGCGGGACCCGAGCTATGCCAAGTACGAGGGCGGAATGCCGGGCGGGCCCACCAACCCGCTGGGGGCACGGGCCATCTACCTTTACAACGCCAACGGCTACGACACCGCGCTGCGCATCCACGGGACGCCGCAGCCCTGGACTGTGGCGTCCTCTGTTTCGAACGGCTGCGTGCGGCTGGCCAACAGCCACGTGACGCACCTCTATGACCAGGTGGCGATGGGCGCGCGGGTGGTGCTGCACCCCAAGCAAAGCGCCGTCTGACCGCGCGCAACCGCACATGAAAAGCCCCGTCGAAGCGGGGCTTTTTGCTTTCCAGAGGCAGAAGGTTCAGGCGGGCAGCTTGGCCTTGCGCAGGTAGGGCAGCACCGTCTCGAAGTCGCCGAACTTCTTGCGCGCGTCCTCGTCGCTGACCGCCACCGGGATGATGACGTCCTGCCCCACGCTCCAGTCCGCCGGGGTCGCGACGCCGGCCTTCGCGGTGGTCTGCAGCGCATCCAGCGCGCGCACGATCTCGGCGAAGTTGCGGCCCACGGTCATGGGATAGGTCATCGAAAGCTTCAGCTTCTTGTCCGGGCCGATGATGAACACCGTCCGCACCGTCTGGCTGTCGGCGGGGGTGGCCTTCTCCGGCAGGTAATACTCTGCCGGCAGCATGTCATAGGCCTTGGCGACCGTCAGGTCGTGGTCGGCGACGATGGGGAACCCGACCTTGGCGCCGCCGGCGGTCTCGATGTCCTCGATCCAGCCCGCGTGGCTTTCCACCGGGTCGACGGAGACGCCGAGCACCTTGGTGTTGCGCTTTTTCCATTCATCGGCCAGCTGCGCCACGGCGCCGAATTCCGTGGTGCAGACGGGGGTGTAATCCTTGGGGTGCGAAAACAGGATTGCCCAGCTGTCGCCGATCCACTCGTGAAAGCGGATCTTCCCGGCGCTGCTGTCAGCGGTGAAATCCGGCACGGTCTCGTTGAGGCGGAGTCCCATGACATCGTCCTTTCGTAATGCGCACGCATGCGCCGCGCGCGAAGAATACAGGCGGCGGGCTGTCCCGCCACCCTCTACATGCGCCCGGCAGGGGCGGGTGACAAGGGTGGCCCGCGGAACGCAAGGCGCCGCCGCGGGGGACCGCGGCGGCGCCTGGTTCTTACGAGGTCCGCTTGCGGCGGTTACTGCAGGCGCTGCCCGTTGGCAGAGACCGCGCCGCTTGCGCCGTCCACCTCGATCGTCGACACGAGGGTGTCCGCGCCGTCACCGGGGCGGGCGAAAAGCCCCATCATCATCCGCGCACCCATGGCCTGGTCCTGCGGCACGAGGCCCATGGCCACCAGCTTGTCCAGCAGCGCGTTGCCGCCCACCAGCATCAGGTTCAGCGCGCCGGTGGGGGCGGGGATCCCCTCGAAGGTCTCGAGATTGTCCATGTCGAAGGTGAAGGCCCCGTCGCCCGACAGTTCGGCGCCGGCCACCGCAAGCCGCAGCTCGTTCAGCGTCAGCTCGTGCAACTCGCCCGGCATCTCGACGGAGTCGAGCTCTTCGCTGTCGGGGTTCATGAGGTCCACCAGCCAGTTGGCCTTGCCCGCCACATCGAAGATCAGCGTCGCCGGGTCGTGGGGCAGGGCGCCGGCCCCGTCGACCATGCTCCAGATCATGTCGCTGACCGCCAGCTCCGCCAGCCGGATCGTGAGGCCGAAGTCCTGCGGCTCCTCGCTTTTGGCCACCGGCATCTTCAGGTCGAACAGGATCTCGCCCAGCGAGGCCTCGACCTCGGGCAGCGGGATGTCGCTGCCGCTGGCCTTGACCGCGAGGTCGGTGTTGCTGGCAAGGTAGGACATCTCCTCGCCGCTGATCGCCACGTCCAGCTCGCCGCCGCTGGCGCTGCCGTCGAAGGCAAAGTTGCTCTCGCTGTCCTGGAAGTCGATCATGTAGGTGGCGTTCCCGTGCGAGACATTCGCATGGGTAGAGGCGCCCTCTGCCAGCATCGCCGGCAGTTCCTTGATCCCGCGGGACAGCATCAGCGTGCCGTCGGAGGACAGCGACAGGTCCGCCAGGTCCACGGTGGCATCGAAGGTGCCGCTGCCGCCGTCGGGCTCGTCCATGTGCAGCGTGACCACGGTCAGCGCCACGTTCATCTCGGAGCTGACGTTCGGACGCTTGCTGCCGGTGGTCTCGTAGGTGCCGGACAGGTCCGACATCTCGATGGTCGCTTCCAGCTCGACCTCGGCGCCGTCGACCACCAGTTCGGTAATCGCGACGTCCATGCCGATCGCCTCGAAGCTGTAGCTGACCGCGTCGGGGGTGCCCGAGGCGACCATCTCCAGCCCCTCGTTGGTGACGGTCAGGGTGGCAGAGACCATCTCTCCGCCCTCGGGGTCGGCGAACAGCTCGACATCGTAGCTTTCCGGCGTCTCGATGATCACCGTGCCGTCGTCCTGCTCGGTCATCACGATCTCGGACAGGGTGGTGGTGGCGGTCACGTCGGTCGAGGCCATCTCGATCTTCACGTCGCCAAGGGTCAGCGTGCCGCCGTCCTCGGTCTCGGTGCCGGCCGTGATGGTCTGGCCCATGCTCTCGCCCATGGACTTCCACGCGTTCCACACATCAGAGTTGCTCACATCGGCAAGCGCGGCGTTGCCGGCCAGGAGCGCAACGAAGGCGGTCCCACCGAGTAAATTCCAGTGTTTCATTTTTCTCCATCCGGCAATAATTCGATTGCCGGAAGCTTCGTGCGCGGCGCGATCAGGGTCAAGCTGACTCTTGGAAAGGGCAGGGAATCCAGACCTGCCGGGGAAGGAGAATGACATGAAATTGACCGGCAGGACGGTGCTGATCACCGGCGCCAGCCGCGGTATCGGCAGCGCCGCGGCGCGGGCCTTCGCCGAGGCCGGGGCGCGGGTGGCGCTGACCGCCCGCAGCGGCGACGCGCTGGACGCGCTGGCGTCGGAGCTGGGCGAGGGCGCGGTGGCGCTGCCCTGCGACGTCAGCGACTACGCGGCGGTGGAAGCGGCGGTGGCCGAGGTGACCGCGCGCTTCGGCGGCATCGACGTGCTGGTGAACAACGCGGCGGTGATAGAGCCGATCACCCCGCTGGCAGAGGCCGACCCCGCCGCCTTCGCCCGCGCCGCCGACATCAACCTGACCGGCGTCTTCAACGGCATGCGCGCGGTGCTGCCGGGGATGCTGGCGGCGGGCGGCGGTTCCCTGCTGACGGTTTCGTCAGGTGCCGCGCACCGGCCGATGGAGGGCTGGGCCGCCTATTGCGCCACCAAGGCCGGCGCCGCGATGCTGACCCGCAGCGTCGACATGGAGTACCGGGGCCGCGGCATCCGCGCCATGGGGCTGTCGCCGGGCACCGTCGCCACGCAGATGCAGCGCGACATCCGCGCCAGCGGCATCAACCCCGTCTCGCAGATCGACTGGTCCGACCACGTCCCGCCGGAATGGCCCGCCCGCGCGCTGGTCTGGATGGCCACCGCCGGGGCCGACGACTGGCTGGGCGAGGAAATCTCGCTGCGCGATCCCGAGATCCTGGAACGGCTGGGCCTGTCCCGGTGACGCCCCCCGCCGCGCTGGTGATCGGCGCCGGGCCCGCCGGGCTGATGGCGGCCGAGGTGCTGGCCGGGCGCGGGCTGCGGGTGACGGTGGCCGAGGCGAAACCCTCGGTGGCGCGCAAGCTGCTGATGGCCGGGAAGTCCGGGCTGAACCTCACCCGGCAGGAGCCGGGGGACCGCTTCCGCGCCGCCTATGCCGAGGCCGCCGCATGGCTGGCGCCGATGCTGGACGCCTTCGGCCCCGAGGAGGTCGCCGCCTGGGCCGAGGGGTTGGGCCAGCCGCTGTTCACCGGCAGCACCGGGCGGGTGTTCCCCGTGGCCATGAAGGCCTCGCCGCTGCTGCGCGCTTGGTTGGCGCGGCTGGCGGGGCAGGGGGTAACCCTGCGCACCCGCTGGCGCTGGCTGGGATGGGACGGTCCGTCGGCGGTCTTCGACACGCCCGACGGGTCGCAGGCGGTGCAGGCGCAGGTGACGGTGCTGGCGCTGGGCGGGGCAAGCTGGCCGAGGCTGGGGTCTGACGGGGCCTGGGCCGGGCTGCTGCAGGCCGAGGGCGCGGTGGTCGCCCCCTTCCGCCCCGCCAACGCCGGGCTGCGGGTGGACTGGTCGCCGCACATGGCCCGTCACTTCGGCGCCCCGGTCAAGGGCACGCGGCTTTCGGCGGGCGGGGACGATTCGCGCGGCGAGTTCGTCATCTCGCGCCGGGGGCTGGAGGGCGGCGGCATCTACACCCTGTCGCGCCCCCTGCGCGAAGGCGCGGCGCTGCGGCTGGATCTGCTGCCGGACCTGACCGAGGCCGAAATCACCGCCCGCCTCGCCCGCCCGCGCGGCAGGGCGAGCATGGCCAACCACCTGCGCAAGGCGCTGCGGCTGGACCCGGCGCGGCAGGCGCTGCTGGCGGAATTCGCGCGGCCGCTGCCCGAAGGCCCGGCGCTGGCGGCGCGGCTGAAGGCGCTGGAGGTGCCGCACCAAGGGCTGCGACCGTTGGAAGAGGCGATCTCCACCGCCGGGGGCCTGACCCGTGACGCGATGGACGAGGGCCTGATGCTGCGCGCCCGCCCCGGCACCTTCGCCGCCGGCGAGATGCTGGACTGGGAGGCGCCGACGGGGGGCTACCTGCTGACCGCCTGTTTCGCCACGGGGCGCCACGCGGGGCTGGCGGCGGCGGCCTACGCGGGGGGCTGAGCCCTCAGCCCACCACGCGCCGGAACGCCGGCCGCGCCGTCATCCGCGCCAGGTAGGCCTCCACCGCGCCCTCGGCGGCAGGAAACTTCGCCAGCTGCGCCCAGCGCAGGCAATGGGCGGCGATGATGTCCGGCACCGTCATCATGTCGCCCATCAGGAAGGGCCCGTCCCCCAGCCGCGCCGCCAGCCGTTCCAGCGACCGGGCGTATTCCCACTTCAGGCTTTCCTTGACCTCCGGCACCCGCCAGGCCTCGGGCAGGACAAAGCTGTGCCGCGCCGCGGTCCACAGCAGCGCGTCCATCTCGTCCAGCACGAAATGCGTCAGCCCGTCCTGCCGCCCACGCTCGAAGCTGCCGGCGGGGAAGGTCATCGCCTCGTGGCGGTCGGCCAGCCAGGTGATGATGGCGGTCGAATCGGACAGCGGCTTGCCGTCCACCAGCAGCACCGGCACCTTGCCCGAGGGGTTCACGGCGCGCACCTCGGCCGATTGCGGGCCGGCCTGCATCACCTCGTAGGTTTGGCCCAGTTCCTCCAGCATCCATTGCACGCGGACGGTGCGGGTCCGGTTGTTGCCGATCAGCGTGTACATGGGGGTCCTCCGAAGATGCTGCGCCCGCAACCTGCCACCGCGCGCGGCCGGGCGCCAGCGTCGCCAGCGCCGCTAACGCCGCTGCGCCAGCATCGACAGGCGGATCAGGGTGCGTTCCACCAGCGCCATCTGCGGCGCGCGCTGCTGGGCCGAGCGCAGCAGCAGGTCGGTGTCGGTCAGCATCTGCAAGGCCTGCGCCAGCCGCCCGGCGCCCCAGGTCTGCGCCTGCTGCCGCATCCGGTCACGGCGCGGCCCGAAGACCGGGGGGCGGGCGCGGGCGATGCCGGCGCCGGGGCCGCCCGGGTCGGCGGCGGCGGCGTAGAGGGTGCGGAAGTGCCGGGTGGCGCCGATCACCAGCCCCACCGGCTGCACGCCTTGGGCCTCCAGCTTCTGCATTACCGGCCCGATCTCGGCGGTGCGGGCCTCGGCGACGATGTCCAGCACGTCGTCCACCGCCGCTTCGGCAGAGGCGGGGGCGCAGGCGGCGACATCCTCGGGGGTGACCGCGCCGGCGTCGCCCAGCTTGTACAGCGCCAGCTTCTCCATCGTCTGGCGCAGGTCGCCCGGGGGCAGCATCCGCGACAGCACGACAAGATCGGTCATCGCCTCGGGGTCCACCTGCCGCAGGCTGGCGCGGGCCAGCTCTGCCTCCAGCTCGGCGCGGCTGGGCGGGTCGTCGTAGACGGCGATGGCAAAGCCGGTCTTCAGCCCCTCGAACAGCTTGCGCAGCGACGAGCGGGCGTTGAGTGCGCCCGCGGTCACCACGAGATGCGCGTCACCCGCCTGCCAATCCGCCAGCGCTGCCTTGACCACCGCCGACAGGCCGTCGCCCGCATCCTCCAGCAGCACCGCGCGGGGGCCAGGGAAAAAGCCCTGCGCCCGCAGCGCGTCGGCCAATTGTGCGGGATCCTTGCGCAGGTCGGCGGCGGCGATGCGGGCCAGCCGCATCTCTTCCTCGCCCCTTGCCCCCACCAGCGCCTTCACCAGGTCCTGCCGCTTCATCGCCACCCGCATGGCGTCGCCGCCGTAGATCAGGGTGGCCGAGGCGGAGGGGTCGGGCTGGCGCAGGTGGCCGGCGGCCTGGGCGCCGGCCAGTTTCATCGGCTGCGCCAGTCCGGCGCGGCGACGATCAGTTCCGACACCAGCTGGTCCGCCAGCAGCACCATCAGCCGTTCCTCGGCGTCCTCGGTGGCCGAGATGGTGCCGACGATCGAGCCGGTGGCGGAGTAGCCGGTGAAATTCTCGACCTTGCCGCGGTAGATTTCCGTCCCCGCGGCGCGGTCGGTCAGGACATAGTCGATTCGCCCCAGCAGGTTGTAGCGCGTGGTCTCCTGCTCCGGCGTGATGCCAAGGCCGACGCGGCGGGTGCTGATCGAGTAGCTCAGCAGGTAGCTCGCCGCCTGCGGCTGACCCAGCCGATCCTCCAGCCGGGTCACGAAGACGAAGCCGCGCCGATCCTCGGGGGCGGCCACGAAGATGTCGCCGCGCAGCCCCTCGGCCTGGCCGCCGGGGCCGTAGACCGGGGTGAACCCGCAGGCGGCGGCCAGTCCGGCGAGGCCAAGCGCCAGCACCGCCCGGCGCCGCGCCTTCGCTTCGATGTTCCGAAGGAATATCAACTGCCTGCCTTCCAGTTCCCGCCGCCGCGCGGCTGCTACAGAACCACGTTCACGATCCGCCCGGGCACGACGATCAGCTTTTTCGGGGTGCCGCCCTCCAGCGCCTTCTGCACAGCATTGTCGGCCAGCACCAGCTTTTCAACCTCTTCCTTGGCCAGGTCCTTGGCCACGGTGATCTCGGACTTGCGCTTGCCGTTGATCTGGATCGGCAGCGTCACGCTGTCCTCCACCAGCATCGCCGGGTCGGCCTGCGGCCAGGGCGCGCCGGTGATCAGCTCGCGTCCGCCCAGCAGCGCCCAGCATTCCTCGGCCAGGTGCGGCGTCATCGGCGCCATCAGCTGCGCCAGCACCCGCGCCGCCGACCGCCGCGTGCCGCCGCCCGCGCCGCTTTTCAGCAACGTGTTGGTGAAGGCGTAGAGCCGGGCGATGGCGGCGTTGAAGCCGAAGCTCTCGATCCCCATCGTCACGTCGTGGATGGTGCGGTGGGTGGCACGCAGCAGGGCGATGTCCTCGTCCGTCTCGCCCGCGGGTTCATCGGGCAGCGCGGCGATGTCGGCGATCAGCCGGTGCACCCGCGACAGGTGGCGGAAGGCCGCGTCGGCGCCGGAGGCGGTCCACTCCACGTCCCGCTCGGGGGGCGAATCGGACAGCACGAACCAGCGCGCGGTATCGGCGCCGTAGGCCTCGATGATGCTGACCGGGTCCACAACGTTGTTCTTGGACTTCGACATCTTGGCCGAAGGCACCACCTGCACCTCGGCGCCGCCGTCCTTGAGGAACGCGCGGCCCTCCTTCAGGTCGACCTGCTCGGGGTAGTAATAGACCGGCCGGCCTTCCGCACCGCGGCTCTGGTAGATCGCGTGGGTGACCATGCCTTGCGTGAACAGCGCCTGGAACGGCTCCACCGCCTTGGCGGGCAGGTGGCCGCAGATGTGCATCGCGCGGGCGAAGAAGCGCGAGTACAGCAGGTGCAGGATCGCGTGCTCGATGCCGCCGATGTACTGGTCGACGTTCATCCAGTAGTCGGCCTCGGCCAGGTCGGTGGGGGTCTCGGCGCGCGGCGCGGTGAAGCGGGCGTAGTACCAGGACGAATCGACGAAGGTGTCCATCGTGTCGGTCTCGCGCCGCGCCTTGGCGCCGCACTGCGGGCAGGCGCAGTCGCGCCAGGTCGGGTGCCGGTCCAGCGGGTTGCCGGGGGTGTCAAAGCTGACATCGTCCGGCAGGCGGATCGGCAGGTTCTCTTTCTTCTCGGGCACCACGCCGCAGGCATCGCAATGCACCACGGGAATCGGGCAGCCCCAGTAGCGCTGGCGGCTCAGCCCCCAGTCGCGCAGGCGGAACTTCGTCACGCTCTGGCCGACGCCGTTCTCCTCGCAGAAGGCCACGGCGGCGGCGACGGCGGCCTCGCCGGTCTGCACCTCTTCGCCCGCGAATCCCGCGGTGTAGCGCACCTTCATCGTCTTCGGCGGCACGTAGGCATCGCCGCCCTCCTCGGGCAGCACGTGGGGCTCGTCCCCGGCCGGCACGAAGGTGGACCGCACCGGCAGGTCGTACTTGCGCGCGAAGTCGAGGTCGCGCTGGTCATGGCCGGGAGAGCCGAAGATCGCCCCGGTGCCGTAGTCCATCAGGATGAAGTTGGCGATGTAGACCGGCAGCTCCCAGGCGGTGTCGAAGGGATGGCGCACCTTCAGCCCGGTGTCGAAGCCCAGCTTGGGGGCCTTCTCCAGCTCTTCCTCCGAGGTGCCCATGCGGCGGCATTCCGCGTTAAATGCGGCGACCTCGGGGTCGTCCTGCTCCAGCGAGCGGGCCAGCGGGTGGTCGGCCGAGACGGCGACGAAGCTGGCGCCCATCAGGGTATCGGGCCGGGTGGTATAGACCTCGACGCGGTCATGCCCCTCGGGCCCGTCGATCATCGAGAAGGAGAACTGCAGCCCCGTGGACCGGCCGATCCAGTTGGCCTGCATCAGCTTGACCTTCTCGGGCCAGTCATCCAGCCCGTCCAGCGCCTCCAGCAGCTCCTCGGCGTGGTCCGAGATGCGGAAGAACCACTGCGTCAGCTCGCGCCGCTCCACCGGGGCGCCGGACCGCCAGCCCTTGCCGTCCTCCACCTGCTCGTTCGCCAGCACTGTCATGTCCACCGGGTCCCAGTTGACCACCGCGTTCTTGCGGTAGACCAGGCCCTTATCCATGAAATCCAGGAACATGGACTGCTGCTGGCCGTAATACTCCGGATCGCAGGTGGCGAACTCCCGGCTCCAGTCGATGGACAGGCCCAGCGGCTTCATCTGGCCCTTCATCGTGGCGATGTTGCCGTAGGTCCATTCCTTGGGGTGCCCGCCGCTGGCCATCGCCGCGTTCTCGGCGGGCATGCCGAAGGCGTCCCAGCCCATGGGGTGCAGAACGCTGAACCCGCAGGAGGCCTTGTAGCGCGCGATCACGTCGCCCATCGTGTAGTTGCGCACGTGGCCCATGTGGATGCGGCCCGAGGGGTAGGGGAACATCTCCAGCACGTAGTATTTCGGCCGGTCGTCGCGCCGGGCGAGGAAGGACTGGGCCTCGTCCCAGGCGGCTTGCCACTTCGGTTCGATTTCGCTGGCGGTATAGCGGGACATCGGGCGCGGTTATCCTTGGATTGCAGACGAAAACGCCGGGCGGCCGGCCCGGCGTTGATACTTGGCAGGGGGGGCGGGGTCTAGAGCCGGGAATCGCGCACCCGCAGCTGCCGCGCGCGGGTGAGAATCGCGTCCTCGACCGCCCGCACGGTGGCCTGGCTCGCCGGTCCGCGCTGGGTGTTCAGCGCCACGGTCAGCGACCGCGCCTCCAGCGCCGGGTCCTGCACGTAGATCGTCGCGCGGTAGGCCTGGCCGCCCCCGGGGGGTACGCCGTAGCCGGTGACGATGACGCCCGAGAACGGGTCCGCGGCCTCGATGGGCAGGAAGCTGAGCACGTCCAGCGCCGCGTTCCACAGGTACTTGTTCACCTCGACGGTGACGTTGGGATCGTCGTTGGCCTGGAAAAGGTCGAACAGCGTGCCGCTTTCACGACGCTCGCGCTTGAGCCTTTCCACGGGGGTATTCTGCCGCTGCTCCAGCACCCGGTCGCTGGGCGGGCCCACGCGGTTGCCGCCGCTGAAGATGCTGTTACCGATTCCCGTGCCGTTGCCGCAGCCCGCCACCGCCAGCGCGAGGGCGATTCCGCCGGCCGCCTTGAACGTTCTGGATTGCTGCATGTGAAGTGCCCCGCGCCCGGATTTTGAGGTTAAGTACCGAACCGGGCCCAAGCCCACAAGGCATTTTCAGGACGGCACCACGGCGGCGGCGGGAAATCACTGTGACATCGGTGCATCAATCAATTGTGCTTTGGGAAGGCGGCAGGTGGCCATCGTTGCAATCAAAGCCGGTTGGGGCGACACAGCCTCATACTCAATTCGAATACCGGGTTGAGGTGCACCTTTTAAACGAATGAGGGAAAACCAAATGAAAAAGGTTCTCTTCGCGACCACCGCCCTCGTGGCCTCTGCCGGTATCGCGTCTGCCCAAGGCGTCACGCTGACCGGTACGGCCGAAATGGGCATCGTTGGCGGCGACAACATCGAGACCCAGTTCTGGCATGACCTGGACGTCAAGTTCACCCTGTCGGGCGAAACCGACAACGGCCTGACCTTCGGCGCCACGATCGACCTGGACGAAGTGGGCGACGATTGCTCGACCGGGACTGTGACCGTCTTCAACACTGCCACTCCCCCTGCCGCCATCGGTACCGCCACTGCCTGTACTGGCGGTGACCCGATCAGTGAAATGGGCCGCGGTTCCGGCCTGGAAGAGCACTCGGTGTTCCTGTCCGGCGCTTTCGGCACCGTGACCCTGGGCGACACCGACGGTGCGTTCGACTGGGCAATGACCGAGATTGACGCCGTTGGCGATATCTCCGACGCTTCGACCGGCCACGCCGGCTTCAGTGGCAACTCCGGCCTGGACGGCTTCTACGACGGCCAGATCGCTCGCTACGACTACACCTTCGCTTCCTTCTCGTTCGCCGTGTCGGTCGAGATGGACGACACCGGCACCGACGATCCGATCTTCGGCATCGGTGGTAAGTACTCCGGTGACTTCGGCGGCGTGGCGGTTGGCTTCGGCCTCGGCTACCAGACCGTGGACATGGGCGGCGTGACCAGCGAAGTGGTCGGTGCCAGCATCGACGCCAAGTTCGGCGGCTTCCGGGTGATCGGTAACTACAGCGACTTCGAAAACGTGGTCCGCTCGGATAGCTCCGTGGGTGTTACTAACCGCGCGATCGACAGCCACTACGGCATTGGTGCCTTCTACACCACCGGTGCGATCTCGGTCGGCGCCAACTACGGTGTCTACGAATCGGCTGCCGGCAACCTCGAAGGTTACGGTGTGGCTGCCAACTACGATCTCGGCGGCGGCGCTGTCGTGAAAGCCGGCTACGGCTACGGCGAAGACAAAGCAGCCGGTGGCGTGAGCCGCGACCGCTTCTCGCTGGGTGTTGCGATGAGCTTCTGATCCCAGGATCAGCATTCGATGGAAAGAGCGGGCCTTGCGCCCGCTCTTTTCTTTTGCGCCCCCGCCGGACGTGCCGCCGCTTGGACAGGCCGCGGCGGCTGTGCTAACGCCGGCCGAGCGCAGCACCCGAGACACCAGATGCCCCCAGTCAATCCCGCCCGACTGCCCCAGATGCTTCGCGAGGCGCAGGCGCTTGCCCGAAGCGGCCGTGGCGCCGAGGCGCGGGCGCGGCTGGAGGCGATTCTTGCCGCCGCCCCGGCCATGGCCGAGGCGCGCTTCCTGCTGGCACAGCTGCTGCTGCAAGGGGGCGAGGCCGCGCAGGCGCTGGCGCAGGTGCAGCAGGCCGCCGCCACCCGCCCCGAACAGCCGGCGATCTGGCAACTGGCCGGCAAGGCCGCCGCGGCCCTGAACGATCCCGAAGCCTCTGCCCGCCTGCTGCAGCAGGCCAAGCGCGCCCGCATCGACCGGGCGCTGCTGCTGAACCTGCAGTCCCTGCTGCGCCCGCAGCCGCGCCGCTCGCAGGCCGATCTTGGCGGCGCCCCTCCCGCCGAGGTGCAGCGTGCCATCGCCCTGCTGCAGCAGAACAAGGCCGCCGAGGCCGCCGCGTTGGCCGGACGCCTGCACAAGGCGCACCCCAAGGTGGCGCTGATCGCCGACATCCACGCCAGCGCTCTGGGCCGGCTGGGGCGCAGCGAGGAAGCGGAGCGCGCGCACCGCCTGGCCGTGCGGCTGGACCCCTCCTATGCCGAGGCCCGCGCCAACCTTGGCCGCTTCCTGCTGGACCGGAACCGCCTGCCCGAGGCGGTCGAGGCGCTCTCTGCCGCGCTGGAACTGCTGCCCGACCTGCCCGCCGCGCTGATCGCCATGGGGCAGGCGCAGGCCCGGATGGGCCATGCCGCCGCCGCCGAAACCGCCTTGCGCCGCGCTCTGACGCTGGTGCCGGAGGCGGTGCCCGCGCGGCTGGACCTGGCCGAGGTGCTGCTGACGGCGAACCGTCCCGCCGAGGTGGCCGAGGTGCTGGCCCCGCTTGCGGGCAAGAGCCTGCCGAACCAGGCGGACCGGGTGCTGGCGGCGCGGGCGCTGGCGGCCGAGGGTAAGACGCGTGAGGCAGAGGAAACCTTCGCCGCAGCCGTCGCCGCCGCCCCCGAATCGGCCCATCCCCTGGCCGCGCAGGGCGCCTTCCTGCAGGAACTGGGCCGTTTCGACGAGGCCCAGACCGCGCTGCGCCGCGCCATCGCCCTGCGCCCGAACGATGGCCACCTCTACAGCACGCTCTACACCGGCACCCGCGCCCGCCCGGACGATCCGCTGATTCCCGCGATGCAGGCCGCCTTCGACGATCCCGCCACCGCGCCGGAGAACCGGATGCAGTTCGGCTATGCCCTCGCCAAGGCGATGGAGGACACCGGCGCGCGCGACCGCGTCTTCACCTACCTGCGCCCTGCCAACGACCTGATGAAGGCGCGCCACCCCTACGACATCGCGCGGCGCGAGCGGCAGGTGGCGGATTACCTGGCGATGTTCGAGGGGGCCGACTGGAACCGCGCGATCCCCGACGCCACCGACGCCGCGCCAATCTACGTCACGGGCCTGCCCCGTTCCGGCACCACGCTGGTGGAGCAGATCCTTGCCAGCCACCCCGAGGTCACCGGCGGCGGCGAGCTGGGGCACGGTTTCGCGCGGCTGCACCTGGCGCTGAGCCCCGCGCTGGGCAAGGCGCGCGGGCGGCTGCCGCTGGACGACGCGGCGCTGGCCGGACTGGGGCGGCAGGTGGCGGAGGACATGGCGCGCGCGGTCCCGGGTGCGGCGCGGCCGACGGACAAGGGCATCACCAGCTACATGCTGCTGGGCCCGATCCGGCTGGCGCTGCCCAAGGCGAAGCTGGTGGCGGTGCACCGCGACCCGCGCGACACGCTGCTGTCGATGTACCGCAACCGCTTTGCCCCGGGGCGGCACCTTTACACCTACGACCTGCAGCAGCTGGCGCGCTACTACCACGGCTTCCGCAAGCTGACCGACTTCTGGCGCGGGGCGCTGGGCGGCGCGGTGCACGAGATCCGGTACGAAGACCTGCTGGCCGACCCCGAGGCGCGGGTGCGGGATCTGCTGGCGGCCTGCGGGCTGGACTGGGCGCCGGAATGCCTCAGCTTTCACACCAACACGCGGCGCGTCGAGACGCTGAGCGTGCACCAGGTACGGCAGCCGCTCTACTCCAGCTCGCTGGGGGCGTGGCGGCGGCACGAAGAGGATCTGGCCGGGATGATCGACCTGCTCGAATCGCAGGGCGACCTGGCGGCATGGGACGGGAGAGGCAGCGATGGCGCTTGACGACATCCTCGCGCGGGTGCGCGCGGCAGAGGCGCAGGCGGGGCGGCCGGAGGGCGCGGCGCGGCTGGTGGCCGTGTCGAAGGTGCAGCCGCTGGAACGGGTGGAGGCGGTGCTGCGGCAGGGCCACCGGCTGTTCGGCGAGAACAAGGTGCAGGAGGCCGCCGGCAAGTGGCCCGCCTTTCGCGAACGCTACGACGGCGTGACGCTGCACCTGGTGGGGCCGCTGCAGACCAACAAGGCGCGGCAGGCGATGGAGCTGTTCGACTGCATCGAGACGCTGGACCGGTCCAAGCTGGCCCGCACCCTCGCGCGGCTGGCGCAGGAGACGGGGCATTGCCCGGACCTGCTGGTGCAGGTCAACACCGGCGAAGAGGCGCAGAAGGCCGGGGTACTGCCGGACGATCTGGAGGCGCTGCTGGAGGAATGCCGGGGGCTGGAGCTGCCGGTGAAAGGCCTGATGTGCATCCCCCCGGTCGAGGAAGAACCCGCGCTGCATTTTGCCCTGCTGGCCAAGCTGGCAGAGCGGCACGGGCTGGCGGAACTCTCCATGGGAATGAGCGCCGACTTCGAGCGGGCGGTGGCGCAGGGGGCGACCTACGTGCGCGTCGGCTCTGCCATCTTCGGCGAGCGGGACTACGGCTAGCTAGGGCACGATCACCCGGTCCCCGGGCCGCAGCTGCGCCGCCAGCCGCCGCAGGTGGTCGGGGCGCAGGGCGATGCAGCCTTCGGTGGGGTGACGCGGCTTGCGCCAGCGGTGCAGGAAGATTGCCGAGCCGCCGCCGGGCCGGGCGCGGGGCCAGTTCCAGTCGGTCAGCAGCACGAGGTCGTAGAGCCGGTCCGCCCGCCGCAGCCGCTCATGGCTGCCGGGGTAGGGGGCGCGGACCTGCAGGTTGTAGTCGGGCGCGGCGGGATCGTCGGACCACAGGTCGCGCGGGCGGATCGGCAGCGCCCAGGCATTCGGCCGCGCCATCCGGTCGGGGCGGTAAAGGCAGCCCACCAGCCGCAGCACCCCCCGCGGCGTGGCGCCGTCGCCCTCGCGCTTGTCGCCGCTTATGCCGCCGCGCCCGACTGCGCAGGGGTAAAGCACCCCGCGCCAAAGCAACCCGCGCGGGGTCAGCCGCAAGTCGCGCGTCACAGGATATGCCCCGACTTCCGCGCCTTGGTATCTAGGTAATCGGCATTCAGCGGGTTCAGCCCGGCCTTCAGCGGCACCCGCTCCACCACCTCGATGCCGCAGGCGTTCATCATCTCGACCTTGGCGGGGTTGTTGGTCAGCAGCCGCACCCGGGAAAAGCCCATGCGCGCAAGGATCCCGGCACCGATGCGGAAGTCGCGCTCGTCATCCTCGAACCCCAGCCGGTGGTTGGCCTCGACCGTGTCGAACCCCTGGTCCTGCAGGCTGTAGGCGCGCATCTTGTTGGCCAGCCCGATGCCGCGCCCCTCCTGGTTGAGGTACAGCAGCACTCCCGCACCCTCGCGCCCCATCTGCGCCAGCGCGCCGCGCAGCTGCGGGCCGCAGTCGCATTTCAGGCTGCCCAGCAGGTCGCCAGTGAAACAGGCCGAATGCAGCCGCGCCAGCACCGGGGCGTCGCGGGGCGGCTGGCCGATCTCGATGGCGTAATGTTCCTCGGCGCCGTCGTCGGGGCGGAAGACATGCACGCGCCCGGCCTCCGACACCTGCAGGGGCACCCGGGCGCTGATGATCTCTGCCATGGCCGGGGTGCCTTCCAGCACCGCCGCGGCGGCGTCCACGTCCAACAGCGTCAGCCCGTGCCCGGCGGCGAAGGCGGGCCCGTCCGCCACCTCGACCAGCAGCGCGGCGGGCAGCAGCCGGGCGCTTTTGGCCAGCAGCAGGGCGGCGCGGTGCAGGTCCGTCTCGCCCCCGCGCAGGGTGACGTGCGGGCCCTTCATCGGCATCGCCAGGTCGTCGGCGGGGTCCGCCATGGCGCGGATCCAGCCGATTCCCGCGTCCCCCGGCACCGCCACCCGCGCCAGATCGCCGTCGTAGGCCCGCGCCTTCAGCGTCTCGGCCCGCCGCGCGGTGATCGCCAGCACCGGCCGGCCCACCCCGCGCAGGGCCTCCAGCCGCCCCGGCTCCAGCGTTTCGGCGGCGGCGGCCAGCGCGGCGCGGCCCCCGGCGGCGCGCAGCACCACCGGCAGCCCCATGCGCAGGTCCCCCCGGGCGCGGGCCAGCCGTTCGGTTATGCCGGGCGCGAGGGTCATGGAAGTCTCCGGATCAGGGGTCGGCCGCCCCGAGATATGAAACATTCGCGGCGCTGTCGACACGAGGGCGTGAGAAGGCTGCAGCATAACTTGCAGGGAACCAATATGGCTCACAATTCATTGAACGCAGGACGAGAGGCTGGGGGAATGAATGTCGAATCTCAAGAAGATACTGCTGGTCGATGACGACGACGACCTGCGCGAGGCGCTGAGCGAGCAGTTGGTGATGACCGAGGATTTCGATGTCTTCGAAGCCGGCAACGGCCACGACGCCATGTCCCGGGTGAAGGAGAACCTGTACGACCTGGTGATCCTCGACGTCGGACTGCCCGACACCGACGGGCGCGAGCTGTGCAAGCTGATGCGCAAGCAGGGGGTGAAATGCCCCGTGCTGATGCTGACCGGCCACGACAGCGACAGCGACACGATCCTCGGCCTCGACGCCGGCGCCAACGACTACATCACCAAGCCGTTCAAGTTTCCCGTCCTGCTGGCCCGCATCCGCGCCCAGCTGCGCCAGCACGAGCAATCCGAGGACGCGGTGTTCCAGCTGGGGCCGTATACCTTCAAGCCGTCGATGAAGATGCTGATCACCGACGATGACCGGAAGATCCGCCTGACCGAGAAGGAAACCAACATCCTGAAGTTCCTCTACCGCGCTTCCGAGGGCGTGGTGGCGCGGGACGTGCTGCTGCACGAGGTCTGGGGCTACAACGCCGGGGTCACCACCCACACGCTGGAAACCCACATCTACCGCCTGCGCCAGAAGATCGAGCCGGATCCTTCCAATGCCCGGCTGCTGGTCACGGAAAGCGGGGGCTACCGGCTGGTGGCCTGACCCGACGAATCCCGCGCATGTCCGGGTTTGACATGCACCTCCCTGTTGGACTGCCCGGGCCTTGTGCCCGGGCTTTTTTTTAGCCCTCAGCCGCCCCCCGGCAGCGCCGCCGACACCGGCACCCCGCCGCAGAGGATCGGCACCTGCTCCAGCGCGGCGCGCGACCCGGTCAGCGTCGCCGGCTCCACGATAGCGTCCAGCCCGGTGCCGAAGATCAGGGTGCTGCGGGTGCCGGACTTCAGCGCCTCCAGCAGCACCGCGTCGCGCTTCGGGTCGAAGGCGATACCATAGTCGGCGGGGTCCTCGCCCGGCAGCCGTTCCAGGTAAAGCATCGCCACCACCTTGCCGTCCACGTGCACCGACAGCGGCGCGCGCGGCGCCTCGGCGCCCGGCGGCACCGCGATGCGGATCATCGGTGTGCCGCCGTCGGACAGGCAGGCGAAGGCGAAACAGAAAAAGCGCCCCGTCTCCGGGTCGTCCACCGGGCAGACCGCGGCGCCGCTGCCCATGTCGTGGCTGAAGGTCTCCCACGCCTGCGACAGGGCGGGCGAGCCAGTCAGCAACAACAAGACGGCAAGGCGAAACATGGGGACGTGACCTTCCTCGGACCGGATTCGGACGTGGCGCTGGTCCGGTCCATCTTGCGCCCCTCACCGCACCGGTCAAGCCGCGTCGGCAGCGGCCCGCCCATGGGCGGCTTTCGGAGTCCGGTCGGGGTTTTCGCGGTTCCGTGATCCGGCCTATCCTCGACGCGAAGAGTTAACGACAGGACAAGACGACATGCTGCGCTGGATGATCCTGGGGATTTGCCTGACCCTTGCCGCCTGTGCCCAGGCCGACCGCGTGGACCGGCGCGACACGCTGCCCCTGTACCAGAACGAGACGCCCGAGCTGCGGGTGCTGATCAACCGCTATGCCGACCACTACGGCGTGCCCCGCGCGCTGGTGCACCGGGTGGTGCAGCGCGAAAGCCGCTACACCCCCACCGCGCGCAACGGGCCCTACATGGGGCTTATGCAGATCCACCCCACCACCGCGCGCACCATGGGCCACCGCGGCACCCCCGGCGACCTGCTGAACGCCGAGACCAACCTGCGCTACGCGGTGAAGTACCTGCGCGGCGCCTGGATGGTCAGCGACGGCAGCTTCGACAAGGCCGTCGGCTGGTACGCGCGGGGCTACTACTACGAAGCCAAGCGCCGCGGCCTGCTGGAGGAGACGGGGCTGCGCTGACCGCCCCGGGTTGAGGCCGGGGGGCAGAGCGCCTAGAACCGGCCCCGACAGCCGGAGACCGCCATGCCCTTCACCCTCGCCACCTGGAACATCAACTCCGTCCGCCTGCGCGAGCCGCTGGTGCTGAAGCTGCTGGCCGAGGAAGCGCCGGACGTGCTGTGCCTGCAGGAGTGCAAATCCCCGGTCGACAAGATCCCGCTGGAGGGGTTCCGCGCCCTCGGCTACCACCACGCCATCGCGCGGGGGCAGAAGGGCTACAACGGCGTCGCGGTGCTGTCGAAGCTGCCGATCGAGGACGTGGGCGATCAAGACTTCGCCGCCCTCGGCCACGCCCGCCACCTTGCCGTGCGGCTGGAGAACGGCGTGACGGTGCACAACTTCTACGTCCCCGCCGGCGGCGACAAGCCGGACCGCGAGGTGAACGTGAAGTTCGGGCAGAAGCTGGATTACCTCACCGGCATGCGCGACTGGTTCCACGCCGAGCGGCCGGAGAAGGCGATTCTGGTGGGCGACCTGAACATCGCCCCGCGCGAGGATGACGTCTGGGACCACAAGAAGCTTCTGAAGGTGGTCAGCCACACCCCCGTCGAGGTGGAACACCTCGCCCAGGCCCAGGACGCCGGCGGCTGGGTCGACATCACCCGTCAGGACCTGCCCGAGGGGCTGCTCTACAGCTGGTGGTCCTACCGCGCCCCGGACTGGGAGGCCGCCGACAAGGGCCGCCGGCTGGACCACGTCTGGGCCACCCCCGACATCGCCAACGCCGGCCACTCCAGCCGCATCCTCCGCGCCGCCCGCGGCTGGCAACAACCCTCGGACCACGCGCCGGTCTTCGCCAGCTTCGATCTTTAGCGGGTCAGGAGACCGGGCACTCCGAACGTTCCAGCCGCGCCTGGTCCGGCAGGGTCGGCACGAAGGCATCCAGCGCTGCGGTCATCCGGGGCTCCAGCGCAGGGTCGATCAGGTAGAAATGCACCTCGGCCCGCGCGGCGGTGACGCGGGTCGTGTGTAGTATCGCCATCTGGCACCATTCGCTCGGAATGGCATCGCCGAACCAGTCCTCGTAAAGCATGGCAAAGCCCGCCCCGTGCCGCGCCACGAGGCCCCGCAGGTGATCCGCCTGCAGCCCGTCCGCGCCCGTCGCCGCCAGCCGCGCCTCCTCTGACCCAAGGCCCCAGAGGTCCAGCACGTACTGCGGGTTCTCCCATGCCACGAGGCCCAGGTCGTTCACCGCCACTGTGACGGGCAGGTAGTCCTGCGCAAAGCGCCGCATCTGGTATTGCTGCAGGTAGATGTTGTGCGAGGCTGAAGGGCTTTTGATCGCCGTCAGCGTGTAGTCCACGGCAAGCAGCGACAGGAAAGCCAGCGCACCGAGCGTCTTGAACAGGAAGCGCGCCTGCCGCTCTCTCCAGAAGTCCGAGTAGACCACGATCAGCGCCGCGCACAGCATGGCAACCGCGTAGATCTCATAGCGGCCGAACCAGCCGAAGTGCCCGATCGCCGCGTGGCCCATTAAGGCAAGCGCCACAGGAAGGACCACCAGCCACCGGCGGCTTTCGCCTGCCTCGCGCCGTGTCAGCGACAGCGTCAGCGCGGCGATGGCGACCCCGAAGATGGTGCCATAGCGGTTCTCGAAACTGTCGATGAAGTTGTCCCCGAACTCCAGCAGGCGGTCCGTCCAAGTGGTCTCTTCCAGCCGCGCGCCCACGGCGGCGGCGATGGCCTCGGACTTGACCATGACGGAGCTGGGCAGCGGCGGGATGCCGTTGGACCACAAGAACCAGGCAAAGCCCCCCATGGTCAGCGCAAGCGCAGCGGTCACGAAGGCAGCCGCCCCGAACTTGCGCCGCCACAGCAGCGCGACGATGGCGGGCAGCGCCAGCGCCAGCCCCTCGTACCGCAGCAGGGGCGCCGCGATGATCGCCGCCAGGAACCACCAAGGAGCCGGCACGTCACGGTCTAGCCGGTAGAGCCCTGCCACCAGCGCCACCGTCGCGGGCACGTGCAGCGCGTGCTCCATGCCGGTCATGGGCAGCCCGACGACGTTCACGGCCAGCAGCAGCGCCGGCAGGACCGCCAGCAGGAACCCCCAGGCACGCCAGGAGCCTTGCGGCGCCACCGCGCGCCAGAGCGTGCCGGACAGGAGCCAGGCGCTCAGCGAGATACCGGCCGCATTCAGCGCCAGCGGCGCCCAGCCTCCGAGACCCAGCAGCAATGCGCCGGCCAGCAGGAACGGGTAGAGGATAGAGGAAGAGGGGGCGGAGATCTCCTCTACGTTCACGCCGTAGCCGCCGCGGAGGATCGTCTCCGCGACGGCCAAGTGAATGTAGGGATCGTCCAGACTGTAGACGAGATGCCCGTCGGTCCAGGTCAGGGTAACCCCGACCATGACGGCCAAGGCGGCAAGAGCCAAGCAAACGGCCCCTGACTGGAACAGGCGCATGCCGTTATCGGTGAACCGGCTTAGCGGCGGATCCCCAGGCGCTGGATGAGGTTGCGGTAACGCTCCTCGTCCTTCGCCTTGGTGTAGTCCAGCAGCTTGCGGCGCAGGGCGACCAGTTTCAGAAGGCCACGGCGCGAGTGGTTGTCCTTCTTGTGGGTCTTGAAGTGCTCCGTCAGCGTCGAGATGCGGCTGGTCAGGATGGCCACCTGGACTTCCGGCGAACCGGTGTCGCCTTCCTTGGTGGCGTATTCCTTCATCAGCCGGGTCTTTTCTTCGGCAGTGATCGACATCGGGGTCTCCTGTGGTTGCTCTCTCATGGCGCAAGCCGGGATGTCGTCCAGCAGGGCCCTTGGAGATATGCGCCCCGGAGGCTCCGGGGCAGGGGCGGCGTATAGGCCATCGTCGCGCGGTTGGAAAGCGCGAATCGCCTTGGGGCCGGGGCGGGCGCGGTTGGTTCTGTAAAATTGTCCGGGTCCGGGATGGTGGGTGGGTGCCGTTAAGCCTCCAATCCCGAGGCAAAGAAGGGCTCCGGCCGTCAAGCGGTACGCCTGTGTACAGGTATAGTTCACGTAAAATGCCCCGGGATCCGGAAACCCGGCGCTCAGACTCCGGTGGTAGTTCCATGGCGGGGGCGTGACTGGAGGTGGGAAGATGCTGGCGGCGTTGTTGTTGATGGGGCTCTTGCCGTTCGCGGCCATGCCCTTGTTCGAGCCCGGCGGGAAAGGGGACGGCGACGGGGACGGGAACGAGGGCCCGTCCCCCGAGCGCGAGACGCCGCGGGTGGACCTGCCGGACCCGGCGCCCGAAACCGCGTCCCCGCCTGAGGGGGAAGGGGACGCGGTCGAGGGCGACCTGCTCCTCGTGGACGCCGCGGCGGGCGACCAGGTGCTGGACGACTTCGTGCCCGGGCTCGACGGGCTGGAGATCGACCTGACCATGGTGGACGGAGAGATCTACTTCGACACCGGGGCGGGCGCCGAGGGGGCGGTGCTGGCGCTGAGCACCGGCGCGGGCGCGGTGATGACGGTGCAGTTCCCGGGGCTGGAAGAGGTGCCGGCAAGAGACATCCTGCTGCGGCTCGTCGACGAGGCCAGCGGCGAGGTCTACGCGCTGGACCTCGCCGAGGCGCAGGAGGATGACGAGACGCCGCCTTGGCATGTCGACCACGCCAAGCCGGTGCTGGATACCACCCTGCCGGTGGTGGACGACTTCCCCTTCGAGCGGGACGGCGAGGCGGAGGTGCTGGACCCGGTGGACCCGGAACTCCGCGACGAGCCCGGCCCCGAGGTGGAGGGCGAGGTGCTGGAGCCGGTGGACCCCGACACCCGGGACGCGCCGGGCCCGGAGGTGGAGGGCGAGGTGCTGGACCCGGTGGAGCCGCTGACCCCGCCCGGGCCGGAGGACGCCGCCTTGGTGAAGGGGTTCGTGGCGGGCGAGGACCGGCTGCAGCTGTCGCTGGAGCGCCCCGGCGACGCGCCCTACACCCCCGACGTCACCGTCGCGCCCTCGAAGGACGGGGCCGACGGGCTGGTGCGGGTGGACGGTGCGCTGGTGGCGGTGCTGCAGGGCGCGCCGGAGGCCACCCTGCAGGACGTGGAGACCGAGGTGCTGCCGCCCCCCGCCAACCCCTGAGGCGGACGCGGGGCGGCTGGCGGTCAGGCGTGGATCGCGCCGTCGCCGCAGGCCAGCGCCGCCTCGCGCACCGCCTCGGAATAGGTGGGGTGGGCGTGGCAGGTGCGGGCCAGATCCTCGGCCGCCGCGCCGAATTCCATCGCCACGCAGATCTCGTGGATCAGGTCGCCCGCCGCCGGTCCGATGATATGCGCGCCGAGGATGCGGTCGGTTTCCTTGTCCGCGAGGATCTTGACGAAGCCGTCACCGGCAAAGTTCGCCTTGGCCCGGCCGTTGCCCATGAACGAGAACTTGCCCACCTTGTAGGCGCGCCCCTGTTCCTTCAGCTGCTCCTCTGTCTCGCCCACGGCGGCCACCTCGGGGTGGGTGTAGATCACGCCGGGAATCACCCCGTAGTTCACGTGCCCGTGCTGCCCGGCGATAATCTCGGCCACGGCGAAACCCTCGTCCTCGGCCTTGTGGGCGAGCATCGGCCCTTCGATCACGTCACCGATGGCATGGACGCCCTTGATGTTGGTGGCGTACTTGGCGTCGGTCTTGATCTGCCCGCGCTCGCTGCGCTCGACCCCCAGCGCATCCAGCCCCAGGCCGTCGACGTAGGGGCGGCGGCCGGTGGCCACCAGCACGGTGTCGGCCTCGACCTGCGCCTCGCTGTCGTCCTTGCGCAGCTTGTAGTTCACGGTGGCCTTGCCGCCCTTGCCGCCCTTGCCGACCTCCACCGACTGCACGGCGGCGCCCAGCACGAAGTCGAACCCCTGCTTCTTCAGCAGCCGCTGGAAGGCTTTCGCGATCTCGCCGTCCATGCCGGGGGTGATGGTGTCGAGGAACTCGATCACCTGCACCTCAGCGCCCAGCCGGCGATAGACCGACCCCAGTTCCAGCCCGATCACCCCGGCGCCGATCACCACCAGCTTCTTCGGGATCTTGCCCAGCGCCAGCGCTTCGGTAGAGGTGACGATAGTCTTCCCGTCCACCTCGACGCCCTTCAGCGGCGAGGATTCGGAGCCGGAGGCGATGATGATGTGCTTGGCCTCGTGGACCTCGTCGCCCACCTTCACCTTGCCGGCCTCGGGGATCGACCCCCAGCCCTTCAGCCAGTCGATCTTGTTCTTCTTGAACAGGAACTCGATACCCTTGGTGTTCTGGCCGATCACGTCGTCCTTGTAGGCCAGCATCTGGTCCCAGTCGACCGAGGGCGACTTGCCCTTCAGGCCCATCTTGGCAAAGTTGTGCTCTGCCTCGTGCAGCTGGTGGCTGGCGTGCAGCAGCGCCTTGGACGGGATGCAGCCGACGTTCAGGCAGGTGCCGCCCAGCGCGTCGCGGCCCTCGACGCAGGCGGTCTTCAGGCCCAGCTGGGCGCAGCGGATGGCGCAGACGTAGCCGCCGGGGCCGGCGCCGATAACGATGACATCATAGCTGGACATGGATACTCCTTTGGCCGCCGCGGGCCTTGTCGGTCAGAAACGCTCGCGCCCGGTCATAGCAGCCCCGCGATCAGCATCAACACGGTCGCGGCAAAACCCACCGCCCAGATGACGCTGCGCCACGGCACCCAGCCCAGGGCATAGGCGGGCACGTAGAGGATGCGGGCGCCAAGGTAGGCCCAGGCGCAGCCGGCGGTCAGGCCGGTGGACTTTCCCGAAAGCTCGATCACCACCACCGCGGCGGCGAAGAGGATCAGCGCCTCGAAGTGGTTGTTCAGCGCGCGGTACAGCCGGCCCGTCACGGGGCTGACCTGTTCCACCAGCGGCCGCCCCAGCCGGTCGGGGTCGCGCGGCGACAGGGTTTTGCCCTGCCCAAGCTCCAGGTTGGCGGGCACGGCCATCAGCACGAACTGCACCGCCTGCAGCAGCCCCGCCAGCGCCAGAACGGTCAGCTCGGTGCTCATGCGGTCTTCAGGAAGTGCGCGGCGCTGTCCGTCACCCCGGCGCGGCGGCCGTGGGTGTCGGCGACGGCGCGCGCCAGCCAGCCCTCGGCGCGGCCGCGGTCGTTCACCTCGAACAGCACCCAGACCCGCCCGGCGGTATCGGCGTCGTGCCAAAGCTGCAGGCGGGTCAGCCCGGCGTTGGACTGGTCCTCGTGATCCTCGGCCAGCGCGGCGGCAAGCCGGTCCGCGTCGGCGCTGTCGAGACGGCAAATCAGCTGAAGCGGCATGTCGGTCCTTTCTACAGCGCCAACAGGTAGAGCCAGGCGGTCATGGCGAAACCCACCAGCCAGATCAAGGTCCGCAGCCACGGAATGCCCAGCGCGAAGACCACGGCATAGGCGGCGCGGGCCAGCAGGAACACCCAGGCGGCGGTGACGGCGCCGGCGGGGGCGGCCTCTGCCTGCGCGAGGATCAGCACCGGCGGCGCGAACAGCGCCATGGCCACGACGGAGTTCATCTGAACCCGGTCCATGCGGGCGGCGAGCCCGGTGAGCGGCGGCATCCCCTCGCGGTTGCTGGCAAGCGGGGCCAGCCCGACCTGCCCGGCGGCGGCGAGCACCTGCACGAGGATGATCAGCATCACCAGCAGCCCGTAAAGGGCGAGAATGTAGGTCAGGGTCATGACGGTCCTCCATGGCCGAATGTACCAGGCAGCCTACGCGGTTCCAGCCTTGCGGCAAGCCTCATGCCGCCTGCCGCACCGCCGCGGCGATGCGGGCGGCCCGGGCGGCGAAGTCCAGCCCGCGCGCCGAGGGATGGACGGTCGGCACGTGCGGCACGCCGAAGTGGCGCAGGACGCGGGCGGCGTCGGTGCCGCAGGCCACGGGCCGGCGGCCGAGGATTTCGTGCCGCACAACGGCATCGAAGGAGGCGCGGGCGTCGCGCGGCGGCAGCGGGTGCGAGCGGACGGGCACCAGCAGGCAGAAGACCGGGCTGACGTGGATGTCGCCGCGCCCCATCCCCAGCAGCGCCAGCACCCGGTCCAGCACCTGGTTGAAGGGGGTGGCAGGCAGGTATCCCTGCCTGGACAATTTCGCGTGATGGGCCATGGCCGAGGGGGCGTCGAGCCAGTCCTTGGTGATCAGCAGCGGCCCCTCGAGGTTGCCGGAGACGATCTGGATCGGCGAGACGTAGTCACCGTCGAACCCCGCCTCGGCGAGGGTGACGTAACCGGGCAGGCGGAAGGCGCGGCGGCGTTCCACCGCCGCGCGATATGCGCCCGCCCGGTCCAGGATCAGAGATCCATGAGCAGCCGGCGCGGGTCCTCCAGCGCTTCCTTGACGCGCACCAGGAAGGTGACGGCGCCCTTGCCGTCGACGATCCGGTGATCGTAGCTGAGCGCCAGGTACATCATCGGCCGCGCGACGATGTTGCCGTTCACCACCATCGGACGTTCCTGGATCTTGTGCATCCCCAGAATGCCCGACTGCGGCGGGTTCAGGATCGGCGAGGACATCAGCGAGCCGTAGACCCCGCCGTTCGAGATGGTGAAGGTGCCGCCCTGCATGTCCGCCATGGTCAGCTTGCCGTCGCGTGCCTTGACGCCCAGCTCGGCGATCGTCTTCTCGATCTCGGCGAAGGACATGCGGTCGGCGTCGCGCACCACCGGAACCACGAGGCCCGAGGGGGTGCCCACGGCGATGCCCATGTGCACAAAGTTCTTGTACACGACATCGGTGCCGTCGATCTCGGCGTTGACGTCCGGCACCTCCTTCAGCGCGTGGCAGCAGGCCTTGGTGAAGAAGGACATGAAGCCCAGCTTGACCCCGTGCTTCTTCTCGAACAGGCCCTTGTACTCGTTCCGCAGCTCCATCACCGCGGTCATGTCCACCTCGTTGTAGGTGGTCAGCATGGCGGCGGTGTTCTGCGCGTCCTTCAGGCGGCGGGCGATGGTCTGGCGCAGGCGCGTCATGCGCACCCGCTCCTCGCGGCCTTCGTCCTCGGCGGCCACCGGGGCGCGCGGCGGCGCCTTGGCGGCGGGGGCGGGCGGTTGCGCGGCGGGCTGGCTGCCGGCGCGCTGCACGTCTTCCTTCATGATCCGCCCGTCGCGGCCCGTGCCGGTGACTTGGTCGGGAGAGATGCCCTTTTCCGCCATCAGCTTCTTGGCAGAGGGCGCATCCTCGCCGCGCTTGTCGGCGGGCGGGGTGCCGCCGGTCTCGCCCCGGTCGCCGTAGCCGCCGGGGTGGGCGGTGGTGTCGGGGGTGCCCTCGCTGACCGAATGCGCCGCGCCCTCGCCGCCGCGGGTCATCTCGGCCAGCTTGCCGCCGGCCTCGACCGTCTCGCCCTCGCCCTTGAGGATCTTGCCCAGAACGCCGGCAGCGGGGGCCGGGACCTCGACGGAAACCTTGTCGGTCTCCAGCTCGCACAGCATCTCGTCGGCCTCGACGCTGTCGCCTTCCTTCTTGAACCAAGTTGCGACGGTGGCCTCGGTGACGCTTTCGCCCAGCGTCGGCACCATCACGTCGACCGTGGCGCCGCCCTTGGGCACGTCCGCCGCGGCGGGGGCGCTGGCGGATTTGTCACCCTCGCCGCCGGCGGCCTTGGCCTCTTCCTTTTCCACCGACTTGCGCGGCGCCACCTCGGTGGAGGCACCGGCATTCCCGGCCTCGACCACCACGGCCAGCAGCGCGTCGACGCCGACGGTCTCGCCCTCGGCGGCGACGATCTCGTCCAGCTTGCCCTCGGCGGGCGAGGGGACCTCGACCGTCACCTTGTCGGTCTCCAGCTCGCACAGCATCTCGTCGATGGCGACGCTGTCCCCCGGCTTCTTGAACCAGGTGGCGACGGTGGCCTCGGTGACGCTTTCGCCCAGCGTGGGCACTCGGACTTCGATGCTCATTGTCCTGTTATCCTTCGATCCCAAGCGCGGCTTCCACCAGCGCCTTCTGTTGTGCCTTGTGCTGCGAGGCCAGGCCCGTGGCGGGCGAGGCGGCGCCGGAGCGGCCGGCGTAGACCGGGCGCGAACAACGCGCGCCGATCCGCGACAGCACCCATTCGATGTTCGGTTCGATGAAGCTCCAGGCGCCCTGGTTCTTGGGCTCTTCCTGGCACCAGATCATCTCTGCCTCCTTGAACCGCTCCAGTTCCTTGACGAGGCTGAGCGCCGGGAACGGGTAGAACTGTTCGAGACGCAGCAGGTAGACGTCCTCCATCCCCTCCTCGTCGCGCCGCTCCAGCAGGTCGTAGTAGACCTTGCCGGAACACATCACCACGCGGGTGATCTTGTCGTCGGCGGCCAGCGTCAGGTCCGAATGGCCCTTCTGCGCGTCGTCCCACAGCACCCGGTGAAAGCTGGACCCGGTGGTGAAGTCCTCGGCGTCCGAGATCGCCAGCTTGTGCCGCAGCAGCGACTTCGGCGTCATCAGCACCAGCGGCTTGCGGTAGCTGCGGTGCAGCTGCCGGCGCAGGATGTGGAAGTAGTTGGCGGGCGTGGTGCAGTTGGCGACGATCCAGTTGTCTTCCGCCGACATCTGCAGGAACCGCTCCAGCCGTGCAGAGGAGTGTTCCGGCCCCTGGCCCTCGTAGCCGTGGGGCAGCAGCATGACGAGGCCCGACATCCGCAGCCACTTGCGCTCGCCCGAGCTGATGAACTGGTCGAACATGATCTGCGCGCCGTTGGCGAAGTCGCCGAACTGGGCCTCCCACATCACCAGCGCGTTGGGCTCTGCCAGCGAGTAGCCGTACTCGAAGCCGAGTACCGCGTATTCCGACAGCATCGAGTCGATGACCTCGTACTGCGCCTGCCCCTCGCGCACGTGGTTGAGGGGGTAGTAGCGGTCCTCGGTGTCCTGGTCGATAATCGCGGAGTGCCGCTGGCTGAAGGTGCCGCGGGCGCTGTCCTGGCCGGACAGGCGCACCGGGTAGCCCTCGGTCAGCAGCGAGCCGAAGGCCAGCGCCTCGGCGGTCGCCCAGTCGAAGTTGCGGCCGGAGGAGAACATCTCCTGCTTGGCCTCCAGCAGCCGGGTCACGGTGCGGTGCAGCGGGTATTTCTCCGGCACAGTGGTCAGGGCGCGCCCGACCTCGGCCATGGTCTTTTTCGAGATCGCGGTCTTGCCGCGCTGGTACTTCTCGCCCTCGCGGTCGAGGTGCGACCAGCGCCCGTCCAGCCAGTCGGCCTTGTTGGGGCGGTAGTCCTTGCCGGCCTCGAACTCCTCGTTCAGCATCGACTGGAACGCGGCCTTCATGTCCTCGATCTCGCCCTCGGGGATCAGCCCGTCCTTCACCAGCCGGTCGGTGTAGAGCGAGAGGGTGGTCTTGTGCCCCTTGATCCGCTTGTACATCATCGGGTTGGTGAACATCGGCTCGTCGCCCTCGTTGTGGCCGAAGCGCCGGTAGCAGAACATGTCGATCACCACGTCCTTGTGGAACCGCTGGCGGAACTCGATCGCCACGCGGGCGGCGTGCACCACCGCCTCGGGGTCGTCGCCGTTGACGTGGAAGATCGGCGCCTCGACCATCAGCGCGATGTCGGTGGGGTAGGGGGACGAGCGCGAGAAGTGCGGCGCGGTGGTGAAGCCGATCTGGTTGTTCACCACGATGTGGATGGTGCCGCCGGTCTTGTGGCCGCGCAGGCCCGACAGGCCGAAGCATTCCGCCACCACGCCCTGGCCCGCGAAGGCCGCGTCGCCGTGCAGCAGGATCGGCAGAACCGCGGTGCGGTCCTCGTCGTGCACCTGGTCCTGCTTGGCCCGCGCCTTGCCCAGCACCACCGGGTTCACCGCCTCGAGGTGCGAGGGGTTGGCGGTCAGCGACAGGTGCACCTTGTTGCCGTCGAACTCGCGGTCCGA
>JBLXFD010000007.1:84657-156066 GCA_048262455.1 Rhodobacter sp.
GGGTTCACCGCCTCGAGGTGCGAGGGGTTGGCGGTCAGCGACAGGTGCACCTTGTTGCCGTCGAACTCGCGGTCCGACGAGGCGCCGAGGTGGTATTTCACGTCGCCCGACCCGTCCACGTCCTCGGGCTTGAAGCTGCCGCCCTGGAACTCGTTGAAGATCGCGCGGTAGGGCTTCTGCATCACGTTGGCCAGAACGCTCAGCCGGCCCCGGTGCGGCATTCCGATGACGATGTCCTTGATCCCCAGCGCGCCGCCGCGCTTGATGATCTGCTCCATCGCCGGGATCAGCGCCTCGCCGCCGTCCAGCCCGAAACGCTTGGTGCCCATGTACTTGACGTGCAGGAACTTCTCGAAACCCTCGGCCTCGACCAGCTTGTTCAGGATGGCGCGGCGCCCCTCGCGGGTGAACTGGATCTCCTTGCCGTAGCCCTCGATCCGCTCCTTCAGCCAGCCGGCCTGCTCGGGGTCCGAGATGTGCATGTACTGCAGCGCGAAGGTGCCGCAGTAGGTGCGGCGCACGATGCCCAGGATCTCGCGCAGGGTGCTGAACTCCAGCCCCAGCACGTGGTCGAGGAAGATCGGCCGGTCCATGTCAGCCTCGGTGAAGCCGTAGCTGCGGGGGTCCAGCTCGGGGTGGGCAGAGCCGTCGCGCATCCCCAGCGGGTCGAGGTCGGCGGCCAGGTGGCCGCGGATCCGGTAGGCGCGGATCAGCATCAGCGCGCGCAGGCTGTCCAGCACCGCCCGCTTCACCGCGTCGTCGCTGACCTCGATCTGCCGCTCTTCCGCCTTGTCGCGGATCTTGCGGCCGGCGTCCTTCAGCTCCTCGCGCGCCCACTGTCCGTCCAGCGCCGAGGTCAGCTCGTCGCTGGGCTGCGGCGGCCAGTCGGCCCGGGCCCAGGAAGGCCCGGCGGCCTCCTCGGTGACGGCGCTGCGCTCGTCGCCCATGGACCGGAAGAACTCGGCCCAGCTTTCATCGACCGCCGCCGGGTTGTCGGCGTAGCGGGCGTAGAGCTGCTCGATGTAATCGGCGTTGTGCCCCTGCAGGAAGCTCGAGGCGTGGAACTGGTCGTTGGGGCTTTGGTCGGTCATGGGATCACCTCTTGAGGGCTGGACCGTCGGTTGGGGCGGGGGCCGGGTGCTCTGTCTCAGAGCCTAGGGCAGCGCGGCTGCGACGCAAGCCGGCCATTTCGGATGCGGGTTCGGGTGCGGGGGTGCGGGGCGCAAGGGTCATGCGGCGGCCCGCCGTTCGATCAGCGGCGGCGGACCCCATCGATTGGTCTCGGGCTGGCTGGGCCGGGACAGCCACCACAGCACGATCAGCGGCGAGAAGATGGCGATCACCACCGCGATCATCAGCACCAGCCCGGCGCCCTGTGCAAAGAGCAGGCCGAAGTCGCCGCTCATCACCGGGCCGAGGCCGGTCACCAGCCCGGCGTAGGAGATCACGCCGACCATCGCGATCAGCGGGTAGAACAGGTAAAGGCCGGAGCGCCCGGTGTCGTGCATCCGCCGCCAGCCCACGGCCAGCAGCGGGATCAGCGTCGCCAGCGAGAAGATGCTGCTGAGCACGTTGGCGGATTCCACCATCGGGCCCCGGGGCCCCTCGAACACGTGGTAGCCGAAGACCATCGCGTCGATCACGCCCAGCACCAGCGTGCCCAGCACGACGAACAGCATGAACCACCAATACTCCGAGCGCGGCGCGCGGCCGGAGAAGGTGGCGTAGTGGCCCAGGCAGCGGCGCACGGCTGCGGCAAAGCTCATGGCCGGGATCCTTGGCGAAGGGATGCGGACAGGGGGCGGGTCACTGCGGCAGTATCCCACGCCAGGCGCCGGTGGCGAAGATCGTCAATTCGGGCGTCTCGCCGAAGGCGGCGCCGGCCTTGGCGGCGTCCACCTCTGTCACCTGCGCCACCCACAGGCCGGGGCGGGGCCCCTGGCCTCGGGTAAAGTCGAAGCGGGCAAAACCGGCCTCGTCCCGGTCGGCGCCCTTCTGCTTCAGCATCGCGCGGAAGGCGTCGCCGTCCATCGGCCCCGGCAGCCAGACATCGCAGGCCAGCGTCTCTGGCATGTCCTCCAGCCGCTCCATCCGGGCGAAACCGGCGCCCTTGACCCGCTTGTACAGCTTCATGCCGTCGGCGGTCAGGCGGCGGTCGCGGAAGCGGGCGTTGTGCGCCTCGGCATTGGCAAGCTCGGACTCCAGATCCCACTCCTCCATGCCCGCGCGGCGGCCGCCCATGTACTGGAACCCTTCCCAGTACACGATGCGGTCGTGATCGTCCTCGCCGGCAGGTTGCCAGCCGCGGTCGGCCATCGCGCTGTCGTCGCCGGAGGGGTCCGGCAACGTGGCGCAAAGGTTCATGACCTGCATGATGGGGCCGTCGGTGCCGGCGCGCGAGGCAAACCATGCCCCGCCGCCGATCGCCGCCAGCCCCAGCACGCCGGCCAGGATGACCACCGCGGGTTTCACTTGCCGATCGCCTTCAGCACCGCCTTGCCCAGGCCCGCCGGGCTGTCGGCAACCACGATCCCGGCGCTCTTCATCGCCTCGATCTTGTCGTCCGCGCCGCCCTTGCCGCCGGCGACGATGGCGCCCGCGTGGCCCATGCGGCGGCCCGGAGGCGCGGTGCGCCCGGCGATGAAGCCTGCGGTCGGCTTCCAGCGGCCGCGCTTCTTCTCGTCGGCCAGGAACTGCGCGGCCTCTTCCTCGGCGCTGCCGCCGATCTCGCCGATCATGATGATGCTCTCGGTCTCGTCGTCGCCAAGGAACCATTCCAGCACGTCGATGTGCTCGGTCCCCTTGATCGGGTCGCCGCCGATGCCGACACAGGTGGACTGGCCCAGCCCCACGTCGGTGGTCTGCTTGACCGCCTCGTAGGTCAGGGTGCCCGAGCGGCTGACCACGCCGACGGTGCCGCGGCGGTGGATGTGGCCGGGCATGATGCCGATCTTGCAGGCGTCGGGGGTGATCACACCGGGGCAGTTGGGGCCGATCAGCGTGGTCTTGGACCCTTCCAGCGCGCGCTTGACCTTCATCATGTCGAGCACCGGGATGCCCTCGGTGATGCAGACCACCAGCGGGATGCCCGCGTCGATCGCCTCCAGGATGGAATCGGCCGCGAACGGCGGCGGCACGTAGATCACCGAGGCATTGGCCCCGGTCTCGTGCACCGCCTCGTGGCAGCTGTCGTAGACCGGCAGGTCCAGGTGCGTCTGGCCGCCCTTGCCGGGGGTCACGCCGCCGACCATCTTGGTGCCGTAGGCGATCGCCTGCTCGGAGTGGAAGGTGCCCTGCGAGCCGGTGAAGCCCTGGCAGATCACCTTGGTGTTTTCGTCGACGAGTACGGCCATTCAGGGCCTCCTTGCTTCAGGTCGTGCTGCGGGCAGCGTCATGAGTGAATTGGCCGGCCTGCCGTCTGGCGGGCCGGGCGGAATGTACGGGTGCGGCGGCCGGCCCTTGCGGGGCGGCGCGGCGGATCTTCAGTCGGGGAAGGCTCAGTCGCGGGGGTCGGACAGCTCGTCCAGCACCCGCACCGCCAGCAGCGCCGCGCCGGCGATCACCAGCGACCGGCCCAGCGAGACGCTCAGGTTGTCCGGCGCCACCAGGCTGACCCCCTCGCGGGAACGGCGCGCGGCGCGGCGGAACATGCCCTGCGGACGTCCCCCCTTCAGGGGCGCGGGCTGCGGCAGGTCCAGCAGCGAGGGACGCCAGCGCCACAGCAGCACACCGGCCGCCATCAGCCCCAGCGCGGCCGCGGCCGGCAGAAGGCGCTGAGCCATCGGCGCCCGCAGGTGACGGTGCAGCGGGGGCAGCTTCGGCAGCTTCATGTCCATGACGCGATCCTCTTGTCCACAAGAGGTCCAGATAGGGCATCCGGCGCGCGGGCAAGGGGGCGCGGCGCGGGAATGCGCCGCTTCCTGCCAGCGAACCGACTGCCGGGCTGCCCATCTGACTGTCCCCTCGCGCGGCCTAGCCCTTGACCGCCTTCACCACCTTCTCGGCGGCGTCGGACAGGTCGTCGGCAGCGATCACGTTCAGGCCGGAGTTCGCGATGATCTCCTTGCCCTTGTCGACGTTGGTGCCCTCGAGGCGGACCACCAGCGGCACCTTCAGCCCGACCTCTTTCACCGCGGCGATGACGCCCTCGGCGATGACGTCGCAGCGCATGATGCCGCCGAAGATGTTGACCAGGATGCCCTTCACCTGCGGGTCGGAGGTGATGATCTTGAAGGCCTCGGTCACCTTCTCCTTCGTCGCGCCGCCGCCCACGTCGAGGAAGTTGGCGGGCTCGGCGCCGTAGAGCTTGATGATGTCCATGGTGGCCATCGCCAGCCCGGCACCGTTGACCATGCAGCCGATCTCGCCGTCCAGCGCGATGTAGTTCAGGTCGTACTTGGAGGCCTCCAGTTCCTTCGGGTCCTCCTCGGTGGTGTCGCGCAGCTCGGCGATGTCGGGGTGCCGGTAGATCGCGTTGCCGTCGAAGCCCATCTTGGCGTCAAGGCACTTCAGGTCGCCCTTGTCGGTGACGATCAGCGGGTTGATCTCCAGCATCTCCATGTCCTTGTCCACGAAGAGCTTGTAGAGCGTGCCCATCAGCTGCACGCACTGCTTGATCTGCGCGCCCTTGAGGCCGAGGTTGAAGGCGATGCGGCGGCCGTGGAACGGCTGGTAGCCGGTGGCGGGATCGACGCTGAACGACAGGATCTTGTCGGGGGTGTTCTCGGCCACCTCCTCGATGTCCATCCCGCCCTCGGTGGAGGCGACGAAGGACACGCGGCTGGTCTGCCGGTCCACCAGCAGCGCCAGGTACATCTCGGTCTCGATGCCCGAACCGTCCTCGATGTAGATCCGGTTCACCTGCTTGCCGGCATCGCCGGTCTGCTTGGTCACCAGCGTGCGGCCCAGCATGCGGCGCGCCTCTTCGGCGGCCTCCTCGACCGACTTCGCCAGCCGCACGCCGCCCTTTTCGCCGGCGCCCTCTTCCTTGAAGCTGCCCTTGCCGCGGCCGCCGGCGTGGATCTGCGCCTTGACCACCCAGAGCGGGCCGTCCATCTCGCCCGCCGCGGTCTTTGCCTCCTCGGCCCGCAGCACCACGCGGCCGTCGCTGACCGGCGCGCCGTAGGAGCGCAGCAGCGCCTTGGCCTGGTATTCGTGGATGTTCATCTGAGGTCCCTTCGTCCGTGAAGCCGCCTGAATCGGGCGCTGCATGCCACAGTATCTAGGGACGCTTAAACACAAATTGCGCGGGGTAGGCGGTTCGAAGCCGATTTCGCGGGTTTTGTGATCACACGATTTCGCGCTGTGATCACATGGTGCGGGTGGAAAGGAGTGACGGGCTCAACCGGGTGATTCGCCTCAGCCGCGCCCGGGACGCCGCGCCCGGTCCCGCAGGCTGTTGTGGATGAAGCGGCGCACCCGCCCCAGCGGCCCCGCGTCCATCAGCGGGCGGATCGGCCGCTGCTCCGGCGCGCCCAGCGTCATGTCAGAGGCGCGCATCCTCTGGATATGCTTCCAGATCATCGGCCCCACCGCCTGGCGGGGCGTAAAGATCTGCGGCCCGTACCCGTGAAGGTGATTGTGCAGCTTCGGGATATGGAGGATCCGGGGCGCCATCTGGTTGTGATCCTGCGCCTCCAGGTGCGCCACGAACATGGTGTTGTAGACGCCGGGCAGGACCGCAATGCGCAGGTCGCTGTCCCAAAGCAGCTCGCGCAGGACCAGTTGGTCGTGTCGCTCCTGCTCCGCCAGGCAGATCCGATCGCACTCCCTCAGGACCGCGTCGGTCCGCTCGGACTTGCGGGTCGCGAGGATGCCGCAGTTGAACTGGGGGAAGGCGGCCGGAAGCGGCTTGCGCCAGATCCGGCGGCTGGAAGCATCGTTCGGGGCCTCGTCCTGGCAGGCGGCGAAATCGAACCGCTCGAGCACGTCGAACACGTCCCACACCGGGGCAATGGTCAGGGTGTCGGCGTCAAGGTAGAGAGTCCGGTCGAAGCGGCTTTCGTACAGCGCCTCGTACTTCGGATGGACGAAGTTGTGCCGCAGCCGGTGGACCCGGTCGAACACCTCGGGCACGGCGTCGGTCTGATCGGTGAACAGGTCGATCTGCGCATCGTCGTGCCAGTCGCGGATCGACCGGGCAGCCTGTGCGGTCAGCTGCGTGTAGCCGGGTCCCGTGGCTGCGAAAACGAAGCCACGGGACCCTTGTCTATCAGCCAAGCGAGCTGTCAATGCCCTTGCAGGCCTCGACCAACCCTTTCACGGCGTCGACCGACTTGTCGAACATCGCCTGCTCGTTCTTGGTCAGCTTGATGTCGACGATCCGCTCGATGCCGCCGGCGCCCAGGATGCAGGGAACGCCCACGTACATGCCCTTCAGCCCGAACTCGCCGTTGCACTCCGCCGCGCAGGGCAGCAGGCGCTTCTGGTCCTTCAGGTAGGCCTCGGCCATCTCGATGGCGCTGGTGGCGGGGGCGTAGAAGGCGCTGCCGGTCTTCAGCAGGCCGACAATCTCGGCGCCGCCATCGCGGGTGCGCTGCACGATGGCGTCCAGCTTTTCCTGCGAGGTCCAGCCCATCTGCACCAGGTCGGGCAGCGGGATACCGGCAACGGTGGAATAGCGCACCAGCGGCACCATGGTGTCGCCGTGGCCGCCCAGCACGAAGGCGGTGACGTCCTTCATCGAGACGTCGAACTCCAGGCTCAGGAAATGCCGGAAGCGCGCCGAATCAAGCACGCCGGCCATGCCGCAGACTTTGTTCGCGGGCAGGCCCGAGAACTGCTGCAGCGCCCAGACCATGGCGTCCAGCGGGTTGGTGATGCAGATGACGAAGGCGTCGGGGGCGTGCTGCTTGATGCCCTCGCCCACCGACTTCATCACCTTGAGGTTGATGCCCAGCAGGTCATCGCGGCTCATCCCCGGCTTGCGGGGCACGCCGGCGGTGACGATGCAGACCGCGGCGCCGGCGATGTCGGCGTAGTCCTGCGTGCCCTTCAGCCGGGCGTCAAAGCCCTCGGACGGCCCGGATTCGGCGATGTCCAGCGCCTTGCCCTCGGGCGTCCCCTCGGCGATGTCGAACAGGACGACGTCGCCCAGTTCCTTCATCGCGGCGAGGTGTGCCAGCGTCCCGCCGATCTGTCCCGCCCCGATAAGGGCAATTTTCGGTCTGGCCATTCCAGCTGTCTCCGGTCCAGTTGAATTTCCGGGGATGCCTAAGCCTTTGCCGGGACCGGTGCAAGCCGCGGCTTGCGGGGCGGGACGCGGGCGGTTGCGCTAGAGCTGCACGCCGGCCGGGGTGGGCGCCTCGTCTAGCCGCTCGAAGGACTGGCCAGAGGCGACGAGGCAGGTGATCCCGTCCGGCAGTGTGACGGTGATGGTCCAGGTGCCGGTTTCGAGCGAGGCGAAAACCTCGACGACAGAGTTGTTCGCCCCCATGCCGATCGACTGCCGGCTTTCTCCGTAGCGTTCCGCCAGCCGGTCGATGATGCGGTCGCGCTGGGCACAGCCGGAGGGCTGGGCGCCGCCGGGGGTCGCCGTCAGCAGGGTGGAGGTGCCGAGCGCGAGTGCTGCAAGGATATTTCTCATCGTCCTGTTCCCTTCATTGCGGGCGCCTGCCGTCCTGGCCTGCCGGGTCTCCGGCGGAAGGATGCGCCCTTCCTGGGTCCTGCCGGGGCTGGCCGTCTGTTCATCGCGGTGGCCGATCGCGGGGCGCTCCCGCCAGCATCCGGTCTCACGCTCATCCTTGGCCCGATCTCGCAAGATAAGGTTAACGGGCCGTGCACCATTGCGCGCAACGCGCAGGTCGCTGGCCCGGCGTGCTTTCTACGCCGCGGCAGATCCCGCCTTGCCTTGGGACCGCGCCCCGTGGTGCAGTCGCCGCCGACTGCAGCCACCGCGGGAATCATCTTCATGCACAGCCGGCCCTTCCGCTCGGTCCTCTACATCCCCGCCGCGAACGCGCGGGCGCTGGACAAGGCGCGGGGGCTGCCCGCCGACGCGATCATCTTCGATCTCGAGGATGCCGTGGCCCCTGCCGAGAAGGACGCGGCCCGCCAGACCCTGCGGGAAACGCTGGCAAAGGGCGGGTACGGCAACCGCGCCCGCATCGTCCGGATCAACGGCGCCGGCACCCCCTGGGGGGCGGATGACATCGAGGCGCTGGCGGGGCTGGAGATCGAGGCGGTGCTGCTGCCCAAGGTCTCTGCCCCCGCCGACCTTGATGCGCTGGCCGCGGCCCTGCCCGGCGTTCCGCTCTGGGCGATGATCGAGACCCCGGCCGGGGTGCTGAACGCCCCCGCCATCGCCACGCACCCGCGGCTGGAGGGGCTGGTGCTGGGCACCAACGATCTGGCGAAGGAGCTTGGCTGCCGTCCCGGCGCGGACCGGATGCCGCTGCTCTTCGCGCTGCAGGCCACGCTGATGGCCGCCCGTGCGCAGGGGCTGGTCTGCATCGACGGGGTCTACAACGCCTTCCGGGACGCGGAGGGGCTGCGGGCCGAGTGTGCGCAGGGCCGGGACATGGGGTTCGATGGCAAGACGCTGATCCACCCGGCGCAACTGGAGATCGCGAACGCCGCCTTCGCGCCCTCGGGGGCAGAGATCGACCTGGCCCGCCGCCAGATCGAGGCTTTCGAGGCCGCCGAGGCGCAGGGGCAGGGGGTGGCGGTGCTGGACGGGTCGATCGTCGAGAACCTGCACGTTGACGTCGCCCGCGCGCTGCTGTCCAAGGCAGAGGCAATCGCGGGAAGGGAAACGTCATGATGGCACTGCTGCTGGCCGGGATCGCCCTTTGGTGGGCGGCCCACCTGTTCAAGCGTCTCGCCCCCGGCGTCCGCGCCCGGTTTGGCGGGCGCAGGCCCAAGGGCGGCAAGGGCGTGCTGGCCGCCGCGCTGGTGGTGGCGCTGGTGATGATCGTCATCGGCTACCGCGGCACCGACTTCGTTCCGGTCTACGAGCCGCCCAGCTGGGGGCGTCACCTCAACAACCTGCTGATGCTGCTAGCGGTGGCGCTGTTCGGTCTCGGCAGCTCTAAAAGCCGCCTGCGCCGGCGGCTGCGCCACCCGATGCTGCTGGGCGTGCTCACCTGGTCCGCCGCGCACCTGCTGGTGAACGGGGATCTTTCCTCGCTGCTGCTGTTCGGGCTGATGGGCCTATGGGCGGTGCTGGAGATCGTGCTGATCAACCGCGCCGAGCCCGCGCCCGCGCGCTTCGCGGGCGGCAGCGTCAAGGGCGACATCCGCCTCGCCGTCATCACCCTGATCATCTATGCCGTCATCGCCGCCATCCACACATGGCTCGGCTACTGGCCCTTCCCGGGATAACACCATGATCGCCTACCGACTGCTGACCGGGGAAGACACCTCGGCCTTCTGCCACAAGGTCACCCGCGCCCTTGCCAAGGGCTGGGTGCTGCACGGGGACCCGTCCTATGCCTTCGATGCCGCCGGGGGCGTCATGCGCTGCGCCCAGGCGGTAACCAAGGAGGTCGAGGGTGACTACGACCCCGACATGAAGCTGGGCGAGCTGTAGCGTTTGAAGACCGCCGCAAGCCGATATTTCGAGGACTTCGCGCCGGGGCAGGTGATCGACCACGCGGTGCCCCGCACCGTCTCGGGCGGCGAGCGGGCGCTGTACCACGCGCTTTACCCGGCCCGGCACGCGCTGACCTCCTCGGATGAATTCGCCCGCGCCTGCGGCCTTCCCGCCGCGCCGCTGGACGAGCTGGCGGCCTTCCACCTGGTGTTCGGCAAGACGGTGCCCGACATCTCGCTGAACGCCGTGGCCAACCTGGGCTATGCCGAGGGCCGCTGGCTGCGCCCGGTGCTGCCCGGCGACACCCTGCGCGCGCGGTCCGAGGTGATCGGCGTCCGGCAGAACTCCAACGGCCGGACCGGCGTGGTCTGGGTCCGCAGCCGCGGCGAGAATCAGCGCGGTGAGACGGTGCTGGAATACGTGCGCTGGGTGATGGTGCGAAAGCGCGACCTCGAGGCCCCCGCGCCCGCGCCCGTCGTGCCGACGCTGGCCGAGGCCGTGGCCGCCACCGACCTGGTGGTGCCGCGGGGGCTGGATTTCACCGGCTACGATTTCGCGCTGGCGGGCGAGCCGCACCGCTGGGGCGACTACGAGATCGGCGAGCGGATCGACCACGTCGACGGCGTCACCGTGGAAGAGGCCGAGCACATGCTGGCCACCCGCCTGTGGCAGAACACCGCCCGCGTCCACTTCGACACCGGCCAGCGTCCCGACGGGCGGCGGCTGATCTACGGGGGCCACGTCATCTCGCTGGCGCGGGCGCTGTCGTTCAACGGGCTGGCCAATGCGCAGCTTGTGGTGGCGCTGAACGGCGGGGCCCATGCCAACCCCTGCTTCGCCGGCGATACCCTGCGCGCCTGGTCCGAGGTGCTGGACTGCGCCGAGACCGCCGCGCCCGGCGTCGGGGCGCTGCGGCTGCGGCTGGTGGCCACCACGGGCGCGCCCTTCGCGCTGCGCGGCGAGGGCGGGAAGTACCTGCCCGAGGTGCTGCTGGACCTCGACATCTGGGTGCTGGTCCCGCGCTAAGCCCTCTTGACGCATCGGCAGGCCCTGCCGTTATGCTGCGGGCATGAAATCGCTCCTGGCCCTTGTCCTCGCCCTGACGCTTGCCATTCCCGCGCAGGCCGGCCGGTTGCAGCAGGACCGGCGGGAATACCTGGACGCCAACCTGCGCGCGATCTTCTACCACGAACTAGGCCACGCCCTGATCGACATCCTGAAGCTGCCGATCTTCGGGCAGGAGGAGGACGCGGCCGACGTGCTCAGCGTCTTCCTGATCAACACCCTGTTCGAGGGCGAGGTCGCCAACCGCATGGCGCTGCACACCGCCTACGGCTTTCTCGGCGAGGCGCATATCCGCGACCAGGACGGCGAGGAACCCGCCTACTGGGACGTGCACGGCCCCGACCTGCAACGCTATTTCACCTTCGTCTGCCTGTTCTACGGCGCCGATCCCCGGGGGCGGCAGGCGCTGGCGAACGAGCTGGAGCTGCCCCCGGCGCGGCAGGAGACCTGCGAGGACGAATTCGCCCAGGCGCAGGAAAGCTGGGGGCCGGTGGTGCAACGGCTGAAGGACGGCGGGCCGGGGCGCAGCATCCGGTTTCTCGCCGACCACCGGGTGGACGAGTACGGCGCCTATACCGCGCAGGTGATCGGCGCCGAGGTGCAGACCATGAACCGCGACATGTCGCTGCCCAAGCGCCTGCTGGTGCGGGTGGAAGAATGCGGAACCGCCAACGCCTTCTACGACAGCAAGACCCGCGAGATTCTGATGTGCACGGAGTTCGCCGGCTACCTGCACGACCTGCCGCCCGCACCCTGAAGAGCGCCCACGCGGCCCCGCGCGCAGACGTGATCACATCAATTTGCCTGTGATCACGATGGGCGGCGACCCGCCCCCTGCGGCAAATATACCCGCCAGTATCTCGTCATTCGCCCGTGACTTAGCCGGCAAAATTCGCTTAGAAGGGCGCGAACCCGCCCTGCATGACGCGGAAGGAGACGATATGGCAGAGACGAAACCCACCGAACGGCCGCTGTCGCCGTTCATGCTGGGGCCCTACTACCGGCCGCAAATGACCTCGGTCTCCTCGATCCTCACCCGGATCACCGGCAACGCGCTGATCGTGGCCGTGGTGCTGGTGGTCTGGTGGCTGCTGGCCGCGGCCACGGGGTCCGACGGTTTCTCCACCGCGAACCGGGTGCTGACCTCGGTGGTCGGCGACGTGGTGCTGACGCTGTCGTGCCTGGGCCTTTGGTATCACTACCTCGCCGGGCTGCGGCACCTGCTGTGGGACGCCGGCCACGGGCTGGAGGTCCGCACCGCCGAGATGCTCGGCTGGGGCTGCATCGTCGGCTCGGTCGTGCTGACCGTCCTGACCATCCTGATCGTCTGAGGGGGCACCATGCGTTACCTGACCGCCCGCAAGCGCGCCATCGGCAAGGGCGTCGCCCACGCCGGGACCGAGCATCACTGGTACATGACCGTCAGCTCGGTTGGCCTGGCCTTCCTGGTGCCGGCCTTCCTGTTCATCTTCGGCCGCGCGCTGGGGGGCACCCATGCCGAGGTGCTCGATACCTTCTCGCGCCCGGTTCCGGCCATCATCACCGGCCTGACGCTGGTGGTCGGCCTGCAGCACTTCATCAAGGGCGCCCACATGATGATCGAGGATTACTGGCGCGGCAGCACCCGCCGCATCCTGCTTCTCGTCGTCATTGCCCTTTCCTATTCCCTGATGGCCGCCGGCTTGTACGCGCTGGTCCGGCTTGCACTGTAAGGACATCCGATAATGGCGGCTTACGACTACGAGACGCATGACTACGACGTCGTGGTGATCGGCGCCGGCGGCTCCGGCCTGCGCGCGACGCTGGGGATGGCCGAGCAGGGGCTGCGCACCGCCTGCGTCAGCAAGGTCTTCCCGACCCGGTCCCACACCGTCGCGGCCCAGGGCGGCATCGCCGCCAGCCTCGGCAACATGGGGCCGGACCACTGGCAGTGGCACATGTACGATACCGTCAAGGGATCGGACTGGCTGGGCGACACCGACGCGATGGAGTACCTCGCGCGCGAGGCGCCCAAGGCGGTCTACGAGCTGGAACACTACGGCGTGCCCTTCAGCCGCACCGAAGAGGGCAAGATCTACCAGCGTCCCTTCGGCGGCCACACCACCGAATTCGGCGAAGGCCCCGCGGTGCAGCGCACCTGCGCCGCCGCCGACCGCACCGGCCACGCGATCCTGCACACGCTTTACGGCCAGTCGCTGAAGAACAACGCGGAATTCTACATCGAGTATTTCGCCATCGACCTGATCATGTCCGACGACGGCGTCTGCCAGGGCGTTCTGGCATGGAAGCTGGACGACGGCACCATGCACGTCTTCAACGCCAAGATGACGGTGCTGGCCACCGGCGGCTACGGGCGCGCCTACTTCTCGGCCACCTCGGCCCATACCTGCACCGGCGACGGCGGCGGCATGGTGGCGCGGGCCGGCCTGCCGCTGCAGGACATGGAGTTCGTGCAGTTCCATCCCACCGGCATCTACGGCTCCGGCTGCCTGATCACCGAGGGCGCGCGGGGCGAGGGCGGGTACCTGACCAACTCCGAGGGCGAGCGGTTCATGGAACGCTACGCACCCCAGTACAAGGACCTGGCGCCGCGCGATTACGTCAGCCGCTCGATGACGCTGGAGATCCGCGAGGGCCGCGGCGTGGGCGAGCATGGCGACCACATCCACCTGAACCTCAACCACCTGCCGGCAGAGGCGCTGGCGGAACGGCTGCCGGGCATCTCGGAATCCGCCAAGATCTTCGCCGGCGTCGACGTCACCAAGGAGCCGATCCCGGTGCTGCCGACGGTGCACTACAACATGGGCGGCATTCCCACGAACTACTGGGGCGAGGCGCTGAACCCGACCGCCGAGGACCCGAACGCCGTGGTCCCGGGCCTGATGGCGGTGGGCGAGGCGGGCTGCGCCAGCGTGCACGGCGCCAACCGCCTCGGCTCCAACTCGCTGATCGACCTCGTGGTCTTCGGCCGCGCCGCCGCGATCCGCGCCGCCAAGGTGGTGGACCCCGAGGCCGCGCCGGCCGCCTTCAACCGCGCCTCGGTGGACCGCGCCTTCGACCGCTTCGACACCCTGCGCCACGCCTCCGGCGGCACCCCCACCGCCGAACTGCGGCTGGAGATGCAGCGCACCATGCAGGACGACGCGGCGGTCTTCCGCACCGCCAAGACCATGGCCGAGGGCGTCGAGAAGATGACCGCCATCGCCGGCAAGCAGGGCGACCTGCACGTCACCGACCGTTCGCTGATCTGGAACTCGGACCTGATGGAGACGCTGGAACTGACCAACCTGATGCCCAACGCGCTGGCCACCATCGCCGGCGCCGAGGCGCGCAAGGAAAGCCGCGGCGCCCACGCCCACGAGGATCACCCCGAGCGGGACGACGAGAACTGGCGCGTGCACACCATCAGCCGGGTCGACGGCAACCGCGTGGACCTCAGCTTCCGCCCCGTGGTCAAGGACCCGCTGTCCACCGAGGCCGAGGGCGGCATCTCGCTGCAGAAGATCGCGCCCAAGGCGCGGACCTTCTGATCCGACCGCAGGAGGCGCCGGTGCAGCCAATGCAGGTTTTCCGGGACGTACCGGTGCTGCCGACCACGGCCGCGCTTCGCACCGTGTACAACGGCGGACCTGTCTGGCCGGACCTCGACGGCAACACGCTGCCGCTGCATTGCCGCGGCGGCAGGCCGATGCAGGTCACCCACCCCGAGGTGCCGGCCGACCTGCCGCTGCGGGAAGGCCCGCTGATCTGGGGCGGTCAGGCGCACCGCTTTTTCGGGCACCAGGTGGCGGAATACGCCACCCGCGTGCCCCAGGCGCTGCGCGATGGGCCGAAGCAGGCGCGTTTCCTGTTCTCGCTTTGGCCGGGGGGGCGACCGCAGCAGGTGCCGGGGTTCTTCTACGAGGTGACGGACTTGTACGGCCTGCCGCGCGACCGGATCGAGTTCGTGACCACCCCCTTCCGCGCCGCCGAGCTGTGGATCGCGCCGCAGGGCGAACAACTTGGCGGGATGGCGCCCGATCCCGCCTTCCTCGATCTTCTGGAGGCCACCGCCGCGGAACGCGCGCTGGCGCCGGTTCGCCGCCGCGTGACCTATGTCAGCCGGCGCGGCATGCTGGACAAGGGCATGGCCGCCTGGCCGGGCGAGGGATACCTTTGCGACCACCTGGCGCAAAAGGGCGTCGAGGTTATCCGGCCAGAGGCCCTCAGCCTGCGCCAGCAGCTCGCCTACTACGCCGGGGCAGAGCAGCTGGTCTTCGCCGAAGGCTCGGCCCAGCACGGGCGCCAGATGCTGGGGCGGCTGGAGCAGGACGTGACGATCCTGGTGCGGCGGCCCGGCGCCCGGCTGGCACAGGACCAGCTGAAGCCGCGCTGCCGGCAGCTGCGTTACGAAGAGGTTTCCGAGGACACGCTGAGCCTGGTGCAGCATGACGGCAAGCCCGATCACAACCGCGCCCTGTCGACCTACGACGTCCCGCGCCTGCTGGAGAGTTTCGCGCGCCTGAACGTGGACCTGCGGGCGGACTGGAACACGGCCGACTACCGGGCGGCCTGCAAGGCCGACGTGGGAACCTGGCTGCGCCGCTCCTGCACCGCGGGGCGGCTCACCTCTCCCGCATTGAACTGGACGGCGTCGCGCCGCCGCCTGCAGGAAGACCTGCGCCGCACCGGCTTTGGCCAGTTGCGGCCGCTGCTGCTTGGCCTGCTTGCGCGCCGGCCGCTGCTGAGCCTCGAGAAACGCCTGCGGCGGATGATGACCGGCCACGGGGTGATGGCATGACGGCGCGTGCAGCAATCCTCCCGGGGAGGGGCTGAGCATGGCCCGCCTCATGTGCATCGCCACCCACCACAAGGGCGGCACCATCTGGATCAAGCGCTCTGTCATGGCCCTGTCGCGGGCGCTTGGGGTCAAGTGGCACGGGATCTGGTCGGACAAGCAGATGGACCGGGTGCCGGAGAGCGGCCGGGCCTTCCTGTGCAACTGGAACGGCACCTTCCCGCGGCCGCTGTGGGACAGCGAGGAGACCGCCTTCCTGCACGCGATCCGCGACCCCCGTGACATCCTGCTGTCGGGCTGCGCCTACCACCAGCACGCCGGACCCAAGGGCGAAGGGTTCCTGCACCGTCCCCGGCGCGACCTTGGCGGGCTGACCTACCAGCAGCACCTCAATGCGCTGGAGACCCGGCAGGCGAAGCTGCTGTTCGAGATGGAGAACAAGCACGCCGAAACGGTGGCCCAGATGCGTGCCTGGCCCTGGGGCGATGCACGCTGTGCCGAACTGCGTTACGAGGACCTGATCGCCGACCACGCCTGCACCGTCTACGCGGCGGCGCTGGCGAGCCTTGGGCTTGACTCGGACGAGGTGGAAACCGGGCGACAGGCCTTCTGGGACAACGCCCTGTTCGGCGGCGCCAGCCCCGACACCGCGCGCCCCGGCCACGTCGCCTCGGGCGCCGCGCGGCGCTGGGAGCGGGAGCTGCCGCGCCGGGTGGGGGAATTCTATGCCGAAAGCTTCGGCGCGGACCTGATCGCGCTGGGCTACGAGACCGATTTCGACTGGGTGGCGCGGCTGCCCGAGACGGCGCCGGCCTGACCGCGCGCGACCCGTTTGTGAAGGAGAGACCCGATGGTCCAACTGACCCTGCCGAAGAACTCGACGATCCGCACCGGCAAGACCTGGCCCAAGCCCGAGGGGGCCAAGGACCTGCGCACCTTCAAGATCTACCGCTGGGATCCCGATACCGGCGAGAACCCCCGGGTCGATACCTACTTTGTCGACATGGACAGCTGCGGCCCGATGGTCCTGGACGCGCTGATCAAGATCAAGACAGAGATCGACCCCACCCTGACCTTCCGCCGTTCCTGCCGCGAGGGGATCTGCGGGTCCTGCGCGATGAACATCGACGGGATCAACACGCTCGCCTGCATCTACGGGCTCGACGAGATACGCGGAGAGGTGCGGATCTACCCGCTGCCGCACATGTCGGTGGTCAAGGACCTGATCCCCGACCTGACGCATTTCTACGCCCAGCACGCCAGCATCATGCCCTGGCTGGAAACCAAGACCAACCGGCCCCAGCGCGAATGGCGCCAGTCGATCGAGGACCGCAAGAAGCTGGACGGCCTCTATGAATGCGTGATGTGCGCCTCCTGCTCCACCGCCTGCCCCAGCTACTGGTGGAACTCCGACCGCTACCTCGGGCCGGCCGCCCTGCTGCACGCCTACCGCTGGATCATCGACAGCCGCGACGAGGCGACGGGCGAGCGGCTGGACGACCTGGAGGATCCCTTCAAGCTGTACCGCTGCCACACCATCATGAACTGCGCCAAGACCTGCCCCAAGGGGCTGAACCCGGCCAAGGCGATCCAGGAAATCAAGAAGATGATGGTCGACCGGGTGGTGTGACCCGGGCCGATGCTGTTCGTCGTCCTCGCGCTGCTGGTGGTGGCGTGGTTCGCCTGGCGCTGGCGGACGCGGACGCTGACCCGCTACTGCCGCTGGCGGCAGGACCGGGCGGCGGGGGACTGGCACTGCCTGTACTGCGGCGCCCGCACCGTCACCGGGGACGGCGCCGCCCCGCGCCACTGCGCGATGCGCGGGCCGTCCGAGGGTGCTGACGGGCGGTAATATGCCGGTGCCGGTACGGTAAACGTGGTCGGGCCGTCCCTGCGCACTACGATTGATGCATTCAGTTTCTGCATCGGACGTACAGACATGGAACCTTCAGTTTCAGATGGCCTGTCCCAAGGCGTCATCGCAATGGATTGCCCCGCCCCGCCTGCCGTGGCGGGCGAGGGCGAGGTGGAGCGGCGGAAGTGGCAGGACCTCTACGCCCTGTGCCGCCCCCAGGAGCTGCGCGACGAGGCGCAGCGGCTGGAGGCCCAGCTGACGGGCGCCGGGACGCTCTCTGCCGTGGCGCAGATGCGGCGGGACCTCGTGCAGGCCCGGCTGGCGGGGCTGACGGGCTAGACCCTTGCCCTCGGGCAGGCGCGATGATCCCCTGTCCCGGCCTTGAGCCGGAGACCTGCCATGCCCGACCAGCCCGCTGCCCCCGACGACGCGGATGCCCGCCGCGCCGTCGCGCCCGTCCCGGTCTACCCCACCGGCACCCTGCCGCCCGCCGACCTGCCGCTCTACGCCCGGGCGCGGCAAGCCGCCTGCCGCATCGCCGAGGTGACCGTGCCGCCCCGCGACGCCAAGGCCTTCCAAGTGCCCGCCGGCCACTTCTTTCGCATCACCAGCACCCGGGGGCCGCAGGTGGGGGACCTGAACCTCTGGGCCGCGGGCAACCTAGAGGAACGCTTCTTCTCCGGCAAGACCCGCGCCCTGCACGGCACCCACGTGGGGGTGGGCGACCGGCTGTGGTCAACCATGCCCTACCTTCGGCCCATGGCCACCGTGACCGGCGACACCCTGGGCTGGTACGGCACCGACCCCTACGGCGGGAAAGTGCATGACGTGATCGGCACCCGCTGCGATCCCTATACCAACCGGCTGCTGTCGGGCGGCGACTATCACCACTGCTGCCATTCCAACCTGACCCGCGCGCTCGCCGAAGCCGCGGACCTGCCGCTGCTCGAGGCGGAGCCATTTGTGCATGACGTGCTGAACGTCTTCATGTGCACCGGCTTCGACGCGGAAGGGCGGTACTTCATGAAGGCGAGCCCGGTGCGCCCGGGCGATCATTTCGAGTGTTTCGCGGAGATCGGCCTGTTGGGCGCGCTCAGCACCTGTCCCGGCGGCGACTGTTCGACCGGGCATTCCAGCGATACTGCAGAGTGCCACCCCCTGACGGTGGAGATCTTCGCGCCCGAAGCGGACGCCCTGCAGGGATGGTCCTCGCCGCAGCCCAGTTGCTACACGCGCAGCCACGGCATGGCCTAGCTGCTGCGCACCTGGCCCGTTGCCAGAACCGCGCCGGTGGGCTGGCCGGTGGGAGAGCCGCCCTCGGGCTCGTCGCTGATCGCCAGCACCGCGTTCTCCAGCAGGCCGCGCCGGTCGTCGGCGAGTGTCAGCACCGTGGCCTCGCCTTCCAGCAGGCCCAGCGACACCGGGGCAGAGGCGCCATCGGCGATCAGCCAAAGCTCGTGAGAGCGGCCGGGGGTGACGGTGCCGGAGACACGTTCGATCCGCAGCTCGCCGGTCTCGGCGTTCAGCGCCACGGCGACGCGCAGGCTGTCGTCCTCGGCGGCCACTTCGGCCACGTGGGTCGGGGCCACCGGGCCGGAAGGATCGGCCACGAAGAACACCGCCACCGCGATGACCGCCGCTGCCGCCGCGCCGGCAAGCCCGCCAAGCCAGGACAGCGAGAACCGCGAGGCGCGGCCGCCGAACAACTCGCGCTCGATGCGCTTTTGCAGGGCAGGGGGCGCGGGAACCTCGGCGAGGCTGTCGGTAAGCCGGCTGAAACTGTCGTCCCAGCTTGCCACCGCCGCCCGCAACGCGGGTTCTTCCAGCAAACGCCGTTCCCACGTCCGCCGCTCTTCCGCGGGGAGCAGGTCAAGGACGTATTCACCCGCAAGGGCGTAATCGTCCTCTCCTATGTCGGGCCAGTACGTCATTGCGACAGGCAATCCCTCAAGCTCAGCAGGCTGCGGCGCAGCCAGGTTCTCATTGTGTTCAGCGGTACGTCGTAGCGTGCCGCCAGTTCGTTATAGCTCTCTCCGTCCAGGTAGGCGCCCTTGACGGCGCCTGCCCGGTCTTCGTCCAGTTCGGCAAGGCAGCCATCGATCCGGCGCCGTTCCGATGTCGCCACGGCTGCTGCCTCTGGCGTCGGTCCCGGCGCCGCGATGTCCGGCACCTCGTCTATGTCCGTTGCCGGCGCCTTGCGGGCCCGCAGCTTGTCGATGGCAATGTTGCGCGCCATCGTGATCAGCCAGGTCATCGGCGAGTAGCCTCCGGCGGAGTAGCTGTCTGCTTTCCGCCAGAGCCGGATGTAGACATCCTGCAAGGCTTCTTCCGCTTCCGACCTGTTCTTCAACACACGCAGACAGATCCCGAAGAGTTTCGCGGAAGTCGCGGAATAAAGTTCGGAAAAGGCCGCGCGGTCGCGCAGGGCGACCCGCGCGATCAGCGCCTCGACGTCTTCACGGCTGTGCATGGATCCCCAACTTCCCCTCCGGAACGCGCCGGCGCCCGGCAGCGGGCAGCGGCGAAGGCCTACAAATTAAGGCATATCACGGGTCTGGCAAGACCTTGCCGGGGTTCAGGATGCCCGCCGGGTCCAGCGCCGCCTTGACCGCGCGCATCACGTCCAGCGCCACCGGGTTCTTGCGCCGCGCCATGGCAGGTTTTTTCGACAGGCCGATCCCGTGCTCTGCCGAGAAGGATCCGCCCAGTTCCATCACCAGCGCCTCGATCGCCTCGATCAGCCCGGCCTGCGCCTCGGGGTCGGTGACGGTGGGGTAGATGGTATAGTGGATGTTGCCGTCGCCGAGGTGCCCGACACAGATCGTGTCGGCGCCCGGGTCCAGCCGCTCCAGCACCCCCGGCGCGCGCTCCATGAATTCCGGCACCCGGTCCAGCGGCAGGCAGACGTCGTTGTTCAGCAGCGGCTGGCGCGCCAGCGTGACCTGCGCCGCCTCTTCCCGGCGCTGCCAGATCTCGCGGCGCTGGGCCTCGTTGCGGGCGACCACCGCGTCCAGCACCGCGCCTTCCTCCAGCAGGTCGCCCAGCACCTGTTCGAGGTACTCGATGATCGGCACGCTGCCATCCGCGCGGGGCTCGGCATCTCGGGGGGCGGTGGCGCCCACCTCTACCATGATGTTCACCTCGTGCATCTCTTCGAAGGGCGCCCGCTGGCCGGGGAAGCGGGCCATGTGCCCCTCGATGTAGCGGCGCGGCATGTACTCGAAGGCCTCGACGGCGCCGCCGGTGGCGGTCTGCAGCCGGTTCAGCAGCCGCAGCGCGCGCTGCAGGTCGGGCACCGCGACCATGGCGGTGGCATAGGCGGCGGGCTTGGTGAACAGCTTGACCACCGCGCCGGTGATGATGCCCAGCGTGCCTTCGGCGCCGATGAACAGGTCCTTCAGGTCGTAGCCGGAGTTGTCCTTGTGCAGCTCGCTCATCAGGTCCATGACCCGGCCGTCCGCCAGCACCACCTCCAGCCCCAGGCACAGCCCGCGGGTGGACCCGTAGCGCACCACGTTCGACCCGCCCGCGTTGGTGGACAGCACGCCGCCGATCATGGCAGAGCCCTTGGCCCCGAAGGTCAGCGGAAACACCAGCCCCTCGGCCTCGGCGGCCTCGTGCAGCTGCGACAGGATCACCCCCGCCTCGACGATCGCCAGCCGCGCGGCGGGGCGGATCTCGCGGATGCGGTTCAGCCGCTCGAGGCTCAGCAGGAACCCGTCAGGGGCGTAGCTGCCCCCGGTCAGGCCGGTGCGGCCGGCGGAGGGCACGATCACCGTTCCGGTCTCGTGCGCCAGCTGCATGATGCGGCTGACCTCGGAGGCATCGGCGGGGCGCAGCACGGCGCGGGGCTGGAAGTTGTACTTCTTCGTCCATTCCTGCCCGTAGGGCGCGGCGTCCGCCCCGGTCAGGACGTTGTTCGCCCCGACGATTTCGCGAAACTGCTCGACGATGTCCATCCTGCTCTCCCCCGCTGGTCAACATGTCGGGCATACCGGATTCACCGGCGCGGGCAAGGGTGGGCAGGGGGCAGGAAGGAGGCCTCTCAGGTCGGCTCTTCGACGATGTAGTCTTCCCAGTCTTCCTCGGGCACCTCGAACTCCGGCACCGTCCAGTCCTTCACCGAGACCCCGGCGGCGTGCACGGTTTCGGCGGTGCCGGAGATCAGCGGGTGCCAGTCGTACAGCGGCTTGCCCTCGTACAGCAGCCGGTAGGCGCAGGTCTGCGGCATCCAGTAGGCGATGTCGGCGATATTGCCGGGGGTCAGCACCACGCAGTCGGGCACGAACTGCTTGCGGATCTCGTACTGCGCGCAGCGGCAGGTGCTGTCGTCCAGCAGCCGGCAGGCGATGCGGGTAAAGGCGATCTCGTTGGTGTCGGGGTCTTCCAGCTTGTTCAGACAGCACTTGCCGCAGCCGTCGCACAGCGCCTCCCACTCGCGCGGGGTGAGGTTCTTCAGCGGCACGTTCTCCCAGTAACGCGGCCGCAGCCCGTCGCGCGGGATCGGGTCCTTGCCGGCGCCCCCGGTCATGGCAGCTGCGCCAGCACATCGGCAGCCCGGGCGCAGTCTACGGCCATCTGCTCCTTCAAGGCGGTGACATCGACAAAGCGCATCTCCGGCCGCAGGAAATCCACCAGCGCGATGGACAGGTGCTGACCGTAAAGATCGCCGTCGAAGCCGAACAGGAAGGTTTCGAGGTTGGGAACGTTCTCGCCGAACATCGGCCGCACGCCAAGGCTGGCGGCACCGCCGAAGCTGCCCGCGTGCGGGCCGGTCAGCACGTCGACCTTCACCACGTAGACGCCGAAGCGCGGCGGGTGCAGCCCGGCGATGGACATGTTGGCGGTGGGATAGCCAAGCTCGCGCCCGCGCTTGTCGCCGTGCTGCACCTCGCCGTCGATGCGGTGCCAGTGGCCCAGCATGGCGGCGGCGTCGCGGGTGCGCCCCTCTGACAGGGCGGTGCGGATGTTGGTGGAGGACACGTCGTTGCCCGCCGCCTCGACGATCTCGGCCACGGTGACGTCGAAGCCGTAGCGCGAACCGTAGGCTTTCAGCGCGTCGGTATCCCCCGCGCGGTCCTTGCCGAAGCGAAAGTCGCTGCCCACCACCACGTGCGACAGCCCCAGTCCGCCGGCCAGCACGTCGCGGGCGAAGGCCTCGTCGCTCAGCCGGGCGAGGGCGGCGTCGAAGGGCAGCTGGTAAAGGTGATCCACCCCCAGCTTCGCCAGCCGGTGCGCCTTGGTCTCGGCGCTCATCAGCCGGAAGGGCGGGGCGTCGGGGGCGAAGAATTCCCGCGGATGCGGCTCGAAGGTGACGATGCCCAGCGGCGCGGGGCGTGCCCGGGCAAGGTCGATCACCGCCTGGTGGCCGATATGTACCCCGTCGAAGTTGCCGATGGCGGCAGAGGCGCCCCTGTCGGCGGCGTCAGGCTGGGTCCAGTGGGTGAAAGTCTTCATCGTTCCCCGTGGCGGGGACGTCCCCCGGCGATCAGTCGAACCTGTGGCCGGGCGCCAGTACCTGCGTCCCGCCGTTCCGCACAAGCCTATCCCTCACGGCGCGGCGACAATCAAGCGTCACGCGGCGACGGTGCTGCCGGTGCCTTAGCGCAGGAAGCCGATGGCATGGCTGGGCGTCAGCCCCTCCGCCTGCAGGAAGCGCGTCAGCGCCTCCGGGTCCGGCTGCTCCGCGGTCCCGGTCTCCTGCGCTGCCAGCCCGCCGGTGACGAAAAGCACGTCCAGATCCTCGCCCACGGCGCCGGCCACGTCGGTGTGGATGCCGTCGCCGATGCACAGGATCTCGTTGTCCGGCACCTGCCGCCCAAGGTCCGCCAGCCGCCGCCGCGCAAGGTCGTAGATCGGCGGGTGCGGCTTCCCGAAGTAAAGGCTCTCGCCCCCCATCTCGGTATACAGCCGCGCCAGCGCCCCGGCGCACCACTGCCGGCGGTCGCCGTAATCCACCACCACGTCGGGGTTGAAGCACATCAGCTTCAGCCCCCGGGTCTTGGCCTCGAGGAACTGCGGGCGGTAGACCTCGGGGTCGGCGTAGGGATCCTCGGGCCCGGTGACGACGATGCCCTCGGCCTCGGACAGCGGCACGCGGGTCAGCTTCACCGGATCCGTGACGATCTTCATCGGCTCGAAGATCGACGCGTCCTTCTCGTACCCGATGAAGTGCACCTTCGCGCCCACCGCGCCCTGTTGCATCGCCACCCGCGCGGCGTCGCCCGAGGTGACCACCACGTCCCAGCAGTCGCGGGGCACGCCCAGATCGTCCAGCTGCTCCGCCACCTGCTCTCGCGGGCGGGGGGCGTTGGTCAGCAGCACAACCGCGCCGCCGCGCGCCCGGAATGCGCCCAGCGCCGCCACCGCCGCGGGAAAGGCCTGCCGCCCGTTGTGCAGGCAGCCCCAGAGGTCGCAGAAGACGGCGCTGTAGCGGTCCGCGATGGCGGACAGCGCGGGAACGATCTGGGTCATGGGGCAGCCTTTGAATGGGGAAGGCGGCGGACCTGTGCCCGCCGCCGGAAGATCACAGCTTGAGCGCCGGGATGATCTGCTTCTTGCGGCTCATCACGCCGGGCAGCACCACGCTGTCGCCGGTAACCTGCGCGCCAAAGCTTTTCTCGGCCACGCTCTTCACCACGTCGTTGGGCACCAGCAGCGTCGCCTGTTCCTTCAGGATGTCCACGACGAACAGGAGCACCTGGTCGACCCCGTCCTCCTGCGCCACCTGCGGCATCGCCTGCATCAACGCGTCCTTGCGCGACAGCGGCACCTCGGGAGAGGTCGTCTCCAGCACCGAAACGCGGAACTTGGTGCCCGAGACCTCGTATTCCTTGCTGTCCATGCGCAGCAGCTCGGCTTCGGAGAAGGCCGAGACGTCGGACTTGGCCGCGAACATCTCGGCCGCGAAGTCGGGGATCGAGACGCGAAGGTCGGCGGCGAGCGATTCTGCCAGCTCGCGGTCCTGCCCGGTGGTGGTGGGGGACCGGAATTCCAGCGTGTCCGACAGGATGCAGGACAGCATCAGCCCCTTCACGCCCTCGGTCATCTCGGCGGCATGCGGGCCCATCAGGTTGTGCATGATGGTGGCGGTGCAGGCGAGCGGCTTGATGGTGATGTCGATCGGCGCCGCCGTCTCCAGCCCGCCGAACAGCTTGTGGTGGTCGATGATCTGCAGGATGTCGGCGTCGCTGATGTTGTCCGGCAGCTCGGCGGGGTTGTTGGTGTCGACGATCACCACCTGCTCGCTCGCCGCGACGCCGTCGATGATCTTCGGCTGCTCGAAGCCCCAGCGCTGCAGCACGAACTTCGCCTCGGTATTGGGCTCGCCCAGCAGCACCGCCTCGGCGGGCTGGTCGCGGTGGTTGGTCATGTACCAGGCCCAGATCAGCGGCGAGGCGGTCGAGTCGGTGTCGGGGGATTTGTGGCCGAAGACTTTGATGGTCATTACAGATACGTCCGTGATGGGAATTCCGGCGTCTCTATAGGACCGCGCGGGGCGCTTGTCACCCGGCGGCGCTTGCGGTCAAATCGCACGCATGGCCGTCTTCCGCGAAACCGATCTGTACCCGCCGGTAAAGGCCTTCCTCGCGGCGCAGGGCTACGAGGTGAAGGGCGAGGTGGCAGAGGCCGACGTGGTGGCCTGCCGCGAGGACGACCCGCCGGTGATCGTCGAGCTGAAGGCGGGCTTCTCGCTGTCGCTGCTGCAGCAGGGGGTGGCGCGGCTGGCGGTGACGGACGCGGTCTACCTTTGTGTGCCGAAGCGATCCGGCCGCGTCGCGGCGCGGGCGCTGGCGGAGAACACGCGGCTGTGCCGGCGGCTGGGGCTGGGGGTGATGACGGTGCGGCTGAGCGACGGGCTGGTGGAGGTGCTGGCCGATCCCGGCCCCTACGCCCCCCGCAAATGCGCCCGCCGCCGCGGCAGGCTGCTGCGCGAGTTTGCCCGGCGCGAGGGGGACCCGGCGCTGGGCGGCGCCACCCGTTCCGGTCAGGTCACGGCCTATCGTCAGGATTCGGTGAAACTGGCGGCGCATCTTTCAATGGCGGGGCCCTGCCGGGGCGCAGTCGTGGCCGCCGCCACCGGCGTGGCGCAGGCTACGCGGATGATGGCGGACGATCACTATGGCTGGTTCGAGCGGGTCGAGCGCGGGGTCTATGCGCTGACCGACCGGGGGCGAGAGGGGCTGCGGGCCTACGGCACCTGACGGCGCTACGCCGTCTGCACCAGCCACACGCCCCCCACCAGCATCAGCACCGCCACCAGCAGCACCGCGCCGATGGCGATCCAGTGGCCGCTGCCGCCGGATTGGCGCGGCTCCATGGACACAGGCCTTGGCCCTACGGCGGCGCTGGGCCCGTCGCTGCGGCCCATCTCCTCGCGGTAGGCCGCGCTGCGCGCCGCAGGACCGGGGGCCGTGCCCCCTGCTTCGGCGTCAGTGCCAAGGGGGGCGGCGGAAGGATCGGGAAAGCCGATCTTGTCACCGGCGCGGCCGCTGTCGATGTCCTTGCGCAGGCGGTCGGTGGTGGGGGCATGATCTTGGGGCATGGCAGTGCTCCGTTCAGGGTTCGCAAGGCCAACCGGCGGCGGCCCTGCTTGGTTCCGCTCTCGCGTCAGATGATCGGCTTTCCGCCTGTGACCGCGATGGTTGCCCCGGAGGTGTAGCTGGACCTCGGGTCCGCCAGCATCACGTAGGCCGAGGCCAGTTCCGCCGGCTGTGCCGGGCGCTTCATCGGGTAGTTGCCGCCGAAGTTCGCCACACGGTCCTCTGGCATGGTCGAGGGGATCAATGGGGTCCAGACCGGGCCGGGCGCCACGCAGTTCACGCGGATGTCCTTTTCGGCCAGCATCTGCGCCAGCCCGGCAGAGAAGTTCTGGATCGCGCTCTTGGTGGTAGCATAGGCCAGCAGCCCCGGGTTCGGCATGTCAGAGTTGACCGAGGCGGTGTTGATGATAGACCCGCCCGCCTTCATCAGCGGCACCGCCGCCTTGGACAGGTAAAACATCGCGTGGATGTTGGTGCGGAAGGTCAGCTCCCACTCCTCGTCGGTCAGTTCCCCGATAGTGTCCACGTGCTTCTGGTGCGCGGCATTGTTCACGAGGATGTCGAGCCGCCCGAAGGTCTCGTGCGCCTCCTTCACGATCTTGCGGCAATGCGCGGCGTCCTGCAGATCGCCCGCCTGCACCAGCGCGCGCTGGCCGGCCTCTTCCACCAGGCGCTTCGTTTCCTCGGCCTCGTCATGCTCGTCGAGGTAGGAGATCGCCACGTCGGCCCCCTCACGGGCAAAGGCCAGTGCGACGGCGCGGCCGATGCCGCTGTCGGCCCCGGTGATCAGCGCCGCCATGCCCTTCAGCCGCCCCGATCCTTCATAGCTGTCCTCGCCGTGGTCGGGGCGGGGGTCCATCTTGTCGGTGCGGCCGGGCATCGGCTGCTTCTGTTTCGGAAAGGGTGGTTTCGGGTAACTCATGGCGGCCTCCTTCGGGATCGACTGTGTAAACCGGGGCTGCACGGCGATGTTCCAAAGGCGGGCTACGCGTCATTCCGCCGGTCTGCGCTGGGTATGAGCCGGGCGGGAACATCGTCCGGCGGATCGGGGTTTTCCTGATACCGAATGCATTTTTACTCGGAGGTAACGATGGCACGCTATGAAAGAGGTCAGGAACGCCGCGGCCGGGGCCGCTGGCAGGATGAGGATCGCTGGCGCGAGGAAGATCGTGCGCGCGGCTCGGATGAGGGTTGGGCCGATCCGGAACGGCAGGGCTACGAGCGGCCCCGCGCCGGCGGCTATGGCGGCTATATGGGTCCGACGCCCTACGCGGGCGGCGGCATGATGCCCTTCGCCATGGTTCCGCCCTGGGGCGCGGGCTTTGGCACGGACCCCTACACGGGTGGACGCAGCCGCAATGACTGGCGCGCCGATCAGGGCCGCCGCGATCCGCATGAGCGGGACTTTTTCGACAAGGCCGCGGACGAGGTCTCTTCCTGGTTCGGCGACGAGGCGGCAGAGCATCGTCGCGAGGAAGACCACCGTGGCCGTGGGCCCAAGGGCTACCAGCGCTCCGACGCGCGGATCGAGGAGGACGTGCACGACCGTCTGACCCACGACCGCTACGTCGACGCCTCGGAGGTCAGCGTGACGGTGAAAGACCGCGAGGTGACGCTGGACGGCACCGTCCACTCCCGCCGCGCCAAGCGCCGGGCAGAGGACTGCTGCGAAGAGGTCTATGGCGTCGAGCATGTGCAGAACAACCTGCGCGTCATGCGTCAGGACCTGCCGCCTACCGGCGCCATCTGACGCCGTTTGCCGAATGAAGAACGGCCGGTCGCTGGAAAGCGGCCGGCCGTTTCTGTTTTGGATAGACTGATAATCAGGCCGCAGCCATCGCCTCGAACTCCTCCGCCGACAGGCGCGGGGCGCAGAGCGGGCCAAAGTCGGCGGCCGTCAGGATATGCGGGAAGAACGACAGGAACAGCCGCAGCCCGTCGGCGCCCACGCGGTTCACGAGGTCGGGGCCGGGGTGGTAGCTCTCGATCTCCAGCCCGTTGGCGCGCAGGATGTGGTGGTCCTTGAACGCCAGGTGATAGGTGCTGACCGGCGAGGCGGGGGCGACGCGGATCACGCTTTGCCCGTCCTCGAAGGCGGTGATGGGCGTCAGCGCCGAATCGTCCTGCACCAGCTCGCGCAGCCGCTCGCTGCGATGCAGCAGCCGGGCGTGGGGGGCGAGCATCAGGTCGGGCATCGGCCGGGCCGGGCCGAAGCTGTCCACCGGGATGCGGAACAGGCGCGCCGGGGTCTGGCCGGGCTGCTGGTTGGGCAGCAGCGTGATGGTGCCGATCCACAGCAGTGTCTGGTAACCGGCGTCCCGCGTCTCGATCCGGGTGCCCGGCAGCAGGTCCTCCACCGCGACGGGCCCGTCCTCGGTGGCCATGATGGTGCCGCGGGCGAGAGCGCAGAAGGCGCTTTCGAACAGCGGGTGCGCCGGCGCGCGCTTGACCACCTCGGCCAGAGAATTGTCCGGCAGCAGCGACATCGCCTCGTAGCGGCGCATGGGAAAGCGGGTCTGCGGTGCGATCGTCGGGCGGCGGGCGGTCCAGCGCTGCTGCACGCCCTGCGAGACGGGTCTGGCCTCGCCGGGGCCGCCGGGGCGGTGTGGGTAAGTCATTCTATCCATCCTTAAAACCAATTGATCCGCAAACCGGCGCGGCGGGCGCCGGGGTGCGGCTAGCCGTTCGCGGCGCGCAGCACCGGGATCTTCGCGTCGCGGCGGGCGATGGTTTCGACCCGGGTGGCGCCACGGGTCCAGGGCATCTTGACCTCGACCTTGGCGGCTTCCCTGGTGACGGTGGTGATCCAGCGTTTCTTCGACATCTGCCTCTTCCCTCTTGCCAGCGAGGGGCGCTCCCCCCGTGTTTCCCGATGCGCCTGAATTGGCGGCCTCACATCGGACTATCGGCGTCCAATGGGGCTGCAGAATGACCGGGAGAGGGTATTTTGGGGCGGCAAGGGGCCGGGAATGAGGCGCCTTCTACAGGCGGATCACAGAGACGAGGCGGCCGTAATCGGCCTCGCGCCGGTGCTGGCTGCGGCGGTAGGAATAGAACCGCAGGGGGTCGGAATAGGTGCAGTGGCGGGTCCATTCCGCCCGTCCCACCCCCGCGGCGCGCAGCCGGTGCAGGCCGAAGCCGGGCAGGTCGAACTGCAGCCGGTCGCCGTCGCCGGCGGCGAAGAAGCGGGCGTTGGCGGGGTCCTTGGCGATGAAGCTGTCGCGCATCTCGGGGCCGACCTCGTAGGCCGGCTGGCTGATCGAGGGGCCGATGACCGCGGTGATGTCGGCGCGCGCGGCGCCCAGCCGCTCCATCGCCTCGACCGTCGTTTCCAGCACCCCGTCCAGCGCGCCGCGCCAGCCGGCATGGGCGGCGCCGACGACGCCGGCCTTCGGGTCGGCGAACAGCACCGGCTGGCAGTCGGCGGTCAGGATCGCCAGCGCCAGCCCCGGCGTCGCGGTCACCAGCGCGTCGGCCTGCGGCACCGCGCCGGGGGCGACATCGTCGGCAAGGACGGCGGTGGCCGAATGCACCTGCCGCACGCCCACCAGCGCCTCTGGCGGGACATCCATCGCCTGCGCGACGCGGGTGCGGTTGATCGACACGGCCTCTGCCTGGTCCGAGGACCCGGTGCCGCAGTTCAGCCCCGCGAACACCCCCGAGGACGCCCCGCCCAGGCGGGTGAAGAAGCCGTGGCGCACGGGCTTCAGGGCGGGCGATGTAAGGATTTCCAGCGTCATGGCTCCAGTCCCGGCGGCGGCGCGGTTCCCCGCGGGTGAAAGCCCACCACCTTGAACAGGCTCCCCATTTCCGCCGGATGGGTCAAGCGGCGATGTGCCGCGACGTGGCTATCCAGCGCCTCACCCTGCAGCCTGTCGGCGAGGGCCCGCGCACGCTGCGTAATCCCGAGGCGTTCAAGGAACACTCCCTGCGGCGTCAGCGCGCCATGGGCAAGGCCGGGGGCGGCGGCGGCAAGGGCGCGGAAGTCGACATGCGCCGTCAGGTCCGCCTCGCCGGGGCTGGCCAGGGGGTCCTCCGGGGCGTGGCCGCGCAGGGCCTGCAGCGTGTCGCCCGTACCGCCCCAGTCGCCGTAGTCGATCACCAGCGCCGCGCCGCCGTGCCGGGCGATGCGGGCCTCCATCTCTGCCATGACGGGCCGGGCGGGGGCGCAGGTCTCGACCATGGTGCCCTGGGGCAGGTCCTGCCGCGTGGACAGCTCCGCCAGCGGCGCGGGGGCGGAGAGCGCGAAGGCCAGCCGGCCCTCCGGCGCCACCACCACCCGCTCGCGCCAGCCGTCTCTGTCGCGCAGGAACTGGCGGATCGGCAGGGCGTCGAAGAACTCGTTGGCCACCAGCAGCAGCGGCGCCTCCGGCAGCTCCGCCGCGCTGTCGCACCACGTCACGGGATGGGGGCCCAGCGTCTTGCGCTGCCGGGCGCGCAGAGTGGGCGAGGCCTCGACCAGGTGCACCCGGGCGGCCTGGTGAAAGCCCGGCACCCCCCGCGTGGCGCGCAGCAGGTCGGCCATCAAGGTGCCGCGCCCCGGACCCAGCTCTGCCAGCGTCACCGGCGCGGGCGCGCCCTGGTCCAGCCAGGCCTGCGCCAGGCACAGCCCCAACAGCTCGCCGAACATCTGGCTGATCTCCGGCGCGGTGGTGAAATCGCCCCCGGCGCCGAAGGGATCGCGAGTGCTGTAATAGCCATGTTCAGGATGCAGCAGGCAGTCGTGCATGTAGTCGGCAATGCTCAGCGGCCCGGTGGCGGCGATGCGCCGCACCAGCAGCCGCGCCAGTGGCGTCATTCCCGCCGCCGGCGCGCCCAGATCACCAGCGCCAGCCCGATCAGCGCCATGGGAAGCGACAGCAGCTGCCCCATCTTCAGCCCGGCTTCGCCCAGCTGCACCACGTAGCCCATGGGATTGTCGAGGGTGATGTACTGCGCGTCCGCCTGCCGGTAGAACTCTATGACAAAGCGCGCGGCGCCGTAGAAGGCGATGAACATGCCGGTCAGCGCCCAAGGCGTCTTCAGCCAGCCCCGCGCCAGCGCCAGCCATGTCAGCAGCGCCAGCAGCACCAGCCCCTCCAGCCCCGCCTCGTACAGCTGCGAGGGATGGCGGGCGCAGGGCCCCTCGACCCCCGGGCAGGCCTGCGCCGAGGCGCCCGGGAAGATTACGCCCCAGGGCATGGTGGTGGGCAGGCCCCAAAGCTCTGCGTTGATGAAGTTGGCAAGGCGCCCGAAGAACAGCCCCGGCGGCACCGCGATCGCCAGCATGTCCGCCACCCGCCCCGGCGAGGTGCCCACCTTGTAGCTGAACGCCAGGATCACCACCGCCATGCCAAGGAACCCGCCGTGGAACGACATGCCGCCGTTCCAGATCATCAGGATCTCGCCGGGGTTCGCCAGGTAGTAGCCCGGCTGGTAGAACAGCACGAAGCCCAGCCGCCCGCCGAGGATGATCGCCAGGATGATCCATGTGACGAAGTCGTCCACCTGCGCCGGCGTCAGGGGCGGATCGCCCCGCCACAGCGCGGGCCGGCGCATCAGCGCGACGCCGATCCGCCAGCCGGCGATGATCCCGGCGATATAGGCCAGCGCGTACCAGCGCAGCGCGAAGGTGAACCCGCCCAGTTCGATCGCGAAGATCTCGGGCGAAATGACGGGAAAGGGGATGGCAGCCAGCATGGGGCACTCCTTGGGGCGGCTCCGCGGGAAGGTCAACCTTGAGAAGCGGCGCGGCCCGGCCCATATAGAGGCCGACACGGAATGGAGCCATGCCATGCAGACCCGCAACAGGTTTTTCGACGACATCGGTCAGCTGATGACCAACGCGATGGGCGTGGCCCAGGGCGCCAAGGAAGAGGCCGAGACGGCGATGAAGGGCCTGATGGACCGCTGGCTTGCCGATCGCGACTTCGTGACCCGCGAGGAGTTCGACGCGGTGCGCGCCATGGCCCAGAAGGCGCGTGAGGAGAACGAGGCGCTGAAGGCGCGAATCACCTCGCTGGAGAAGGCGGGAAGCACCGGCGGCGAGGCGAAGAAGGCCAAGTAGCCAAGCTTTTCCGCCAATCTGCTTCACCCGTGAAGGGTTTCGCGCCGATATCGTGGCCGCGCCTCGGCGGTCCACAGGATAAGGCGGTTATCCCCTAGATATTACTTTACACTGCGAATCACCTGCCCTTACCATATCTCGTAGGGGCAGGCGGCAACGACTGCCGTCCCTAGAGCAGGCACCGAGTTCTGGGGCAACTGAAGCGACCTCGGAACGAAAATGAAAGAGGCCGGGCATGTCGCTAGCAGAGCAGTTCCATTCGGAAGATCTTCACCCCATCGATATAGTCGAGCACCTGGCGGAGCATCATTCCTGGGAATTCGACCGCGTCGCCGATGACCAGATCGCCATGGCGGTCGAGGGGCAGTGGCGCACCTACTCGATCACCCTCGCCTGGTCCGGCTACGACGAGACCCTGCGGCTGATCTGCACCTTCGAGATGGAGCCGCCCGAGGACCGCATGCCGGGCCTCTACGAGACGCTGAACCGCGCCAACGACATGTGCTGGTCCGGCGCCTTCACCTACTGGGCCGAGCAGCGGCTGATGGTCTACCGCTACGGGCTGGTGCTGGCCGGCGGCCAGGTGGCCGGGCCAGAGCAGATCGACCGGCTGATCGCGGGGGCGGTGACCGCCTCTGAACGGTTTTACCCGGCGTTCCAGCTGGTTGCCTGGGGCGGCAACACGCCCGAAGAGGCCATGCAGGTCGCCATCGCAGAGGCCTACGGCCGCGCCTGACGCGCCTTGATCTCCGGGGTTTTCACTGTCCGGCAACGCTTCTAGGTTACGGCCCCGGAACAAGGGGACGTTTGCGATGCTGGAAGAGATTTCGCGCCGCGGCATGGTGCTGCTGGGCTGTGGCAAGATGGGGTCGGCGCTGCTTGCCGGGTGGCTGGATCGCGGGCTCGACCCGGCGGCGGTGCGGGTGATCGACCTGAAGCCCTCTGACTGGCTGCGCTCCAGCGGTGTGCGTCTGGACGGGGCGCTGCCGGAAAGCCCGGCGGTGGTGCTGATCGCCGTCAAGCCGCAGCAGATGGGCGACGCGCTGCCCGAGATCGCGGCCCTCGGCAACGGCGCCACCCTGTTCGTCTCGATCGCGGCAGGCACCACCATCGGCCATTTCGAGGACGTGCTGGGCGCCGCCTCGCCCATCGTGCGCGCCATGCCCAACACCCCCGCCGCGGTCGGCCGCGGCATCACCGCCATCGTCGGCAACGCCCGCGTGGCCCCGGCGCAGCTTGACCTGGCCGAAACGCTGCTGTCGGCGGTCGGGCAGGTGGTGCGGCTGGAGCAGGAGAGCCAGATCGACGCGGTGACCGCCGTCTCCGCCTCTGGTCCGGCCTACGTCTTTCATCTGATCGAGACGCTGGCGGCGGCGGGCGCGGCCGAGGGACTGCCGCAGGAAATGGCGCTGCAACTGGCAAAGGCCACGGTCGCCGGCGCCGGCGCTCTGGCCGAGGCCGCCGCAGAGGACCCGGCGCAGCTGCGCGTCAACGTCACCTCGCCCGCCGGCACCACCGCCGCGGCGCTGGAGGTGCTGATGGACAGCGAAACCGGCTTCCCCCCGCTGCTACGCCGCGCGGTGGCAGCCGCGGCGGCACGCTCGCGCGAACTGGCGGGGTAGCGGGATGGAACGGATCACCTTCGACGAGTTCCTGAAGGTCGACGTGCGGGTGGGCGTGGTCACCCGGGCCGAGACCTTTCCCGAGGCGCGCAAGCCGGCGCTGAAGCTCTGGGTCGATTACGGGCCGGAGATCGGGGAGAAGAAAAGCTCCGCGCAGGTGACGGTGCATTACGCGCCCGAGACCCTGGTGGGCCGCCGCGTCCTTGGCGTGGTGAACTTCCCGCCTCGGCAGATCGGCCCCTTCATGTCCGAGGCGCTGGTGCTGGGGGTGCCAGACGAGAACGGCGAGGTGGTGCTGGTGGTCCCCGACAAGGACACCCCGGTCGGCGGCCGGTTGTTCTAAGGAGCGCTTCCGCGCAAGATCATTGTCCCGGGTGGCACCGCGCCGCCCGCGCCCGGCCGCGTCGCGGGTGGGGATGGCGGAGCCTCCGGCGGGGATATTTCAGAACCAGAAAACCGGGTGGTGGATCGTTGTCCCGGCCGGGTCCCTGGCGGCAGCCCTGCAAATCTCTGGTTTCAAAATATCCCCGCCGGAGGCTCCCGCAGATGCCGCGCGCGAAACGCCGGAAGGTCAGGCCTGCGGTTGGTCCCCCACAGCCTCGCGCCAATGGCGGCGGCAGAGGGAGAGGTAAGTCTCGTTCCCTCCGATCTGCACCTGCGCCCCCTCGCGCAGCGCCTTGCCGCCGGGGCCCATTCGGGCGACCATGGTGGCCTTCTTGCCGCAGTGGCAGATCGTGCGGATCTCTCGCATCTCGTCGGCCAGGGCCAGCAGCTCTGCCGAGCCGGGGAACAGCGCGCCGCGGAAGTCCACGCGCAGCCCGTAGCACATCACCGGCACCTTCAGGTCGTCCACCGCGCGGGCCAGCTGCCAGACCTGCGCAGGTTCCAGGAACTGCGCCTCGTCGACGAAGACGCAGGCGGCCGGTTCCCGCGCTTGCCGGTCGCGGATCCGGGCGTAAAGATCATCCCCGGGCGCGAAGGTGTCGGCGTCGGCGGCGATACCGATGCGCGAAGCGATGCGCGCCTCTCCTGCCCGGCGGTCCAGCTGCGCGGTCAGCAGGTAGGTCTGCATCCCCCGCTCGCGGTAGTTGTAGGACGCCTGCAACAGGATCGTCGACTTGCCGGCGTTCATGGTGGAATAGTTGAAGTAGAGCTTGGCCATGCGGCTGAATGCCCCGCTGCGGCGCCGGGATCAAGCCGCGGCGATGTGCAGCGAGGTCACCTCGCGGAAGCGCAGGCGCGGGGCGATGGCGGCGGGCTGCACCAGCTGCAGGTTCGGGAAGCGCGCGAAGAGCCGCGAGAAGGCGGCGGCTGCCTCGATCCGCGCGAGGGTGTTGCCGATGCAGACGTGGATGCCCAGCGCGAAGCTGAGGTGGCGGTTCGGCCGGCGGGCGATGTCGAAGCGGTCCGGGTCCGGGAACTGCGCCGGGTCGCGGTTGGCGGCGGCCACCATCAGGTGCACCGTCGTGCCGGCGGGCAAAATGACGCCGCCCACCTGCGCGTCGGCGGTGGCGCGGCGGTTGTTGATCTGGATCGGCGCCTGGTAGCGCAGCACCTCCTCTACCATCGGCTCGATCAAGGCGGGGTCTGCGTTCAGCCGCGCGACCTGGTCCGGCGCGCGCAGCATCTCGTGGATCCCGTGCGAGATCATGTTGGTGGAGGTCTCGTGCCCCGCGTTGAGCATGAAGATGCACTGGTGCAGCAGCTCGGTTTCCGACAGCTTCGCGCCCTCCGCCTCGGCGTCCGCCAGCACCGTCAGCACCTCGCCCGGCTGGGCCGCGCCGGGGTGGCGGCGGCGGTGGGCCAGCAGGTCGCGCAGGTAGGTCTTGAAGTCGGTGACGGCGGCATTGCCCTCCTGCAGTTGCGCCGGCGTCAGGCGCGGCTCCAGCGCCGTCAGGATCGCCACCGCCCAGTCACGGATGCGGGTGCGGTCCTCGGCCGGCACCCCCAGCATGTCGCATACCACCTCGATCGGCAGGCGGAAGGAAAACTCCTCCACCACCTCCATGCGCCCCTGCGCGGCCAGCCGGTCCAGCGCCGCGTCCACCAGCGCCTCGATCCGCGGGGTCAGCGCGGCCAGCGCGCGGCGGGTGAAGGCGTGCTGGAACAGGGCGCGGATCCGGGTGTGGTCGGGCGGATCGGTGAAGACGACGGAGGTGGTGTGATGCTCGTAAAGCGGGGCGCCGCGGCCGAATTTGGGCGCGAAATCGGCCTTCTTGTCAGAGCTCCAGGTGGCGGGATCGCGGTAGACCGCCACAAGGTCGTCGTAGCGCGTCAGCACGTAGCTGCCGTCGGGATTGCGGTGCACCGGGTCCTGCGCGCGCAGGTCCGCCAGCCAGGGGTAGGGGTCGGCCGCGTAATCCGGCGGCACCCGCGTCAGGTCGAACTCGCTCACGTCGCGCACCGGGCCCTCCCTTGCCGATCCCGGGCGAAGGGTAGGGCGCGGCGCGGCGGTTGTCACGGGCCGGGCTTCGTGGCTTGATGCGCGCCAGCAGGGAGGGACCGCATGCTGAACGACCGGATCGAGGCGGGCTGGATCGACGCCTTCGCGCAGGTCTTCGAGATGTGCGCCATGCGCCGGGACGAGACCATCGTGGTGCTCTCGGAAAGCCAGTCGCGGGACCTGAACCTGCAGCTGGCGGAACTGGCGCTGGGGGCGCTGAAGCTGCCCTACTTCCACCTGCGCCTGCCCAGCCCTCCGGCCCCCGCCGGGCCGGTGCTGCGATCGACCGGCGGCAGCCAGGCGCTGGCGGGGCAGGCGCTGGCGGTCCGCACGCTGGCGGCGGCGGACGTGGTGATCGACCTGACGGTCGAGGGGCTGATGCACGCGCCGCAGACCGGCGAGATCCTGAAGGGTGGGGCGCGGGTGATGACCGTCTCGAACGAACATCCCGAGGCGCTGGCCCGCTGCCTGCCCACCCCCGACCTGAAGGAACGGGCCAGGGAGGCGGTGAAGTTGTGCCGCGCGGCCGGCGAAATGCGAGTGCTGACCGATGCCGGGACCGACCTGCGGGTGGCGATGCAGGGCGCGGCCACGGTGGGGGTCTGGGGCTGGACCGACCGGCCGGGCACGCTGGCGCACTGGCCGGCGGGGCTGGTGGTGTCCTTCCCGGCCGCGGGCGCGGTTGCCGGGCGGCTGGCCTATCGGCCCGGCGACATCAACCTGACCTTCAAGCGTTACTTCGACAGCGCCGTCGACCTGGTGATCGAGGAAGACTACGTCACCCGGGTCGAGGGCAACGGCACTGACGCCTGGCTGATGCGCGACTACCTGCGCGGCTTCGGCGAGCGCGAGGCCTATGCCACCAGCCATGTGGGCTGGGGCTTCAACCCCGCCGCCCGCTACGAGGCGCTGACCATGTACGATCAGCGCGACACCAACGGCACCGAGTTGCGGGCGCTGGCGGGGAACTTCCTGTATTCGACGGGCGGGAACGAGTTCGCGGGGCGCTTTACCCGGGGGCATTTCGACCTGCCGATGATGAACTGCAACATCGCGCTGGACGGGGTGCGGGTGGTCGAGAACGGGCGGCTGGCATGAGGGCGGGGGGCATCGAGTACATCGCGCGGGGCGAGGGGCCGCTGGTGATCTTCCTTCACGGCATCGGCGGCGAGGCCGAGGCCTACGCACCGCACCTCGACCTGCCGGGCCACCGCGCGGTGGCCTGGAACATGCCCGGTTACGGCGCCAGCGATGCCGAGGCATGGCCGCCCAGCTTCGCCTCGCTGTCGCTGGCGCTGGCCGGGCTGATCGGCGCGCTGGGGGCGGAGCGGGCGCACCTGGTGGGGCACTCGATCGGCGGGATGCTGGCGCTGGAGCACGCGGTGCGGCGGCCAGAGCAGGTGGCGAGCCTGACGCTGATCGGCACCACACCGGCCTTCGGCGGGCGCGACGACAGATTCAAGCGGGCCTTCCTCGAGGCGCGGCTGGCGCCGCTGGAGGCGGGGCAGGACATGCAGCAGATGGGCGAGGCGGCGGCGCCCGCGCTGGTGGGGCCGGAGTGCCCGGCGGAGGTGGTCAGCGCGGTGGCCATGGCCATGGGGCGGGTGCCGCAGGAAACCTGGCGCGGCATTCTGGAGTGCCTGGTGACCTTCAATCGCCGCGATGACCTTGGCGGCCTGACGGTGCCCTGCTGCCTTGTCGCCGGCAGCCACGACACAAATGCCCCCGCGCGCACAATGGCGCGCATGGCGGAAAAGCTGCCGGGGGCGGAGTACCATGAACTGGAAGACGTCGGCCACATGATCCCGCAGGAGGCCCCGCACCGGGTGCGCAGGATCCTGCGCCGCTTTCTGGAGCGTGTGGCGTGAGGGCCGCCCTGCCTTCCGGCCGCGCGCCGCTGGCCTGTGTCGGAGCCTCCGGCGGGGATATTTTGAAACCAGAAAAACCTGCAGGGAGCCGAGCTGCGCCCCGCCGGGGAGTTCTTTACAAATGCAGTTTCTTCTGGTCGGCAAATATCCCCGCCGGAGGCTCCCCAACCCTCCAACTGCGCTGCCGCCGGGCAAAGGCGCCGCGCCTGTCTTCCCCAAACGTGGTGACGCCATGACCCTCGCCCCGATCTTCGAGCCTGACCTGTGGAACCTGACGGACCAGCAGGCAGAGCTTTGCACCCGCGCCCGCAGCCTGGCGGCCGAGAACTTCGCCCCCCGCGCCGCGCACCACGACCGCGAGGCGAGCTTTCCCACCGAGAACTACCGCGACCTTGCCGAGGCGGGCCTGCTGGGCATCTGCATTCCCGCCTCCGAAGGTGGGCTGGGCGCCGACCTGAAGACCTACATGCTGGCCGCCGCCGAGATCGGGCGCTTCTGCGGCGCCACCGCGCTGACCTTCAACATGCACGTGTCGTCCTGCCTCTGGACCGGCGACCTGCTGGACCGGCTGGACCTGCCGGAGGACACGCGCGCGCAGCATCACGCCATGCGGCGGCGGCATTACCGGCGCATCCTCGAGGAGGGCGCGGTCTATGCCCAACCCTTCAGCGAGGGCGGCGCGGCGGCGGCGGGGTTCAAGGCTTTCGGCACCACCGCGCTGAAGGTGGACGGCGGCTGGCGCGTCACCGGCAAGAAGATCTTCGCCTCGCTGGCCGGGCACGCCGACTACTACGGCGCGCTTTGCACCGCGCTGGAGGATCCGGGGCAGCAGCCCTCGCGCCGCAACACCATGTACATCGCAATTCCCGCGCAGGCCGAGGGGGTGAAGGTGGTGGGCGACTGGGACCCGCTGGGCATGCGCGGCACGGTCAGCCGCACCCTGCTGTTCGAGGATGTCTTCGTGCCGGACGAGGCGCAGCTGATGCCGCACGGGGTCTACCCCGAGGCCGCCAGCCGCTGGCCGCACATGTTCATGACGCTGACCCCCGCCTACGTGGGGATCGCCCAGGCCTGCTATGACTTCACCGTCGCCTACCTGCGGGGCGAGGTGCCGGGCACGCCGCCGGTCAAGCGGCGGATGTACCCCACCAAGCAGATCGCGGTGGCCCAGATGCGGCTGATGCTGGAGCAGACCAAGGCGCTGTGGTTCCAGTCGATTTCGGAGGCGCGGCCGGACCCGTCGAAAGACAGCCTGATGCGCGCCTGGGCGGCGCAGCACACGGTGATGGAGAATGCCAACGAGCTGGCGCAGCTGGCGATCCGCACCTGCGGGGGGCAGGCGATGCTGCGCTCGCTGCCGCTGGAACGCTATTACCGCGACAGCCGCTGCGGCTCTCTGATGCTGCCCTGGACGGCAGAGCTGACGCTGGACATGCTGGGCAAGGGCGCCCTCTACGCGCCCGGGGAGAGCGATGACGATTGACCGCTGGATCACGGCGGCGGCGGCGCGGCATCCGGGCAAGCCGGCGCTGGTCTTCGGCGGCGAGACGCTGAGCTACGGCGACTTCGACGCGCGGATCGGGGCGCGGGCGGCAGAGCTGGCGCAGGCCGGGGTGGGGCGCGGCGCGCGGGTGGCGTGGTACGGGCTGAACCACCCCGAAGTCTTCGTGCTGCTCTTCGCCTGCGCCCGGCTTGGCGCGATGCTGGTGCCGCTGAACTGGCGGCTGGCGGAGGCCGAGGTGGCGGCGATCGTGCGCGACTGCGCGCCGCGGGTGGTGCTGCATGACGAGACCTTCGCCGCGCAGGCGCGCGCGCTGGGGGTGCCGGCGGTGCTGGCGGGGCAGCCGGTGCCCTCCGGTGGCGGGGCGCAGGCGGGGCGGGAACCCTCCGAGGACGACCCGCTGCTGCTGGTCTATACCTCCGGCTCCACCGGCCGGCCCAAGGGGGCGGTGCTGGCGCAGGCGGCGCTGGTGGCCAACGCGGCGATGTCGGTGGACTGTCACGGGATGACCCCCGGCGACGCGGTGCTGAACGTGCTGCCGCTGTTCCATGTGGGCGGGCTGAACATCCTGCCGACGCCCGCCTTCTCGATCGGGGCGACGGTGCACCTGCACCCGCGGTTCGAGCCGGAGGCGGCGCTGCGCGACCTGCAGCGCGTGGACCTGTGCATCGTGGTGCCCACGGTCTTGCAGGCGATCCTAGCCCTGCCGGGGTGGCAGGAGGCGGACCTGTCGCGGCTGCGGGCGGTCTCCATCGGTTCGACCGACGTGCCGCTGGACCTGGTCGAGGCGGTGCAGGCGCGGGGAGTGCCGGTGGTGCAGGTCTATGGCGCCACCGAGACCGCGCCTTTCGCCATCTACCAGCGCGTGGACGAGGCGCTGGCGACCACCGGGTCGCTGGGCCGGGTGGGCTGCGCCTGCGAGGTGCGGCTGGTGGAGGATGGGCGCGACGTGCCCGACGGCAGCGCGGGCGAGATCTGGGTGCGCGGCGGCAACGTGCTGCGCGAGTACTGGCAGGCGCCGGGACAGACCGCCGAGGCGCTGGTGGACGGCTGGTTCCGCAGCGGCGACGTGGCGGTGCGGGACGCGGGCGGGCTGTACTGGTTCCGCGACCGGATCAAGCACGTGATCATCTCTGGGGGCGAGAACATCTATCCCGCCGAGATCGAGCGGGCGCTGCGGGATCATCCGGCGGTGCGCGAGGTGGCGGTGGTGGGGCGGCCCGATGCGCGCTGGGGCGAGATCCCCGTGGCCGTGGTGGCCGCGCGTGCGCCGGTGACGCTGGAGGCGCTGCGGGCGCACCTGGAGGGGCGGATCGCGCGCTACAAGTTTCCCCGCGCGCTGGTGACGGTCGAGGCGCTGCCGCGCAACGCGATGGGCAAGGTGGTGGCGGCGCAGGTGCGGGAGATGATCGGCGACGGGGCGGGTTGAGGCGATTTGGTTAACGCATGATACGTGCCTTTCCCGTCACCGCCAATTCGTTGCATTTTGAACGACCCGGCCCTGCTAAAGCTTGATTTTCAAATGCCGCCAAGGCACCAAAAGGGATGTGCGCAGGAAGACGGACCCGGAAAACCGGGGCGAGGTGCGCCAGGGAGGATACATGAAACACACGCTTAAGACCTGTGTCGCGGCGCTTGGGCTGGCGCTGTCGGCGGGGGCGGTCCAGGCCGCCGATGTCACGCTGACCATCTCGTCCTGGGCCCCGCCCACCCACGGGATGAACGCCATCGCCTGGCCGCAGCTGATCGAGGAGATGGAGGCCGCCACCGTCGGCCGCGTCACCGCCGAGATCAAGTACGGGCTGGCCGATCCGCCCGCCCAGTACGACCTGATCCTCGACGGCGCCGCCGACATCAGCTGGATCTTCCACGGCTATACGCCCGGCCGGTTCGTCACCACCAAGATGATCGAGCTGCCCGGCTACGAGGGCAACGCCGAGGCGGCCTCGGTTGCCTCGTGGCGCGCCTACAAGGAGTTCTTCGAGGAGGTGGGCGAGCACAAGGGCGTCAAGGTGATCGGCCTGATGACCCACGGCCCCGGCGTCCTGCACACCAATGCCGATGTCACCCAACTGGACCAGCTGGGCGGGATGAAGCTGCGGCTGGGCGGCGGCGTGGCCAACGCGGTGGGCGACGCGCTGGGCGTCACGGGCATCAACGTGCCCGCGCCGAAGGTCTACGAGACGCTGGCCTCGAATGCCGCCGACGGGGTGATGATGCCGATGGAGGGCAAGGCCTCGTTCAAGCTGTTCGAGGTGGCCAAGAACACCTACACCGTGCCCGGCGGCTTCTACCGCGGGTCCTTCGCGCTGATCATGAACGAGGAGGCCTGGGACCGGATCTCGGAAGAGGACCAGGCGGCGCTGGAGGAGGTCTTTGGCGAGAACCTCAGCCGGCTGTCGGGGGCGATGTGGGATACCATCGACGCCACCGGGATGGAGGCGCTGAACGCCAACGCCGACAACTCGCTGCGCGAGGCTACCGCGGAGGATGCCGCGAAGTGGCAGGAGATGACCAAGCCGATCATCGACGCGGTGCTGGAAGAGGTGAACGGCACCGGCGTCGACGCCGAGGCCGCCCGCGCCTTCATCGCCGAGCAGATGGCGCAGTAGCGCCTTCGCAAGCCCAAGCGGGCGGCCCCCGGGCCGCCGGCCGGACACAGTCGCACGGGCCGGGACACGCGCCGGCCCGTCGCGTCTTACCCGCAGCACCCATCCAGGCAGGAGCGGCATGAGCGAACGGACCCCCGAGGAGGCGCTGGACGGCGCGCCGCTGCGCCAGCCGGGCCTGTGGAACCTGGTGGCGATCCTGCCGACATGGCTGGCGGCGGCGGTGCTGTTCGTGCTGATGGGGATGACCTTTGCCGACGTGATCCTGCGATCCGTGCTGAACGACCCGATCGAGTATGCCTCGGAGCTGACGCGGCTGTTCATGGCGATCATCGTCTTCGCCTCGCTGCCGCTGGTGTCCTGGCGCGGCCAGCACATCGTCGTCGACCTGATGGACCCGCTGTTCTCGGCCAAGATGGGACGGCTGCGCGACATCCTGATCGACCTGGTCTGCGGCGCCGCGCTGTTCTGGCCCGCCAGCCGGGTCTGGGACCTGGCCGAACGCGCCCGCGACTTCGGCGACGTGACAGAGTACATGGGCTTTCCCCAGTTCGTCATCGGCTGGTTCATCGCCGCCTTCACCGCCCTCACCGCGCTGGTCTTCGTGCTGCGCGGGCTGGCGCGGATCTTTGCCCCGCACAAGGTGCCTGCCTGATGATTGCCTCGCTCGTCGGTCTCGGCGCCGTCCTCGTCCTGGTGTTCCTGCGGATGCCCATCGCCATCGCCATGGGGATCGTCGGCTTCGTCGGCTACATGGACGAACGCGGCTTCCGCGCCTCGATCTCGATGGTGGGGCGGCTGGTGATCGACACCGCGCAGGACTACGGGCTGTCGGTGGTGCCGCTGTTCATCCTGATGGGCCTGTTCGTCTCTCGCGGGGGGCTCAGCCGCGAGCTGTACCAGGTGTCCTACGCCTTCCTCGGCCACTTCCGCGGCGGGCTGGCCATGGCGACGATCTGCGCCTGCGCCGGGTTCTCGGCGATCTGCGGGTCCTCGCTGGCGACGGCGGCGACCATGTCGAAAGTGGCGATGCCGCAGATGCGCAAGTACGGCTACAAGGACCGGCTGTCGACCGCCTCGATCGCGGCCGGGGGCACCCTTGGCATCCTGATCCCGCCCTCGGTGATCCTGGTGATCTACGGGCTGCTGACAGAGACCTCGATCGGCAAGCTGTTCATCGCCGGGGTGGTACCGGGCATCCTGGGGGTGCTGCTGTACCTGGTGGCGGTGAAGTACACCATTACCGTCGATCCGGAGGCCGGGCCCGCTGGTGAGCGGTCGGACTGGAGCGCGCGGCTGGCGGCGCTGCGCGGGGTCTGGGCGGTGCTGCTGCTGTTCGTGCTGGTGATCGGGGGGCTCTACGGGCTGCTGGACATCTGGCCGCTGAACCTGACCTTCTCTCCCACCGAGGCGGCGGGAATGGGCGCGGCGGGGGCCTTCCTGATCGCGCTGTCGCGCGGCTCGCTCAGCTTCCGCGGCACGGTGCACGTGCTGGTGGAGGCGGCGCAGACCACCGCGGCGCTGTTCGCGGTGCTGATCGGGGCATGGATCTTCTCGAACTTCGTCAACCTTGCCGGGCTGCCCGAGGCGCTGCAGGCGATGGTGCAGTCCATGGGCGTGGCGCCCATGGCGGTGATGGTGATGATCCTGCTGATCTACGTGGTGCTGGGCTGCGTCTTCGAAAGCCTGTCGATGCTGCTGCTGACGGTGCCGATCTTCTTCCCGCTGGTCACCTCGCTGGGTTTCGACCCGGTGTGGTTCGGGATCATCGTGGTGGTGGTCACGGAAATCTCGCTGATCACGCCGCCCGTGGGGCTGAACGTCTTCGTGCTGAAGGGCGTGGTGGGCGACGTGTCCACCGGCACGATCTTCCGGGGCGTGACGCCCTTCTGGGTGGTGGACATCCTGCGCCTGCTGCTGCTGGTGCTGGTGCCCTCGCTGGTGCTGTTCCTGCCCAATTCCATGGGGCCCTGAGGCTAGATCACCCGTTCCACGAACCAGAAGGCACCGATCGCGCCGATCAGCAGCGAGGCGGGGATCGCGATACCATCCCGGTACCAGGGCTTGCGGCCGAACCACAGGCCCACCAGCAGGAAGGCGGCGAGGATCACCGTCAGCTGGCCCAGTTCCACCCCGATGTTGAAGCCCACCAGCCGCGCGATGAAGTTCGCGCCGCCGCCGCCCAGTTCCCCCAGCACCGAGGCGAAGCCGAGGCCGTGCAGCAGGCCGAAGAAGAACACCACCGCGGTGCGCCAGAGACCAAGGCGGGGGCGCAGGATGTTCTCCACCGCCACGAAGACGATGGAGGCGGCGATCAGCGGCTCCACGATGCTGGCGGGGATCTTGACAATGTCCAGCGCCGCCAGCGCCAGCGTGACGGTATGGGCCAGGGTGAAGGCGGTGACCTGCACCAGCAGCGGGCGCAGGTGCAGCGAGAAGAAGAACAGGCCGAGGACGAAGACGATGTGGTCGAGGCCCTTGGGGATGATGTGCTCGAACCCCTGCACGACGAAGCGGGTGAAGACGGACAGCGCGGTCTCGTCCAGCGCCCCCTCGCGCGGCAGCGCCTCGCTGATCGCGCCGTCTTCCAGCAGGGCGGCATAGGCGTCCTCACCCGCCTCGCGCTGGCGCACCACCAGCGGGCCGTACTCCGCCACCCAGCCGACGGTCACGGGGGTGCCGTCGTCCGGCAGCGCGGTGGTCAGCAGCAGGCGGGAGTCGCGGGGCAGGGTGAGGTCGCCCACCTCGGGGATGTTCACCTCGGCGATCTCCGGCGCCAGCGGCGTGTCGCCGGCGGCAAGGCGGAACCCCTTGGAGATCTCGGGCCAAGCCTCGCGCAGCGCCGCCTCGAGGTCTTCGGGGGGCAGGGCGCGCAGGAAATCGTATCGATCCGCCCCGGCGGCCTCGTCGGTGTCCTCCAGCCCCTGCAGGTCGAGGCCGGCGACCATCGGCTCCAGCGTCAGCTGGACCGACATCTGCAGGCGGTCCGGTTCCACCAGCACGTCGGCGATGGCCGGCCGGATCTCGTGCGCGCGGGCGGGCAGCGCGGCGGCGGCGATCAAAAGCGCGAGGGCAAGGAGGCCAGAGCTTGACTTGCCCCCCCGGCCTGTCAGCTTCTGCCCGAACCTGCCGAAGAAAGATCTGCCCATGCGCCTGTCGCCCTTCCTGTCAATCGTGCTGTCGCTGGCGGCCCTGCCGCTTCACGCCCATGAATTCTGGATCTCGCCCGAGCGATATACGGTGGAACCCGGTGAAAGGATCACCGCCGAACTGCGCGTCGGGCAGGATTTCAATGGCGCCGGGTATGCCTACATCCCCCGGAACTTCAAGCGTTTTGACCTGGTCACGGAGGACGGCGCCACCCCGGTGGAGGGGCTGATCGGCGACCGCCCCGCGCTGAACGTCGAGGCCGGGGCGCCGGGGCTGGTGACGGTGGTGCACCAGACCAAGGACTACGACCTGACCTACGACGGCTTCGACATCTTCCGCTCCTTCGGCGAACACAAGGCCTTTCCCGAGGTGGCAGAGCGGCACCTGGAGCGGGGGCTGACCGAGGAAAACGTGCGGGAAACCTACACCCGCTATGGCAAGAGCCTGATCGCGGTGGGCGAGGGCGCGGGCGCAGACCGCGAGGTGGGCATGCGGACCGAGATCGTGGCGCTGGGCAACCCCTATACCGACGAGTTGCCGCAGGGGCTGCCCGTGCGGGTGCTCTACGAGGGGGCGCCGCGCCCCGACGTACAGGTCGAGGTCTTCGCGCGCGCCCCGGACGGGACGGTGGATATCACCCGCCTGCGCACCGACGCGGCGGGCGAGGCGCTGATCCCGCTGAAGGAAGGGACGGAGTACCTGGTGGACTCGGTGGTGATGCTGGAGCTGGAGGTGAAGGAGCCAAACGATCCCGCCTGGCATTCCCTTTGGGCATCGCTGACCTTCCGCAGGCCGTAGCCCGCTTTCTCACTTTCGCTGCATTGCAGCAAAATGCGCTTGCAATCGCGCTGCGTCTCACCGTCTTGTAGATCAGGAGGTGCGGCATGGCAGGACGGGTTCTGACGATCGCGCAGCAGAAGGGCGGGGCGGGCAAGACCACGCTCGCGATCTCGCTGGCCGTGCATTATTCCGACGCGGGTAAAAGCGTGGCGCTGCTGGACACCGACCCGCAAGGCAGCCTTGGCCGCTGGTTCATGGCCCGGCGCGAGCGTACCGGCGGCACTCCGGGGCTGGAATTCGCCACCGCCAGCGCCTGGGGCGTGTCCTACGAATGCGAAAAGTTGCGGCGAGAGCATGACGTGGTGATCGTGGACACCCCGCCCAAGATCGACGCCGACCTGCGCCCGGCGCTGCGCGAGGCGGACCTTGTGCTGATCCCGGTGGCCACCAGCCAGATGGACCTTTGGGCCACGGAAAGCCTGCAGGACCTGGCGCGGCGCGAACGCAAGCCATCGCTGGTGATCCTGAACCGCGTGCCGCCCCGGGCCCGGCTGACCCAGACCGTCAGCGAGGAGATCGCGGCGGCGGGGATGGAGCGGGCCACCGCGGTGCTGGGCAACCGTGTCGCCCATGCCGAGGCGCTGGGCCGGGGCCTTGCGGCGGCGGAACTGGCGCGAAGCGGTCCCGCGGCGCGCGAGGTGGCGGCGCTGGTGGCGGAGATCGAGGCGCGGCTGAAGGAGATCTAGCGCGGCCCGAACAGGGTGTTGCGGGTCCAGGCGAGGCCGCCGCGTACCTGCAGCGCCAGCGTGCGCGAGACGGGATCCATCCGCAGCACCTGCGCCGCCCCGCGTTCCAGCAACGTGCCGCCGCGCATCTCTTCCAGCCGGTGCGCGTAGCCGGCGGGGCCGAGATCGGCCATCGCCATCAGGCGGATCAGCAGCACCAGGTAGATGAAGAAGATCAGGTGCCAAAGCGGCAGCCAGCGACGGCGGTCGCGGCGGCGGGCGATCTGCAGACCGTCTGGGGTGAAGCTGAAGGCCGTGCGGTGACGGGGGCGACTGTGGAACATCTGTATTCTCCGCGTGATGAAAATCAGGCGAAGGGTGATGTCCCGCGGATGCGGCCAAACTGCGGCTTGGCGAGGGAAGTTGGAAAGGTGGTTAAGCGTTCGTAATCAAGCGCTTGTGCCACTTCCGGGCGGTTCCGGCCGCGCCCGCTTGGGTGATGTCCTCAAGGGGGCGCGGCTGCAGGATGTAGGGCTTGGCCTAGATGCAGGCCCAATCGGTAAAGCGGTACTTGACCGGCATGGGCCGGGGGCGCTGGTGGCTGGAGACAGGCGCGGGTTTGGGCGCTCGGCGGGACATGGGATGCTCCTTTAGTCCGTGTTCGCTTTCGGGTCTCGTTGCAGAACCAACGGGAGAGCATCGCGGAAAGTTCAAATGTTTCGGCATGTTTCCGCCCGCGTGAGGCAGGCGGACGAAAACCGTGGCGCAGAATGCACAGTGCATCGAATCGATGCAGCGCCGGAGATGAGGCACAAAAAAACCGGCCCTAGGGCCGGTTACGGTCGATCAGACGGGGGTGCGACGGGGGTAGACCCCCCGCCGCGAAATTCTTCAGGCGAGGGCGAGGTTGGTCGCGCTCTGGCGGCCGTCGCGGCCCGACTCGATGTCGTAGGTGACCTTCTGGTCGTCCTTCAGACCGGTCAAACCGGCACGCTCAACAGCGGAAATGTGGACGAAAACGTCCTTGCCGCCAGTGTCGGGCGCGATGAAGCCGAAGCCTTTGGTTGCGTTGAACCACTTCACGGTACCGTTTGCCATGAGAGTGTCTCCTTACTTGGATGCTGCCCGCAGTATGCGGCAGCCTGGCTAGGTCGGTCTGGATCGATAGACTGAACAGCCGAAGCCGGAGACAGTGGTCGATAGAGCTAACGTCGCGCGGGTTATATGAGGGAAATCTGCCACAATTGCAAGATCTATCGATCAGGCGGCTTGGCCGGGTAGCAGGGGGACGCGCCGACGGAGAACGACGCGCCCCCCGGGGCGCCTACATCGCGGAGTCGTCGACGTAGAGCGTCACCCGGTTGTCGCCGCTGACCTCGACGGCGACAACGTTATCTGAAGTCAGGTCCAGCTCGCCCAGCGCATCCTCCAGCGACCGCTGGGCCCGGATCGAGGTGCGGGTCGCCTCGATGTCGGCGCCGGCCTTCAGCAGCATGTCATCCAGCTCGCGCGCCTGCGCCTCGCCGGTGACGCCGACCTCGCTGAGCATGAGGATCTCGATCTCCGGCTCCTCGATCAGCCCGGCCACCTTGGCGGACCAATCCGAGGGGGTCACGGTCTCGTCCTCAATGGCGGCGATCAGCCGGGCATACTGGGCGGTGCCGTCCGCTTCGGCTTCCACGGTCACCTGTGCTTTCGCCTCGTGCTGGGCCGCCTGCGCGGTGCTACCAGCGGCGAGAAGGGCGATAAGGGCAGCGGTGGCGCTGTTACGGAACATGTCTGTCTCCTGCATCTGGGCGGGCGCCGATACAGCGTCCGGACCAGTCAAACCCCCGGCGGGGCCTTGGGTTGCGTTCAGCAGGGAAATTAGCCGGAGATCGCCGGTCGGCCCGGCGGCGGCGGGCAGGTTCCGGCCGATACGCGGGGTTCCGGGCTGTTGCGGCGGCGCGACTTGGGTTGCGTTCAGCAGGTGAATTGGCCGTAGATCGCCGGTTGGACCGCCGGCGGCGGGCAGGTTCCGGCCGATACGCGGGGTTCCGGGCTGTTGCGGCGGCGCGACCCCGGGGCGGGGACGAGCCCGGCGCCGATGGACGCCGCCACGCGGCACGGCTAGCGTCGCGGCGCAAATCAGGGAGGACGGGATGGAGCTGCTGACAGCGGGTATCGTGATGGGGCTGGCGGGAACGCTGGCGATGGATCTCTGGGCGCTGCTGCTGGAGCGCGCGGGCTACCAGCCGCGCCCCAATTGGGCGATGCCGGGGCGCTGGCTGGCCCACGTGGGGCGCGGGCGGATGTTCCACCCCTCCATCGCCGCCGCGGCCGAGATCCCGAACGAGCGCGCGCTGGGCTGGGTCTTTCACTACGCGGTGGGGGTGATCTACGGCGTGGTCTTCGTGCTGCTGGCGGGGGCGGACTGGCTGGCGCAGCCGGTGTTCCTGCCGCTGTGGCTGTTCAGCCTCGCCACCATCGCCGCCGGATGGTTCCTGCTGCAGCCCGGCATGGGGCTTGGGTGGGCCGCGTCCAAGACGCCGCAGCCGTGGAAGGTGCGCGGGCTGGGGCTGGTGGCGCACACCGTCTTCGCGCTGGGGATGTGGGGGGCGGCGCTGGCGGTGGTGTAGAGCTTAGGCTTTGCTAGTCAGTTCAATTCTGCTAGTGCCGCAGTCGGTATAATCTTTCATCGCCGATATTCCCGCAGGAATTTTTCGCACCAGACCTCGAATAGTTTTACTCAAAAGCTTTGGAAGGGCGAGGAAGAATTCGCTTTCTGAACGGCTTTCTATAGGTAGTGCAATCGAACGCACGCTGTCAAATCGCACTAGGTAGCAGCCGCAGTCCGGAGCAAATATGATAGAATTCTTTCCTAGGTTTCCGGCCTTGAAGTAAGTCGGACCATAAGGTTCGCTTTTGCCTGTTCGTATCTGCTCCCGCACCCAGTCAATGTTGTGATTGAGCGCATAGGAATATCCGAAGGTGCAGAACGCAGCGAGGTGTGCGGCGCGAAGATCCGATACCCAGGCTCTTACGGGATTGAATTTTCGGAGAGATGTAATTTTCAGTTCATCGCCGTCCTTCATGTTGCTGAAGTGATGAATAAATTCGGCAATGCCATCTCTGTTGCGGCCACGTATATTTTCGAAGCTGAGGGTTTGTTCGGAACGAATGAAATCTGCGACAATGCTTTGGCTGCCGATGCTCAGCTTCGCTCCACCGCCCGGGCCAGACTTGAAACCAACGTCTCCACAGATTCGAGAAGCCGCAATCTCTGCTTTGCTTCCTGATCGAATGGTGAGGCGCGGTTATTGCAGTTTCTGCATGTCAGTAAGCGAGGCCGCCCTCCAGCGGATTTAGGAGGCACATCTTCTAAAGTTAATTCACGCGCGATTAGAGCTTCCTCTGAGAATAAGACTCGGCAGAGAGGGCAGCAATATCCCTCTCCATCGAGACCGAGCGCATTCAGAGCCGCATTTCCCTGAGTGAACAGCCGCTTCCGCGTGCCGTCTTTCCTCAACGCGTGAACTTCTTGTACTTGATCCGCTTCGGCTCCACCGCGTCGGGGCCGAGGCGGCGTTTCTTGTCTTCCTCGTAGTCCTCGAAGTTGCCCTCGAACCACTCCACGTGGGCCTCGCCCTCGAAGGCGAGGATGTGGGTGCAGATCCGGTCGAGGAAGAAGCGGTCGTGGGAAATCACCACCGCGCAGCCGGCGAAGTCCACCAGCGCATCCTCGAGCGCGCGCAGCGTCTCGACGTCCAGGTCGTTGGTCGGTTCGTCGAGCAGCAGCACGTTGCCGCCCTCGCGCAGCAGGCGGGCCATGTGGACGCGGTTGCGCTCGCCGCCCGAGAGGATGCCGACCTTCTTCTGCTGGTCGCCGCCCTTGAAGTTGAAGGTCGAGCAATAGGCGCGGCCGTTCACCTCGGCGTCGCCCAGCTTGATGATGTCCTGTCCGTCGGCGATCGCCTCCCAGACGTTGTGGTCGGGGTTCAGGGCGTCGCGGCTTTGGTCGACGTAGGACAGCTTGACGGTATCACCGTACTCCACCGTGCCCGCGTCGGGCTGTTCCTGCCCGGTGAGCATGCGGAACAGCGTGGTCTTGCCGGCGCCGTTGGGGCCGATCACGCCGACGATGCCGCCGGGGGGGAGCGAGAACGACAGGTCCTCGATCAGCAGCTTGTCGCCCATGGCCTTCTTCAGCCCCTCCACCTCGATCACCTTCGAGCCGAGGCGCGGGCCGTTGGGGATGATGATCTGGGCGCGGGACAGCTTCTCGCGCTCGGACTGCTCGGCCATCTCGTTGTAGGCGTTGATCCGGGCCTTCTGCTTGGCCTGCCGGGCACGGGGGCTCTGGCGCATCCACTCCAGCTCCCGCTCCAGCGTCTTCTGGCGCGACTTGTCCTCGCGGGCCTCCTGCCCGAGACGCTTGGCCTTCTGTTCCAGCCATGCGGAATAATTGCCCTCGTAGGGGATGCCGCGGCCGCGGTCGAGTTCAAGGATCCAGCCGGTGATGTCATCCAGGAAGTAGCGGTCGTGGGTGACGATCAGGATGGTGCCCTTGTAGGCCATCAGGTGCTGTTGCAGCCAGGCGATGGTCTCGGCGTCAAGGTGGTTGGTGGGTTCGTCGAGCAGCAGCATGTCGGGCGCTTCCAGCAGCAGCTTGCACAGCGCGACCCGGCGCTTCTCGCCGCCCGAAAGCGTGTCGACCTGCGCCTCGTCCGGCGGGCAGCGCAGCGCCTCCATGGCGATGTCGATCTGCGCGTCGAGATCCCAGAGGTTCTCTGCGTCGATCTCGTCCTGCAGCTTCGCCATCTCGTCGGCGGTCTCGTCGGAGTAGTTCATCGCCAGTTCGTTGTACTTCTCGAGCTTTGCCTTCTTGGCCGCGACGCCTTCCATCACGTTGCCCCGCACGTCGAGCGCGGGGTCAAGCTGCGGCTCCTGCGGCAGGTAGCCGACGCGGGCGCCCTCGGCCGCCCAGGCCTCGCCGGAGAAGTCCTTGTCGATGCCGGCCATGATGCGCAGCAGCGTCGACTTGCCCGCGCCGTTGGCGCCGACGACGCCGATCTTCACGCCGGGCAGGAAGGACAGGCGGATGTTCTCGAAGGTCTTCTTGCCGCCGGGATAGGTCTTGGAGACGCCATCCATGTGGTAGACGTACTGGTAGCTGGCCATGAAGGGCTCCGTTCACGGGAAATGTCTGATTGGGCGGGGGTGTATCCAAGCCGGGGCCGAAGGGCAATCGGGCGCCGTGGCCGACAGGTCCCGGGGACCGCGGGAAAAACCGGGGGGTGCGACAATTTCGCTTGCCACGAATCGAGGGGGCGGCGTATGGCGGCGGCACTTCAGACGCCGGATGGTCCGGCGGAAAAGGAGAGACCGATGACTGCAATGCGCCGAGCATACTTCCGGGGGGTGACCCTCTAGCGGCGTTCTGCGGACATCATGCACCCCGGAAGGCCGCCCTCGATGCGGCCTTTTTCTTTTTGCGAGTGTCACATCGTCCGGGCGGCTTTTCATCAACCAGGATGGAGAGCGACATGACCACGACCACCTTCAATCCCGAACTGACCTACCTGCCCCTGCAGCGCCGTGCATGGCTGGTGCGGGCCTTCGCCGCGCTGGTGCGCGCGCTGCCCCCGGTGCCCTCCCGCGACCCGCGGCTGCTGCAACTGCCGGAACACTTGCGGCGCGACCTTGGCCTGCCGCCCTCGCCGCTGGCCGTCAGCGGCCGCAAGCCGCCGCCTCCCTTCATGGGGAGCGGCCTGATGTGACCCCGGTCCCGCCCCGGCCGCGCGATCCGCGCCGGGGCGGGACGCCTAGAGCGACTTCTCGAAGAACACCTCGGCATAGGGATCGTCGTTGTAACGGTCGATCCGGGTCCAGCCGAGCCGGTCGTACAGGGCCTCTGCCTCGGGAAGGGCGCGGTTGGTGTCCAGCCGCAGCGTCAGAACGCCCTGGCTGCGGGCCTGCGCCTCGATCGCGTTCATCATGCTGACCGCCAGTCCGCGGCCGCGGGCGGCGGGGGAAACCCACAGCCGCTTGATCTCGGCCACCGGGCCGGGGCCCTTCAGCCCGACGCAGGCGGCGGGGCGGCGGCCGGTATAGGCCACAAGGAAGGCCCCGCGCGGCGGCGTCATGTCGGCGGCGTCGGGGTCTCGGCTGCGGGCCACGTCGAAACCCGTGGGAAACCGCCGGGCAAGCTCGGCATAATAGGCGGCGAGGCAATCGCGCGCGGCGGGTTCTGTCGGATCGGCAAGACGTATGTCGGCGGGTTCTGTCATGGATCTGGTTTAACGGTCGCGCGGGAGAGGTCAATCTACCTGTGGGCTGGAACCGCCCGGCCGCTTTTGCTAACGCGGCGTCATTGGCTTAATGAGAGACGGCATGGCCCCGCACCGCCTTCACCGCCCCTGCCGGGCCTGCGCCGGATGAGCGCGCCCGATGCCGTCCCCGCCATGCCGCGCGCGGCGATGTTCCGCGCCGGTCTGCCCCGCGCGCTGGCAGGGCAGTCGGTGGGGCTGCTGGGGGGCTCGTTCGACCCGCCGCACGGCGGTCACGTTCACATTACCAGGCAGGCGCTGAAGCGGTTCGGGCTGGACCGGGTGTGGTGGCTGGTCTCGCCCGGCAACCCGCTGAAACCAGAGGGGCCCGCCCCGCTGGAGCGGCGGCTGGCGGCGGCGCGGGAGGTGATGAACCATCCCCGCGTCGAGGTCACCGACATCGAGACGCGGATCGGCACGCGCTACACCGCAGAGACGCTGGCGGGGCTGATGGCGCTGTACCCGGGGGTGCGCTTCGTCTGGCTGATGGGGGCGGACAACCTGGCCAGTTTCCATCTTTGGGATCAATGGCGCTGGATCATGGAGACTGTTCCCGTCGGCGTGCTGGCCCGGCCGGGCGCCCGAACCGCCGCCCGTTGCTCTCCGGCCGCAGCCCGCTATGTAAACGCGAGACTAAGTGCGCGCCACAGCAGACTTCTGCCGACGATGGAGGCACCATGCTGGTGTTTTGTGAACGTTCCTATGATAGACTTGTCCTCGTCCCAGATCCGGGCACGGGGCGAGTGGGTGCGATAGGCGCCGATGTTGGAATTATGAAGGTATTGGTACGAAATGCGTGACGGGACCCATCCGGTGCGCCTGACGCGGCGCCTGATCCTTGGCGGTCTGCTGGGCAGCGCCGCAGGCACCGCGCTGGCGAATGCGCCGCTGAAATCGATGCGGCCGCTGCCGCGGGAATCCGCGTTCGAGATCAAGTCGCTGGACCAGGTGGTCGACCAGCTGGGGCTGAGCGGCGATCTCAGCTTCATCGTCGCCGACGCCGAGACCGGCGAGGTGCTGGAAAGCCGCAACCCCGACCGGGCGCTGCCGCCGGCGAGCGTCGCCAAGGCGATCACCGCGCTTTACGCGCTGGACGCGCTGGGGCCGGATTATCGCTTTTCCACCGGCATCGTCGCCACCGGGCCGGTGGTGAACGGCGAGGTGCAGGGCGACCTGGTGCTGGTGGGCGGGGGCGACCCGACGCTGGACACCGACGCGCTGGGCGAGATGGCGCGGCAGCTGAAGGAACGCGGCGTGACCTCGGTCAAGGGCGGGTTCAAGGTGCACTCCGCCAACCTGCCGACGATCCCCGCGATCGACCCGGGCCAGCCGGAGCATGTGGGCTACAACCCCTCGGTTTCCGGCATCAACCTGAACTACAACCGCGTCCACTTCGAGTGGAAGCGCGCGCAGGGCAACTACGAGGTATCGATGGACGCCCGCGCCACCAAGTTCTCGCCGCGCGTGGACGTGGCGCGGATGACGGTGGTGGACCGCAAGGGCCCCGTCTACACCTATGCCGACAGCGGCGGCGCGGACCTGTGGACCGTGGCCAAGCCCGCGCTGGGCACCGCCGGCAGCCGCTGGTTGCCCGTGCGCAAACCCGAGGCCTATGCCGCCGAGGTGTTCCAGACCCTCGCCCGCAGCCACGGCATCGTGCTGAAGGACGCCGTGGTGTCCGAGGTCATGCCCGAGGGCGAGACGCTGGCGGCGCGCGAAAGCGAGGATCTGACCGGGATCCTGCGCGACATGCTGGTATGGTCGACCAACCTGACCGCCGAGGTCTCCGGCCTCGCCGCCACTGCCGCCAAGAACGCGCCGCACGACACGCTGAAGCAATCCGCGCAGGCGATGAACGACTGGGCCGCCACCGCGCTGAACGCCAAAAGCGCGGCTTTCGTGGACCATTCCGGGCTGGGCGAGGCCTCTCGCATCAGCGGGCACGACATGGTGCGGGCCCTGATCCGCGCGCGGGAACTGGGCACGCTGCCGGGCATCCTCAAACCGATCCCCATGCGCAACGACCGGGGCGAGCCGCTGCAGGACCACCCGGTGAAGGTGCGCGCCAAGACCGGCACGCTGAACTTCGTCAGCGCACTGGCCGGCTACATTTCCATCCCGGGCGGCAAGGACCTGGTCTTCGCCTACTTCAGCGCCGACCTCGACAAGCGCGCGCGCTTCAACGACGAGGACGAGGTGCCGCCGGGCAGCCAGGAATGGAAAGGCCGCTCGCGCCTGTTGCAGGTCCGGTTGCTGAACCGCTGGTCGCAGGTCTTCGCGGCCTGACCTAAAGCTGCATGTGCCGCGCCCGCGCGCCCCGTTCGATGGCGGCAGCGGCCAGCCTGTCCAGCGCCAGCTCGTAGCGGATCTCGCGCAGGAAGCGCAGCTCCTGCTCGCCCAGCAGCCCGTCGCAGGCGGCGACGTCGCAGGCGAGCGCATAGGCGGTTTCCCACAGCTTCTCGGGCAGGTTGGCGCGCACCAGCCCGAACAGGGCGTCCAGCCCGTCCTCGTCCGCGAACAGGTCGAAGACGGTCTTCGCCACCCGCCGCAGCCGGTCCGCGTCGTAGTCGGCGAAGACCGGCAGGTGGTCCACGATGCTTTCGATCGAGACAAGTTCCGCGGTGCGGATGTTCTCGTCCGAGGCGGAGATGGCGATCATCACCGCCACGAGGCAGTCCTGCGGTGAGAGCGTGGCTTCCGTGTCCGGCATCGTCCCATCCTTCCCATGTGCTTGCCCGGTAAATATTGACGCGATCCCGCGCGGGCAATAGGTAGCGGCGGTTCACCGGAGGTAGAAACATGTCCGAACTGCGCGACGCCGCCATGACGTCCAAGGCCTGGCCCTTCGAAGAAGCGCGCCGGGTGCTGAAACGCTATGAGAAGGCGCCGCCGGAAAAGGGCTACGTGCTGTTCGAGACCGGCTATGGCCCCAGCGGCCTGCCGCACATCGGCACCTTCGGCGAGGTGCTGCGCACCACGATGATCCGCCGCGCCTTCGAGACGATCAGCGACATCCCGACGCGGCTGATCTGCTTTTCCGACGACATGGACGGCATGCGCAAGGTGCCCGGCAACGTGCCGAACCGCGAGATGCTGCAGGAACACCTGCAAAAGCCGCTGACCAAGGTGCCCGATCCCTTCGGCACGCACGAGAGCTTCGGCCACCACAACAACGCGATGCTGCGGCGGTTTCTCGACACCTTCGGCTTCGATTACGAGTTCTACTCTGCCACCGAGTACTACGCCTCGGGCCAGTTCGACGAGATCCTGCTGCGCGCCGCCGAGCGCTACGACGCGCTGATGGAGGTGATGCTGAAGTCGCTGCGCGACGAAAGGCGGCAGACCTACTCCATCTTCCTGCCGATCCACCCCGAGACCGGGCGCGTCCTTTACGTGCCGATCAAGCAGGTGGACGCGAAGGAAGGCACCGTCACCTTCGACGACGAGACGGGCCGCGAATGGACCCTGCCGGTGACCGGCGGGCAGGTGAAGCTGCAGTGGAAGCCCGACTTCGGCGCGCGCTGGGCGGCGCTGGGCGTCGACTTCGAGATGTACGGCAAGGACCATTCCACCAACACGCCGATCTACGACGCGATCTGCGAGATCCTCGGCGTGCCCGCGCCGGAGCATTTCACCTACGAGCTGTTCCTGGACGACAAGGGGCAGAAGATTTCGAAATCCTCGGGCAACGGCATCAGCATCGACGAGTGGCTGACCTACGCCGCGACCGAAAGCCTGTCGTACTTCATGTACCAGAAGCCGAAGACCGCCAAGCGGCTGTACTTCGACGTGATCCCGCGGGCGGTGGACGAGTATCACCAGCAGCTGCGGGCCTATCCCGATCAGGACGCGGCGCAGCGGCTGGCGAACCCGGTGCACCACATCCACGCGGGCAAGGTGCCGGAATCGCGGATGGTGGTACCGTTCTCGATGCTGCTGAACCTCGCCTCCGTCTCGGCGGCCGAGGACAAGGCGCAGATGTGGGGCTTCATCCGCCGCTACGCCCCCGACGCCAGCCCCGAGACGCATCCCGACCTCGACGCCGCGGCGGGCCACGCGGTGCGCTACTACAACGACTTCGTGAAGCCCTCGAAAACCTACCGCGAACCCGACACGCGCGAGCGTGCGGCGCTGGAGGACCTGCGCGGGCGGCTGGTGGCATGGGACGGGGGGACCGACCCCGAGGCCCTGCAGTCCATGGTCTTCGCCGTGGGCAAGGAACACGGGTTCGAGCCGCTGCGCGACTGGTTCAAGGCACTGTACGAGGTGCTGCTGGGGGCCAGCCAGGGGCCGCGCTTCGGCGGGTTCATCGCGCTTTACGGCATCGAGGAAAGCATCGGCCTGATCGACGCGGGGCTGGCCGGGCGACTGGCCGCCTGACGCGCGGGCGGGGCCATGGCCCCGCCGTCAGTGCTCCTGCCAGCAGTGATCCTCGATCCCGTCGAAGTTGATCGACATCTCCGGCCCCTTGCCGCCCATCCAGTAGGCCCCGTTCTCGAACTGGATTCCGGAGCCGGAGCGCACCTGCACCAGCCGCACCGCCGGGAAGCTGTCGTGCGAGGCGTAGGCGACGTAGTCGGTGCCCTCGTTGCGATACTCGACGTACAGCGGGATCCCCTCGTTGCAACTGTAGGTCACATCGCTCTCCGGCCCGTCCGCCAGCTCCGGCTCCAGCTCCGGCGCCTGCGGCGCGGGGGGCAGGCCGGACAGGTCGGCGTCCATCTGCGAGCCGCAGATCGTCAGCACCCCGTGGGTCTCGCCGTGCGCACACATCAGCCCGCCCCACTGGTAGCCGGTGGCGCCATTGGGCAGGCGGATCAGGAACCAGTCGTAGTCGTCCATCCTGTCGGACCGTTCCACCAGCATGATGTCGGTGTTCAGCCCGGTGGACCCCACCTGCGGATGCTGCATCCCCGGCCCGGCCCGAACCTTGCCGCCGTAGGAGCGTCCGGGCAGGTCGAGCCTTTCGGCAAAGGCGGGTGCGGCGAGGCAGGAAAGGGCGAGGGCGGTCGTAAAGGTGCGGCGCATGGCAATACTCTCAATGGGATGATCGAGCCTTGCACGCAGCGGGGCCACGGCGCAAGCGTGGCGCGGCCCTGGCCGTTCTACAAGCAGCCCTCGACCGCCGTGGTTAACGCCGAGACGCTCGCATTCCCATGCTATCCGCTGCCGATCAGCGCCCCCGCCGCGAAGACCAGTGCGCCGCCCAGCACCACCTGGAAGGTGGCGCGCAGGAAGGGGGTTTGCATGAAGCGGTTCTGGATCCAGACGATCGCCCAGAGTTCCACGAAGACCACGCCGATGGCGATCACCGTCGCCAGCCAGAAGTCCGGGATCAGGTAGGGCAGGGCGTGCCCCAGCCCCCCAAGCGTCGTCATCACCCCCGAGGCCACGCCGCGTTTGACCGGCGAGCCGCGGCCCGAAAGTTCGCCGTCGTCCGATGCGGCCTCGGTGAAGCCCATGGATATGCCGGCGCCGATGGAGGCGGCGAGGCCGACGAGGAAGGTGGTCCAGGTGTCATGGGTGGCGAAGGCCGTGGCGAAGATCGGCGCGAGGGTCGAGACCGATCCGTCCATCAGCCCCGCCAGCCCCGGCTGCACCCAGGTCAGCACGAACTGGCGCTTGGCGGTGCGGTCCTCGGCATCGCGGCTTTCCGGCCCAAGGTGCTGCTCTGCCAGGTCGTCGGCGCGGTTCTGGTGCCCGGCCTCGGCGGCGGCGAGGTCGCCCAGCAGCTTGCGGGTGGCGGCGTCGCCGGTGCGGGCGGCGGCCTTGCGGTAGAAGGTCTCTGCCTGCCGCTCCATCGCCGCGGCTTCCTCGCGGATCCGCTCCAGCCCCAGGTTCTCCATCAGCCAGACCGGCCGGCGGGCGTAGTAGCCGGCCACGTGCTCCCGGCGGATCAGCGGGATCACCTCGCCGAAGCGCTTGCGGTGCAGTTCGATCAGCTGCCGGCGGTGCCCGTCCTCCTCGGCCGCCATGCCGTCGAAGACCGCGGCGCTGTCGGGGAAATCGGCGCGCAGCCGCTCGGCGTACTGGCGGTAGATGCGCGCGTCGTCCTCTTCCGAGGAGATGGCCAGCGCCAGCACCTCCTGTTCTGACAGGTCGGAGAATCGGCGGCGGTGGAAGGCGGCGGGAATCATTTGCGTCTCACTTCTTAGAACGATTCCAAGCTAGGCGGTTCCGTGCTGGCGGCAAGCCCTCCACGCCGCTGCAGCCTTGCCGGAAATGAACCGACCGGTTTATATCACCTTAACGACACAAGGAGATCCGATGACGCTCTGTGCCAGCCCGATCAAGCGCGGCCGAAAGTTCGACCAAGTGATCGAGGGCGCCCGCGAGATCTTCATGGCACTGGGGTACGAGGGCGCCAGCGTCGACGACATCGCCCGGGCGGCAAAGGTGTCGAAAGCCACCCTGTACAGCTACTTCCCCGACAAGCGGCGGCTGTTCATGGAGGTGGCCAAGCAGGAATGCGCGCGGCAGGCCGATGCGGCCATCGCCCGGATCAGCATGGACGGGCCGGCGGAACAGGTGCTGTACGAGGCGGCCAGCGTGATGACGCGGTTCTTCCTGTCGGACTTCGGCCGCCAGACCTACCGCATCGCGGTGGCGGAATCCGAGCGGTTCCCGGAGCTGGGGCGGGATTTCTACAACTCCGGCCCCACCAACGCGCGCAATGCGCTGACCGCCTACCTTGGCCAGCGGGTGACGGAGGGAGAGCTGGCGATCGATGATCTCGACCTTGCCGCCGACCAGTTCAGCGAGCTGTGCAAGGCCACGCTGCACACCAAGCTGATCCTCGGGGTCCGGTCGGACTTCACCGAGGCAGAGGTGGACCGGGTGATCCACGGCGCGGTGGAGATGTTCCTGGCCCGCTACGCCCGGCGCGGCTGACCCTAGTCCAGCCGGCGCACGTGCAGCTGGTTGCCGATCTTCTTGGTCTCGAACCGCTTCAGCCCCTCCACCAGGTCCGACAGCTTGCGCTTGCCGTATGTGCGGGTGTCGAAGTCGGGGTTGTCGGCGGTGACGTACTGGCCCAGCTGGCCCAGCGCGTACCATTCGTCGTCCTGCTCGATCTTGTCCATCGCCTTCAGGATCAGCGGCACCGCCTCTGTGGGCGAGACCTTGGAAGAGGGCTGCGCGGGGCGGTCCGGGGTCGGCTCCGGCTCGTCCATGATGTTCTCGATCAGCACGAAGCGGTTGCAGACGTTGCGCAGGCTTTCCGGGGCCTTGCCCTCGCCGATGCCGATCACGTCCAGCCCCTGTTCGCGGATCCGGTTGGCCAGCGCGGTGAAGTCGCTGTCGGACGACACCAGTACGAAGCCGTCGAACCGCCCGGTGTGCAGGATGTCCATGGCGTCGATCACCAGTCCGATGTCGCTGGCGTTCTTGCCGATGGTATTGGCGGTCTCCTGGTGCGCCACCATCCCCAGCGCGCGCACCTCCTTGGACCAGGCGTTCAGCCGGCCCGAGGACCAGTCGCCGTAGACCCGCCGCAGCGCCGGCTCGCCGAAGGAGGTGATCTCCTTCAGGATGGCGCTGGCGTACTTGGCGGGAATGTTGTCGGCGTCGATCAGGACGGCGTAAAGCGGGCGGACGCGGTCGGGCATGGCGGCTTCCTTTCAGGCGGCGGCCGGCGCGGTCAGGGGGCGCCGGTCAGGTCGCGGTACATCACCAGCGCGTCGACCGGGCCCTCGCGGGGGTGGACGAAGGCGCCGGGCAGGCGCCCGACCACCTCGAACCCGGCCCGCTGCCAGGTCTCTACCGCGCGCCGGTTGGTGGCGACGACGAAGTTGTACTGCATCGCCCGGTATCCCCGCGCGCGCGCCGTGTCCAGCGAATGCGCCAGCATCGCGCGGGCAACGCCGCGGTCCCGGGCGGCCTCTGCGGTGACGTAGGCGGCGTTGCACACATGCGCGCCGCCGCCGCCGTTGTTGCGCCGCAGCAGGTAGGTGCCCAGCACCGCGCCGTCCTCCTCGGACACGAAGACCTCGTGGCCCGGCGCGCACCAGTAGGCCAGCGCTTCCGCCTCGGGAATGTCCGGGTCGATGGCGTAGGTGTCGCCGGCGCGGAACACCGGGCGCAGGATCTCCCAGATCGCGGCCCGGTCCGCCGGGGACGCGGGGCGGATCGTCAATAGACGACCACCGAGCGGATCGATTCCCCGGCGTGCATCAGGTCGAAGCCCTTGTTGATCTCGTCCAGCTTGAGGGTGTGGGTGATCATCGGGTCGATCTCGATCTTCCCCTCCATGTACCAGTCGACGATCTTCGGCACGTCGGTGCGCCCGCGAGCGCCGCCGAAGGCGGTACCCTTCCAGACCCGGCCGGTCACCAGCTGGAACGGCCGCGTTGCAATCTCGGCCCCGGCGGGGGCGACGCCGATGATGATGCTCTCGCCCCAACCCTTGTGGGCGCATTCCAGCGCGGTGCGCATCACCTGCACGTTGCCCGTGGCGTCGAAGGTATAATCGGCGCCGCCCTTCGTGAGGTTCACGAGGTAGGGCACCAGGTCGCCCTCCACCTCGGAAGGGTTGACGAAGTCGGTCATGCCGAAGCGTTCGGCCATCGCCTTCTTATCGGGGTTCAGGTCGACGCCCACGATCTGGTCGGCCCCCGCCAGCCGCAGCCCCTGGATCACGTTCAGCCCGATGCCCCCCAGCCCGAAGACCACGGCGCGGCTGCCGATCTCTACCTTGGCGGTGTTGATGACGGCGCCGATCCCGGTGGTGACGCCGCAGCCGATGTAGCAGATCTTGTCGAAGGGCGCGTCCTCGCGCACCTTGGCCAGCGCGATCTCGGGCAGGACCGTGTGGTTCGAGAAGGTCGAGCAGCCCATGTAGTGCAGGATCGGGTCGCCATCGAGGGTAGAGAAGCGGCTTGTGCCGTCGGGCATCTTGCCGGCGCCCTGGGTGGTGCGGATCGCCTGGCAGAGATTGGTCTTGGGGTTCAGGCAGTACTCGCACTCGCGGCACTCGGGGGTGTAGAGCGGGATCACGTGATCGCCCGGCTTCAGGCCGGTAACGCCTTCGCCCACCTCCATCACCACGCCCGCGCCCTCGTGGCCGAGGATGGCGGGAAACAGCCCCTCGGGGTCGGCGCCGGACAGGGTGAACTCGTCGGTGTGGCAGATGCCGGTGGCCTTCACCTCCACCAGCACCTCGCCGGCGCGGGGACCGTCAAGGTTGACGTCCATGATTTCAAGCGGTTGTCCGGCGGCGGTGGCGACTGCGGCGCGGGTTTTCATCTTTGGCCTCCAAGCACTATCTGTTGCGGGGAGCCTGTGCCACGGGCTTCGGATTTGCAACTCTCGGGGAGGAAATCATGAAAGCCGTTCTGTTCTGTACCGCAGCCGTGCTGACCACCGCCTGCGCCCCGCAGCCGGGGGGAGAGACCCCGCCCGCCTCGCCGCCCGAGGCCTGCGCTGCCGCGGCCTACCGCGACTACATCGGCCGCCCCGCCTCGTCGCTGGACGGGGTGCGGTTCTCGCAGCCGGTGCGGGTGATCGGGCCGGGGGACGCGGTGACGATGGACTTCAATCCGCGGCGCCTGAACTTCAAGTACGACGGCTCCGGCACGATCTACAGCGTCACCTGCGGGTGAATCTACTGGCGATAGGCCCTGTGGCAGCTGCCGCAGGAGGCGCCGATAAGCTGCAGGGCGGGGCCGAGGTCGCCTTGGCCTCTCAGACCCGCTGCCGCGTTGCGCGAACTGGCCGCCAGCTGGTCGGCGAGGAGGGTGAAGGACTCCCACTCGGTCCAGATCGCGGCCTTCGCCTCCGACGCCGGGTGAAGCTGCCTTGGCCCGAACAGCGCGGGGATCTGCCGCGCTTCCGCGCCCACCCGGTCGAGGGCGGCCCGCGCCGTGGCGGGGTCGAAGGCGCGCTGACCCTTGGCCATGTCGCCCAGCGTCTTCATGTGGGCGGCCATCCGCTTCATGCCGTCCATCCGCGCCTGCACCGCCGGATTGTCGACGCCGCTTTGGGCGGTGGCGGTGGCGGCGATGGCGCCAGCCCCCAGAGAGAGGGCGACGAGAAAGTGGCGGAGTTTCATTCCTGAAGATTCCTTCTGGCTAAGTGGCGCGGTCGCAGAAGATACGGGTAAGCCGCGCCGCAAAGACGACCCGAGCGGGAAAACTTTCCGTGACCGCCCGGCGCCAGAGCCCCTCGACAGGCCGGGGCGACTCGGCCTAAGACGGAACAAAGTGTGAACATGGAGCTGCCCCATGTCCCGCCGCCGTATCCTATCGCTGTGGTTTCCACGGCTCGCTGCCGAACGTCTGCTGCGCAGTGATCCGGGGAACTGCGACGCCCCCTTTGCCGTGGTCGAGGACCGCGGCAACGCGCAGGTGCTCGCCTCGCTGTCGCGCCCGGCCTCGGCCGAGGGGCTTCGGCCTGGCCAGCCGCTGCGCGATGCCCAGGCGATGTGCCCGGGCCTGCTGACCCGGCTGGCCAACCCCCATGCCGACGCCGCCTTTCTGGCTGCCCTGCGCCGCTGGGCCGGGAAGTTCTCTCCCTGGGTGGCAGAGGAACCGCCGGCGGGGCTGATCGTGGACCTGACCGGCTGCGCGCACCTGTTCGGCGGAGAGGGCCCGCTGATCGCGCAGGTCGAGGACGACTGCGAGGATCTCGGCCTCAGCGTGCAGGTGGGCATCGCCGACACCGTGGGCGCGGCCTGGGCGCTGGCGCGCTATGCCGGGCGGCAGGCCCATGCCACGCGCTCCGGCGACGCCATCGACCAAGAGGCCTATGCCACCCGCGCCCGCGCCGCCCGGCGCCGGGCCTGGGAACGCGGCGGCGCGGGGCCCGAGGCGGCGGCGGGGGACCGGCTGCGCATCGCGCCGCCCGGCCGGACCCACAGCGTGCTGGCGCCGCTGCCGGTGGCCGCGCTGCGGGTGCCGGAGGAAACGGTGACGGCGCTGTCGCGGCTGGGGCTGCGCTGCATCGGCGACCTGACGGGAATGCCCCGCGCCGCCCTGGCCCGCCGCTTTGGCCGCGGTCTCGTGGACCGGCTGGACCAGGCCCTTGGCGGCGCGCCGGAACCGGTCTCGCCCGCCCGCCCCCCGCTGCACTTCGCGGTGCGGCTGACCCTGCCCGACCCGATCGGGCTGGACGAGGATGTCATGGCCGCCATCGACCGGCTGCTGCCGGAACTGGAATCGCGGCTGGTGGCCAAGGGGCGGGGGGCGCGGCGGCTGCGGCTGCAGGTGTTCCGCGCCGACAATACCATGCAGACGGTGGAGCTGGGGCTGGCGCGCCCCTCTGCCAGCCCCGACCGCATCCGCCCGCTGCTGATGATGAAGCTGGACGAGATCGATGCGGGCTATGGCATCGACTGCGTCCGCATCGAGGCCCACGTGACCGAGCCGGTGCACGCGCTGCAGCACCGGGGCCACATGGAGGCCGCCGCCGACGCGGTGCGGCGGCTGAAGTCCGACGTGCGGCTGGACGATCTTGTCGGCCGGCTGGGCGCCCGGGTGGGGCTGGAGGCGCTGACCCGCGCCCACCCGGCCGACAGCCACATCCCCGAGAAGACCTTTCACCGGGTCGCCGCCGCCTGGTCCGAGCCTGCGCGCGACTGGCCGCGCCCGCCGGTGCCGCGCCCGCTGGTGATCTGGCGGCCCGAGCCCGTCAGCGCCCCCGACCGCCCGCGCCCCCCTGCCAGCTTCCGCTGGCGCGGCCGCACCCTGGCCGCCACCGATGCCGCCGGGCCAGAACGGATCGCGCCGGAATGGTGGCTGGACGAGCCGGAGTGGCGCAGCGGCGTGCGCGACTACTGGCAGGTGACGGCAGAGACGGGAGAGCGGCTGTGGATCTACTACGCCCACGGCGGCACCATGTCGGGCGGCTGGTTCTGCCAGGGCCGTTTCGCCTGAGCCCCGAAACGCGAAAGACCCGCCGGGATGGCGGGCCTTTCTGCGTATCTTCCCGGTCGGACGGACTGGGTGGGGGCTATGAAGCCGTCCGGCCGGGGGTGTTCGCTACGCTTGCAGGACCGTTTTGCCCTTGCTCCGTGGCACAAGAAGGGAAGCGCCGCGCCCGGGGCGGGGTCTTTTCGTGGCGGGATCGGGGCAGGGTGATTGCACGGCGCGGGGCGGCCAAACGCGAAAGGCCCGCCACGGGGGCGGGCCTTTCGGCGAAGGAAGCGAGCGGGCCATCCGGACCGGCGGACTGGGTGGGGGCTATGAAGCCGCCGCCCCGTGTGGTCCCGCTCGCGACAACAACAGGTATGACGGCCGTACAAGGCGCCGGCAGGGTGCCGCCGCGTCGGGGCAGGGGTCTTTTCGCGGCAGGATTGCGGCCGCGCTTGATTTCACCCGCGCGAGTCGCCAAGCTTCGGCCATGACGATCCAGACCCCGACCCCCTTCTCGGCCCGGCGCATACCAGAGCAGGTATCGTTCGACCGCAAGGAACTGGGCCTGATCCTCGGCCTCTACGGGCGCATGGTCGCCGCCGGCGAATGGCGTGACTACGGCATTTCCAACCTGCGCGAGGTGGCGGTCTTCTCGATCTTCCGCCGCACGGCCGAACGCCCGATCTACCGCGTGGAAAAGACCCCCCGGCTGCGGCTGCGGCAGGGGCAGTACGCGGTGATCGGCATGGACGGGCAGGTGCTGAAGCGCGGGCACGACCTGAAGACCGTGCTGCGGGTGCTGGAACGCAAGATGATCCGGATCGTCGAATAGCTCAGGCCAGCCGGCGCGCGACCTCTTCCAGGTCGGCCCGGAACAGGGCGGTCTCGTCCTGCTTGCGCGCCGCGTCGGGGATGCGCAGCAGGAACGATGGATGCACGGTCACGAAGACCGGCCCGTGCGCCGTCTCCTCGATCCGGCCGCGCCGCTTCAGCAGCCCCTCGCGCCGGCCCGTCAGGCTTTGCAGCGCGGTGGCGCCCATGGACAGGATCAGTTCGGGTTTCACCAGCCGGATCTCGGACTCCAGCCACCACTTGCACTGCTCGATCTCGGTCCGGTTGGGCGGCTGGTGCAGCCGGCGCTTGCCCGTGCGCTTGAACTTGAAGTGCTTGACCGCGTTCGTGACGTAGGCGGCGGACCGGTCCAGCCCCGCCTCGGCGGCGATCGTGTCGAACATGCGCCCGGCGGGGCCGACGAAGGGACGGCCCTCCAGGTCCTCCTGGTCGCCCGGCTGCTCGCCCACCACCATCAGGCGCGCGTCCTGCGGCCCCTCGCCGGGCACCACCTGGGTGGCGTCGCGGTAAAGCGGGCAGCGGGTGCATCCCGCCATCCGGCAGCGCAGATCGGAAAGGGTGGCCACGTCTTCCATCGCGGGAGCAACGCGCGCGGCGGCCAGGCGGTTTCCGATCCGTTCGGCCCGCAGCGGCGGCAGCGAGGGCGCGGCCGCCTGCATCTCGCGCGCGCGGGCGTCGGCGGTGGCGATCAGGTCGGGGATGTGACGTGCCTCGGGCAGGTTCTTCCAGTACTTGCGCGGCATCTCCGAGGTCATCGCCTGCACCTTCAGCCGCGCGGGGTTGAAGATGTTGCGGAAGTAGGTGCCCCAAAGCTCCTCTGCCGCGTCCTCGGGCAGCTCCGGCCGCGGCTCTCCCGCGGTGAAGGACAGCGCGCCGTCCTTGAGACGCGCGGTGACGTCGGGGGTGGCGATGATCCAGTCCATGTCGGCGAAGCGGCGGGTGAAGAAGGGGGCGGTCGGCTCCACCGTGTGGTGCGTCGGCTCGAACCAGGCGGCGAAGGCGCGGCGCGGGGTCTCGGCGCCGATGTCGCGGAAGCGCACGAAGGCCTTCATCTTGTGGGCGCAGCGGTTCACCGCCTTCTCCATCATCCGCAGCCGCGCAAGGTCGGCGTCGCCCCGGTCGCCCATCAGGCCGGGGCTGTCCATCAGTCGCCAGAGCATGTGGTACAGCCGCGCGAACCGCTCGGGGTCGGCGTGCCAGACCACCCGGTCGGCCATGTCGACGAAGGCACGGGGCACGCGGATGGCGGGATCGGGGGGCGGCGTGGGGGCGGCATCGCCGGCGAAAAGGTCTGCCTGCGGCGCGGCATCCCACAGCCAGAGCGCCTGCTCCGGCCGCACCCGCTGGGCCAGCAGCCCGCGCGCGGCGCGGCGCCAGGCATCGGCGGTTCCGATCCGGGGCAGGCGAAGGGTCTGCATCAGAACAGGGAAAGCTGTTCCGGCGGCGGCGCGAAGCGGGCGCGTAGGTCGGCGCTGTCAGTCAACGCGCCGGGGCGCCAGTCTGCCAGCACGATGAACGGCCGTGCGTTCTTCAGGTTCGCGCCCATGCGCTGCAGGTCCTCGTGCCGCAGCGTGCGGTGCCGCCGCGTCGTCAGGATACGCCCCACGGTCTTGGTGCCGAAGCCCGGCACCCGCAACAGCAGCTCGCGGTCGGCGGTCTGCACCTTCACCGGGAAACTCTGCCGGTTCGCCAGCGCCCAGGCAAGCTTCGGGTCGACCGCGAGGTCGAGGTTGCCATCGGGCTGCGCCGCCGTGATCTCGTCCACCCCGAAGGCGTAGAACCGCAGCAGCCAGTCCGCCTGGTACAGCCGGTGTTCCCGCTGCAGCGGCGGGCGGATCAGCGGCAGCTTGGCGCTGCTGTCGGGGATCGGCGAGAAAGCGGAGTAGTAGACCCGCTTCAGCCCGTAGTCGCCGTAAAGCCGGGTGGACTGGCCAAGGATCGTTCGGTCGGTAGAGGCGTCGGCCCCCACGATCACCTGCGTCGACTGCCCGGCAGGCGCGAACTTCTTCGGCCGTTTGCCGCGGTGGCTGACGTCCTTCGAGGCGGCGCGGCGGACCTTCACGTCGTCCATGGCTGCGCGGATCGTCACTGCGTCCTTTTCCGGCGCATAGGCGGCCAGCGCGGTCTCTGTCGGCAGTTCGACGTTGATCGACAGGCGGTCGGCGTAAAGCCCCGCCTGCTCCACCAGTTCCGGCGCGGCGTCGGGAATGGTCTTGAGGTGGATATAGCCGCGGAAATTCTCGCGCTCGCGCAGCAGGCGGGCGATCTGGACCATGTCCTCCATCGTCTTGTCCGGCGAGCGGATGATGCCGGAGGACAGGAACAGCCCCTCGATGTAGTTGCGCCGGTAGAACTCGGTGGTCAGCGTCACCACCTCCTCGGGCGTGAAGCGCGCGCGGGGGGTGTTGGAGGAAACGCGGTTCACGCAATAGGCGCAATCGTAGATGCAGAAGTTCGTCATCAGGATCTTCAGCAGCGAGATGCAGCGGCCGTCGGGCGCGTAGGCGTGGCAGATGCCCGAGCCCTCGGTCGAGCCGAGGCCCTTGCCGTCGCGGCTGTCGCGGCGGGTGGTGCCGGAGGACGCGCAGGAGGCATCGTACCGCGCGGCGTCGGACAGGATGGCGAGTTTTTCTTGAAGCGTGCGGGACATACCGTTCATGATATGTTCACGCCTGCGCCCCGACAATGGCCGGGGCGATCACGTTTCAGGCAGCTTCCCTAGCGGCAGTAGGACCCGCCGCGGTGGTTGGCGGTATCGAGGTGGAAATGATCCTGGTGCGCGCGGTCCGAATTGGGGCCCAGCACCGTGCCGAAACGGCCGCAGGCGGCGGCGTGGATCTTCTTCAGGATCGGGCCCTGGTACTTGTCGCGCCAGCCGGCCAGCACCGTGATCACCTGCCCGCTGCGCAGCACGAAGCCGGAGATGTCGATCGCCTTGCCGCGCCCGTGCTCCGAGATCTTGGCGCCCGGCACGTTGTTGCGCGTGCGGCAGGAGTAGCCCGCCGCCACCTTCAGCGCCGCCAGCCCGCCGCCGGTGTCGCCGATCACCGGCTTGACCACGCCGCTGACCCAGCCGCGCAGGGCGTTGGCGGTGCTGCAGCTCATCGCGGCCGGGGTGGTCAGCAGCACGCCGTCCACGGCCGAAACCCGCACGCCGTTCTCAAGACCGCAACCACGCAGCTTTCCGGGGATCGTCCCGATAGGGACGCCGCGGATCGCCGGGTCGCCGCAGACAGAGCCTTTCTCGGGGTACTTCGCCGGCTTGTCGGGCGCGCGGAAGATCGCGGCCAGCAGCCCGCGCGGCCGCTCGGGCGGCGGCGGGGTGGCGATGACGCCGGCGCGGGCCACCACCACGCGCTCCGGTTCGGGCTGCGGCGCCTCGCGGAACACCACCTTGGGACGCGGCACCGGCAGGGGCGAGATCGCCAGCCCGTTTGCCAGCGCGGTGGCGCGCGGTTTCCCGCTGATGACCGGCGTTTCGGCTGTCTCGGGCGCCGGTTGCCCCTGCGGCACCGGCGCTGGCGCGGCGGCGGGCAGGTCGGAGCCGGGCCGCGGCTCCGGCAGCAGCGAGGCGGTGGGCGCATTCGCATGGGCGGCGGTGACGGAAACCGCGAAAACAGCGGCGGCGCAAAGGCTTGGCAGGTTCATTCTTTGGCTGTCCCTCTACCGAAATCGGGGGCTTCTGTGTCCTGCCCGGCCTCGATGATTCCGCGCCTTATGGCCCGGGTACGGGTAAAATAATCGAAAAGCTGGTCTCCGTCACCGGTCCGGATCGCGCGCTGCAGGGCGAAGAGCTCCTCGGTGAACCGGCCGAGGATTTCCAGCGTCGCCTCCTTGTTGGTCAGGAAGACGTCGCGCCACATGGTGGGGTCCGAGGCGGCGATGCGGGTGAAGTCGCGAAAGCCCGCGGCGGAGTACTTGATGACCTCGCTGTCGGTGACGCGGCGCAGGTCGTCGGCCACGCCCACCATCGTGTAGGCGATCAGGTGCGGCGTGTGGCTGGTGACGGCCAGCACCAGGTCGTGGTGGTCCGCGTCCATCTCCTCGACATGGGCGCCCATGCCCTCCCACAGCAGCCGCAGCTGCGCGACCGAGGCCCTGTCGGACCCCTCGCCGGTGATCAGCAGGCACCAGCGGTTGCGGAACAGCGTGGCGAAGCCGGAGCGGGGGCCGGAATGCTCGGTGCCCGCCAGCGGGTGGCCGGGGACGAAGTGCACGCTGTCCGGCAGGTGCGGGGCGACCGCGTCCACCACGTGGCGCTTGACAGAGCCGACGTCGGTGACGGTGGCGCCGGGCTTTAGGTGCGGCGCGATCTCGGCGGCCAGCGCGGCCATGGCGCCGACGGGAACCGCCAGCACCACGAGGTCGGCGTCCTGCACCGCCTCGGCGGCGGTTTCGGTGACCCGGTCGCACAGCCCCAGTTCGACGGCCACGCCGCGGGTCTCGGCCGAGCGGGCGGTGCCCACCACCTCGCCCGCCAGCCCGTGCCGGCGCATCGCCAGACCCATGGACCCGGCGATCAGCCCCAGCCCGATCAGGGCGACGCGCTGGTAGACCTGGCTCATGCCCCGGCCTCCCGCGCCTGCGCGCCCTTGAAGATCCCCACCGCGTGGGCAACCCGGCGGCACGAGGCCTCGTCCCCCACGGTGATCCGCAGGCAGTGCGGCAGCTTGTAGCCGGCCACCTGCCGCACGATGATCCCCGCCTCCTTCAGCCAGGCGTCGCAGGCCTGCGCCTCCTCGGTGTCGGCAAAGCGGGCGAGGATGAAGTTGGCGCAGGAGGTGTCCGAGGGCACCCCGTGCCCCGCCAGCGCCTCGGCCAGCCAGGCGCGCATGCGCTTGTTCTCGTCCAGGCACTTGCGCACGAAGTCCCGGTCCTTCACCGCGGCCTCGGCGGCGGCCAGTTGCGCGTTCGACAGGTTGAAGGGCCCGCGGATGCGGTTCAGCACGTCGACGATCTCGCGCGGGCCATAGCCCCAGCCGATCCGCAGCCCGCCCAGGCCGTAGAGCTTGGAGAAGGTGCGCGTCATGAAGACGTTGCCCCGCCCCTCGATCAGCCCGGCGCCGCCGTCGTAGCCCTCGACGAACTCGGCATAGGCGCCGTCCAGCACCAGCAGCGCGCCCTCCGGCAGCCCGTCGGCCAGCCGCGCCAGGTCATTGCCGCCGATCATCGTGCCGGTGGGGTTGTTGGGATTGGCGATGAAGACCAGCCGCGTGCGGTCGGTGCAGACCGCCAGCAGGGCGTCCACGTCCGTCACCCGCTCGCGCTCCGGCGCCTCGACGGGGGTGGCCCCGGCGGCCAGCGCCGAGATGCGATACATGGCAAAGCCGTGCTCGGTATGCAGCACCTCGTCGCCGGGGCCGGCGTAGGCCTGGCAGAGGAAGTGGATGATCTCGTCCGAGCCGACGCCGCAGATGATGCGGTCGGGGTCCAGCCCGTGCACCTCGCCGATGGCGCGGCGCAGGCCGGCGTGGTCGGTGTTGGGATAGCGGTGAAGGCTGTGGGCGGCGCGGCGGTAGGCCTCGACCGCGGCGGGGCTGGCGCCGAAGGGGTTCTCGTTGGAGGACAGCTTGACCACCTCTTCGCGCCCCTCGATCGCCGAGGCGCCGCCCTGGTAGAGCGCTATGTCCAGGATGCCGGGCTGCGGCGCGATGCCAGTCATGGGCCAATCTCCTTGTCCGCGCCGTCTTAACGGGGGGCGTGCGGGTGATCCAGCAGGAAAGACAGGGGGATGGGACGTGGGGGTTGGCTTGGGTGGCGGGGGCGGCGGGGTGAAGCCCGCCCTACGTCTTCGTTCGGGGCGCCCGCCTAGATCCGTGGGAAAGCCGCCTCGGCCTGGCCCGCGGGCACCGCGGCCCCCCCCAAGACCAGCACCCGTTCCTCC
>JBLXFD010000008.1:0-137620 GCA_048262455.1 Rhodobacter sp.
GGCATCCCGGCCTCCTGCTCCTTGATCATCCCGATTATCTGCGCCTCCGTGAAACGGCTCTTTCTCATTCATCTGCTCCTTCGCGGTTGAGCAGACTCTACATCAGACTGAGGGATCTCGCGGGGGGCAGGTCATATGCTTTGTCGTCTCGATGGTGGCGATGTAGCGGGGCAAGCCCTGCAAGGCGGGGCGCAAGTCGCGGCGCGGCTCGCCGAAGATCCACCAGTTGTCGCGGTAGGTGTCGCGATTGTTGTTGTCCCGTTCCGGCTTCACCGTCTCCGCGACGTGTTGGAACACCGCCGGGAAGCGGTCTCGCACCTCTTCCACGCTCAGGCCAAACAGGTCGATGACCATCACGCCACGCGGTGTCGCCGCCAAATCGCGCCCGTTCCGATAGGGCAAAATATGCCGCTCCAAGCCCGGCACAGTGCCGAGGCCGAGGTCCTTCGCCTTCTCGGGCGAGACAATGAACCCCGCGCCGTGAAGCGATACCCCCCGGCTCGACAGCGCCTCGTTCGCCCACAGCGCGCGGATGCTGGCCAGATCGGCCCCGACCGTCAGTTTCGACGTGATCTTGCCGACACTCCGGCTCAGGCGCACGCGCGGCGCGTCGGTGTTCAGGTCGGCCTCCTCCACGACCTCGCCGAGGACGCCCTCAGACGAACCGGCTTCGGCCACGGTCATAGCGATCCGCACGGCGGCGCGATCCGACGACTTTAGCCACGGGTGGTCGCCCACGGCGAAGACCAGCGAGAACGGCGGTTCGCCCTTTGGGCGCTGTTCAATCACGCGGCGCGAAAAGGTCTGCGTGATCGAGTTCGTGGTGATGAAGCCGAAGCGGCGCGTCGGGTTCGGCTTCGCCTTCGTGCCCTTCGCCGTCAGTCGCCGCGCTGCCTCGTCCCAGAAGTGCATCACGAAATCGGCCCCGCCCGGCACCTCCGGGCGCGCGGCCCACGCCGCCTCGGCGTAGCCGTCGCCGAGTTCGGCCCGCATATCTTTGCCGGCGATGACGGGCGGGTTGCCGACAATGAACTCCGCCTCGGGCCACGGCGCACGGCGCGGGTTTGTGTAGGCCGTGATCGGCACCCGCGCCGAGGCATCAGGAACCATCTCTCCGGTGATTGGGTCAGGCTTGCGGGTGAAGCCGTCCCACCGCGTCCGGGGCTGGCCGTCTTCATCCAGCGCGGGCGTTTCCCCATCGTGAGCGAGCACGGCATCCTGTTGCCGGATCGTGCCATAGGCATCGAGGACCGGTTCCGAAATATCGACGCCGGTCCTGATCTGCCATTTCAGGAAGCCGATCCACAGCACGAGGTCGGCAATCGGCACCGCGCGTGGGTTCAGTTCCAGCCCATAGAATTGATGGGGATCAACCGTGAAACGCCCGCCTGAGCTGGCGAGCTTCCGGCCGACTCGGTGCGACCCGGCATCATCCGGAAAGTCGGAGTATCTATCGGGCTGGCCACCGAGATCGGCAATAGCTTCGAGCACCTCGCCCTCGAGCCGTTTCATCAGTTCGAGCGACACATACAGGAAGTTGCCCGTGCCGCAGGCCGGGTCGAGCACCCGCGTCGTGCAGAGCTTGCGATGGAAGCGGCGCACCTCGTTCAGCGCGTCGCGGTCCTTGCCCTGTTCGGTCAGGTCGCGAACCCGCGCCTGAACCGCCGTCCAGTCCTCGCGCAGGGGCTCGATGATGACCGGGACCACCAGCCGCTCGACATAGGCGCGCGGTGTGTAGTGCGCGCCCAGCGACGACCGCTCGCGCTTGTCGAGGGCGCGTTCCAGCAGCGTGCCGAAGATGGCAGGTTCCACATCCTGCCACCCTTTGCCGGCGGCGGTCTTCAGCGTCGCTATCTCTTCGACTGAGAGAGGCAGCGCAGTCCGATCCTTGAAAAGCGATCCGTTGAATCGCTTGATTGTTTTTCGAATGGTTCCCGAATACCCGCCTTCGTCCATATCCCGCCAGAAGGTTTCGAGAGCCGGAACGAACTCCGAAGTGGTCGACTCCATATCGGACAGAAGCTTTTCGAAACACTTCTCTGGCAGAAGCTTTACGTCCTCGGCGAACATCGTGAAAATGCACCGCATCAGGAACTCTGCCACTATCTTCGGATCGTGCTTCTTTTCCAATCTTCGGGCAAGTATTGCCAGTTGGTCCGCGATCTCGCGTGTAATCTTCGCCGAATGGCGGGCCGGGTCGAGGGAATGCGGATCGGTCCAGATCGCCCGAAGCCGGTCCTGTATTTCCGGTTCGCGCAAATCGTCCATATGTATGCGAAATGATTTGCGGTCGGGGAAATGAGCGTAGTTTTTGCCCTGCCCGGAAAAGTCAGCGAACACCTCAATGACATTGCCAACATCGACAATCAGGACGAACGGCGGATAGCCGTGATCTACCGGCAAGGCGCGTGAGTAGTCTTCAGCCTGCTTTCGGGCCTGAACCATCACCCGGTCCCATTTGCGCGTCCCTTGCAGGGCGTGGCCGGACTTGGGCAGAAAGGAATCCGAGGGTAGCCCGAGACCGTCCGCAGCAGCCGCTGTTCGTTTTTTCGACTGCTTCGCCTCAAGGATGAAGTGATCGCGCCTGTAGCAGTCAATCCAGCCGCTCGTCGTTGATCCGTCGGGGTGGGCAAAGGCGACCTTCCGCTCGAAGACGTAGTTGTCGAGGGCGGTGTCTTCGCTCGCATACTCGGGTCGAGGAATGCAAAGAACCTCGCACAGTTCGACCACGAACAACTGGTAGTTTGCCCGCTCGGCACCGCCGGAAGCCTTCGCTTTTGAAATGAATGTGTCGAGCGAATCTTCCGCGTCCATAATCTTTTCCTTCACTCACACGCACCGCCGTTATTCGGCAGCATCGGCCTCAAGGTATTTCAGACTAGTCGCGCGTTTGACAAGGTCTGCGTAGGTCCCACCTACTCCGGTTGCATAGAGGCCCCAAACCTCCATCAGGTTTTCACGATGATCGAGGTAGATCGTTCGGCGATATGCTTCATCCACCTTGTCCCCGCTTGCGTGAGCGAGCGCCGCCTCCTTGACCTCTCTCGGAACGTTTTCCGCAAACTCCTCGCACCAGTCGCGAAATGCGCTGCGCATTCCGTGCACTGTCGCACCGGGATGAAATTTTTTCAGGATTTTCGCCATCGTGTTCTCCGAGATTTGTTTCGATCCGTCTCGTGGGGACGGGAAAACGAGTTCGGAATCTCCGGCGGTCTCTCGCTGCGCGAGGATGATATTTCTCGCCGCATACGACAGCGGCACGACGAACTTCTTCCCGCCCTTCATATGCTCCTCGGGGGCAGTCCAGGTGTTGTCCCAGTTCGAGAACTCGTCCCAACGCGCCAGCCTCACCGGGCCGGAGCGTGAGGCCGTCAGGATCGTGAAGCGGAGAGCGGCAGAGCCAACGCCGGGAACTTCCGCGAGCGCGGCCATCAATTCGGCGACCTGCAAGTGGGAAATCGCCTCGAAGTGCTTTACCCGGTCGCCCTGCTTCCCCAGCGCGTTGCGTATGCCTTTCACGGGGATCGCCTGATCGCGCCAGCCCTGAACCTCGCACCATTGCAGCACTACGTCGATCCGCTGGAGCACTCGTCTGGCCGTCTCCGGCTTCTCGCGCCAGATCGGCTTCAGGACGTCGACGACCATCTTCCCAGTGATCTCGGACACGGAAAGGTCCCCGAAGGCTGGAAAGACGTATTGTTTGAGCGTGTTCCACCACTGGTCGATATGTTTGCCGTTGCGGCTCGTATCTCGAATGCGGAAGTCGTGGACCTCCTTTGCAGCCTTCTTGAACGTCATAGCTGCCGATTGGCGCTCGTGCCGGACCATCAGTGGATCGCCCCCCATCCGGGCGATCTTGCGCATCTTCCCGGCTGTCTCTCGCGCCTCCGTCAGCGACACGAAAGAAAGCGGGCCGATGCCGTAGTCTTTGCGGACACCGTGCGCGACGACCCGGAGAAACCACCTGCGAGCTCCGGTTCTATCGACGTGCAGCATCAGGCCGCCACCATCGCAGTATCGCCCCGGCGGTGCTTTCTTTATAAAGGTCGCGTTGAGCTTGCGCTCACGTGCGGTCCTGATTTGACGCCGACGCGGCGGCCGATGTTGGAATCTGCGCTCATATCCCGTCCCACATTTTATCCCACATTCTTCAGTGCGTAATCATCACAAGATGTAGGTGATAGGAGGCAAATGCGCCATAAATGTGTCCGATTTCAGATACTTAACAGCACCTTCGAACAGGTAATGGCGGAGACGAAGGGATTCGAACCCTCGAGACCCTTCCGGGCCTACTCCCTTAGCAGGGGAGCGCCTTCGACCACTCGGCCACGTCTCCGCCGACGCGTATATCCAAGCGGGGCTCGGAAGCACAAGGCCAAACTGCCCTATCCGGCAATTGCACGCCGCCCCGCCCTCTGGTCAGGCCCGCCCCGCGCACCTAGCTTCACCGGCATGACCGCGCTCCCCCCTGCCTTTGCCGATTGGTTCGCCGACCGCGGCTGGTCCATGCATCCGCACCAGCAGGCGATGCTGGAACGCGCGGGTGCGCCCTCGCTGCTGCTGATCGCGCCCACCGGCGGCGGCAAGACGCTGGCCGGGTTCCTGCCCTCGCTGGCGGAACTGGCGGACGGCGTCCACGAGGGGCTGCACACGCTCTACGTCTCGCCGCTGAAGGCGCTGGCCGCCGACATCCGCCGCAACCTGCGCGCCCCTGTCGAACAGATGCGCCTGCCGATCCGCATCGAGGACCGCACCGGTGACACCAGCGCCACCCAGCGCCGGCGCCAGCGGGCCGATCCGCCGCACATCCTGCTGACCACGCCAGAAAGCCTGGCACTGCTGCTCAGCTACGAGGACGCGCCGCGGATCTTCGCGGGGCTGGAGCGGGTGATCGTCGACGAGATCCACGCGCTGGCGGAATCCAAGCGCGGTGACCAGCTGATGCTGGGCCTCGCGCGGCTGCAGCGCCTGCGCCCGAACCTGCGGCGCGTGGGGCTGTCGGCCACCGTCGAGGACCCCGCCGCCATCGCCGCGCTGCTGGCGCGCCACCCCGATCCCTGCGAGATCCTCCACGCCGATCCCGGCCCCGACGCCGACATCCGGATGCTGCGCACCGACGCGCCCCCGCCCTGGTCCGGCGGCGGCGGCACCTATGCCATCCCCGCGGTGCTGGAGGAGGTGCGCCGCCACCGCACCACGCTGATCTTCCACAACACCCGTGCCCAGGCAGAGATCTTCTTTCACAACCTCTGGCTGGCCAACGAGGACTCGCTGCCGATCGGCATCCACCACGGCAGCCTCGCGCGCGAGCAGCGCCAACGGGTCGAGGCCGCGATGGTGGCGGGAGAGCTGCGCGCCATCGTCTGCACCGGCACACTGGATCTGGGGATCGACTGGGGCGACGTTGACCTGATCATCCAGGTGGGTGCACCGAAGAACGTCAAGCGCCTGATCCAGCGCATCGGCCGCGCCAACCACCGCTACAACGCGCCCTCGAAGGCGATCCTGGTGCCCGCCAACCGCTTCGAGGTGGTGGAATGCGTGGCGGCGCTGGAGGCCGCGCAGGCGCGCGAGCTGGACGGCGACCCGCGCGGCCCCGGCCCCCGCGACGTGCTGTGCCAGCACATCCTGATCACCGCCGCCGCCGGCCCCTTCGACGAGGCCGAGCTGTTTCGCGAGGTCAAGACCGCCGGCGCCTACGCCGGCCTGTCGCGTGCCGCCTTTGATGCCTGCCTCGATTTCGTCGCGACCGGCGGCTACGCGCTGCGCGCCTATGACCGCTGGCAGCGGCTGAAGCAGCGCGAGGACGGGCTGTGGCAGCTGCGCGACCCGCGCGCCGCCCGGCAGATCCGCATGAACATCGGGACGATCCAGGACACCGACCTCGTGAAGGTCCGCATGCGCGGCCGCGGCGGCGCCCCGCTGGGCGAGATCGAGGAGGGCTTTGCCGCCACCCTCACCAAGGGCGAGACCTTCCTGATCGGCGGAAGGATCGTGCGCTACGAGGGGCTGCGCGAGATGACCGTGGAGGTGTCGCGCAGCGCCGCCGAGAAACCCCGCATCGCCGCCTTCATGGGCACCAAGTTCGCCACTTCCACCCAGCTGTCCCACCGCATCCTGAAGATGTTCCGCCAACCCGACTGGCCGGAACTGCCCCAGCACACCCGGGAATGGCTGGCGCTGCAGCGCGAGGTCTCGAAACTGCCCGAGGCCGACCGCCTGCTGGTGGAAAGCTTTCCTTGGGAGGGCAAGGCCCATACCTGCATCTACGGTTTCGCCGGCCGCAACGCGATGCAGACCCTCGGCCTGCTGCTGACCCAGCGGATGGAGGCGCTGGGCCTGCACCCGTTGGGCTTCGTCGCCTCCGACTACGCGGTGCTGACCTGGGGGCTGGAGCCGCTCCCGGACCCTGCCCCGCTGTTCGACCCGCAGGACCTGCGCGAGGGGTTCGAAACCTGGCTGGGCGGCAACGCGGTGATGAAGCGCACCTTCAAGGCCAGCGCGGTGATCTCGGGCCTGATCGACCGCAACAGCGCCGGCCAGCGCAAGAGCGGGCGGCAGGCGACCTTCTCCTCCGACATCCTTTACGACACCCTGCGCCGCTACGACCCGGACCACCTGCTGCTGGAGATCACCCGCGAGGAGGCGCTGAAGGGGCTGGTGGACTTTGGCCGCGTCGAGGAGATGCTGGCCCGCACCCAGGGACGCATCGACCACGTGATCCTCGACCGCGTGCCGCCGCTGGCGGCGCCGCTGTTCCTCGAGGTGGGGCGCGTGCCGATCCAGGGCAGCGGCACCGACCGGCTGCTGGAGGAAGAGGCCGCGCGGCTGATGCGCGAGGCCGGGCTCGGCGAAACCACGCCGGAAGAACGCCGCGGCCGCACCCTTCAGGCTTGACGCGCCCCGCGGCGGCGGGGTTAACAGGGATTATGCAAGCGGAACAGATGAAGAACGGCAAGACCTTCCACCTCGCCGGCGCCCGGCTCGAGGCGCGCGGCTCCGGCGCGCTCTGGTGGGGCGAGGCGGGGATGCTGGTGGTCTCGGACCTGCACCTGGGCAAGTCCGAAAGGATCGCCCGGCGCGGCGGCACCATGCTGCCCCCCTACGAGACCCGCGATACCCTGGCACGGCTGGAGGCCGAGATCGCCCTGCTGGCCCCGGACCAGGTGGTCTGCCTCGGCGACAGCTTCGACGACGACGCCGCCTGCACCGCGCTGGCGGCCGAGGCGGTGCAGGCCCTCGCCCGCCTGATGCAGGGCCGGTGCTGGTGCTGGATCGAGGGCAACCACGACCCCGCCCCCCCGGCGCTGGGCGGCGCGCACATGGCCGAACTGGCGGCGGGCCCGCTGGTGCTGCGCCACATCGCCGCCCGGGGCGCCGCAGGCGAGGGGCGCGGCGAGGTCTCCGGCCACTACCACCCCAAGGCGACCCTGCGCGCCCGGGGCCGGCAGATCTCGCGCCCCTGTTTCCTCTGCGACAGCCGCCGGGTGATCCTGCCCGCCTTCGGCACCTATACCGGCGGGTTGCGCGCCGGCACCCCCGCGCTCAGCGACCTGATGCGCCCCGAGGCGCTGGCGATCCTCACCGGCCACGCGCCGGTGGCGATCCCCATGCCGGGCCGCGCCGCGTGACCCCGCGCTTCGCGGGATACGAGGCGAAGGTGCGCGCCAGCTTCGCCGCGCAGACCATGATGACCACCCTCGGCGCCCGCCTCTCCCGCCTCGCTCCCGGCACAACCGAGATCACCGCCCCGATCCTCGACCTTGCCCGCCAGCAGCACGGCTTCGCCCATGCCGCGGTCAGCTTCGCCCTGGGCGACAGCGCGGCGGGCTACGCCGCCCTCACCCTGGCGGACGAGGCCGACGAGGTGCTGACCGCCGAGATGAAGATCAACCTGCTGGCCCCCGCCCGCGGCGACCGCCTGCGTGCGAAAGGAAGGGTGATCAAGGCCGGCCGCCGCCTCCTTGTGGTCGCCGCCGACGTCTACGCCCTACACGAGGGGCAAGAGACCCACGTCGCCCTGCTGCAGGGCACCATGATCCCGGTGCACCCCGCCTGAAACCCCGCGCCCATCCCCTGGCTTCTTCTTGTCGGCAAATACCTCGGGGGGGCCGCCGCAGGCGGCGGGGGGCCGCGCCCCCCTCGACGACAGCCGCTTGCGGCGCCGCCCGCAACCCCGCTATAGCCCGCCCATGACCACCTACACCGCTCTCACCCGAACCACCGGCAAGGACAGCGCCGAGGCGCTTGGCGCCGCCATGGAACTGCTGCACCCCGAGCCCACCGGCGTCGGTGTTTTCGAGATAGAGGACGGCTCCGGCCTGTGGGAGGTGGGCGGCTACTTCACTGATCCGCCCGACACCGCCGGCCTCGCCCTGCTGTCCGCCGCCTTCGCCGCCGCGGATTTCGCCGTCTCCGAGGTGCCGGAAACCGACTGGGTCGCCAAGGTCCGCCGCGAACTCTCCCCGGTCGAGGCCGGGCGCTTCTTCGTCCACGGCAGCCACGACGCCGACAAGATCCCCCCCGGCCGCATCCCGCTGCTGATCGAGGCGGCGATGGCCTTCGGCACCGGCCACCACGGCACCACGCTGGGCTGCCTGCGAGCGCTGGACCGGCTGGTGGAGGCGGGCGAGACCCCGGCCCGTGTGCTGGACGTGGGCTGCGGCACCGCGGTGCTGGCCATGGCCGCCGCCCGGGTCTGGCCCGAGGCGCAGGTGCTGGCCAGCGACATCGACGCGGTGGCGGTGGAGGTGGCAGAGGCCAACCTCGCCGCCAACGGAATGAGGGGCGCGCTGACCTGTGTCGAGGCGGCGGGGCTGGATCACCCGCAACTGCAGGCGGCGATGCCGTACCAGCTGATCTTCGCCAACATCCTCAAGGGTCCGCTGATCGACCTGGCCCCCGCCATTGCCCGCGCCACCGCGCCCGGGGGCTGGGTGATCCTGTCGGGCATCCTGAACGAGCAGGCAGATGAAGTGACGCAGGTCTATGCCGAGGCCGGGATCAATCTCGTGCGGCAGGAACAGATTGTCGACTGGACGACCCTCACCCTGCGCCGCGCAACGGCCGATTAGGACGGAAAAGGGCGGTTTCGCCGCCTGCGCCCCATTCTCGCCACATTCCGGCGCGATTCAGGCAGCATCAAGACGGCGCCGCATCGTCTTGCCGCAATCACCGCCGCCGCCGGTTTCCGGCACGGCCCCGCAGTCACCGGAAGGCCGCGTCCTTCCCCGCCACGTACGACCTTTCTCTCTCGACTTCGTTCGAACTGGACCGCGCCGCGCAAGCAGCGCGGTCTTTTTTTCGCCCGCCGCGGCAGATCCGCGATTCCCAGGCCTTCTGCTAAATTTTTCTACAATCTCGCACAGGATTTCAGCTCTGTTTCGGTCCCGTCGCCGAACTTCGGCGATACCGCGGCAAATGCGGCCGGATTGGGCCGTAAAGGCCGCTTCGCCACATTCACGCCTCATTCAAACAGGATTCTGCCATCGTTGATTCAGCCAGTTTTCCGGAAAGTACGATGGCCAATTCCGCCCTCCGCCCCCAGGCAAAACACTCGAGCAGGTCCGTGGAAAGCTTCCGCCACGACGGCATGGAACTGGCGCTCCGGCGCCGCCACCGCCGCACGCTGCCGCTGGGCCATTTCGCGCTGTTCCTGCTGGCCTGCGCCGCCTTCCGTGTGTTCCTGTGCCTCGAGCTGGGCACGCTGACCTACGAGACCCGGCAGCAGCAGCTGGCGGATGGCAATTTCCTGGAGCGCGTGGCCTCGGCCGCGATGACGCTGGACCCGGTATCGGAATGGGCGGTGCAAAGCCTGCGCCACGCCTGGTGATCCTTGCGAGGCCGCAGGCCTCTGACCTCAAGTTCAAAAGAAAGGGCCGCGCCATCAAGGCGCGGCCCTTTTCGGTTCCGGCAAGCAAGAGGGGGGCTCAGTAGCGGGTACGGCGGGCAACGCTCTCGATCTGGCCCCGGGTCAGGCCCAGGTCATCGAGTTCGTGATCGCTCAGCCGCGACAGGGCATTGCGGGTGACGCGGGCATCGTTCCAGGAGGAGAACATGCCGACGAACTGGCCGAACACGCCGGACGCGCGCAGCGCGGGGCGACGGTCGACCATGGGGCGGGACGTGTCGTAAAGGGCCATCAGATCGTTTCCTTGGATAGGCGGGTGTACAGCGCTCGGCTGCGTGCATCCGCGCCAGCTAGATCCGAAAAGCGCCCAAAACAATCGCCATTCCTGCATGGCACGCCTGCATTTTGTGCATGGCGCGAAGACATGCTTAATCGTTTCAGCCCCGGCTTTGACGGGCACCCCCCGAACCGTCGCTTTCAGACCCCGACCCGTCGCGAACGGACCCCGGTTTGTCACGCGAGCGCAGCAATCCCGCGCAACCGGGCTTGGCGGATGTTCGCCTTTCGTGCTAGCCTGCGGCAAAACGGCATAACCGGGCAGGACATGATGCGCGTATTGGGGATCGATCCCGGCCTGAGGATGCTGGGCTGGGGGGTCATCGACGTCGAGGGCAGCCGCATCACCCACGTCGCTAATGGCACCTGCCGCTCCGAGGGCACGGACCTCGCCGTGCGCCTGCTCAGCCTCTACCGCCAGCTGACCCTCGTGGTGACCCAGCATGCCCCCGACACGGCGGCGGTGGAACAGACCTTCGTCAACAAGGACGGCGCCGGCACGCTGAAGCTGGGGCAGGCCCGCGGCATCGCCATGCTGGTTCCGGCGCAGGCGGGGCTCAGCGTCGGGGAATATGCGCCCAACACCGTCAAGAAAACCGTGGTGGGGGTCGGCCACGCCGACAAGCGCCAGATCGGCCACATGGTGCGCCTGCAACTGCCCGGCGTCGCCATCGACGGGCCCGACGCCGCCGACGCGCTGGCGATCGCCCTGTGCCACGCCCACCACGCCCGCGCCTCGGGCCGGCTGGCGGCGGCGCTGGCCAAGGGCGCGGCATGATCGGCCGGCTGGCCGGGCGGCTGGATTACCGCGGCGCCGATCACGTGCTGATCGACGTGGGGGGCGTCGGCTACGTGGTGCACGTGTCGGACCGCACGCTGGCCGCCCTCCCCGGCCCGGGCGAGGCGGTGGCGCTTTATACCGACCTGCTGGTGCGTGAGGACCTGCTGCAGCTGTTCGGCTTCACCTCGCTGGTGGAAAAGGAATGGCACCGCCTGCTGATGAGCGTGCAGGGCATCGGCGCCAAGGCCTCCATGGCGATCCTCGGCGCGCTGGGGTCCGAGGGCGTGGGCCGCGCCATCACGCTGGGCGACTGGAACGCGGTGAAGGCGGCGCCGGGGGTCGGCCCGAAGATCGCCCAGCGCGTGGTGAACGAGCTGAAGGACAAGGCGCCCGGCGTCATGGCCATGGGCGGCGTGCTCGAGGCGCTGTCGCCGGAGCCCTCGGAACCGGCCCCGTCCGCGGGCGCCCCCGCCCCGAAGGCGAAACCCAAACCCTCCGGCAGCGCCTCCGCGCAGGCCGAGGCGCTGAGCGCCCTGACCAACCTCGGCTACGGGCCCGGAGAGGCGGCCGGCGCAGTGGCCGAGGCGGCGCAGTCGCAGGGCGACACCGCCGGGCTGATCCGCGCGGCGCTGAAGCTGCTGGCGCCGAAGGGATGATGCCGTGAGCGAGCCTGACCCGACCCTGCGCCCCGACCGCCGGCCCGAGGACCTCGACCGCGCGCTGCGCCCGCAGCTGCTGGAGGATTTCACCGGCCAGCAGGAGGCCCGCGCCAACCTGCGGATCTTCATCGAAAGCGCCCGCCAGCGCGGCGAGGCGATGGATCACGCGCTGTTCTACGGCCCGCCGGGGCTGGGCAAGACGACGCTGGCGCAGATCATCTCGCGCGAGCTTGGGGTGAACTTCCGCATGACCTCGGGGCCGGTGCTGGCCAAGGCGGGGGATCTGGCCGCGATCCTGACCAACCTCGAGGCCCGCGACGTGCTGTTCATCGACGAGATCCACCGGCTGAACCCGGTGGTCGAGGAGGTGCTATACCCCGCGATGGAGGATTTCGAGCTGGACCTGGTGATCGGCGAGGGCCCCGCCGCCCGCACCGTCCGGATCGAGCTGCAGCCCTTCACGCTGGTCGGCGCCACCACCCGGCTGGGCCTGCTGACCACCCCGCTGCGCGACCGCTTCGGCATCCCCGTGCGGCTGCAGTTCTACAGCGCCGAGGAACTGGCGCAGATCGTGGCGCGCGGGGCGCGGTTGCTGGGCATTCCGGCCGAGGACGCCGGTGTCCGCGAGATCGCCCGCCGCGCCCGCGGCACGCCCCGGATCGCCGGGCGGCTGCTGCGCCGCGTGGTGGACTTCGCGGTGGTCGAGAACGACGGACGGCTGACTCGAGAGGTTGCCGACAACGCGCTGACCCGGCTGGGGGTGGACCACCTGGGGCTGGACGGCGCGGACCGGCGGTACCTGGAGATGATCGCCGAGAATTATGCCGGCGGGCCCGTGGGGGTCGAGACGCTCTCGGCCGCGCTGTCGGAAAGCCGTGACGCGATCGAGGAGGTGATCGAGCCCTTCCTGCTGCAGCAAGGCCTGATCCAACGCACCCCGCGCGGGCGGATGCTGGCAGGCAAGGCCTGGCGCCACCTGGGGCTGGAGGCGCCGCGAACGCCGGGGCAGAGCGACCTGTTCGGGTAGGGCACGCCTGCGAGCGTCATGGGCTTCCGCCCGCTCGTCACAGAGGGCCAGCGCCCGTCCGTGGGTGGGCGCCTCTGCCGCCCGTGGTCCTCGCTTTATCTCACCGGCACTCCCTCGCTCCACCCCCGCGCCTACGGAGACGAAGCGCCCGCCCGGGGGACGGACGGGCGCTGGCCCGGCGGCACTGCGTGCCTTGCTCCGGGCCGGGTACTCATGCCCGGCAGAGGGACAGCGCCCGTCCGCAGGTGGGCGCCCCAGCAGCCGGTGGTTGCCACATTATCTCACCAGCACTCCCTAGCCCCTCCCCCGCGCAACCGTCGACGAAGCGCCCGTCCGGGGGGGGGGCGGACGGGCGCTGGCCCGGCGGCGCTGCGCGCCTTGTTCCGGGCCGGTGCTCATGCCCTTTCCGCCCCTAAGGCACCGCCACGTCCACCCAAACCAGCCGATGCCTCGGCGCCTCCACCTGCCCCTCCGGCGGCCAGTGCACCTCCGCCGCCATCACCCCGAGTTGCGCGTCGGGCAGCACGTGATCCACCCGCAGGTTGCCCGGCCCCGGCGGATCGTCCGGCCAGTCGGCAGTATCCCGCGCCGGGTCCCCCCTCTGCCCCAGGTTCGCCCCGCCCTGCGCCTTCGCCGCCTCTGCCCCGGCTAGGGAGGAGGGCGCAGGGTCCTGCAGGCGCGGGTGGGACATCAGGTGGCGCATGGCGGCAGAGCGGCCGTCGCCGTCCAGCGGGTCGAGGTTGGCATTGCCCAGCACCACCACCGGCGCCTCGGGCGGGGCGCGGACCAGCGCGCCGTCGAGGTAGCGCACCCAGAGCATCGTCTCGTCGTGGTTGCGCTTGCCGTTGCGGTCCTCGGGGCCGTCGAAAACCGGCGGGCCGGCGGCGTAGCACAGCAGGTGCAGCCTGCCGCCATCCGGCAGGTGCAACGGCACGTCCCAGTGGCCGGTGCTGGACAGCCGCTGCGCCGCCAGCGCGTCTGCAGAGGGAAATGGCGCCCCCTCCCACTCCGGCAGCAGCGCCTCCGGCAGTTCGCCCCACAACATCGCCGAGAAGTCCCGCGCCGGGCCGAGCGGCAGGCTCGACAGCAGCAGCATCCCCCCTGCCCCGGCGAACCGACCGTAGCCCTGCGCGTCACGCGGCCCCCCGAGGCGCCCGTCGCCGTCCATGTCGAGGCCCGTGGCCATGCCGCTGTTGGGCCGCAGCGCCAGCATGTGGGGGTAGTCCGCGCCCGCACTGCGCAGCCGGTCCGCCAGCGCCCGCGCCGCCTGCAGCCCGAGGTCCCAGTCCACACCGGTCAGCAGCACCACGTCCGGCGCCACCTCCGCCAGCGTTTCCACCACCGCCGCCACCTGCGGATCCTCGCCGCCGAGGATGTCGCGCAGCAGCAGCCCCGGACCGCGCCGGGTCAGGTCGACGTGCCATGTCGCCAGCCGCAGGCTTTGCGCCGCCGCCGGTCCGATGCTCAGCAGTAGAACGAGAAGGAAGGCCCCTAGGCGGCCGCCATGGATTCTTGCGCGCGGGCGGTCGAGGCGCGCTTGCGCTCGATCAATTCCGCGATCCGGGCCATCGCGAGGCCGCGCATCAGCAGGCTTGCGGGAAGAAAGGCCCATGCCGCCACGATCCATACCATCGACTGCGGGTTCTCCAGCGTGACCTGCCCGAAGAGGGACTCGGCCGCCTTCAGCGCCGCCGGGATGAAGAATGGCATGGTAAAGCCTACCACGATGTTAAAGCGCGCATCCCGCTCCAACCGCGCCACCACGTCGCCGCCGGTGGTGGGGTCGAAGGTGGGCAGGTTGATCCAGACGTTGAAGGGCCCGCGGTGCAACGGCCAGTTCCGGACCCGGACGAAGAAGTAGAAGATCGCCAGCGTCAGCATCGACACGAAGTAGCTGATCCCCGCCGACATCCGCACCCGGTTCACGTGCTCGATTGTGGTGTCCTCGGGCAGCAGCAGCACGATTTGGCGCACCGGGCTGTAGGGAAAGTCGATGGCCCCGCCGATACCGGCGCTGAAACGGGTGACGTAGCCGGTGACGACGGAGGGCGTCGTCTCGCCCCGAACCACCAGAGCGATCAGACCCACGATCATCAGAAGTGCAAGGAATCTCAGCCGGTTGAAGGGCGGAGCGTTACGAAACTCCACGATCCCGGGGTAGACGGAGGCGTATTCGAAGATGGTCAGAGCAGCGGCGAAGATCGAGACAAGCGCGACGATCTGCGTGACGTCCGAGGTGACCCCCGGAAGCAGCAGGTAGGGCGTTGCGATCAGCAACACCACAAGTACTGCGCGCAGAAACGCGCCTGCTAGACGTGAAATCACCGCTCTTTATCCTCAAACTGGACGGAAGCGGTACGATGCCGCGTCCTTGTCCCACTTTGACTCCGCCATTTGCGGCGGTTTGCCTCATCTTTGCCCAAGTTTTGCCTACTTTCACTTTCCCCGGCAAGTCCCTGAGAAAGATAACAAATTGATTCGGGCGTTTTCGTGGAGGAAGTGGTGCGCTATTGCATCATTCTAGCGGCGGCCTGGGGCCGCGCGCTTTCGGCGGCCCCAGATGTGGTGTGGGTGGCTAAACTTTAAGGCGATCAGGCCCAGGGGCGTTCGCCCGCGACCCTTTTCTCGAAAGCGTCGATCGCGGCGCCTTTTTCCATGGTCAAGCCGATATCGTCCAGCCCGTTCAGCAGGCAGTGCTTCTTGTGGGCATCGACCTGGAAGGGGATGACCTCGCCGTCCGAGGTGGTGATCTCCTGCTTTTCCAGGTCCACGGTGACGCGGGCGTTGGCGCCCTTCTCGGCGTCCTTCATCAGCACGTCCACCTGCTCCTGCGGCAGCGGGATCGGCAGGATGCCGTTCTTGAAGCAGTTGTTGAAGAAGATGTCGGCGAAGCTGGGCGCGATGACGCAGCGGATGCCGAAATCCAGCAGCGCCCAGGGCGCGTGCTCGCGGCTGGAGCCGCAGCCGAAGTTGTCGCCGGCCACCAGGATCTCGGCCTCGCGGTACTGCGGCTTGTTCAGCACGAAGTCAGGGTTCTCGTTGCCCTCGCGGTCATAGCGCATCTCGTCGAAGAGGTTCACGCCAAGGCCGGAGCGCTTGATGGTCTTCAGGAACTGCTTGGGGATGATCATGTCGGTGTCGACGTTGATCTGGGGCATCGGTGCAGCGATGCCGGTGACGGTGGTGAACTTGTCCATTGCTCTGTCTCCTTGAAACGGGCGGCGGGGGTCTCCCCGCCCTGCGGTTGCGGTAGGGCGGGGTTCACCCCGCCGCACCGTTTCAGTTCAGTTCGCGCACGTCGGTCAGACGCCCGGTGACCGCCGCTGCCGCCGCCATGGCGGGCGACATCAGGTGGGTGCGGCCCTTGAAGCCCTGCCGCCCCTCGAAGTTGCGGTTCGAGGTGGAGGCGCAGCGCTCCTCCGGGGCCAGCTGGTCGGGGTTCATCGCCAGGCACATGGAGCAGCCGGCCAGCCGCCATTCAAAGCCCGCGTCGAGGAAGATCTGCGCCAGCCCTTCCTCTTCCGCCTGCGCCCGCACCAGGCCAGAGCCCGGCACCACCATGGCGCGCAGGCCCTCCTTGACCTTGCGGCCCTTCAGCACGGCGGCCGCGGCGCGCAGGTCCTCGATCCGGCCGTTGGTGCAGGAGCCGATGAAGACCGTGTCGATCGGCACCTCGGACAGCGGCGTGCCCGGTTTCAGCCCCATGTAGTCCAGCGACCGGCGCGCGGCCTCGATCTTGCCGCCCTTGAAGTCCTCGGGGGCGGGCACGGAATGGGTGATCGGCAGCACGTCCTCGGGCGAGGTGCCCCAGGTTACCACCGGCGCGATGTCCTCGGCGGCGATGGTGACCACCTTGTCCCAATGCGCGCCCTCGTCCGAGAACAGCGTCTTCCAGTAGGCGACCGCGGCCTCCCACTCGGCGCCCTTGGGGGCGTGGGGGCGACCCTTGAGGTACTCGAAGGTCTTCTCGTCCGGCGCGATCAGGCCGGCGCGGGCGCCGCCCTCGATGGCCATGTTGCAGACCGTCATGCGGCCTTCCATGGACAGCTCGCGGATCGCCTGGCCGCAATACTCGATCACGTAGCCGGTGCCGCCGGCGGTGCCGGTCTTGCCGATCACCGTCAGGGTGATGTCCTTGGCGGTGACCCCCGGCGGCAGGCTGCCGGTGATCTCGACCTTCATGTTCTTCGACTTCTGCTGGATCAGCGTCTGGGTAGCCAGCACATGCTCCACCTCCGAGGTGCCGATGCCGTGGGCGAGCGCGCCGAAGGCGCCGTGGGTGGCGGTGTGGCTGTCGCCGCAGACCACCGTGGTGCCCGGCAGGGTCCAGCCCTGTTCCGGCCCGACGATGTGCACGATGCCCTGCCGCACGTCCGAAACGGGGTAGTAGTTGATCCCGAAGTCGCGGGCGTTCTTGTCCAGCGCGGCCACCTGGATGCGGCTGTCCTCGGGCATCTGGTCGGGGTCGTCGCGGCCCTGCGTGGTGGGCACGTTGTGGTCCGGCACGGCGATGGTCTTTTCGGGCGCGCGGACCTTGCGGCCGGACATGCGCAGGCCTTCGAAGGCCTGCGGGCTGGTCACCTCGTGAACCAGGTGCCGATCGATATACAGCAGGCAGGTGCCATCCTCGGCTTCGTGCACGAGGTGGGCGTCCCAGATCTTGTCATAGGTGGTCTTCGGAGCGGTCATCGGGGTCTCTCCCGTCGGAATGCGATTATGGGTGACAGGGGCGCGTGCTTGCGCCGGGGCGCTCACAGACCGGCGTAAAGCGACAGGTCCAGCCGGTGGAACCTCCACGGCAGGCGGGCGCGGTCGTCCATGTCGAACACGAGTGTCATGGGCGGGAAATATAACGGAAGGTGCCCGCTCGCAAGCGGCGTGATCGTCGTTCGGGGCGCGCGGGGGCGGGCTGGCCCCGGGACCTGGGGATGTCCGGGGGCGCGGATGGCCCCCGGAGCGTGGTCTCAGGGCGCTTCGCCGATCTCGCCGGTAAGGATGAAACGCCGGTCCTCGCCCTCGGCCGGTTCGATCACCAGCGCGCCGACGCCCGCCATGCCCTCGAAGCCGCCGGTGCCGCTGACCAGTTCCCACACGCCGTTGTCGAACAGCGCGGGCTTGCCGTCGCCCTTCAGGAACACCGCGCGGACAGTCCATTTCAGCACCGCCACATCGCCGTTCGCATCGGTCAGCCGAAGGTAGCCGCGCGGATCGCCGTTCATCGGCGGGTTGATGTCGTGCCAGCCGAATTCGGTCACGCTGGCGCCGTCGAACCGGCCCTCGCCCTCGGCGGTGCCCTCGCGGCGCACGGCGAGCACGAAGTGCTTGCTGCCGTCGCCGATGTCGAACTTCATCTGCTCCTGCGGGGCCATCACGGCCTCGAAGGACACGGGTTCGGCCGTCGCGGCCGTGGCGGAGGCAAGCAGCGCCGCCGCTAGGTAGGCGTGTCTCATGGGAATTTCCTTTTCCAGGTAGGTGCTTCCCCACCCGCCTAGCAGGGCGCGGATGACATGTGGCGTCACAAGTATTCACGTAATGTAATATGTCTCCGGTTATGTCCCCGCCCCCGCCCCGCCCCGCATCCCGCCGCTCCGGCTTGCGCCCGGTTTCGGCCGCGTGTCATGCTCGGGCGTCAAGGGGGGACGGGATTGGAAGCGGAACTGCAGCGTTACGCCCTGATGCTGGGCGATCTCTGGACCTACCTGCGCGCGCAGGCGGAACTGATGCTGCTGCCGTCGCGGCTGACCCAGCTGGCGATCCTGGCGGTCTGCCTCTTCGCCGCCTTCAGCCTTTCGCGCTGGGCGACACCGCGGATGCGCGCCTGGCTGGCGCAGCGGACCTCCTGGCCCACCTGGCGGCTGCGGCTGCTGCTGATCGTGCAGCGGCGGCTGTGGCTGATCTTCTTCGTGGCGATGTGCTGGGCCTCGGTCTGGCTGATGATGTCGCTCTACGCCTTCCCCTCGCGGCGCTACATCCTGGTGCTCGGCGCCACCATCGCCACCGCATGGCTTGCCGTCAGCCTCACCGCGCGGCTGGTGCGCAACCCGCTGCTGCGGCGGGTGGTGACATGGGGGCTGTGGATCTACGTGACGCTGCACTACCTCGGCGTCAGCGACGAGGCGGCGGCCTTCCTCGACGGTCTGGCGATCGAGTTCGGGGATTTCCGCCTCAGCCTGCTGGCGGTGCTGAAGGCGCTGGTGGTGACGGCGGTGCTGTTCACCCTGGCGCGGCTGGTGGCCTCCACCTCGGCGGCGCGGATCCGCAGCAACGAGGATATCTCTCCCTCGATGCGGGTGCTGCTGGTCAAGGTGCTGCAGATCGTGCTGTTCTCCTCTGCCTTCTTCATCGGGCTGAAAGCGGTGGGCTTCGACCTGACCGGCCTTGCCGTGCTGTCGGGCGCGGTGGGCGTGGGGCTGGGTTTCGGCCTGCAGAAGGTGGTGTCGAACCTGGTGTCCGGGGTCATCATCCTGCTGGACAAGTCGATCAAGCCCGGCGACGTCATCAGCCTCGGCGACACCTTCGGCTGGATCAACGCCCTGGGCGCGCGCTACGTCAGCGTGGTGACGCGGGACGGCAAGGAATACCTGATCCCGAACGAGGACCTGATCACCGGGCAGGTGGTGAACTGGTCCCACACCAACGACTTCGTCCGGCTCGACCTGTTCTTCGGCACCTCCTACGGGGACGATCCGCACCTGGTGCGGCGGCTGGCGGTCGAGGCGGCCACCAGCGTGGAGCGGGTGCTGTCCAGCCACCCGGCGGTCTGCCACATCGTCGGCTTCGGCGACAGCTCGGTCGACTACATCCTGCGGTTCTGGATCCGCGATCCCACGACGGGGCTGACCAACATCCGCGGCAACGTCTACCTGGCGCTCTGGGACGCCTTCCGCGAAAACGGCATCTCGATCCCCTTCCCGCAGCGCGAGGTGCGGGTGCTGGAGGGCAGCGAGCTGCGCACGCGGCGGGCCGAAGCAGGATCGGTGGATCTGGGCGATTAACCCGGCGGGCGGCGGAAGCGTTCGAACCGGCGCGGGCGCTGGTACGGGAAGGCGCTGTCGATCTCGGCGTTCACCGCCGCGCCCATCAGCACCGACAGGGCGCTGATGAACAGCCACATCAGCAACGCGATCACCGCGCCGATGGAGCCGTAGATCTCGTTGTAGCTGCCGAAGTTCCGCAGGTAGAGCGAGAACAGCGCCGAGGCCACCGCCCACATCACCATGGCCATCACCGCCCCCGCGCTCAGCCAGCGCGGCCGGCGGCCCCGGTGGTTCGGCCCGTAACGGTAGATCAGCCCGATCATCCCGGTGGTGATCGCCCCCACCAGCGTCCAGTTGGTGACCAGCAGGATCGCCTCGTACAGCCGGCCCTGCGGGAAGATCGTCAGGATGATCGGCGCCGCCACGATGCTGGCCAGCGCCGCCAGCGACACCGCCACCAGAGAGGCGGTCATGAACACCGTCCAGAACACCCCCCAGACCCCGGCGCGGGTAGAGGTGCCGTAGGCCGCGTTCAGCCCCCGCATCAGCGCCCCCACCCCGGCCCGGGTCGACCACAGCGCGGCGCCCGTGGACAGGACAGAGGTCAGCCCAAGCGTCGAGTCCCGCGCCGCGATCAGCCGGGTCATCTGGGTGTTCAGCAACGAGTAGGCCTCGGGCGGCAGGAAGGCCTTGAGATAGATGATCTGGTCCTGGATCAGGTCCGGGTTCGACATAATCCCGAACAGCGCGATCAGCGCCGCGACCCCGGGGAAGAACGCCAGCATCGCGTAAAACGCTACCCCGGCGGCAATCAGGTCCAGGTTGCGTTCCGTGACCGCGGTGAACACCCCCGTGGCGATCCGCCAGATCGCGCGCATCAGCTTCAGTGCCTTTTCGATCCCGTGCCTCCCGTCCCCTGCCCTTCCCGCGCCCTGCCCTGCGGCGCGGCCGGCTACACCCATTTGCCCCGGCCGCTGGCGATTTCCAGCGTGCGCGGCAGGTTTTCGGGCACCACTTATTGAGAAACGCCCCCCCTGATGCTACCTATAGGGCATGCCCGGCGTCGGGGCACAGGCGGCGCGCAATGAAGGAGGACGATGTCCTGTCTCACATCGCGATGGCGGCCCGTGGTACGGCCGTTACGGGTACGGCCATGACGCCCACCCACCCACAGGCGACAAGCGAAGAGCTGCTTGCGCGCATCCTTTCCTCTCTTGAAGACGACAAGGCCGAAGAGGTCGTGTCGATCAGCCTCCAGGGCAAGTCCACCATGGCCGACACCATGGTCATCTGCTCGGGCCGGTCGTCGCGCCAGGTCGCGTCGATCTCGGAAAAGCTGACAGAGCGCCTCAAGGAAGACTGCGGCGTGATCTGCAAGGTCGAGGGCAAGGACCAGGGCGACTGGGTCCTGATCGACGCGGGCGACGTGATCGTCCACGTGTTCCGGCCGGAGGTGCGCGAGTTCTACCAGCTCGAGAAGATGTGGATGACCCCCGGCGAAGCGGTGGTCGCCAAGGTCTGATGCGCCTGACGATCTGCGCGGTGGGGCGGCTGCGGGCCGGTCCGGAACGCGCGCTTGTTGACGATTACCTTGCCCGCCTGGACCGCACCGGGCGCGGGCTTGGCCTTGGTCCCGCCGGCGTCACCGAGGTGGAGGACCGAAAGGGCGGCGGCATGGCGGCCGAGGCGGCGCTGCTGCGCCGGGCGGTCCCGAAAGGCGCGCGGCTGGTGGCGCTGGACGAGCGCGGGCAGCAGCTGACCTCTCCCCAATTCGCGGATCTTCTGGGCGGCTGGCGGGATACCGGCACCTCGGACGCGGCGTTCCTGATCGGCGGCGCGGACGGGCTGGACCCGGCGCTGCGGGACGAGGCGGACAGCCGGATCTCGCTGGGGAAGATGGTGTGGCCGCACATGCTGGTGCGGGTGATGCTGGCGGAGCAGTTGTACAGGGCTGCGGCGATATTGGCGGGGACGCCGTACCATCGGGTTTAGGGATTTGGCGTGGGTGGCGGGGTGAACCCCGCCCTACCGGGTCATTCGAAGCGCTGGTCAGCCCCCGAACAAGCCGTGAGCGCGGGGGCGAGCGCCTGCCCGTCCCGGCGGGCTAGTGTTGCACAAAGGCGGGGTGAACCCCGCCCTACCACCCCTGATGAACGAAGCGCTGATGCGCCCCGAACAAGCCGAAGGCGCGGGGCGAGCGCCTGCCCGTCCGCACGGGCTGGCGCTGCGTCACCCTCGTGCACGGCTCATTCGGAGCGCGGACTTGGCTGGGATAAAGCGCCTATGTCTGATGGAGGCTGCGCCATCCCACAGGCTGGCTAAACGTTGCACAATGGCGGGGTGAACCCCGCCCGACCACCCATGATGAACGAAGCGCTGACCCGCCCCGAACAAGCCGAAGGCGCGGGGCGAGCGCCTGCCCGTTCCGGCGGGCTGGCGCTGTGTCACCCTCGTGCACGGCTCGTTCTGCGCGCGGACTTGGCCGGCATAAAGCGCACATGCCAAAAGGCAGCAGCGCCACCCCACGGGCAGGCTCACGTTGCACCATGCCTCCCCCATCGCACCGCCGTTGAATCCATGCAGGCGAGCGCGTAGAACCGCGGGCAAGGCCGAAAGAGCAAACCTGCGAGCATTCCCATGAGCCCAACGCGACCCGTCGTCCTGTGCATTCTCGATGGCTGGGGCTATCGCGAGGAGACCGAGGCCAACGCCCCCGCGCTGGCCGAGACGCCCAACTTCGACAGGCTCTGGTCCAGCTGCCCCCACGCCTTCCTCACCACCTTCGGCCCCGACGCCGGCCTGCCCAGCGGGCAGATGGGCAACTCCGAGGTCGGGCACACCAACATCGGCGCGGGCCGGGTGGTGGCGATGGACCTGGGGCAGATCGACCTGGCGATCGAGGACCGCTCGTTCTTCCAGAACGCCGCGATCCTCGACTTCGCCGCCAAGGTGAAGGCCGCCGGGGGCACCGCGCACCTGGCCGGGCTGACCTCGCCCGGCGGAGTGCACGCGCACCAGGACCACATCGTCGCCGCCGCCCGGCTGCTGACGGACCGGGGCGTGCCGGTGGCGGTGCACATCATCACCGACGGCCGCGACGTGCCGCCCAAGTCGGCCCGCGCGCAGGTGGAGCGGTTCCTGCAGGACCTGCCCGAGGGGGTCCAGGTCCGCTCTGTCTCCGGGCGCTACTTCGCGCTGGACCGCGACAACCGCTGGGACCGGGTGCAGAAGGCCTTCGCCGCCATGATCCACGCCGAGGGCGGGCGCGCGGACAGCGCCGACGCCGCCATCGCCGCCGCCTACGAGCGGGGCGAGACCGACGAATTCGTCGCCCCCACCGTGCTGGAGGGTCACAGCGGCATTCGCGACGGCGACGGGCTGTTCTTCGTCAACTTCCGCGCCGACCGCGCGCGCGAGATCCTTGCCGCCATGGCCGCCCCCGACTTCGACGGGTTCGACGCCGGCAAGCGCCCGAAGTTCTCGGCGCTGCTGGGGATGGTGGAATATTCCGACGCCCACAACGCCTGGATGACCGCCGCCTTCCCCAAGCGGAAGATCGTGAACACGCTGGGCGAATGGGTGGCGAAACAGGGCCTGCGCCAGTTCCGGCTGGCCGAGACCGAGAAGTACCCCCATGTCACCTTCTTCCTGAACGGCGGGAAGGAGACGCCGGAGACCGGCGAGGACCGGTTCATGCCCCCCTCGCCCAAGGTCGCCACCTACGACATGCAGCCCGAGATGAGCGCGCCGCAGGTGACGGAGAAACTGGTGGAGGCGATCGGCGCGGGCTACGACCTGATCGTGGTGAACTACGCCAACCCCGACATGGTCGGCCACACCGGCGACCTGGACGCTGCCATGCGCGCCTGCGCGGCGGTGGACGCGGGGCTGGGAGAGGCCTTGGCCGCGCTGGAACAGGCCGGCGGCGCAATGATCGTCACCGCCGACCACGGCAATTGCGAATTGATGACCGACCTCGAAACCGGCGCCCCCCATACCGCCCATACCACCAACCTGGTCCCGGTGATCCTGTCCGGCGGGCCCGAGGGCGCGCGGCTGCGCGACGGGCGGCTGGCGGATCTTGCCCCCACCGTGCTGGCGCTGATGGGGCTGGACCAGCCGGAGGAAATGACCGGGCGGAGCCTGCTTTGCGACTGATCCGGCTGGCGCCCCTGCTGGCCTGTCTCGCCCTGCCGCTGCCCGCCGGCGCGCAGGAGGATCCCGGCGTCATCGCCCGCCGCGCTGCGGGACAGCTGGAGGCGGCGCAGAACGCGCTGGCGGCGGCCGAAAAGGCCAGCGACCGGGTGCGCGCGCTGACCATGACCATCCGCGCCTATGAGAACGGGCTGACGGCGCTGCGCGAAGGGGTGCGCCGCGCGGCGGTGCGCGAGGCCGCCCTGCGCCGCCGCTTCGACGCCGAGCGCGGGCGCGTGGCCCGGCTGTTGGGCGTGCTGCAATCGATCGAGGCCTCGCCCGCCCCGCTGCTGCTGCTGCATCCCTCGGGCCCCGTGGGCACCGCCCGCTCGGGCATGATCGTCAGCCAGATCGCCCCCGCCCTGCAGCGCGAGGCCGAGGCGCTGCGGTCGGACCTGGAGGAAATCGCGGTGCTGCGGGCGTTGCAGGAAAGCGCCGCCGACAGCCTGCGCGAGGGGCTGGCCGGGGTGCAGGAGGCGCGCACCGCGCTGAGCCAGGCGATCTCCAACCGGGTCGACCTGCCGAAGCGGCTGCTGTCGGACCCCGAGGCGCTGAACCGGCTGATCGAGGGGGCCGAGACGCTGCAGGCCTTCGCCTCGGGCCTGACCGACATGCGCGCCGACGGCCCCGAGCCGGAATTCGACGCCGCCACCGGCGGGCTGCCGCTGCCGGTCGCCGGCCGGGTGCTGCGCCGCCCCGGCGAGGCCGACGCCGCCGGCATCGCCCGCCCCGGCCTTGTGGTCGCCACCGAACCGCGGGCGCTGGTCACCACCCCCTGGGCCGCCACCGTGCGCTACCGCGGGCCGCTTCTGGACTACGGAAACGTGATGGTGCTTGAGCCCGGCGGTGGCTACCTGCTGGTTCTTGCCGGTCTCGAAGAGGTATATGGAGAACTGGGAGAGGTGCTTCCCGCCGGGACCCCCGTGGGGCTGATGGGCGGAAACGTACCGCAGGAGGGCGCCATTCTTGCGCGTGCCGCCGAAGTCGGTGGCGTTCAGCGCACGGAGACGCTTTATATAGAAGCGAGACAGGGCGAGGACCCCATCGACCCCGGTCAATGGTTCGCCATCGAATGAGGACGAGGACCCCTATGAAGAAATTCGTGATGGCCGCGGTGGCCGGGACCCTGGCGGGGGTCATCGCCACCACGCAGATCGCCGGCCCGCTGCTGGCGCAGGAGAACGACCGCAAGGCGTCGGTGTACGAGCAGCTCGACCTGTTCGGCGACATCTTCGAGCGGATCCGCGCGCAGTATGTCGAGGAAGTGGACGAGAGCGAGCTGATCGAGGCCGCGATCAACGGCATGCTCACCTCGCTGGACCCGCACTCCAGCTACCTGTCGCCCGATGACGCGGCCGACATGCGGGTGCAGACCCGGGGCGAGTTCGGGGGCCTCGGGATCGAGGTGACCCAGGAAGAGGGCTTCGTGAAGGTGGTCTCTCCCATCGACGACACCCCCGCCGCCAACGCCGGGATCGAGGCGGGCGACTTCATCACCCACGTGGACGGTGAAAGCGTGCTGGGCCTGACCCTGGACGAGGCGGTGGAGATGATGCGCGGGCCGGTCGGCTCCGAGATCGTGATCACCGTGGTGCGCGAGGAGGTCGAGGAGCCCTTCGACGTCTCGATCATCCGCGACACCATCAAGCTGACCGCCGTGCGCACCCGCACCGAGGGCAAGACCGTGGTGCTGCGGGTGACCACCTTCAACGACCAGACCTTCCCGAACCTCCAGTCGGGTCTTGAGGAGGCGGTCGAGGAACTGGGCGGCATGGAGAACGTCAACGGCTTCGTGCTGGACCTGCGCAACAACCCCGGCGGGCTGCTGACCCAGGCGATCAAGGTCTCGGACGCTTTCCTTGAAGCCGGCGAAATCGTCTCGACCCGCGGCCGCGACCCGGCGGACGGCGAGCGCTACAACGCCACTCCGGGCGATCTGGCCGGTGGCAAGCCCATGGTGGTGCTGATCAACGCCGGCTCCGCCTCGGCCTCCGAGATCGTGGCGGGCGCGCTGCAGGATCACCGCCGCGCCATCGTGGTGGGGGTGAAATCCTTCGGCAAGGGCTCGGTCCAGACCGTCATGCCGCTGCGCGGCGACGGCGCCATGCGCCTGACCACGGCGCGCTACTACACCCCCTCGGGCCGGTCGATCCAGGCGCTGGGCGTGTCGCCGGACATCGTGGTGCAGCAGCCGCCGCGCCTGCCCAACGAGGACGAGGAGGAGGACGGCAACGCCCGCCCGCCCCGCTCCGAGGCCGACCTGCGCGGCTCGCTGAACAACGACTCGCTGAGCGAGGACGAGCGGAGGCAGATCGAGGAAGAGCAGGCCGAGGCCGAGAAGGCCGCCGAGCTGCGCGACGAGGACTTCCAGCTGAGCTACGCGGTGGACCTGCTGCGCGGGCTCTCGGCGATCGCGGCGGCGCGGTAGGGCTGGCTTCGTTGATGGTTTTGGAGGGCCCCTGCGGGGGCCCTTCGTGTTTGTGGGGTATGTGACCCGCACGGCAAAGGGCCAGCGCCCGTCCGTGGGTGGGCGCATGGGACGCTGGTGGTCGCCACTTTATCTTACCGCCACATCCTCGCTCGATCCCCGCGCCAACGTTGACGTAGCGCCCGCCCGGGGGACGGACGGGCGCTGGCCCGGCGGCGCTGCGCGCCTTGTTCCGGGCCGGGTGCTCTTGTCACAACAGAGGGCCAGTGCCCGTCCGTGGGTGGGAGCTGCTGCCGCTGGTGGTAGCCTCTTTATGGCACCGCCACTCCCTCGCTCCACCCCCACGCAAACGGTGAAGAAGCGCCCGCCCGGGGGACGGACGGGCGCTGGCCCGGCGGCACTGCGTGCCTTGTTCCGGGCCGGGTGCTCATGTCCAAACAGAGGGGCAGCGCCCGTCCGTGGGTGGGCGCATCCACCGCTGGTGGTCGCCGCTTTATGGCACCGCCGCTCCCTTGCTCCACCCCCGCGCAAACGGCGAAGGAGCGCCCGCCCGGGGGACGGACGGGCGCTGGCCCGGCGGCGCTGCGCGCCTTGTCCCGGGCCGGGGCGCTGCATGCCCGCCATTGTCCCCCGCCCGCCCCTGCCCTACCTTCGCCGCGCAACCCGAACGCGAGGCTCCATGACCGCCCCCGATCCCTCCACCCTTCCCTACCGCCCCTGCGTCGGCGTCGTTCTCGCCAACCCTGCCGGCCGGATCTTCGCCGGTGAGCGGCTGGACACCCCCGGCGCCTGGCAGATGCCGCAGGGCGGGATCGATCCCGGCGAAAGCCCGCGCACCGCCGCGCTGCGGGAGCTGCGGGAGGAGACCGGGGTGCCGGAGAACGCGGTGACGGTGGAGGCGGAGACCCCCGGCTGGCTGCGCTACGACCTGCCGCCGGAGCTGCTGGGCAAGGTCTGGAAGGGCCGCTACCGGGGGCAGGAGCAGCGCTGGTTCCTGATGCGCTACGACGGCCCCGACTCCGGCATCCGGATCGACGCCGAACACCCGGAATTCGCCCGCTGGCAGTGGATGGACCCGGACGACCTGATCGCCGCGATTGTCCCTTTCAAGCGGGCGATCTACCTTGAGGTCATCAACGCATTCCGGAAGGACCTGTGATGCCCCTACGCCTTCTCACCTGCACCGCCGTCGCCATCAGCATCGCCGGGCAGGCCGCCGCGCTGTCCTGCCTGCGACCCGACGTGGAACGCGCCTTCGCCGAGGCCAACGGCGCCGTCGAGGAATATGTCGTCGTGATCGGCAGCTTCACCGGCGGCCCCGGTCCGCGCCCCGGCGGCACCACCGGCGGGGACGAGCGGACTTATCCCGCCGTTTTCACCGGCCACCTCCTCAACCGCAACGGCAAGGCCGAAGCGGTGGACCGCGAGGTCGTCGTGCACGAGGCCTGCGCCGCCTCCTGGTGCAGCGAACTGCCGACCGGACAGGAGGTGCTGACCTTCCTGCGCATCGACGCGGGGGACGTGCCGGTGCTGACCCTCGGGCCCTGCTATCCCAACTTCTTCACCGCGCCGACCGCGCAGCAGGTGGATACGGTCAAGCAGTGCTTCGTCAGCGGCTGCACCACGATGTAGGTCACGTCGCCAGCTGCCGCTCGTCCTCGCCCACCACCTCGGGCAGGTCGTCGAAGCTGGCGTAGTTCAGGCTGTAGAGCTTGGCGTACAGCCCGTCCGCCCGCATCAGCGCCTCGTGGTCGCCCTCTTCGATCTTGCGGCCCTGCTGCAGCACCACGATGCGGTCGGCGTTGCGGATCGTCGCCAGCCGGTGGGCGATCACAAGGCCCGTGCGCCCCTCCAGCAGCTTCTGCAGCGCCTTCTGGATCTGCATCTCGGTGTAGCTGTCGATATTGGCCGTCGCCTCGTCCAGCACCAGGATCTTGGCGTCGGCCACCAGCGCGCGGGCGAAGGACAGCAGCTGGCGCTGGCCGAGGCTGAGGTTGCTGCCGCGTTCCTCCAGCACCGTGTCGTAGCCGGCAGGCAGGGCCGAGATGAACTCGTGCGCGCCCACCGCCAGCGCGGCCTCCTCGACATCGGCGTCGCTGGCCCAGTGGGAGGAGTAGCGGATGTTCTCGCGGACCGATCCGGTGAACAGGTACGGCTCCTGCAGCACCATGGCGATGTGGCGGCCGAGGCTCTTCTGCGTCACCTCGCGCACGTCCTTGCCGCCCACCAGCACCGCGCCCTGCTGCACGTCGTAGAAGCGGTGGATCAGCGCCATGGAACTGGACTTGCCCGACCCCGTGGGGCCCACCAGAGCCACCGTCTCGCCGGACTTCACGCGAAAGCTGACGTCCTTCAGCACGGGATGCGCGGGGTCGTAGCCGAAGGTCACGTCCCGGAACTCGACCGACCCGTCGTCGGCTTCCGTCAGCGGCTGCGCGCCCGGGGCGTCCCGCACGTCGACGTCCACGTCCAGCACCTCGGTCAGCCGGTGGCCCGAGGCCATGGCCCGCTGCATCACCGAGTACTGCATGGTCAACGACCGGATCGGGTCGAAGAACCGCTGGATGTAGAACAGGAAGGCGACCATCACCCCCACCTCGATACGGCCGGAGACCACCATCGCGCCGCCGGCCACCACCACCACCGCCATGGCGATGCCGGTCAGGGTGTCGACGATCGGGATCATCACCTGCGCCAGCCGCGCCGCGCGCAGGTGGGCCTGGTAGGTCTTGGCCACCAGCCCGGTGTAGAGGTCGGCGTTCAGCCGCCCCCGGTCCATCGCCTGCACCGCGCGCACCCCGTGGATCGCCTCGGCCAGCGCGCCGTTGGCGACGGAGTTCGATTCATGCGCCGCCATGAAGGCGCTGCGCGCCCGCGCCAGCCAGAGGATCCGCACCACGAACAGCACCGGGATCACCATCAGCACCAGCGCCGCCAGCTGCCAGTCCAGCCAGAGCATCACCACGATGATCCCCACCAGCAGCAGGATGTCCCCCACCGACAGCACGCAGGTCTCCAGGAATTCCTGCATCGAGTTCACGTCGCCCTGCAGGCGGCTCATCAGCCGGCCCACCTCGGTCTTGTCCATGAAGGACAGCGACACCCGCTGCAGGTGGCTGAACATGCGCTGGCGGATGTCGAACAGCACGTTCTCGGCCATCCGCCCGGTCACCGCCTCCTGCACCCGCGAGGCGACGAAATTGATCAGGATCGCCAGCGCGAAAAGGCCGATTATCGCGTACAGCACGCCGCTGTCCACGCCGTCCGGGGCCATGCCGTTGTCGATGGCGTAGCGGATCAGCAGCGGGATCGACAGCTGCGACAGGGTGAAGATCACCACCGCCGTCACTGATATGATCGCGTTGCGCCGGTAGGGTCGCACGAATTCCCAGATCCGCCGCACCACCTTGCCGTCGAAGACGCGGCCGAAGATTTCCTCCTCGATCCGGTCGGACCCAACCACCGCGCGCAGCCGGGGGCGGCCGTCGTCGTGGGGGTCCCGGGGTTCGCCGCCTTGCCGTGCCGGGCTCATTTCCGGTCCTCCATCTCATCCAGGACATCGCCGTCCGGGCGCATCTGCAGATCGTGCAGCGCCTTGTAGCGCCCGCCCAGCGCCAGAAGTTCCTCGTGGCTGCCCTGCTCCACCACCTGCCCGTCCTCGAGGAACAGGATCCGGTCGGCGTGCATCAGGCTGGCCAGCCGGTGCGCGACGATGATGGTCACGCGGTCGGCGGCGTATTCCTTCAGCGCGGCGCGGATGCGGCTTTCTGTGCCCGCGTCGATGGCGGCCGTGCTGTCGTCGAAGATCAGCACCGCCGGTTCCATCATCAACGTGCGCGCGATCGACAGCCGCTGGCGCTGGCCGCCGGACAGCGACACGCCGCGCTCGCCCACCACCGTCTGGTACTTCTTCGGCAGGCCCAGCACGTAGTCGTGCAGCTGCGCCGATTCCGCCACGCCGCGGATGCGCCGGTCTTCGGTCAGGGGGGTGCCGTAGGCGATGTTGTTCTCGATCGAGGTGGTGAAGAGGAAGCTGTCCTGCTGCACCACCGCCACCGCCTGCCGCACCGAGGACAGCGTGACATCGCGGATGTCCTGCCCGTCCAGGGTGATCGCCCCCTCGGTCACGTCATAGAAGCGGGGGATCAGGTGCATCAGCGTGGTCTTGCCCGACCCTGGCGGGCCGACGATGCCCACGGTCTGGCCGCGCGTCGCCTCGAAGCTGACGCCCCGGATCGCCCGGCGCCCGTCGCTGCCGTCATAGGCGAAGCTGACGTTGTCCAGCTTCAGCCGCCCCTCGGACAGCTCCAGCGGCTGCGCGCCGGGGGCGTCGTCCACCTCCACCGGCGTGTCGATCAAGGCGAACATCCGCGCCCCGGTGGTCGAGGCGCGGGCATAGGCGTTCACCATCAGCCCGAGCTGCCGCACCGGCATCTGCAGGATCGTCATGAAGGTCAGGAAGGTGGCCAGCGTGCCCACGGTGATCTCGCCCGCCGCCACCTGCCGGCCGCCGTACAGCAGCACCAGCCCCATCGCGGTGAAGAAGGCCAGCGTGGCGGCCGAGGAGTTCGACACGCGGATGTCGATCCGCTTGTGGGTCAGGGCCAGCGCCTCCTTCGAGGCGGCGTCGAACTTCTTCAGCTCGTGGTCCGAGGCGGCGAAGGCGCGCACCACGCGGATGCCGGCAAGGTTCTCCTCCATCACCCGGCTGAGGATCGCCAGCCGCTCCTGCAGGATCAGCCAGGTGCGCCGCAGCGACAGCTGCATGACAGAGAAGCGCCAGGCCGCGAAGGGCACGAAGGACAGCGCCAGCAGGCCCAGCACCAGGTCGGTGGACAGCAGCAGCCAGGCGCCGACGCCGATCAGCAGGGTCAGCAGCAGGGTGCGCACCAGCGCGGTGGAAAAGTACATCCGCACCCCTTCCAGGTCGAGCATCCCCACGGTGATCAGGTCGCCCGAGTGGGTGCGGTCGTGGAACGAGAAGGGCAGCCGCTGGATCTTGTCGTAGACCGCCAGCCGCAGGTCCTGCGCCAGTGCGTGGCCCACCGATTCCGCGCTGTAGTTCTGCACCAGCGTGAACAGCCCGCGCAGCGCGCTCGCCACCAGCAGGGTCAGCGCCAGCGGCATCAGCGCGCCGGTGTCGCCCCCCGCCTCGGCCATGCCCTGCGCCGCGTCCACGGCCCGGCCCAGGATCACCGGGATCGACAGCTGCGCCAGCACCGCCAGCACCGTGGCGATCAGCGCCGCCGCCACCCGCCAGGGGTAGCGCAGGGTCATCCGGGTGATCCGCGTCACCGCGCCCAGGCCCTTCTGCCGGTCCACCGAGGCGGTGCGGCGGAAAGAGCGGTCTTTCATCTCGGTCTCGCGGGTCGCGGTATCGGTCATGGTCCAATGTCGCCGCGCGGGCTGCGCGCGGCCTCCGGTGGGGCTATGTGGTACGGGATCGCCTGCCTCCGGGGAAATGGGGCAGGCGCGGCGGGCGTCAAATGTCGCCGCGCCGGGAAGTCAGCCATTGGTAAAGCGTTATACTCCCCGCGGCGGGGAAGGCAACGCCGTCTTAGCGCGACAGCATCGTCCCCGGCAGCCAAAGCGCGATCTGCGGAAAGGCCGCCAGCACCGCCACCGCCAGCACCAGCAGCCCGAAAAAGGGCGCCGCGTGGCGGGCGATGGTGAAGATGTCGCGCCCGGTAATGTTCTGCAGAACGAACAGGTTGAAGCCCACCGGCGGGGTGATCTGGCTCATCTCCACTACCAGCACCAGGAAGATCCCGAACCAGATCGGATCGATCCCCGCCTGGATCACCATCGGCAGGATGATCGACACCGTCAGCACCACGATCGAGATCCCGTCAAGGAACATCCCCATCACGATGAAGAACACCGTCAGCGCCGCCAGCAGCGCATAGGGCGACAGCTGCATCCGGCCGATCCAGCCCGCCAGGTCGCGCGGGATGCCGGTATAGCCCATGGCCACGGTCAGGAAGGCCGCGCCGGCGAGGATGAAGGCGATCATGCAGGTGGTGACGGTCGCGGCGGTCAGCGCCTCGGCAAAGCCGCGCAGGCTCATGGCGCCGGTGGACCAGGCCAGCAGCAGGGCGCCCAGCACGCCGATCACCGCCGCCTCGGTGGGGCTGGCGATCCCGGCGTAGATCGAGCCGATCACCGCCACGATCAGCCCCACCACCGGCAACAGCCGCAGCATCGCCCGCAGCGCCGCGCCGCGGTCTCCCGGCGGCTCGTGGCGGGGCATGCGGTCGCGGTTCAGCAGCGCCCACAGGATGATGTAGCCGGAGAACAGCGCCGCCAGCATCAGCCCCGGCAGCACCCCCGCCAGGAACAGCCGGGCGATCGACTGCTCTGTCGCGGCGCCGTAGACGATCAGGATGATCGAGGGCGGGATCAGGAAGCCGAAGGTGCCGGAGCCGGCCAGCGTGCCGATCACCATGCGCTCGTCGTAGCCGCGGGCCTTCAGCTCCGGCACCGACATGCGGCCGATGGTGGCCGTGGTGGCGGCGGATGAGCCCGAGACCGCCGCGAACAGCGCGCAGCCGAAGACGTTGACGTGCAGCAGCCGCCCCGGCAGACGGCCGGTGAAGGGGGCAAGGCCGGCGAACATGTCCGACGACAGGCGCGAGCGCACGAGGATCTCGCCCATCCAGATGAACATCGGCAGCGCGGTCAGGTCCCAGACCGTCAGCCCGCCCCAGACCTTGGTGGCGAAGACCAGCGTCACCGGCGCGTTCGAGGCGGCGAGCATCGCCACCAGCCCCACCGCGATCAGCGCCAGCCCCACCCAGAGGCCCAGCGCCAGCGCGCCGAACAGCACCACCAGCAGCAGCGGGGCCAGCATCTCGATCCCCATCAGTGCCCCTCGCCCCGTTCCGCCTCGGCCGCGGCGTGGCGCGGCGTGCCCCCCGCCGCCAGCGTCGCCGCCGCGTCGGCCAGTGCCACCGCCAGCAGTCCCAGCCCGAGGGTCATCACCCCCTGCGGCAGCCACAGCGGCACCCGCACCATGCCGTAGCTGACCGATCCGAAGGCCCAGGAATCCCAGGCCTGCAGCCCGCTCGACCAGGTGGCGAAAGCGGCCAGCCCCGCCCCCGCCGCCGCCACCGCCGCGCCCAGCCAGCGGGCGGCGCGGGCCGGCAACGCCCGGGTCAGCAGCGTGACGCGCACGTGCCCGCCCGCCGCCAGCGTTCCCGCCAGCCCCAGGCAGACCGCCCCGACGAACAGGAAGGCGCCGATCTCTGCCAGCGAGGGGATGGCGAAGCCGGGCGGGGCCGCGCCGATCCAGCGGGCGGCGCGGTCGGCCAGCCGGCCGAGGATCTGCGCCAGCACCAGCAGCGCGATCAGGGCAAAGCCCGTCGCCGACAACGCCAGCGCGGCGGAATAGAGGCGGTCCAGAATACGGCGCATCAGCACGATCCCGCAGGCGGGGCGAGAGCCACGGGCCCCCGCCCCCGCCGCGTCACTGCATCTTCGCCCGGTAGTCCTCGACCACCTTCGCGCCTTCCTCGCCGGCCGCCTCCAGCCATTCCTGCGTCATGGTCTCGCCGATCGCGGCAAGTTCGCCCGACAGGGTCTCGGAGGGGGCGGAGACGGTCATGCCGTTCTCCTCCAGCGCCTTCATCTTCTCTTCGGTCTCGGCCATGGACATGTCCCAGCCCCGGGTCTCGGCCTCGGCGGCCGCCTCGCGCACCGCGGCGCGCACCTCTTCGGAGAGCCCCTCGAAGGCGCCGGTGTTCACGATCACCATGTTCTTGGGCAGCCATGCCTGCGTGTCGGTGTAGTGGCTGGTGAAGTCCCAGGCCTGGCTGGATACGCCGGTGGAAGGCGAGGTGATCATCGCCGCCACGCGCCCGGTGGCGAAGGCGGTGGGGATGTCGCCGGTCTCCAGTTGGGTCGGCACCGCGCCCAGCAGTTCGGCCAGCCGTTCGGTGGCGGTGTTGTAGGCGCGGAAGGCCTCGCCTTCGAGGTCCGCGGCAGATTCAAGCGGCGCCTTGGTGTAAAGGCTCTGCCCCGGCCACGGCACCGCGTAAAGCAGCGTCAGCCCCTGGTCCGCCAGCTTCTGTTCCACCAGCGGCCGCGAGACCTCCCAGAGCGCGCGGGCCTCGTCATAGGAGGAGGCGAGGAAGGGGATCGAGTCCACCTCGAAGATCGGGTCCTCGTTGGCCAGCCGCGACATCAGCACCTCGCCGATGGGCGCAAGGCCCCGGCGGACGGAATCCTTGATCTCGGGGTGGCCGAAAAGCGAGCCGGCGGAATGCACGGTGATCTCCAGTTCGCCCCCCGTGGCCTCGGCCACGTCCTCGGCGAACTGCATCACGTTCTGGGTGTGGAACACGCTGTCGCCGTAGGGCGTGGGCATGTCCCAGCTTTCGGCGGCGGCGGGAAGGGCGAGCGCGGCGGCGATCACGCCGGCCAGCGGGGTCATTCTGGTAAAGCTCATGGCAGGCTCCCGGTTGTTGCGGACGACCTTGGCACGGCCCCGGCGCGGCCGTCCTCGCCGCCGGGGCTCGAGGGCAGAGTGACGCTGCGGGCGGCGTTTGTCACGTGCGGTATTGCGGGGCGGCGTGTGTGGGACTGCTTCCGTAGGGCGGGGTTCACCCCGCCACAGCGCAACGCCAGCCTGCCCGTGGGATGGCGCTGCGGACCACCGGCATAGGCACTTTATTCCCGCCACGACCGCGCGCAGAACGAACGGTGCTCGCGGACGACACAGCGCCAGCCCGCCGGAACGGGCAGGCGCTCGCCCCGCGCCTTCGGCTTGTTCGGGGCGCATCAGCGCTGCGTATATAGGTGGTAGGGCGGGGTTCACCCCGCCAACGGCGCAACATCAGCCTGCCCGTAGGATGGCGCTGCCGCCCCCTGAAGAAAGCGCTTTATGCCAGCCAAATCCGCGCGCTGAATGAGCGTTGCCCTGCGGATGACACAGCGCCAGCCCGCAGGGACGGGCAGGCGCTCGCCCCGCGCCTGCGGCTTGTTCGGGGCGCATCAGCGCTTCATTCGTGAGGAGCCGTAGGGCGGGGTTCACCCCTCCTCCCTCACCCCACGTGCTTCTTCCACTGCGCCGCCCGCGCCACCGCGCCGCGCTTGAGGATGATCGTGTCCAGGTCCACCGCGGTGAACACGCTCCCGGCCTCCATCACCTCCTCGAGGAAACTGTCGTCCGGGGTCAGGAAGCCCGCGGGCAGACCGGCCTTGCGGATGCGACGGATGCCCTCGACGCTGGCCTTGCGCACCTCGGGGTGGGTCGGCTGGCCGGCGTAGCCCATGCTGGCGGCAAGGTCGGCAGGGCCGATGAAGATGCCGTCGAGGCCGGGGGTGGCGGCGATCTCCTCGAGGTTTTCCAGCGACTTCACCGTCTCGATCTGGATGATGACGCAGATCTCCTCGCGCGCGTGGGCGACGTAATCCTTGATCGCGCCGAAGCGGCTGGCGCGGGTCATGCCGGCGACGCCGCGGATGCCCTCGGGCGGGTAGGTCACCGCCGCCACCGCCAGCGCCGCCTCCTCTGGGGTCTGCACGTAGGGGATCACCACCGTCTGCGCGCCGATGTCCAAGACCTTCTTCAGCTCGGCCACGTCCAGGCTGACCGGCCGTACCACCGCCGAGACGTCGTAGGGCGCCACCGCCTGCAGCATCGGCAGCAGTTCGACCTCGTCCACCGGCGAATGCTCGGTATCGAACAGCATCCAGTCATAGCCGGTATTGGCCAGCATCTCGGCGACCGAGGGGTCGGGGATGCAGCACCACAGGCCGATCTGCGGCGTGCCGGCGCGCAGCGCGGCCTTGAAGCGGTTCTTGGGCATGTCCATCAGTAAATCCTTTCAATAAGTGATGCGCGCGAGGCGTCGCAGCTCGTCGGGGGTGGTGGAGGGCAGGCCGAAGTACTCCAGGTACGCCGGGATCTGCTCGAACAACATGTCGGTGCCGACCTGGGTCAGGCAGCCGCGGGCGCGGGCGGCGGCGAGAAAGGCGGTTTCCTCGCGCTTCATCACCACCTCGCCCACGAAGGTCCCGGGCGCCAGCCGGTCGATGGCCAGCGGCATCGGGTCCCCCGCCTGCATCCCCAGCGGCGTTGCGTTGACCACGATGTCCCAACCCTCGGGGTCGTTGCTGCCGGTCTCGACAGCCAGATCCGGGTAATGCCCCGCCAGCCGCTCTGCCAGCCGGTCCGCGGCGGCGGCGTTTACGTCATAGAGGCCCAGCCGCGCCGCGCCAGCCTTGGCCAGCGCCGCCGCGATGGCGGAACCGACGCCCCCCGCCCCCACCACCAGCGCCGAGGCGTCGGCGATCTCGCGGCCCTTGCGCAGCACGCCGCGGGCAAAGCCCTCGCCGTCGAACATGTCGCCCTGCAGCCGCCCGTCCGCCGCCCGCCGCACCGCGTTGCAGGCGCCGCAGATCCGGGCGGCGGGGCTGGCCTCGTCCAGCAGGCCCATCACCGGCACCTTGTGGGGCATGGTGATCAGCGCGCCGGCAAAGTTCCGCAGCCGCGCGACGTGGGGCAGGAAGACGGCGAAGTCCCCGGGCTCGCAGCCCATCGGCACCACCACGCAGTCGACGCCCCGTTCCTCGAAGAAGGGGTTGTAGATCATCGATGCGCGGAAACTTTCCGTCGGCACCCCGAGGTGGGCGATCACCCGGGTGTGGCCGCTGATCAGCTGCGTCACCGGGTCAGCCCTGCCCCGCCAGCGTACAGACCCGCCGCACCGCCGCCTCGTAACCCTCGACCCCCAGCCCCGCGATCACCCCCTCGGCGCGCAGCGAGACGTAGGAATGGTGGCGGAAGCTCTCGCGCTTGTGGACGTTGGAGATGTGGATCTCGATTACCGGCCCCTCGAAGGTGTTCAGCGCGTCCAGCACCGCCACCGAGGTATGGGTCAGCGCGCCGGGGTTGATGACGATGCCGCAGGCGGTCTCGCGCGCCTCGTGGATCCAGTCGACGATCTGGCCTTCCCAGTTCGACTGCTTCAGCACCAGGTCGAACCCCTCGGGCAGCACGGCGCGGCAGTTGGCCTCGACGTCGGCGAGGGTGTCGTGGCCGTAGATCTCCGGCTGGCGCTTGCCCAGCAGGTTCAGGTTGGGGCCGTTCAGGATGTGGATCGTCTTGGTCATGGGGTCTCCGTTCAGCTGTCGCCGGCGCGGCGGCCGGTGGGCGTGTTGTCATCGGCTTCGGGCAGCGCGCCGCGCAGGCGGTCGCGCAGGGCGTGGCCGGTGCGTTCGATATGCGCCTGCAGCAGGCTGGCGGCGCGGTCGGCCTCGCGCCGGGTGGCGGCCTCGGCGATGCCGGTGTGTTCCTCGGCCACGTTGCGCTGGCTTTGCCCGGTGATCGCGAAGATCCGCCGGTAGCGGTCGTTCATGTTCATCAGCATGGTGTGAAAGCGCATCAGCAGCGGCATGTCGCAGCGGTCGATCAGGGCGCGGTGGAAAGCGTTGTGCGCCACTTCCCAGGCCTCGACGCTGGCTTGATCGTCCGCGCGGCGGTCGGTGCGGTTCAGCCGGTAGAGCGCCGCCATCAGGTCGGTTTCCCAGTCCAGCCCGCCGTTGCGGATCGCGGCGCGCAGGGCCAGCGGCTCCATCTCCATCCGCAGGGCGGTTATCTCGTCGAGGTCGGCCAGCGAGACCGGGGCCACGCGGTAGCCGCGCTGCTCCTCCACCGTGACCAGCCCGTCGGCCACCAGCCGCGTCACCGCCTCGCGCAGGGAACTGACGCTGACCGACATCTCGTCGCGCATCCGGTCGAGGTTCAGCCGCGCGCCGGGGGCGAAGTCGCCCGCGAGGATCTGCGCGCGCATCTCCTCGGCCAGCCGCCCCGCGATGGTCCTGCCCCGTGCCGCCTGCCGCGCCATGTGCCGTGCTCTCCTCCGCCCCGGGGAGCAATAGCCCCGCACCCCCGCGATGCCAAGACAGGATAATCGTTTTTTGCAGCAGAGAACGTTTTGCGTGGACAACCTCGGTGACAGTCCGCATAAACGGTCCGCGATTCCATGGCGGGCCGGGCCCGCCGCATGTCTCGGGAGGACACCATGACCCTATCGCTCACCCGCCGCGCGCTGCTGGCCTCCGCCGCCGCCGCGTCCCTTGCCGCCACCGCCGCCTTCGGCGCCGCCCATTCCGACAAGGTGCAGCTGCGCCTGTCCGCGGTGCAGTCCGAGACCGACCAGCGCTCTGTCGCGCTGATCGAGAAGTTCGCGCCCATGGTCGAGGATTTCGCCAGCTTCGAGCCGCACTGGAACGGCACCCTCTTCGGTCAGGGCACCGAGCTGGAGGCGATCGCCTCGGGCGACCTGGAGATGTCGATCACCTCGGCGCAGGAACTGGCGACGTTCTTCCCCGAGTTCTCGATCTTCACAGCCGGCTACGTGCTGCAGGACGCCGACCACCAGGTCGCGGTCTTCAAGGACGCGCTGTTCGACGAGTTCAAGGCCAAGGCTGAGGAAGAGCTGGGCGTGGTGCTGCTGGCCCCGATGTACCTGGGCCGCCGCCAGGTGAACCTGCGCCAGACCAAGGACGAGCTGACGGTCATGACGCCCGAGGACCTGTCCGGCGTGAACCTGCGGATGCCCGGCACCGACGCCTGGCAGTTCCTGGGCCGCGCGCTGGGCGCGAACCCGACCCCGATGGCCTTCACCGAGGTCTACACCGCCCTGTCCACCGGCTCGGTCGACGGTCAGGACAACCCGCTGCCCACGGTGGTGGACGCCAAGTTCTACGAGGTCACCAACCAGATCGTGCTGACCTCGCACCTGGTGGACTGGAACTTCATCGCGCTGTCCAAGGAAACTTACGACGCCCTGACCCCCGAGCAGCAGCAGCAGATCACCGACGCCGCCTGGGCCGCCGCCGACTTCGGCCGCGAGAACCAGCTGGCCAAGGAGGAGGAACTGGTCTCCTTCCTGAAGGAGCAGGGGCTGGAGATCTACGAGCCCGACGTCGCCGCCTTCCGCGAGCGGGTGCAGAACATGTACCTCGAAAGCGAGTATGCCGGCAGCTGGCCCGAGGGCATTCTCGAGAAGATCAACGCGCTGGGCAACTGATCCGGCCTGACACCCCCCGCCCCGGCCGCGCGCCGGGGCGGGCCCCTTCCCCGCCGCCGGCGCCCACCCGGGAGAGACGCCCGTGACCAGAGCCAAGCAGTGGGCCGCCCATCTCGCCGAGTTCGTGGCGGCGATGATGATGGCCGCGATGTTCGCCACCTTCATCATCCAGATCACCATCCGCTACACCGCGCGGCTGACCTGGCTGCCCGAGAAGGTGCCGCTGCTGGACCCCTCGCTGTACGGCTGGACGCTGGAATTCTGCCTGCTGATGTGGGTCTGGATCGTGTTCTGGGGCAATGCCTTCATCGTCCGCGACCGTGACCACGTCACCTTCGACATCGTCTATACCTCGGTGAACCCGAAGCTGCGCAAATGGTTCGCGGTGATCGGCGGGCTTGCGGTCTGCGTGGTGCTGGTGGTCTCGATCGCGCCCACGTGGGACCGGTTCCACATCCTGCGACTGAAGCGGACGGCGACGCTGGACTCGATCTTCGGACCCGACATCCGCATGCGCGACATCTACGCGATCTACATCGGCTTTCTCGGCGTGGTGGCCGCCCGCTACGCCTGGCGCGCCTGGCGCGCGCTACGGCACGGGGCGGAAGAGGACCGCCCCGGCTACCAGGCGCTGGCCGAGGAAATCGCCCACCAGGACAAGGCCGGCCGCACATGACCTTCGAGTTCGCCGCCTGCCTGCTGGCGCTGTTCTTCTTCGCCGGCATCGGGGTGCCGGTGGCCTATGCCATCCTGATCGCCTCGGTGGTCTACCTGTTCCTCGGCGGCCAGAGCATCGGCATCGCCGGCAAGTCGCTGATGGACGGGCTGTACCAGAGCTTCATCCTGCTGGCGGTGCCGCTGTTCATCGTGGCCGCGAACATCATGAACGCGGGCACCATCAGCGACCGGCTGCTGCGCTTCTGCGTGGCGCTGGTAGGCCGGTTCCGGGGCGGGCTGGGGCACGTGAACGTGGTGGCCTCGCTGATCTTCTCCGGCATGTCGGGCTCGGCCGTGGCCGACGCGGCGGGGATCGGCAAGGTGATCATCGACATGATGACCAAGTCGGGCCACTACACCCGCGGCTACGCCGCCGCCATCACCGCGGCCTCGGCCACCATCGGGCCGATCATCCCGCCCTCGATCCCCATGGTGCTTTACGCGCTGGTCTCGAACTCTTCGATCGGCTTCCTGTTTCTCGGGGGCATCCTGCCGGGGCTGCTGATGGGCGCGGTGCTGATGGGGATGAACACCTTCCTGTCGCACCGCCGCGGCTTCCTGATGGAGGAACCCGTCGCGCTGGCCGAACTGCCGCGCCTGACGGTGCGCGCCTTCCCGGCGCTGCTGATGCCGGCGATCCTGCTTTACGGGATCTACGGCGGCGTCACGACCCCGACCGAGGCCGCCGCCGTCGCCGCCTTCTACGCGCTGCTGCTGGCGGCGCTGTTCTACCGCGCGCTGTCGCTGGGGGCGCTGTACCGGATCCTGGTGGAAAGCGCCCGCTCCTCGGCCGCCGTGGGGCTGGTGATCGGCGGCGCGCTGATCCTGAACTTCATCGTGGCGTCCGAGAACATCCCCGCGATGGTGGCCGAGGCGCTGGTGGGGCTGGACGTGTCGCCGCTGGCCTTCCTGCTGGGGGTCAACCTGCTGATCCTGCTGCTGGGCTGCGTGCTGGACGCCACCACGATCATCCTGGTGATCATTCCGCTGTTCCTGCCCACCTGCCGGCTGCTGGGGATCGACCTGGTGCATTTCGGCGTGGTGGCCGTGGTAAACTGCATGATCGGCCTGATCACCCCGCCCTACGGAATCCTGCTGTTCGTGATCAACGCGGTGACGCGGATCCCGCTGGCCGAGATCATCCGCGAGGTGCTGCCCTTCCTGGCGGTGCTGCTGGTGGCGCTGATGGTGCTGATCCTGGTGCCGGACGTGACGCTCTGGCTGCCGCGGATGTTCGGGTACGCGGGTTAGGCGGAGCGCCTTCAGCGCAAGCTTTCACTCGGGATGAGGGGCGCTGCCCCTCAAGCTCCCCGGGATATTTCGCGACCAGAAGAAGATGGAAAAGGGGTGGCGCGGGCGGATTCCACTTAGACTCCACATGGGAACAAAACATGAATATGCTGGCGCGATGTTCGCCGAGCTCAACGCCACCTCCAACTTCACCTTCCTCACCGGCGGCTCGCACCCCGAGGAGTACATGCTGCGCGCGGCGCTGCTGGGGATCGGGGCGGTGGCGATCGCCGATGTCAATTCCGTGGCCGGGGTCGTGCGGGCCCATGCCCAGGCGCGCGAGATCGGGCGCGAGGTGCGGCTGCGGCGGGAAGCGGCGCCGGTGGGCCCGCCCTGCCCCGCGCACCTGCCGCGCCCGGTCTCGGCGCCGGTGGAGAACGTGCCGCGGCTGATCCCGGGGGCGCGGCTGGTGCTGCCGGACGGTTTCGCCGTGACCTGCCTGCCGCGGGACCGGGCGGCCTGGGGGCGGCTGTGCCGGATGATCTCTGCCGGGCGGCTGCGGGCGGCCAAGGGCAGCTGCGAGCTGCGGCTGGAGGACCTGCTGGAATGGGGCGAGGGGCAGGAGCTGCTGCTGCACCCGCCCGCCGACCCGGCGCAGGAGGCCGGGGGTCCCTGGCGGGTGCGGGCGGCGCGGCTGGCGCGGCGTTTTCCGGGCCAGCTGTCGCTGCTGATCGCGCCGCGCTACGACGGGCAGGACGGGGCGCGCATCGCCCGGCTGGCGGCGCTGGCGGGCACCATGGGGCTGGAGGCCGTCGCCTCGGCCGCGCCGGTGATGCACCACGGCGCGCGGCGCAAGCTGACCGACGTGCTGACCGCGATCCGCACCGGCTGCCGGGTCGACGCGCTGGGCCGCGCGGCGCTGGCCAATGCCGAGCAGCGGCTGCGGGGCGAGGCCGAGATGCTGCGCCTGTTCGCCGGGCAGGAGGAGGCGGTGCGGCGCAGCGCCGAGGTGGCCGCGCGCTGCCGGTTCGACCTGGACCAGCTGCGGTATGAATACCCCTCGGAGGTGGCGGAGGGCGAAAGCGCCACGGGCCGGCTGGCGCGGCTGGCGCGCGAGGGGCTGGCGCGGCGTTATCCCGCCGGCGCCCCGGACAAGGTGCGCGCCATGCTGGCCCATGAACTGGCGCTGATCGCCAAGCTGAAGTACGAGCCCTACTTCCTGACCGTGCACGACATCGTCGCCTTCGCCCGGTCCCGCGGCATCCTGTGCCAGGGGCGCGGGTCGGCGGCGAACTCGGTGGTGTGCTACTGCCTGGGGGTCACCTCGGTCAGCCCCGAGATCGGCACCATGGTGTTCGAGCGCTTCGTTTCCGAGGCGCGGGACGAGCCGCCCGACATCGACGTCGACTTCGAGCACGAGCGGCGCGAGGAGGTGATCCAGCATATCTACGACCGCTACGGCCGGCACCGCGCCGGGCTTTGCGCCACGGTGATCCACTACCGGGGCAAGCGGGCGATCCGCGAGGTGGGGCGGGCGATGGGCCTGACCGAGGACACCATCAGCGCGCTGTCCTCGCAGCTCTGGGGCTTCTTCTCCACCAACGGGCTGGAGGACCGGCGGATGCGGGAGATCGGACTGGACCCGGGCGACCGGCGGCTGCAGCAGACCATGGCGCTGATCTTCGAGATCATCGGCTTTCCGCGCCACCTGTCGCAGCACGTGGGCGGCTTCGTCATCACCGAGGGGCGGCTGGACGAGCTGTGCCCGGTGGAGAACGCCACCATGGAGGACCGCACCGTCATCCCCTGGGACAAGGACGACATCGACGCGCTGGGGATCCTGAAGGTGGACGTGCTGGCGCTGGGGATGCTGACCTGCCTGCGCAAGGGTTTCGCGCTGATCCGCCAGCACCACGGCACCGACTACGACCTGGCCAGCCTGCCGCCCGAGGACCCGGCGACTTACGACATGCTGTGCCGGGCGGATTCGCTGGGGGTCTTCCAGGTGGAGAGCCGGGCGCAGATGAACTTTCTGCCCCGGATGCGGCCGCGCACCTTCTACGACCTGGTGATCGAGGTGGCGATCATCCGGCCCGGCCCGATCCAGGGGGACATGCTGCACCCCTACCTGCGGCGCCGCAACGGCGAGGAGCAGGTGGTGTTTCCCTCGGACGCGCTGGGGGCGGTGCTGGGCAAGACCCTTGGGGTGCCGCTGTTCCAGGAGCAGGCGATGCAGATCGCCATCACCGGCGCCGGCTTCACCCCCGAGGAGGCCGACCGCCTGCGCCGGGCGCTGGCCACCTTCAAGAAGCACGGCAATGTCAGCGAGTTCCGCAGCCGGTTCCTGCGCGGCATGGCCGCCAACGGCTATCCGGCGGAGTTCGCGGAGCGCTGCTTTGCCCAGATCGAGGGCTTCGGCAGCTACGGCTTTCCCGAGAGCCACGCCGCCAGTTTCGCGCTGCTGGTCTATGCCTCGGCCTGGATGAAGCGGCACCACCCCGGGATCTTCGCCTGCGCGCTGCTGAACGCCCAGCCCATGGGGTTCTACGCCCCCGCCCAGATCATCCGCGACGCCCGCGAGCACGGGGTCGAGGTGCGGCCCGTCGATATCAACGCCAGCTTCTGGGACAACGTGATGGAGCCGGACGACCGGGGGGGGATGGCGCTGCGGCTGGGGTTCCGGCAGGTGCGCGGGCTGGCCGAGGACGAGGCGCAGTGGATCACCGCCGCCCGCGCCAACGGCTACAGCGCGGTCGAGGACCTGTGGCGCCGGGCCGGGCTGTCGCCCAAGCTGATCCGGCGGCTGGCGGAGGCCGACGTCTTCGCCTCGCTGGGCCTGTCCCGGCGCGAGGCGCTCTGGGCCGGGCGGGCGCTGGTGGAGGGGGGCGAGCTGCCGCTGTTCCGGGGCGACCTGGACGGCGAGGGGCTGCTGGAGCCGGCGGTGCGGCTGCCCGAGATGACCGAGGGCGAGCAGGTGGTGGAGGATTACGTGGCGATGCGCCTGACGCTGCGGACCCATCCGCTGGCGCTGTTGCGCGACCGGCTGACGCCCCCGCAGGGCGCCCCCGCCGCGGCGCCGGCCGCCGGCGACGGGCCCGCGCCGCCGGTCCACCGCCACCCCCGCGACGCCCGGCATTTCAGGGGCCGGCCCTGAGGCCGCACCCTCCCCCGCGCCGCACCCAGCGCCACGGCAACAAATTGACCCCGCCCCGCCCTGCCTCTAAGCTTCCCGGCGGGGCATAGCAGGAGGCGGGCATCCATGCCGGAACGCGAGGCGCAGGATCTGGGGCAGGACCGGTCGCTGCTGCTGGTGGATGACGACGAGAGCTTTCTCAAGCGCCTGGCCCGCGCCATGGAAAAACGTGGCTTCGAGGTGGAGACCGCCGATACCGTCGCCGCCGGCAAGGCCATCGCCACCGCCCGCCCGCCGGCCTATGCCGTGGTGGACCTGCGGCTGGAGGACGGCAACGGGCTGGACGTAGTCGAGGTGCTGCGCGAGCGGCGGCCGGACAGCCGGATCGTGGTGCTGACCGGCTATGGCGCCATCGCAACGGCGGTGGCCGCGGTGAAGATCGGCGCCACCGACTACCTGTCCAAGCCCGCCGACGCCAACGACATCACCAACGCCCTGCTGGCCAACGGCGACGCCCTGCCGCCGCCCCCGGAAAACCCGATGAGCGCCGACCGGGTCCGCTGGGAGCATATCCAGCGGGTCTACGAACTGTGCGACCGCAACGTGTCCGAGACCGCGCGGCGGCTGAACATGCACCGGCGCACCCTGCAGCGCATCCTGGCCAAAAGGAGCCCCAAGTGACCTTCCGCATCCTGATCGCCGCCCTGCTCGTGACGCTGGCGGCCTGCACCGAGACCACCACCGTCACCCGCGCCTCCGGCGACATCGCGCTGCGGCCCGACCGGGCGGGGATTGCGGTCTCCGGCGGCCAGCGCATCGACTTCGGCCGCGCCGAGGCGGGGGCCATCGCCGCCGCCGCCAAGGTGCTGGGCAACCCGCTGAGCAGCGGCGTCAACACCGAATGCGGGGCCGGTCCCACCAAGATCGTCAAGTTCCGCGGCATGGACCTGCTGTTCCAGAACGGCCGCTTCGTCGGCTGGCTCGCCGAAAGCCCGCGCATCGTCGCCGGCAACGGGCTGTCGCCGGGGATCACCCGCCGGCAGCTGGCGGCGGGCAACTACGGCCCCTTCCAGGCGACCTCGCTGGGGGTGGAGTTCGAGTCGGACGGGATCTTCGGCCTGCTGCCCGACAACGACGCCGCGACGCCGGTGCAGCTGCTCTGGGGCGGAACCAGCTGCTTCTTCCGCTAGGACGCGGCGCTACAGCTCGAAGCGTTTGACCACCCTGTCCGGCTGCCGCGGGATGCGCTGCAGCACGTGGTCCTCGAAGCCGCGGCTCTGGTAATAGGCCAGGCCGCCGGCGTTGTCGGCGCGGATCTCGGCCTCGATCCGGGCAAAGCCCGCGGCGGCGGCGGCACGGCGGGTGGCCTCCCAAAGCGCCGAGCCGGCGGCGAGGCCCGTGCCCCCGGCGTGCACGAAGGTGGCGATCCGCCCCGCCAGCGGCCCCGGCCCCTCCTGCGGGGCGATCCACTGGACCCCGGCGATCGCGCCGCCCGTGTCTTCGGCCAGGTGCCAGATCGCGCGGGGGTCAATGGCCATCCAGGTCTGTATGGTGGCGGGTTCCACCGGCGACGCCGGCGCCGCAAGGCCGTCGCGGGCGGCGATCTCGTCCAGCAGGCCGGCGATCGCCCGCGCGTCCAGCGGAACGGCGCGCCGGACCAGCAGTTTCATCCCATCGCGTCCAGCAGCGCGGCATGGCGGGCGGTGAAGGCGTCGCGCACCTCGCGCGGGGGGCGCAGGTGCAGCTCCAGCCCGTCTATCACCTCGGGCCTGGGCAGGCCGAAGAAGCGCGTTGCCTCGGCCTCGGCGAAGCCCGCGATCTGCGTCGCCTCCAGCCAGGCAGAGACCTTGTCGGCCCGTTTGATCTGCCGCTTCACCGCCACCGGGATCGCCGCCGGCAGGCCGAAGCGGATGTGCACCGCCGCCGCCAGCCGCTCGTCCAGCGCGCCGTAGCCGGGGCCCACCGCCGCCTTCACCGGCGAGATCATGTCGCCGATCACGTACTCCGGTGCGTCGTGCAGCAGCGCCGCCAGCCGCCAGCGGACCGGGGCGGCGGGCTGCATCCGGCCGAACAGTTCCTCGACCAGCAGCGAATGCTCGGCCACCGAATAGGGCCAGTCGCCCCGCGTCTGCCCGTTCCAGCGCGCGACGAAGGCTAGCCCGTGGGCGATGTCCTCGATCTCGATGTCCACCGGCGTCGGGTCCAGCAGGTCCAGCCGGCGGCCCGAGAGCATGCGTTGCCAGGCGCGGGGTTGCGGCATGGGACCTCCTTGGCACGTGTTTCGCCGGTTTCCTGCCACAGCCGGACGGGGTTGAAAATGCCGGATGCCGCCGCAGGTTAGGGGCGCCGTCGGCGAAGCTTCGCGCATCGAGGCGCCCATACGTCGGAACGCTTTGACGAATTGCGGCGTTGGGGTGGCAAGCTTGAACGGAGATCACCCCATGAAGACGCAACTGATCCGTGCCGCCGCGATACTCGGTCTGGGCGTTGTCGCAGCCCCCGCGCTGGCGCAGCAGGAAGATCTGCTTTGTGCCGAACGCTCCGAGATCGTGGAACGCCTTGGCGCCCAATACGGAGAGGTCCGCACCGGCGGCGGCCTGCTTGACCGCGACCAGATGCTGGAAATCTGGTCGGCCCCCGACTCTGGTTCCTGGACCGCCCTTCTGACCCAGGCGGATGGCACCACCTGCATCGTCGGCAGCGGCATGTACTGGCAACAGGGCCTGCCGGAACCGGTTCCCGCCGGCACCAAGATGTAACCAAGGACAACCCGCCCCCATGCCCTCCCGGTGGCGGGTTGTTCCCTTTCCGGCCCGGTGCTAGACGCTCCTGAACTTTTTTCCCCCCGCAGGAGCCGCCCCAATGGCCAAGGACTACATCGTCAAGGATATCGCGCTTGCCGGCTACGGCCGCAAGGAACTGGACATCGCCGAGACCGAGATGCCCGGCCTGATGGCGCTGCGCGAGGAATACGGCGAGAGCAAGCCTTTGAAAGGCGCTCGGATCGCCGGGTCTCTGCACATGACGATCCAGACCGCCGTGCTGATCGAGACCCTCGTGGTGCTGGGCGCAGACGTGCGCTGGGCCTCGTGCAATATCTTCTCCACCCAGGACCACGCCGCCGCCGCCATCGCCGAGTCGGGCGTGCCGGTCTTCGCCATCAAGGGCGAGACGCTGCCGGAATACTGGGACTACTGCGACAGGATCTTCGACTTCGACGAAGGCGCGAACATGATCCTCGACGACGGCGGGGACGCGACGCTTTACATCCTGATCGGCGCGCGGGTCGAGGCGGGCGAGGACAACCTGATCGCCACCCCGCAGAGCGAGGAGGAAGAGGCGCTGTTCGCGCAGATCCGCAAGCGGATGGAGAAGAACCCCGGCTGGTTCACCAAGCAGCGCGACGCGATCCGCGGCGTGACCGAGGAGACCACCACCGGCGTGCACCGCCTATACGAGCTGCAGAAGGCCGGCCGCCTGCCCTTCCCGGCGATCAACGTGAACGACAGCGTCACCAAGTCGAAGTTCGACAACAAGTACGGCTGCAAGGAATCGCTGGTGGACGGCATCCGCCGCGCCACTGACACCATGATGGCCGGCAAGGTGGCGTTGGTCTGCGGCTATGGCGACGTGGGCAAGGGCTCTGCCGCCAGCCTGCGCGGCGCCGGCGCCCGGGTGAAGGTGACCGAGGTCGACCCGATCTGCGCCCTGCAGGCCGCCATGGACGGCTTCGAGGTGGTAACGCTGGAAGACGTGGTTTCCACCGCCGACATCTTTATCACCACCACCGGCAACAAGGACGTGATCCGGCTCGAGCACATGCGCGAGATGAAGGACATGGCCATCGTCGGCAACATCGGCCACTTCGACAACGAGATCCAGGTCGCGGCGCTGAAGAACCACAAGTGGACCAACATCAAGGACCAGGTGGACATGATCGAGATGCCCTCGGGCAGCCGCATCATCCTGCTGTCTGAAGGCCGCCTGCTGAACCTCGGCAACGCCACGGGCCACCCGTCCTTCGTGATGTCCGCCAGCTTCACAAACCAGGTGCTGGCGCAGATCGAGCTGTGGACCAAGGGCAACCAGTACGACAACGAGGTCTACGTGCTGCCCAAGCACCTGGACGAGATGGTCGCGCGGCTGCACCTCGACAAGATCGGCGCGCGGCTGTCCAAGCTGTCGGCAGAGCAGGCCTCTTACATCGGCGTCGCGCCCGAGGGGCCCTTCAAGCCCGAGCATTACCGCTACTGACGACGATTTGCCGCCCGCATTGGCGGGAACCGGCCAAGACTGCAGGAACCCGCCGGCCAATTCGCGCCGGCGGGTTATGTTTTGCCCGAAGGCAGTGAACCAACCGCCCGCGCCGCCAGTTTCAGCCCCAACCTACAGTGAACCTTGGAGGCAATTATGAAACTGCATGCATTGATGACAGGCGCGGCCCTTACGGCCCTGATGGCTGGCGGCGCGTTTGCACAGGACACCGCGACGGACCCCAACGTCGTTCCCCCCGCGGGCACCGAAGTGCCCATGGACAACACCGCGGCAGATGTCGCGCCGGTCTTCACCAGCATCGACGAAATGACTGTCGGTGACGTGCTGGGCATGGTCGCCTACGATCCCCAAGGCGACCGCATCGGTGAGATCGACTACGTGCTGGAAACCGACGCGGGCGTCGCGGCGGTGCTTGGCATCGGCGGCTTCCTCGGCCTTGGCGAATACACCGTGGCCCTGCTGCTGGAAGAGTTCGAGTTGAGCGAGGACGGCACCTTCTTCATCCTCAACACGGACAAGGAAACGCTGAAGGCGCAGACCGAGTTCGACGAATCCGGCGCCGAAAGCCTGCCGGACGAGACGCCGATCGCCCAGCTGATGGAAGCCATGCCCGAGGTCGAGGGCGCCGAGACCGAGGCTGAAGTGGAAACCGAGGCAGAGGCAGAAGCTGAAGCCGAAATGGAATCCGAGGCCGAGGCCGAAACCGAGATGGAGTCCGAGATGGAATCCGAAGGTGAGGTCGAAGGCAGCACCGGCGGCGAGGTCGAGACCGAGGTCGAGACGGACATGGAGACGGACACCGGCTCGACCGAGACCGAGACCGAGGTAGAGACGGAAACCGAGACCGAAACGGATTCCGACACCGCCGCCCCGATGACCACGGTGCCCCCGACGGGCAACTAACCCGGCAACTGACCCGGCGGTCACATTCTACACGATACTCAAGGCGCGTCCCTCCTGGGCGCGCCTCTTGCATGTGTTCACTATCTGCGCGCATGGTCCCCCAGCACCAGTTTCCAGGAGGTTCCCATGCGCATTATCGTTTACGGAGTAGGCGCCATCGGCGGCACCGTCGCCGCCGCCCTGTCGCTTTCCGGGCAGGAGGTGATCGGCATCGCCCGTGGCCGGATGCTGGAGGCGATCCGCGAGAACGGCCTGACGCTGAACTGCAGCGAGGGGCCGCGCCACGCCCGGTTCGACTGCGTGGCGGGACCGGACGAGATCGACTTTCGCCCCGACGACGCGATCCTGCTGACTATGAAGGGGCAGGACACCGCCGAAGCGCTGGAGGCGCTGCGGGCGGCGGGGGTGCACGAGCAGCCGATCTTCTGCTGCCAGAACGGGGTCGAGAACGAGCGCGCGGCGCTGCGGCTGTTCCCAAACGTACACGGCATCACCGTGATGATGCCCGCCACCTACATGAAGCCCGGCGAGGTCAGCATCTTCGTCGCCCCGCGCTGGGGCCTGTTCGACATCGGCCGTTTCCCGCAAGGCCAGGACGCCGCCGACGCCGCCCTGTCGGAAGCTCTGGAGAAGGCCAATATCGCCGCCTTCCCCATGGATGACGTGATGAACAGCAAGTACGGCAAGCTGCTGATGAACCTCGGCAATATCACCGAGGCGGCGCTGGGGCCGGGGGTGTCCTCGGGCGAGGTGGTGGAACGCGCCCGCGCCGAGGGCCGCGCGGTGCTGAAGGCTATGGGCGTCACCCCCCACGTGATCGGCGCGCAGGACCCGCGGCGCGAGATGATCGCCAAGGCCGAGGTGCCCGGCGCCTCCTCCGCCGGCGGCTCCACCACCCAGAGCCTGAAGCGCGGCACCGGCAGCGTGGAGACCGATTACCTCAACGGCGAGATCTCCCTGCTGGGCCGGCTGCACGGCATCCCCACGCCGGTGAACGACGCACTGACCCGGCTGTCCGCCGAGCTGCTGTCGCGGAAGGCGTCCGCCGGGTCGATGACGCTGGAGGACCTGCAGGCCCGCGTCGGCTGAAACCGTCGTTTTCGGCTTGTGAACCCGTCTCTGCCGCCTAGTCTGGGGCTGCGGGCCTGTTGCCCGCTGCATTTACAGGAGGGACAATTGGGAAAACGGGACGATTTGATCCAGCGCTACGCGCAGGACCTGAAGGACAAGTGCGGCGTCACGCCGGACATGGACCTGCTGACCAAGGTGACCATCGGCTGCGGGCCGACCATCTACGACGCCGACGCCTCGACCGTGGCGGCCAGCCAGCGCGGAGAGCTGGAGACCGTCAAGGACCGCTTCCTAGTGCGCAAGCTGGGGCTGTCCGACGGGCCCGAGCTGATGGATGCGATCGACAAGGCGGTGGACACCTACGGGCGGGCCGAGCGCAACAAGTACCGCGCGGTGCTGTACTACCTTCTGGTGAAGCATTTCGGCAAGGAAGGCGTCTACGCCTGACGCCGCGGCCGGGGGGCTTCGCCCCCGGCGCCTGCGGCGCCTCCCCCAGGATATTTCGAACCGGAAGAACCTTGCAGGGGGCGCGGGCGGTCAGAACAGCGCCAGCACCGCCCCCATCAGCGTGGTGCCGGCGGCCGGGTAGATGCCGTCCATCCAGATCAGCCGACGGTCGCGCTGGCCGAAGAGCACGTTGGTGACGATCCAGGGCGCCGCGATGAACAGCCCTAGACCGAGGCCGGTGACCGCAGAGGCGGAGATTGTCTCGATCCCGCTGGTGGCGAGGATGTGCCGAGTCATGCCGGCCACCACGACGCAGCTGAGGAAGCTGACGATGTAGGGCACCGGGTCGCTGCGCCGCACCATCTGCGGCGTCAGCCCGGAGGCCGCCATCCACTGGCGGCTGATCGCGCCGTACCAGATCGCGCCGAAGATCCAGGCCGCCGCTGCCGCCGCGATCACGCTGAGAACGCCCATGCCGTGCCCCTTTCCGTTTTCCCTGCGTCAACTATGGCGCAGCGCGGGGCCCCGGACCAGAGGCTTTGGCATCAGGGGTCGAGCCCGGCCATCTGGCAGACCTTGCGCCATTCGTCTTCCGTCACCGGCTGCACCGAGAGGCGCGAATTCTTCACCAGCACCATCTGCGCCAGCGCCGGCTCCCCCCGGATCGCCTCCAGCGTCACCGGGCGGGGCGCGGTTTGCAGGGCGCGGATGTCGACGCATTCCCAGCGCGGGTCTTCGGCGGTGCTGTCTGGGTGGGCGGGGGCGATCACCTCGACCGTGCCGACCACCGCCTTTTCCTTCTGCGAGTGGTAGAAGAAGCCGCGCTCGCCCACCTGCATCTCGCGCATGAAGTTGCGCGCCTGGTAGTTGCGCACCCCGTTCCATTCCTCGCCCTCAGCGCCTTTGGCCACCTGATCGTCCCAGGACCAGGCGGAGGGTTCGGACTTGAACAGCCAGTAGGCCATGGTCGCTCCTTCGTTACTCGGGCCGCAGCGGCCGCGCCAGCAGCGCCTCGGCCGCCTGCTGCACCGTGACCTCGCCTGCCAGCACCGCCGCCATAGCGGTAGTGATTGGCATCTCGATCCCCTCGCTCAGGGCCAGCCCGGCCACGGCGCGGGCGGTGGCGATGCCCTCTGTGGTGGCCACCGTCTCTGCCCGCCCCGCCGCGCCCAGCCGCAGCCCGTAGGCGTAGTTGCGCGATTTCTCGGAGGTGCAGGTGAGGACCAGATCGCCGAAACCCGAGAGCCCCGCCAGCGTCTCTGCCGCAGCGCCCCGACGCAGGGCGAGGCGCTGGATCTCGGCGTAGCCCCGGGTCATCAGCGCCGCGCGGCAGCTTTCGCCGAGGCCCGCGCCCATGGCCATGCCGCAGGCGATGGCGATCACGTTCTTCAGCGCGCCGCCCAGTTCCACCCCCGCGAGATCGGTGCTGGAGTAGAGCCGCAGGGCCGCGGTGGACAGCGTCTCGCGCAGGACGGCCGCGTCCTCCTCCGCGGCGGCGGCGACGGTCAGGGCGGTGGGAAGGCCCGCGGCGATGTCGACGGCGAAGCTGGGGCCCGACAGCAGCGCCGGCACCGCGCCGGGGGCGGCGCGGGCGATCACGCCGGAGGGGCCGAGGCCGGTGGCAAGCTCGATCCCCTTGCAGCAGGCGACGAGGCGGCGGCCGGTCCAGTCGTGCCCCGACAGCAGGTCAGACAGCGACTGCATCGGCACCGCCAGCAGCAGGGTTCGCGCGGCGGGGGCGGGATCGGCGGTGACGGTGATGCCCTCGGGCAGCGCCACCCCCGGCAGGCGGCGGGCGTTCTCGCGCTGCGCCTGCAGGGTCTCTGCCGCCACCGGGTCGCGCGCCCAGAGCGTCACTTGCCGCCCGTCGCCCGCCAGCGCCACCGCCAATGCGGTGCCGAAGGCGCCGGCCCCGTAGATCATCACGCTCATGCCTTCGCTCCCCGCTTGCCAGAGCCGATCATCGGCGCCGCCGCCGCGTCCAGCGGCCAGCGCGGCCGCGCCGCCAGGTCCATTCCGTCGCGGCGCCCCAGGCGGAAACGTTCCAGCCCCGCCCAGGCGATCATTGCCGCGTTGTCGGTACATAGCGCCAGCGGCGGCGCGACAAAGCGCACCTCCGCCTCGGCCGCCACCCGCTGCAACGCCGCGCGCACCGCCGAGTTGGCCGCCACGCCGCCCGCCACTGCCAGCGCAGGCACCGGGCCGGCCTGCGCCAGCGCGCGGCGGGTCTTCTCGGCCAGCACCTCGGTCACCGCCGCCTGGAAGCCGGCGCAAAGGTCGGCGCGGTCCTTCCGGGTCAGGCCCTCGTTCTGCGTCACCAGCGCGTCGCGAGCGCGCAGCAGCGCGGTCTTGAGGCCGGAGAAGGACATGTCGCAGCCCGGCCGGTCCAGCAGCGGGCGCGGGAAGGCGAAGCGCGCGGGATCGCCGCGGGCCGCCTCTGCCTCCACCGCCGGGCCCCCGGGCTGGGGCAGGCCCAGCAGCTTGGCGGTCTTGTCGAAAGCTTCGCCGGGCGCGTCGTCGATGGTGCCGCCGAGGCGTCGGAAGCTCTCGGCCCCCTCCACCAGCAGGAACTGGCAGTGCCCGCCCGAGACCAGCAGCATCAGGTAGGGGAAGGCCAGCGCATCCGTCAGCCGCGGCGTCAACGCGTGGCCCGCAAGGTGGTTCACCCCCAGCAGCGGCAGGCCGGCGCCGGCGGCCAGCCCCTTGGCGCACATGACCCCGGCCAGCACTCCGCCGATCAGCCCCGGCCCCGCCGTGACGGCGATGGCATCCATGTCGCGCAGGTCCAGCCCGGCCTGCGCCAGCGCCTGCTCGACACAATGGTCCAGCTTCTCGGCATGGGCGCGGGCGGCGATTTCCGGCACCACGCCGCCGAAGGCCGCGTGCAGCGCCCCCTGCCCCGCCACCACGTTCGACAGGATCTCGGGCGCCGCACCGGGGGCGTGGCGCACCACGGCCGCGGCGGTGTCGTCGCAGCTGCTTTCCAGCCCCAGGATCATCGTTGCGTCGGCCATGGTTCCGCCGGTTGCGATTGGATAGGCTGGCAGGTAGCACCCGCCCCCGACGCAGGCAACTCCGGCCCGATGACAGACCCCCGCCCCCCGCTGCTGCTGACCCGGCCCCGGGCGCAATCGGTGCGCTTCGGCCGCGCGGTGCGGGCGCGGCTGGGCCCGGTGACGCTGGTGATCTCACCGCTGCTGGAGATCGTGCCGCGCCCCGACCCGGTGCCCGCGGGCTGGCGCGCGGCGGTGCTGACCTCCGAGAACGGCGCCAAGGCGCTGGCGGCGCGGGGGGAAGTCGCGGGGCGCACCGCCTATTGCGTGGGCGACCGCACGGCGGCGGCGGCGCGGGCGGCGGGGATGCGCGCGGTCTCGGCCGGTGGCGCGGCGGGCGAGCTGCTGGCGCTGCTGCGGCAGGCGGCGCCCGAGGGGCCGCTGCTGTTCGCCCATGGCGCAGAGACCCGGGGCGGCGTGGCCGAAGGGCTGGCGGAGGCGGGGTTCGAGGTGCTCGAGGCGGTGCTTTACGACCAGCGCCCGCAGCCCCTGACGGCGCAGGCGCGGGCGCTGCTGGACCGGCCCGGCCCGGTGGTGGCGCCGCTGTTCTCGCCCCGCAGCGCAGCCCTGCTGGCAGAGGCGGCGCGGCCGGTGGCGGCCCAGGTGACGGTGGCGGCGCTCAGCCCTGCCGTGGCCGAGGCCTGGGGCGGAGCGTCGCAGGTGGCCGCGCGCCCCGATGCCAAGGCGATTCTGGACCTGCTTGCCCGAATTTACAGCGCCTCCGCGCCTTGAGACACGGGGTGGGGCGAGCTAGGTACAACCGGACGACAGCGACGCAGCATCATTGGCAGAGGCAATAACTGGTGGCGAGATCCAAGAAGGGCCGGAACAGCAGCGCGGAACCGGCAGGCCCTGAGCAGCCGGAAGACCGGGTCGACGAGACCGTTCGGGACAGCACAGGCGAAACGCCCGAAGAGACGCCGCGGGATCCGCTGAACGGTGATCCCGATCCGCTTGCCGGGCCGATGGAGCCGCGACCCGAGGAGGGCGATGATCTCGATGCGCCCCTGGATGCGTTCGAGGAAGATCCCGCAGCCGAAGTTCCGCCGCTGGAAGGCGATGACACCCCCGTGCACACCGCCGACACCGAGGAAGTGCCGGACCTTGAAGGCGCCGCAGAGCCTTCCGCGCCCTGGGGCGGCCCCGCCGATCCCGACTCGCGCGATGATTTCCAGATGCCCGATGATGCCGACGCCGCGCCCGCTGACCCCGATGTCGCAAGCGCCGGCGGCGAGGGCGGCGACAGCCCGCCCACCTTTACCCACGTGCCCGCCACCGTTGAGCCGCCCCGCCGCGGCGGCATCGGTTCCCTGCTGCTGGGCGGGGTGATCGCCGCCGTGCTGGGCGCCGGCGCCCTGGTGCTGGCGCAGCAGGCCGGCTGGCTGCGGCTGGGCGGCCCGTCGGAGGAGACTCTGGCCCGGATCGAGGCGCTGGAGACCGCGCTTGCCTCTGCCACCGCCGAACTGGAAGGCGCGCGGGGCGGGATCGAGGAACTTCGCACCGCAGAGCCCGACTTCAGCGGCATCACCGGTGCCATCGAAGAGGTCCGCGCCGAGGCCGAGGCCAACGGTGCCGCCGCCGAGGAACTGCGCGCGGAACTGGCGGATATCGACACCCGCCTGCGCGAGGTGGCGGTGCAGCAGATCCCCGAGGCAGAGCTGCCGCAGGCGATCTCCGACGCCTACGACGCCAAGCTGGAGGACCTGCTGGCCACCCTCGACACCCGCTTTGCCGAGATGCAGACCGGGCTGGACCAGCGCATGACCGAACTGGAGGGCGCCCAGACCGCCGCCGCCGAGGCCGAGGCCGAGGCCCGCGCCGCCGCCCGCCTTGCCGAGGCCCGCAGCGCCCTGGCCGAGGTGCGCGCCGCCCTGAACAGCGGCGCCGCCTATGCCGAGCCGCTGGAACAGGTGGCGACCCTCGGCGACGTCGAGGTCCCCGCCGCGCTGTCCGAGCACGCCGAGGAAGGCATCCCCACCCTCGACACCCTGCGCGAAACCTTCCCCGACAGCGCCCGCGCCGCTCTGGACAGCGCCACCCGCGCCGCCGCCGACGCAGGCGAGCTGGGCTTTTTCGAGCGCGTCACCCGGACCCAGCTTGGCGTCCGCTCGCTGGAGGCGCGCGAGGGGGACGATCCCGACGCCGTGCTCTCGCGGGCCGAGGACGCGCTGCGCCGGGGCGACCTGGACACCGCGCTGACCGAGCTGGAGACCCTGCCCCCCGTCGGGCAGGAGGAACTGGCCGACTGGATCGCGCAGGCCGAGACCCGGCAGGCCACGCTGGCCGCCGCCGCCGACCTGGCGGCGCAACTTGAACAAACCGAGGACCGCTAATGCTCTGGTCGCTAATCAAGGTCGTCCTGTTCGTCGCCATCGTGGCCGCGCTCGCGCTGGGGGCGGGCTACCTGATGGAGATCAGCGGCGGCGTCCGCATCGCCGTCGCGGGGTACGAGCTGAACCTCGGCCCGCTGCAGGCGGTGATCGCGCTGGTGGTGCTGGTGGTGGCCTTCTGGCTGCTGCTGAAGATCCTCGGCCTGATCGGCGCGAGCATCCGCTTTCTCAACGGGGACGAGACCGCCATCTCCCGCTGGTTCGACCGCAACCGCGAGCGCAAGGGTTACCAGGCGCTGGCGGACGGCATGATGGCGCTCGCCTCGGGCGAGGGCCGGCTGGCCATGAGCAAGGCGCAAAAGGCCGAACGCTACCTGCACCGGCCAGAGCTGACCAACCTGCTGACCGCCCAGGCGGCCGAGGTGGCGGGCGACCGCAAGGTGGCCGAAGAGACCTACAAGCGGCTCTTGTCCGATGACCGCACCCGCTTCGTCGGGATCCGCGGCATCCTCAAGCAGAAGCTGGCCGAGGGCGACGACGAGACGGCGATGAAGCTGGCCGAGAAGGCCTTTGCCCTGAAGCCGCGGCACGAGGAAACCCAGGACATCCTGCTGCGGCTGCAGGCCGAGCAGGGCGACTGGTCCGGCGCGCGCCGCACACTGGGCGCCAAGCTGAAGCACGGCGCCCTGCCCCGCGACGTCTTCCGCCGCCGCGACGCGGTGCTGGCGCTGTCCGAGGCGAAGGACGTGATGGACGAGAACCAGACCATCGAGGCGCGCGAGGAGGCGATCGAAGCCAACCGCCTGTCGCCCGACCTGATCCCCGCCGCCGCCATGGCCGCCCGCGCCTACATCGCGCAGGACAAGCCGCGCTACGCCACCCGCGTGCTGAAGAAGGCCTGGGAGGCCCAGCCCCACCCCGACCTGGCCGCCGCCTTCGCCGAGATTGCGCCGGAGGAGACGCCCGAGGCTCGGGTCAAGCGCTTCACCGCCCTGACCCGGCTGCGGCCCGAGCACGCCGAGACGAAGATGCTGTCAGCCGAACTGCTGCTGGCGGCAGAGGATTTCCCCGCCGCCCGGCGCGCGCTGGGGGACCTGGCGCAAAGCGAACCCACCGCCCGCTCGCTCGCGATCATGGCCGCGATCGAGCGCGGCGAGGGCGCCGACGACGCGGTGGTGCGCGCCTACCTGACGCGCGCCGTCACCGCCTCGCGCGGGCCGCAGTGGGTCTGCGACAACTGCCAGTCGATCCACAACCACTGGGCGCCGGTCTGCTCGAACTGCCACGGCTTCGACACCCTGTCTTGGCGCGTCCCGGCCGAGGGCGAGGTGGCGATGCCCGGCTCCACCGGGATGCTGCCGCTGATCGTCGGCCGCCCGGACAGCGCGCCGGTGCCGGCCCCGGCCAGCCCCGAGGCGCCCACCCGCGCTGCGCCCGACGCCGAACTGGCGGAGGAGGCCCCCGAGGAAGACCTCGAGGAGCCCCGCCCTGCCCCGGTGACCGACAGCGGCTACGACCCCGAGGAAGACGAGCCCCCGGGCCCCCGCGCCCCTGCCACCGCCGAGGCCTACCCGCCCGAGGAAACCCGCGGCACCCGCTGAGGCGGGGCTGCCTGCCGGGGCGAAAGCGACCAAATTATCGCTTTCGCCCCCGCGAATCCGGTGCTAAACGGCCCGCCAGTGGCCGCTGTAGCTCAGCTGGTAGAGCACGTCATTCGTAATGATGGGGTCGGGGGTTCGAGTCCCTTCAGCGGCACCACACTTCCCTGGAATTTCGCGCAGCAGGTGCGCCTCGCCCGGACCTCCGGGAAGCGACACACCTTTGGCCTGTGCCAGTTGGTGGCAAGCTCGCCGGGGGCCGGCGGCGCCCCTTAGGATGCCCGCCAAAACGTGACGCATCTATCACAGACCCTCGCTGCCGGAAATTTTTCGTACCTCGCAAGTTGGCTTCGTGAAAGGGTATTCCCGAATACAAAAAGGAATTTCCGTCATGCGCTCACTTTTGCTCTCCAGCCTCATCGCACTCTCGGGCGCCGCGGCCACCGCCGAAACCACGTTGACCTTCGAGGGGCTGATCCTGTCGCGGCAGCAGGACGACCGGGTTACCCTGATCGAGGATAACGTCGGTGGTCCGCCGATAATGACGACAGACGATCTTGGAACCGCTGTCGGCGCGGCCTTCGGCCTCAGCTACAGGACCGAGTTTGCCGGACGTGGTGTTCACCTGCGCGGCATCTATGCTCCCGGGGTGTCCGCGAATGCGGCCTTCGATAATCAAGTCGTCAACTTTTCGGGCTTCAACTTTGCAGCTGCGGATCCCAATGGTTACGGCCTGTTCTGCTTCTGCACAATTACGGGTGATCTTACGTTCGAGCGGGCGACGAGCCTTGGCAGCCTCGAGGCAAATGTCGACATCGCCTCTCGTGGCGCTTTCACCTTCTTCGGCGGTCTGCGCGCCTTCATGCTGGACGACGAGCTATCCGGCAGCATCGACGGGACCGATACCGGGTTCGGATATGTCGAGACTCGCGCCAATGTGCAGGCGGATAACCGGATGTACGGGCCGCAGATCGGCCTCTCTGGCCACTTTCCCGCCAGTGCCAGCGGCGTGTCCGTGAACGTCTTCGGAAGCATCGGGTACTTCCACAACGACGCCAAAGTGACCACGCGCAGTCAGTCCTTCGGAATCCTTGCGTCCTCGGAAATCAGAGGTGATGCCTCTCGGGATTTCTGGACACCGGGCGCCGAGTTCGATGTGACCGTGAAGGTGGACATGCGGAAGAACACGTCGCTGTCGCTGGGCTACAACGCGATCTACCTGCGCGAGGTCGCCGACTCCGTCGCTAGTTTCGGCTCCTCTGCCTTCAATACTACACCGATTGCTGGCTTCGGCACGACGGATGCCCTGTTCCACGGCGCGAAGATCGAATTCCGCGCAGTCTTCTGAGCCCGCAGGCCCTCAGCAGTCGTTCCGTCACCCGGTTACGCGGTACGGAACGGCTGCGCCAAGTTCATTATTGGCCGTTCACCCCTGCCCGGGGCATTGAGGCTCAGCTGTTCGGCAGCGACAGCGTCAGCGTACGGCCGTTCTTGGTATAGCGCAGCTGGTCGTCGCCGATCGCCGCGACGCGGCCGCCGTCGACCGTGTCGCCCACCTGCACCTTGACGTAGCGGCCCGAGGCCAGGCGCACCAGCGCGCGGCGGTTGTCGGACGAGCCGTAGACGCCGATCAGGTTCACCCGGTTCAGGCGCAGCGCGTTCTCCTCGGTAGCGGCGCTGGCGACGGAGGCGGTGGTGGGCACGTCGGGCGCGCGCGGCGGGGCGACGGCAGGGGTGGGGTCGTTGGCGGGCACAGAGACAGGCTCCGGCCGGCTGCGCGCGGCCTCTTCCAGCGCCGTTTCCACCACCGAGGCGAAGCCGGAGGGGCGCACCCGCGGCACGGCGGATTCGGAGACCGCCAGCTTGGTGGCATCGTCGAGCTCCGGCTCTTCGGATTCCGCCTCTGCATCCGCCTCGTTTTCGTCGGCCGCCGCGTCGGCCGGGGTGCCGGGGCGCAAGGGCGGGACAACGGCGGCCAGTGCCACCGGCGGCTCTGCGGGTGTCTCCGCGGCTTCTTCCCCCGCAGTCTCCGCGGGCGCATCCTCCGGCACATCGGCCAGCGCCAGCGAGGCGACCTCGGCCACTTCCTCCGCCGCCTCCACCGCCGGCGCGGGCACGTCGGCGGGCCGTTCGGTGCCGGGGCGCAGGGGCGGGACCACCTCGGCGTAGCGCGCCAGCGGGTCGGGTTCGGGCGCGGCTTCCTCCGCCGCGGCTTCGGGAGCGTCCGTTTCGGGCGCCGCTTCGAAGGCTTCGGCCAGTTCGATCGTCGGCCGCTCCGTCCCCGGGCGCAGCGGCGGGATCACATTGGCGAAGCGCGCCAGCGGGTCGGGGCCGGGCGGGGTCTCTGCCTCGGTGTCGGCGACCACTTCCGCGCCGTCTTCGGCCTCGGCTTGCGCCAGCACGACGGTTTCGGCCTCGACCTCGACCTCGGCCGCCACTTCCACCTCGGCCTCTGCCACCGCTTCCGCCTCGGCCGGGGGCGCGGGCTGCGCGTCGGCGATCACTTCGGCGACCTCGGGCAGCGCCACCGCCGGCAGTTCCTCCAGCGCCAGCGAGGCGGTTTCCACCACCTCCTCCGGCGCCGCCTCGGAGACGATGTCCGGGGTGTCGCCCGGGCGCAGGGACGGCCGGATGCGGGCCAATTCGTCGCGGGTCAGCCCGCCGAGTTCGGCACGTTCGTCGGCCTCGGCCAGGTCGGATTCGTCGAGGATCGGCGCCAGGTCGCGCAGCACCTCGGGGTCCAGCCCCGCCACCAGTTCCGGCACCGGGTCCTCGTCGGCCTCGGCGGTGCGGCTGGGTGCCTCGTCCTCGCCGCCCCGGTTCGCGGCGGGGCCGTCGAGGAAGCTGTCGTCACGCTCTTCCGGCGTGGCGGCCGGTTCGGGTTCCGGCGTGCCCGGCCGCACACCCGGCACCACCGGCGGCGTGCCGCGAAACACCACCGCGCCTTGGGGCGTCAGCGCGCCCTCCGCCGTGGCACGGACGAAGCCGCGCTCGTCCAGGTCGAACTCGGTGGTCAGGGGCAGCGGCGGAAGGATGCCCTGCATCACCACGTCCGGGCGCACCAGCTCGCTGCCGTCGCTCAGCCCGCGCGGGCGCGGGTCCGCCAGCGCCGGGTCGGCCGAGGACAGCACCACGCGGTCCAGCCGGTCGCCGCCGGGGCTCTGGATCGGGGCGGGGGCGAGCACGGCGATGCCGGTGCGGGCATAGAAGGCCTCTGCCTCGGCGGGGGTCGGCGGGTTGATGCGGGCGGGCGCCGGGGCCTCGACGGCGGCGGAAGGCGCGGCCTCGGCTGCCGGGGGTTCCTGCAGGCGCACGATCTCCAGCTCGTCCGGCGCCGCGCCGCCGTCGCCGGGCGCGGGCGCGGGGTCACCAGGGGTGAGGCTTTCGGTCAGTGCCGGGGCGATGGTCGCGACGTCGGGGGCGGGCCCGTCGTCCAGCGCCGGGCCCTGCGCGGGCGCGGCGGGGGGCGCCAGCGCCGCGGTCTCCAGCGCCGGGTCCTGGCCGGCGGGCGTCTGGCCGGGGGCAAGCTCGGGCGGCGCGGCGTCGGCGGTGGTCTCGGGCAGGATACCCTCGCCGCCCGGCGCGCGCAGGCCGGCATCGGGTGCGGCGGGGGCCGCGGGCGCGGCGGGCGGCGCCTCGTCCGCCTGCGGCTGCAGCGCCGTCACCTCGACACCGGGCATGGGTTCGGAGGGCGGAATGTCCTCTTCGGCCACCGGGTCCGGCTGCGGGACGGTGTTGGGGGCGACGTCGGGGGTCAGGCCGGCGATGGGCGCGGTGTCAGGGTTAACCGATGGCAACGCCTCGGGCACGATGATCGGGGCCGGTTCCTCCAGCGCCGCGATCTCGGGCTCGCCGCCAAGGCCGAACCAGCCGCGGGTGAGGTCGTTCATGAACCACGAGGACCACAGCGCCACCGCGCCCAGCGCCAGCAGCAGAACCACGGTGAGCACCGGCACGAGGAAGCGCGGCTTTTCGCGCTGCGGGCTGCGGCCGCGGGCGCCGAAGACGGTCATCGCGTCGGCCTCGGCAGCGGTGGCGGGGCGCCGCGGCGGGATCTTGGCGGGCCTGGGGGGCGTGGGCGTCGTCGGCAGGCCGTCGCCGCTGACCGGCGGGGTCACCGGGCGGCGGGCGATGCGGCCCAGGGCATCGGCGAGCCGGGTGTGGCTGGTGGCGGGCTTGGCGGCAGCGCTAGCGGCGGCGGCGGCGGGCGCGGCGAGGTCCAGCACCGGGTCGGCGCGGCCGGCCAGTTCCGGGGCGTCAGGCGGCACGGCGGCGGCGCGGGCGGCGGGGCTGGGCACGTCCGTCACGGGCGGAGCGGCCTCGGGCTTGGCCTTGTCGGGCTTCGGCGCAGAAGTGCGGCGGGCGACGAGGTCTGCCCCCGAGATGGATTCCACCGGCGGCAGGTCCGCCACCACGGCCGCGGGCGCCAGCGGCGCGGAGGCCGGCGGGGCGGGCACGGCGGAGGGCAATGCGTGGCCGTTTACCCGGGGGGCGGCCTGTTTGCGGCGCGACGAGAAAGCGGGCGCCTCGGACTTGCCGGTGGCGCCGTAGGGGCTGGGCTTTCCGCCCGCAGCCTCGGCCTCGGCGGGTGCGGCGACGGCGGCGGCCGCGTCCTCTGCCGGAGCCTCCACCTCCTCCGCCTTCTTGCCCTTGCGCGCGGCGGGCTTCTTCGGGGCCGGTTCCACCGCCGCGTCCGAGCGGCCGAGGATCTCGATCCGCCGCTCGTCCGGCTCGATCGTCTCGCCCCCGGTCAGCAGGCTGGCGGCGTGGCGGGTGGGGCCGAAGAACGGCTCTCCCTCGAAATCGCCCCGCGCCGGCAGCGCCACGAAGGAGACCGGGTTGAACCGGTACTGCATCGCGAAGCCCTCGGCCTCGAACAGCGTGTCGCGGGCCACCACGGCCACCTGCGCCTTGTCGCCGCGGCTGCGCCAGTCGAACACCAGGTCGTGCAGGTCGTAGGGGGTCAGGCCCACCAGCGCCGCGCGGATCTGCTCCATCCGCTCGTTCGCCGAGGGGCCGGGCGCGTCCACCTCGACGTAGAGGATCTGCGAGTCGGGTATCACCAGCTTGGTGGTCAGCCCCCCGGCCTCCAGGTCCGACGCGGTGCGGCGCAGCACCACCAGTTCGTCCACGAGATCGGGCGCGTCCAGCGACACGTCGCCCACGCTCAGCCATCCCGCCTGCGCGCGGTGCAGCAGGCTGATGCCGTCATGGGTAAGGTTCAGGGCGAAACTGGGCTTCATGCGTCCGGTCTATAAAGTCTCGGTGGACCGCTTGGGAGTCGCGCTCCCCTGTTAAAGGCTTTCTATAGCAACAAACCGCCGAACGGAAGGTTACCGCCCGTGCGTGCCCTTGCCGCAGGCGGCGCCACGATGCACCAATTCGGCGCCAACTGAAAGGATTTGTCACAATGCGCCGGTTCGCTCTCGCGGCCCTTCTTGTCGCCGCCCCCGCCTTCGCCCTTGCCCAGGGCACCCCGCCCGCCCCGCCGGTGGATGCCGCGCAGCAGGGCCGGCTGACGGTTGTCGGCACCGGCGCCGTGGACAGCGTGCCGGACATGGCGGTCATCACCATGGGGGTCACCGCGCAGGGCGAGACCGCCGCCGAGGCGATGGACAAGACCTCTGCCGGCACCGCCGAAGTCCTTGCCCGGCTGCAGGAAGCGGGCGTTCAGCCGCGCGACGTGCAGACCTCCGACCTGTCGCTGAACCCGGTGTGGAACGACCGCAGCGGCCCCGGCCGGCCCGAGATCACCGGCTACGAGGCGCGCAATACCGTCACCGTCCGGGTCCGCGCCCTGGACGGGCTGGGGGAGATCCTGGACACGGTGGTGCAGTCGGGGGCCAATACCTTCCACGGGCTGTCCTTCGCGCTGCAGGATCCGCTGCCGGCCATGGACGAGGCGCGCCGCCGCGCGGTCACCGACGCCCGCCGCAAGGCCGAGCTTTATGCCGAGGCCGCGGGCGTCACCCTGGGCACGCTGCTGGAACTGAGCGAATCGGTGGACTCCCCCGGCCCCGCCATGTTTCGCGCCGCCGCGGTGATGGATGCCGCGCCGGTGGCGGAGGGCGAGGTCAGCACTGAGGCCGCCGTCACGCTGGTCTTCGCGATCGGGCGGTAGCACCGGCAATCGGGGGCGGGACGGGCACGGCCGGTGCCGCCCCTCAGATCTCGATGGCGCTGAAGCCCTCGCGCAGGGTGCGGCCCCAGGCGTTCGACATCTTCTGGAAAGCCTCGTCCTGCGGCTCGATCCGCCGCGACAGGGTGATCCGGCAGGCGTCCTTCTCGATCACCGCGAGGTCCAGCGGCATGCCCACCGACAGGTTCGACCGCAGGGTCGAATCCATGCTTAGCAGCACCGCCTTCTGCGCCTCGGCCAGCGAGGTCGAGGGCTGCACCACCCGATCGAGGATCGGCTTGCCGTACTTGTGCTCGCCGATCTGCAGGTAGGGGTTGTCCTCGGTCGCCTCGATGAAGTTGCCCTCGGGATAGATCAGGAACAGCCGCATCTCGCCGCCCTTGCGCTGACCGGCGAGCAGCAGCGCGGCGCTGACCTGGTCGCTGCCGGCGGTCATCTTGGAGGAGATGTCCTTGGCCACCTCGGCCAGCGTGTTGCCGGCGATGGCCGCCACCTCCAGCATCGTCTCGGCGGTCATCAGCGACGGGGGCGCGTCGGGGCGGGTATCCTCGATGCCCTCCTGCAGCCGCGCCAGCGCGGTCTGGGTCACGCTGAGGCTGCCGGCGGTCATGATCGCGACCACGCGCTCGCCCGGCTCCTCGAACAGGAACATCTTGCGGTAGGTGGCGATATTGTCGAGCCCCGCGTTGGTGCGCGTGTCGCTCAGCAGAACCATCCCCGCATCCAGCAGCAGCCCGACGCAATAGGTCATCTGTCCGTCTTCCCGGTTTTTCGGTGCGTTACTGCTGCACCTGACCGACGCTTACGGAGACGTCAAGATGCTCCGTCGCCGCGCCGGAAGAGACGCCGCGGATCGGCGCCGCGTCCTGGGCATCGTAGCCGGAGCCGAGGCGGATGTAGCGTGCGTCGGGGCAGCATTCGTTCGCCGGGTCGAAGCCGATCCAGCCCAGCCCGTCCACGAACAGTTCCGCCCAGGCGTGCGACGCCTCGTTCCGCGCCTCGCTGCCCTCGGTGTAAAGGTAGCCGGCCACGTAGCGCGCGGGGATGCCGGCGCAGATGGCGGCGGCGATCAGCAGGTGGGCGTGGTCCTGGCAGACCCCCTTGCCGAGATCCAGCGCCTCGGCGGCGGTGGTGCTGCTGTCGGTCATCGAAGGCACGTAGTCCACCGCCCCCCGCACCGCCCGCGACAGCGCGTGCGCGCGGCCGAGGATGTCGCTTTCGCCCGCGATCGCCTCTTCCGCCAGTTCGCGCACCTCGTGGGTGCTGTCGGTGGCGCGGGTGGTGCGCAGGTAGACCTGCGGGTGAACGCCTTCGCGGTGGCCCTTCAGCACACCGCTGAGATCCTCGGTCAGCACCTCGCCGCTGACCTCGACCACCAGCGCCTCGACCTCGTTGCGCAGCGAGACGGTCTGGATCCAGTCCCCCGCCCCGTCGCGGAAGGCCGCGCCCACCAGCGCGCCGGGCACGTTCACCGACCAGTGCAGCACGTTCTGGCCGACGTTGCTGGCGGGGGTCAGCCGGTGCGACTGCACCACGCCCCGGATCGGCGTGTCGAAGGTGTACTCGGATCGGTGGGAAACCGTCAGTTTCATATCACCCGCCCTGTCAGGTAGGAGGTGCGGATCGCGTCGGCGAGCGCCCCGGTGGATTCGATGAATCGCGTCAGGAACTCGTGCAGGCCTTCCTGGAAGATGTCCTCCACCTCGGCCTCGGCCAGTTCCGCCATCAGCGTGCGCGCGTAACCCTGCGCGTCGCTGGTGCGGCCGTAGGCGCGGGCAAGGAAGCCGAGGCTCTCGTTCACGTCCGCCACGCAGGTCAGCAGCGAGCGCGGGCATTGCAGGTTGAGGATCAGGAAGTCGACGATCTTGCGCGCGGTGATGTCGCCGCCGTAGGCCCAGCCGAAGCTGCGGTAGGAACTGAGCGCGCGCAGCAGCGCCGACCACTGGTAGTTGTCCAGACCCGAGCCGACGTAGCTGAGGTCCGGCAGCAGCACGTAGTGCTTCACGTCCATCACCCGCGCGGTGCTGTCGGCGCGTTCCAGCGCGAAGCCGAGGCGCAGGAAGTGGAAGCCGTCGTTGCGCAGCATCGAGGCGCTGGAGGCGCCGCGCACCAGCGCGGTGGTGCGGCGGGTCCAGTCGGTCAGGTCGCTCAGCGGCAGCTGGCTGCGCTCGGTCCGCTGCATCTCGCGCATTTCCTGGAAGGCGCCGTTCAGCGCGTCCCAGACCTGCCCGGTGATCGCGGTACGCACGATGCGGCCGTTCTCGCGGGCGGCGGTGATGCAGGCGTTCACCGACGAGGCGTTGTCGCTGTCGAAGAACATGTGGCTTTCGATGTTCCGCTGCACCGGGTCGCCGTACTTCTCGCGGAAGGCGGGCATGGTGCCGCTGGCCTCCAGCACCGATTCCCACTCGTTCCGGAAACCGCCGCCGGTGTTGGGCAGCAGCGCATGGCGCGCGCCGGCGTCCAGCAGGCGGGCGTTGGTCTCGGCCCGCTCCAGGTAGCGGCCCATCCAGAACAGGTTTTCTGCCGTCCGGCTAAGCATCATGGCCGCACCCCCCGCGGCATTGCCAGCCCGCTCATTCCGCCATCACCCAGGTGTCCTTCACCCCGCCGCCCTGCGACGAGTTCACCACCAGCGACCCTTCCGTCAGCGCCACCCGGGTCAGCCCGCCCGGCACCAGCTCTATCTCCTCGCCCACGAGGCAGTAGGGGCGCAGGTCCACGTGACGCGGCGCGATTCCCTCCTCCACGAAGGTCGGGCAGGTGGACAGCGCCAGCGTCGGCTGGGCGATGTAGTTGTGGGGCTTTTCCTCGATCTTGGCGCGGAACGCCTCGATCTGGCTCTTGGTGGAACGCGGGCCCACAAGCATCCCGTACCCGCCCGAGCCGTGGACCTCCTTGACCACCAGGTCGCCGAGGTTCTCCAGCACGTACTTGCGCTCGTCGTCGCGGGCGCATTGCCAGGTGGGCACATTCTTCAGGATCGGCTCCTCGCCCAGGTAGAAGCGCACCATGTCGGGCACGTAGGTGTAGATCGCCTTGTCGTCCGCCACCCCGGCGCCGGGGGCCGAGCAGATCGACACGCCGCCGGAGCGGTAGACGTTCATCAGCCCCGGCACGCCCAGCATCGAGTCGGGCTTGAAGCACAGCGGGTCGAGGAAGGCGTCGTCGATGCGGCGGTAGATGACATCCACCTTGCGCGGGCCCTCGGTGGTCTTCATCCAGCAGAAATCGCCGTCGACGAACAGGTCCTGCCCCTCGACCAGCTCCACGCCCATCATGTCGGCGAGGAAGGAATGCTCGTAATAGGCGCTGTTGAAGTGGCCGGGCGTCAGCACCACCACGCAAGGCTCGGCGTCGCATTTCATCGGCGCCACCGAGGCCAGCGTGCGCCGCAGCGCCCGGGGGTAGCTGTCTACGGGGGCGATGCGGTTCTGCTGGAACAGGCGCGGGAACATCCGCATCATGATCTCGCGGTTCTCCAGCATGTAGGAGACCCCGGAGGGGGTGCGGCAGTTGTCCTCCAGCACGTAGAATTCGTCCGGCCCCACCCGCACCAGGTCGATGCCGACGATGTGGCTGTAGACCCCCTTGGGCGGCATGATCCCCACCACCGCCTTCTCATAGGCGTCGTTGGTATAGACCAGGTGCGCCGGGATCCGTCCCGCGCGCACGATCTCGCCGCGGCCGTAGACGTCGACCAGGAAGGCGTTCAGCGCCCGCGCCCGCTGCTTGATCCCCCGCTCCAGCCGGCGCCATTCCTCGGCGGCGAAGATCCGGGGGAACATGTCGAAGGGGATCAGCCGGTCCGGGTCGCCCCCCTCGCCGTAAACGGCGAAGGTGATGCCGATCCGCCGGAAAAGAGCCTCGGCCTCGTGCTGTTTGAGGGTCCGCAGCTCGACCGGCATGTCGCGCAGCCAGTCCTGCAATCCATCATAGGGCAGACGGATCTGTCCGCCCTGTTCCATCTCGTTGAAATACTGCGTCGGTGCGGCGTTGTTCATCTGTCCACTCTTCCAAGCCGTGCGGCGAGTTGCAAGGCCGGCCGCGCGTCCCCGGCACAGGGACCTGCCGCTTTGCCCAAGCTTTCCGCAACTTAGGGCGATCCCTGCACGTTGCCACGCCGGCCTTTGCCTCGCCGCCCCCGCGCCGCGCACTATCATCGCTGCATGAGCGTGCTGACATTCCTGCCCGAGGGCATCTACTGCCCCGCCGGCGACTTCTTCATCGACCCCTGGCGCCCGGTGGACCGGGCGCTGATCACCCATGGCCATGCCGACCACGCCCGGCAGGGACACGCCCGCTACCTCGCCACCGAGGCCGCCGCGCCGGTCATGCGGCACCGGCTTGGGGAGATCTCGCTGGAAACCGTGCGCTACGGCGAGACGCGGCGGATCGGCGACGCGGAGGTATCGTACCACCCCGCGGGGCACGTGCCGGGCTCGGCGCAGATCCGGGTGGAGGTGAAGGGCGAGGTCTGGGTGGTCTCGGGCGACTATAAGACCGAGGTGGACGGCCTGTCGGAACCCTTCGAGCCGGTGCAATGCCACGCCTTCGTCACCGAATGCACCTTCGGCCTGCCGGTCTTTTCCTGGGCGCCGCAGGCAGAGACCGCGGCGGAGATCAACGCCTGGTGGGCCACGACGGTGGCAGAGGGCCGCACCCCGGTACTGGGGGCCTACGCGCTGGGCAAGGCGCAGCGGATCATGGCCTGCCTTGACACCTCCATCGGCCCGATCCTGACCCACGGCGCCATCGAGAACGTCAACGAGGTGCTGCGGGGCCAGGGCCTTGTCCTGCCGGACACGGTGCGCGTGACGCCCGAGACCGATCCAAAGGCGCACCCGAACGCCATCGTGCTGTCCACCTCCTCGGGGCTGGGCACGCCGTGGATGCGGCGGTTCGGCCAGACCTCCTCGGCCTTCGCCTCCGGCTGGATGCGCCTGCGGGGCGTGCGGCGGCGGCGTGCGGCGGACCGGGGCTTCGTGATGTCGGACCACGCCGACTGGGAGGGGCTGAACCAGGCGATCCGCGCCACCGGGGCCGAGAAGGTCTTTGCCACCCATGGCTATACCTCGCAGTTCCGCCGCTGGCTGGAGCACGAGGGCTACGAAGCCGCGGTGGTGGAGACCGAGTACGAAGGCGAAAGCCTGGACCGCCCCGACCCGGAGGAGGCCGCGTGAAACGCTTCGCCCGCCTCTTCGCCCGGCTGGACCAGACCACCCGCACCACGCTGAAGGTCGAGGCGCTGGCGGACTACTTCCGCGAGGCGCCCGAGGACGACCGGCTGTGGACCATCGCCCTGCTGTCGGGGCGCCGGCCCAAGCGCGCGGTTAACGCCACGGTGCTGCGCGGCTGGGCGGCGGAACGCGCCGGCATCCCCCTGTGGCTGTTCGAGGAGGCCTACCCCATCGTCGGCGACCTCGCCGAGACCATAGCGTTGGTGCTGCCGCCGAACACGCGCGGCTCTGACCGCTCGCTGTCCCACTGGATCGGCCGGATCCGCAGCCTGCCGACGCTGGAAGAGCCCGCGCGCAAGGCGCTGATCCTCGAGGCCTGGGACGAGCTGGACGCGACAGAGCGCTTCCTGTTCAACAAGCTGCTCACCGGCGGCTTCCGCGTCGGCGTCAGCCAGAAGCTGATGACCCGCGCCCTCGCCGCCGCGACCGGGGTCGAGGAAACCGACATGGCACTGCGCCTGATGGGGGACTGGAGCCCGGACACCACCAGCTTCCGCGCGCTGGTGCTGGAACCGGACCCCGAGGCGAACCTGTCCCGCCCCTATCCCTTCTTCCTGGCCTACCAGCTGGACGACCCGCCGGAGACGCTGGGCCCGGTGGGGGACTGGCTGGCGGAACGGAAATGGGACGGCATCCGCGGCCAGCTGGTGCTGCGCGGCGGCGAGCACTACGTCTGGTCGCGCGGCGAGGAGCTGATGACCGACCGCTTTCCGGAACTGGCGGCGGCGAAGGACTTCGTGCCCGAGGGCACGGTGCTGGACGGCGAGATCCTGGCCTGGGAGGGCGACGCGCCCCTGCCCTTCTCGGCGCTGCAGAAGCGGATCGGGCGCAAGAGCGTGCCGAAGAAGCTGCTGGCCGAGGCGCCGGTGATCCTGAAGGCCTACGACCTGCTGGAATGGCAGGGCGAGGACATCCGCGCGCGGCCGCTGTCCGAACGGCGGGCGCTTCTCGCGGCGCTCGTCGCGGGACTGCCGGCGGAGGCGCCGCTGCGGCTGTCCCCCGCCGTGGAGGTGGCGGACTGGGAGGCGATGGCCGCCGAGCGGGCGCGCTCGCGCGACATGGGGGCCGAGGGGCTGATGCTGAAGCGGCTGTCCAGCCCCTACCAGGTGGGCCGCAAGAAGGGCGACTGGTGGAAGTGGAAGGTCGACCCGCTGAGCATCGACGCGGTGATGATCTACGCCCAGCAGGGCCACGGCCGCCGCGCCAACCTGTTCACCGATTTCACCTTCGCGGTGCGCGACGGCAACGCGCTGGTGCCCTTCACCAAGGCCTACTCCGGCCTCACCGACGCCGAGTTCCGCCAGATCACCGCCTGGGTCCGCAAGAACACGCTGGAACGCTACGGCCCGGTGCGCGCGGTCAAGCCGGAGCATGTCTTCGAGATCCACTTCGAGGGCATCCAACGCAGCCCCCGCCACAAGTCCGGCGTCGCGCTGCGGTTTCCCCGCATGGCCCGGTGGCGGCGGGACAAGCCGGTGGACGAGGCGAACACGATGGAGGATCTGAGGGCGCTGCTGGAGGCGTATGGGTAGGATGTGGTGGTCTGCGGGTTCGGTGACGGCGGTCACCGGACCAGGCGCGAAGACGCTCGCGGATCCCGAACGTCGGCGCATACCCTGTCCCAATCGGTAGGTCGGGGTTCACCCCGCCGCCGCGCAACGCAAGCCTGCCCGTGGGGTGGCGCAACTGTCCTCCGGCATAGGCCCTTTATCCCAGCCAAGTCTGCGCGCTGAATGAGCGTTCCCCTGCAATTCCAAAGCGCCAGCCCGCCGGGACGGGCAGGCGCTCGCCCCGCGCCTGCGGCTTGTGCGGGGCGGATCAGCGCTTCATTCAATGGATTGTTCGGGCGGATCCGCTTTCGCCGCGACGCGGTCAGGCGCCGCCGATCGATGCAACCTGCAACAGCGACCGACCTCCTAATGCGCCTCCGCCCAGTTCGCCCCCTGCCCCGCGTCCACCACCAGCGGCACGTCCAGCCGCACCGCCGGGTCGGCCGCGCCTTCCATCACCTCGCGTACGCGGGCGATGACATCGGCCTCGGCGCCGGCGTCCACCTCGAAGATCAACTCGTCGTGCACCTGCAGCAGCATCGCCGCCGGCAGCCCCTCGATCGCGGCGCCGATGCGGGCCATGGCGCGGCGGATGATGTCTGCCGCGGTGCCCTGGATCGGCGCGTTGATCGCCGCGCGGCGGGCGAAGCCGGCGTGGGGGCCGCGGGCGTTGATCTCGGGGGTGTGGATGCGCCGGCCGAACAGCGTCTGGACGTGGCCGTGCTGCTTGGCGAACTTCACCGTCTCGTCCATGTAGTCGCGGATGCCGGGGAAACGCTCGAAGTAGCGGTCGATGAACCCCTGCGCCTCGCCGCGCGGGATGCGCAGGTTGCGCGCCAGCCCGAAGCCGGAGATGCCGTAGATCACGCCGAAGTTGATCGCCTTGGCCTGCCGCCGCACGTCCGGCGTCATCTGGTCCAGCGGCACGCCGAACATCTCCGACGCCGTCAGCGCGTGGATGTCCACGCCCTCGGCGAAGGCCTGCTTCAGCTCTGCGATGCCCGCGACGTGGGCGAGGATGCGCAGCTCGATCTGTGAATAGTCCAGCGACAGCAGCACCTTGCCCGGCCCCGCGACGAAGGCTTCGCGGATCCGGCGGCCTTCCTCGCTGCGCACGGGAATGTTCTGCAGGTTGGGGTCGTTCGAGGCCAGCCGCCCGGTGTTCGCCCCGGCGATGGAATAGCAGGTGTGCACCCGTCCCGTGGCGGGGTTGATGTGGGACTGCAGCGCGTCGGTGTAGGTCGACTTCAGCTTGGACAGCTGGCGCCAGTCCAGCACCCGGGCGGGCAGGTCGTGTTCGGTCGCCAGGTCCTCCAGCACGTCGGCGGGGGTCGACCAGGCGCCGGTCTTGCCGCGCTTGCCACCCGGCAGGCTCATCCGGTCAAAGAGGATCTCGCCCAGCTGCTTAGGGCTGCCGATGTTGAAGGTCTCGCCCGCCAGCTCATGGATCTCCGCCTCCAGCGCCGCCATCTTCTGCGAGAAGGCCGAGGACATCCGGCTGAGCGCGTCGCGGTCCACCTGGATGCCCGACATCTCCATCCGCCGCAGCACGTCGACCATGGGCCGTTCCAGCGTCTCGTAGACGGTGGTGACTTGGGCGCGGTGCAGCTGCGGGCGGAAGGTCTGCCAGAGCCGCAGGGTCACGTCGGCATCCTCGGCGGCATAGCGCACCGCCTCGGCCACCGGCACCTGGTCGAAGGTCTTCTGGCCCTTGCCCGAGCCGATCAGCTCCTTGATCGGGATCGGCACGTGGCCGAGGTAGCGTTCCGACAGCACGTCCATCCCGTGCCCGTGCAGGCCCCCGTGCATGGCGTAGGACATCAGCATGGTGTCGTCGACCGGGGCCAGGGCAATGCCGTTGCGGGCGAAGATCTTGGCGTCGTACTTCATGTTCTGGCCGATCTTCAGGATCGCGGGATCCTCCAGCACCGGCCGCAGCATCGCCAGCGCCTCGTCCATGGGCATCTGCCCCTCGGCCAGCGCGCCGTCGCCGAACAGCCCGCCGTCCGAGGCGCCGCGATGGGCCAGCGGGATGTAGCAGGCCTGCCCCGGCGTGACGCAAAGCGAGATGCCCACGAGGTCGGCGATCATCTCGTTCAGCCCGGTTGTCTCGGTGTCCACCGCCACGTACCCGGCCTCGCGGATCCGGTCGATCCAGACCTGCAGCGCCGCTGCGTCCTTCACCCACTCGTAGCTGTCCGGGTCGAAAGGCACCGCCTCTGCCTGGGGCGCGTCGGGTTCGGGCGCGGGGGCGTCCTCGATCACCGGCGCCTCGCGGCCCAGCACCTCGGCGACCCGGCGGCTGATGGTGCGGAACTCCATCTTCGTCAGGAACTCCAGCACCGTGTCGGCGTCGGGGGCGCGCACCTCCAGCTCGTCCAGCGTCGCCTCGACCGTCATGTCGCAGTCCAGCTGCACCAGCCGCTTCGACAGGCGGATCTGTTCGGCATGTTCGATCAGGGTCTGGCGGCGCTTGGGCTGCTTGATCTCCTCCGCCCGGGCCAGCAGCGATTCGAGATCGCCGAACTCGTTGATCAGCAGCGCCGCGGTCTTCACCCCGATGCCGGGGGCGCCGGGCACGTTGTCCACCGAATCGCCGGCCAGCGCCTGCACGTCCACCATCTTCGCGGGCGGCACGCCGAACTTGGCCTCCACCTCCTCGGGGCCGATGCGCTGGTTTTTCATGGCGTCGAACATCTCGACCCCGCCGCCGATCAGCTGCATCAGGTCCTTGTCGGACGAGATGATCGTCACCCGCCCGCCCGCGTCCCGCGCCTGGCAGGCGAGCGCGGCGATGATGTCGTCGGCCTCGAAGCCCTCCTGCTCCAGGCAGGCGAGGTTGAAGGCGCGGGTGGCCTCGCGGGTCAGCGGGATCTGCGGGCGCAGGTCCTCGGGCATGGCATCGCGGTTGGCCTTGTACAGGTCGTACATCTCGTTGCGGAAGGTGTGGCTGCCCTTGTCGAAGACCACTGCCACGTGGGTCGGCGCGTCGGGGCCGTGGTTGTCCTGCACCATCTTCCAGATCATGTTGACGAAGCCCGAGACGGCGCCGATCGGCAGCCCGTCGGAGCGCCGGGTCAGCGGCGGCAGCGCGTGGAAGGCGCGGAAGATGAAGGCCGATCCGTCGATCAGGTGCAGGTGGCAACCCTTGCCGAAGGTGCTGGTCATGCGAGGCTCCGCGCGCGGTCAATGGTGCCCGCTTATCTGCCACAGTCCCCGCGTAGCCGCCACCCGTGGCCGCCAATCCCTGACGCCGGAGCGCGCCACGGAATGCGCCGGCCGCGGCGAGCGGCCGGCGCGCTGCCTTGTCTGATGTCAGCGCAGGTCGACCTCGACGCCGATGCCGTCGTGTCCCGCGCCCGCGCTGATGCCGTCGTCGGTGCTGACATCGGCAAGACGTCCCGAGGCCTCGCCGCCGGTGTTCACGTCGACCAGCGGGTTCTTCCCGCCCACCCGCAGGCGCAGCCCGTCCCGGGTGGAAACGTCGGCCAGCCGGCCCGCGGCTGGCCCCCGCGTATTGACGTCAACGAGAGGCGTGCCATTGCCGAGAAGCCGCACGCGCAGCCCCTTGCCGGTGACGGGGCCGTGGCGGACCGCCCGCAGCCAGACCTGCCGGCCGCCGCGCATGACCGCCACCCGCAGCTGTCCGCCCGTGGTACTGGCCGCGACGATCCGTTCTCCCGTGGCATTGCCCCGCACGTCCACGGCGATGATGGGCGTCGGGCGGGGGGACCGGTCCGGTTTCCTTTCCTCGGTCGCGGCGACCGGGACGGGTGGCACGGGAACCGGCTCTCGCCGGACGCCGAGGCTGCAGGTGGCGAAGGCCTCGGCCCGCACCGCCCCCTGCCCAAGTTCGAGAACCATCGCGCAGTCCTGCTCCGACAACCCTTCGGATTGGGCGGGCATCGCCATTCCCACGGCGGCAAGTACACCCAGCGATTTCAGGATAAAGCGTGTCATCGTAAACTCCCACAGGAGCCCCCACACCTGATTAACACACGAAGCAGGCCTCGGTTTGATCATTCAGGGTAAACAGTCTTTTTCCTTGGTTAACGCGCCGCCTCTCACGCCCGCTCCAGCACCTCCACCGACAGGATCGTAGGCAGGTGCCGGGTGATCTCCTCCCAGTGGTCCCCGTCGTCGAAACTGGCGAAGACAGAGCCAGAGTTGGTGCCGAAGTAAACCCCCGCCGGATCGCGGGTGTCGCCCGCCATCGCCTGCCGCAGCACGGTGAAGAAACAGCCCTCCTGCGGCAGCCCCTCGCGCATCCCCTGCCAACTTTCGCCCCCGTCCCGGCTGCGCCAGACCGCCGCCGCGGCGTCGGGCGGGAAGCGGCCGGCCATGTCGCCATTCAGCGGCAGGGTCCAGATCGTCTGCGGGTCGCGCGGGTGCACCCGGATGGGAAAGCCGAAGGTCGAGGGCAGCCCCTCCGTCACGTCGTCCCAGCTGCGCCCGCCGTCGGAAGACCGCCAGACCCCGTGGTGGTTCTGCTGGTACAGCAGATCCCCCTCTCCCCCGGCCCGCATCATGTTGTGCACGCAGTGCCCCACCTCTCCCCCGGAGGGGCCGGCGGGGTGCGAATGGCCTTCGCAGGCGCCGGCGTTCGACAGCCGGTTGCGCCGTTCCCAGCTGGCACCGCCATCCTCGGTGGCAAAGACCCCGGCGGCGGAAATGCCGACCCACATCTTCGCGGGGTCCACAGGATGCGGCACGATGGTGTGCAGCACCAGCCCCGCCGCCCCGGGGTTCCAGTCCTTGGCAGAGGGATGGTCCGTCAGCCCCTGCACCCGGGACCAGCTGCGCCCGCCGTCGCGGCTGGCCAGCAGCCCCGCGGGCTTGGTACCGGCGTAAAGCGTGCCGTGGGCGTGGCTCAGGCTCCAGACCTGAGTGAACTCGGTCCCGAAGGGCAAGGGCGCGTCGGTCCAGCCGAGGGTCCGGGCGAAATCGGGCTGGTCGGCGGCCCAGTCGTCCATCTGCCCGCGCGTCAGGCGGCAGACCTCCCAGCTTTCGCCGCCGTCTTCGGACCGCCAGACTCCGGCGCCAAGGAAGTCTCCCCCGCCACCGGCCCAGATCGTGCCGCTGACGGGGTCGCCCACCACGTGGTTGATGCACCAGCCGTTGCAGTAGGGGCCGCGCGCCGTCCACCCGCCGCCGGGCGTGCCGGAGACGAGGAAGGCGCCCTTGGTCGTTCCCAGAAGGACGGTAATATCAGAGGACATGAATGCACCTGTTCAGAGAAAGCCGAAGGGGAATCGGCCGCATGCTAGCACGGGTGCGGTGCCTGGCAGCGCCTAGAACGCCTTGAAGGTCAGCGTGGTCAGCGAGCGTTCTATGCCGGCGATGTCCAGCAGCTCGTCGTTCAGGTACTTGCCGATGTCGCGGCCAGCGGGAACGTAGATCTTCAGCAGCAGGTCGAAATCGCCGCTGGTGGAATACAGTTCCGAGTGGATCTCGCGCAGCGCCACCTGCTCGGCCACCTCGTAGGTCTTGCCGGGGCGGCAGCGTAGCTGGACGAAGACGCAGGTGGTCATGGCGGGCTCCCTTGGGCGTTCGCGGCACAATGGCCGCGCCGCCGCGCGGAATCAATGGGGGCGCTTGGAAAGCCCCCGGCCGCCGCCTATAAGCGCCCCGGACACCCGGGCCGGTCCTTCCGCGGCCCTGCCCGACCAGACGGAGGCGCGGCGATGCGCAAGGCGACGATCACCCGCAAGACGGCGGAAACCGACATTACGGTCGAGATCGACCTGGACGGCAGCGGAAGCTACGACATGGCGACCGGCGTCGGGTTCTTCGACCACATGCTGGACCAGCTGGCGCGGCACTCGCTGATCGACATGACCGTGCGCTGCAAGGGCGACCTGCACATCGACGACCACCACAGCGTCGAGGACGTGGGCATCGCGCTGGGCCAGGCGCTGGCCAAGGCGCTGGGCGACAAGCGCGGCATCCGCCGCTACGGCGCCTGCCTGCTGCCGATGGACGACGCGCTGGTGCGCGCGGCGCTGGACCTGTCGGGGCGGCCCTACCTGGTGTGGAACGTCATGCTGCCCACCGCCAGGATCGGCAGCTTCGACACCGAGCTGGTGCGAGAGTTCTTCCAGGCGTTCGCCAGCCACGGCGGCATCACGCTGCACGTCGACGCGCTGCACGGGTTCAACAGCCACCACATCGCCGAGGCGGCCTTCAAGGCCGTCGCCCGCGCCCTGCGCGAGGCGGTGGAGCCGGACCCCCGCAAGTCCGACGCCATCCCCTCCACCAAGGGCGCGCTCTAGCCGATGCTGACGGTTCTGATCGACTACGAGTCCGGCAACCTGCACTCGGCCGAGAAGGCGTTCCAGCGCATGGCGCGCGAGACCGGCGGCGGCGAGGTGCTGGTCTCGGCCCGGCCCGAGGACGTGGCCCGCGCCGACCGCATCGTGCTGCCCGGCGACGGCGCCTTCCCGGCCTGCCGCAACGCGCTCTTCGCCCGCGACGGCGTGTTCCGCGCGATGGAAGAGGCGGTGACCGAACGCGGCGTGCCTTTCCTGGGGATCTGCGTGGGCATGCAGATGCTGGCCACCACCGGCCACGAATACGCGCAGGTTCCGGGGCTGGACTGGATCGGCGGCGACGTGCTGCGCATCGCCCCGTCGGACGACGCGCTGAAGGTGCCGCACATGGGCTGGAACGACCTGGTGATCGACCACCCCCACCCGGTGCTGGAGGGGCTGGAAACCGGCGATCACGCCTATTTCGTCCACTCCTTCCACTTCCAGGTGGCGGACCCGGCGCAGCGGCTGGCGCATTGCGACTACGGCGGCGCGGTCACCGCCATCGTCGGGCGCGACAACGTGGTGGGCACCCAGTTCCACCCCGAGAAAAGCCAGCAGGCCGGGCTGCGGCTGATCGCCAACTTCCTGCGCTGGAAGCCCTAGGCAGCCCGGCGCGCGGTCAGTTCTGGCGCCGCCAGACCCCGCCCTCGCGGCAGATGCCAAGCACGCAGCCGGAGACCGAAAGCCGGTCGCCTTCCAGCACCAGCTTGGAGCTGTAGGTCTTGTTCCGGTCCGGCGCGTAGACCTTGCCGCGGTAGACGCCGCCGCCCTTGGCCACCGTGTCCCAGATCAGCTGCCGGCCCACGTTGGGCGACTGGATCTGCTGGCCGGCGGAGTTGTAGGCGCGGGCCAGGGTGCCGCAGAAGGCGGGGCCGCAGGGGGCCACCTGCACCAGGCCGAAATTGCCGTTATCGTCGGGCGCGGTCAGCCATTGGCCGGCCAGCGGGTCGGCCGCCGCCGCCCCGGCGCCCAAGGCCAGCGCGAAGGCCAGCGCGGTGATGCGTTTGATCATGTCGGTTCCTCCTCGCGCCGAAGCTTCAGCGCCTTGCCGCGCCGGGTGCAAGCGTGACGTGGCGACCGGCGGCGCTTGGCATTCCCGCCCCCCGGTGGCAAACAGCGCCCGACCGCAGACAGCCCCCGGAGCGCCCCATGATCCTGTTCCCCGCCATCGACCTGAAGGACGGCCAGTGCGTGCGCCTGCTGCGCGGCGACATGGAGGCGGCAACCGTCTTCGGCGACGATCCGGCGGCGCAGGCGCGGGCCTTCCAGGACGCGGGTTGCGAATGGCTGCACCTGGTAGACCTGAACGGCGCCTTCGCCGGCACCCCGGTCAACGCGGCGGCGGTGGAGCGGATCCTCGCGGAGGTCTCGGTCCCGGCGCAGCTGGGCGGCGGCATCCGCGACATGGCCACCATCGAGGCCTGGCTGGACAAGGGGCTGGCGCGGGTGATCCTTGGCACCGTGGCGGTGGAGAACCCGGACCTGGTGCGCGAGGCCGCGGCGGCCTTTCCCGGCCAGGTGGCCGTGGGCATCGACGCGCGGGGCGGCCGGGTCGCCACCAAGGGCTGGGCCGAGGAGACCGAGGTGCGCGTCACCGACCTCGCGCAAAGCTTCGAGGACGCGGGGGTCGCCGCGATCATCTACACCGACATCGACCGTGACGGCGCCATGCAGGGGCCGAACATCGCCGCCACCGCCGCGCTGGCGCGGGCGGTGAAGATCCCGGTGATCGCGTCGGGCGGGGTGTCCTCGCTGGACGACCTGATCGCGCTGCGCGACTGCGGCGCGGGGCTGCACGGGGCGATCTCGGGGCGGGCGCTTTATGACGGGGCGCTGGACCTGGGGGCGGCGCTGAAGGAGCTGCGTGGGTGAGTGGTGTGGGGGTGGCGCCGGGAGGCGGGCTGAAGCCCGCCCTACCCTGTAGATTGAACGTGGCTTAATAGCGCTGAGGGCAGCGCTGACCCGCGGGGTGGCGCAGTAGCGCCGGTCGCCATTGTCGCGCCATTGGTCCGAGCGACAATGGCGACGGGGGGGCGGGACGGCGCGGCCCGGTGTTTCACACCGGGCGGCACGCAACTCAGACGGAAGAGGCGAAACGCCCTTCACCTCAGCCCTTCGCGGCCTTCGAGGTCAGCTTCTCCAGCGCGTCCTCCATCTTCTCGATGTACTCGGCATCGTCATCGCCGCCGACCTCCTCGATCATGTCCTCCGGCTCCTGCCAGGCCAGCCAGACCTGCCCGTCCTTGTCCTCGTAGGCCAGCACCCGCAGCGGCAGCACCAGCCCCGTCAGCGCGTTGTCCTGCAGGGCGGGCGTGCCAAGCTGCGGGTTGCCGAAGATCAGCAGCTCCATCGGCCGCAGCTCCATCCCCACCTGCTGGGCGCCGCCGGCGTGGTCGACCCGCGCGAAAACCATCGCCCCCGCGCCCTCGACCGCCTCGACCAGCCGGTTCATCACCGCCGCGACCGAGCCTTCCGCCTTGCGCTGCTCCACGTCCGCCGCCACCGGGGCGGCCATGGCCACCAGTGCCGCTGCCGCTGCAATTACCTGTCTCATCGCGTCTCTCCTTTTATGCCCGGACCCGCGCCACTGGCGCTTTGCCGGAAACCGGAATACTAGGGCGGCACGCAGCAACGCACAGGGACCCATGCTGAAAACCCGCATCATCCCCTGCCTCGACGTGGCCGACGGCCGCGTGGTCAAGGGCGTCAACTTCGTCGATCTGGTGGACGCCGGCGACCCGGTCGAGGCCGCGCGCGCCTACGATGCCGCCGGCGCGGACGAGCTGTGCTTCCTCGACATCCAGGCCACCCACGAGAACCGCGGCACCATGTACGAGCTGGCCACCCGCACGGCCGAGCATTGCTTCATGCCGCTGACAATCGGCGGCGGGGTCCGCACCCCCGACGACGTGCGCGCGCTGCTGCTGGCGGGGGCCGACAAGGTCAGCTTCAACTCCGCCGCCGTGGCCGACCCCGACGTGATCGCCCGCGCCGCCGACCGCTTCGGCAGCCAGTGCATCGTCTGCGCCATCGACGCCAAGACCGTCGCGCCGGGCCGGTGGGAGATCTTCACCCACGGCGGCCGCCGCCCCACCGGCATTGACGCGGTGGAGTTCGCGGTGACCGTGGCGGGCAAGGGGGCGGGCGAGATCCTGCTGACCTCGATGGACCGCGACGGCACCCGCGCCGGGTTCAACCTGCCGCTGACTCGGGCCATCTCTGACGCCGTGACGGTGCCGGTGATCGCCTCGGGCGGGGTCGGCACGCTGGACCACCTGGTGGAGGGCGTGACCGAGGGCGGCGCCAGCGCGGTGCTGGCCGCCTCGATCTTCCACTTCGGCGAGTACACCATCGGCGAGGCCAAGGCCCACATGGCCGCCGCCGGCATCCCGGTGCGTCTGACATGAGCGCGCTGGAGCGGCTGGCCGCCGTCATCGAGACCCGGCGCGGCGCCGACCCGGACGGGTCCTGGACCGCGAAGCTTCTGTCCAGGGGGCCCGAGAAATGCGCCGAGAAGTTCGGCGAGGAGGCGGTGGAGGCCATCATCGCCGCGGTGAAGGACGACCGCGCCGGGCTGACCGGCGAGGCGGCGGACGTGCTGTATCACCTGCTGGTCATGCTGGCGGCGCGGGGCGTGACGCTGGCAGAGGTGCTGGCGGAGCTGGAGCGGCGCGAAGGCACCTCGGGGATTGCCGAGAAAGCTTCACGCGAACAGTGAGATCAGGGCAGCGCCGGCCCGGGGTGGCGCAGCTTCAGCTTTCCACAGCAGCCCCGCCGCTGTTACCCTAGCGTCATCAGCCGCTTAGCGGGCCGCAAATCCCCAGCCCCCCAAGCTGCCCCCATCTTTATCCACAGCCTCAGCCGTCGTTGCGGTAGCGCCGCAGCTCGGCCCGCGCCACCTGGCGGCGGTGCACCGCGTCGGGACCGTCCACCAGCCGCAGGGTGCGCGCCTGGGTCCACATCTGCGCCAGCGGCTGGTCCTGGCTGATGCCTTCGGCGCCGTGCAGCTGGATCGCCTCGTCGATCACCTTCAGCGCCATCAGCGGCGCCACCACCTTGATCTGGCTGATCCACGGCTGCGCCTCGCGCACCCCGGCGGTGTCCATCATCCAGGCGGCCTTGAGGCACAGCAGCCGGGCCTGCTCGATCTCCATCCGGGCGTTGGCGATGATGTCGTAGTTGGCGCCCAGTTCCGCCAGCGGTTTGCCGAAGGCCTCGCGCGCCAGCGAGCGGCGGCACAGCAGTTCCAGCGCCCGTTCCGCCTGCCCGATCCCGCGCATGCAGTGGTGGATGCGCCCCGGCCCCAGCCGCCCCTGCGCCACCTCGAAGCCGCGCCCCTCGCCCAGAACCACGTTGCGCGCCGGCACCCGCACGTCGGTGAAGACGAGGTGCATGTGCCCGTGCGGCGCGTCGTCCTGGCCGAAGACCTGCATGGGCCGCTTGACCTCGATGCCCGGCAGGTCCGCGTCCATCACGAACATGGTGTGGCGCGCGTGCTTGCTGGCCTCTGGGTCGGTGCAGGCCAGCAGGATGTACAGCTTGCACCGCGGATCGCCCGCCCCCGAGATCCACCACTTCTCGCCGTTCAGCACCCAGTCCTCGCCGTCGCGCCGGGCCGAGAACCGCAGCTGCGCCGCGTCCGACGAGGACAGCCCCGGCTCGGTCATCACGTAGGAGGACCGGATCCGCCCCTCCAGCAACGGCTCCAGCCAGCGCTCCTTCATCCAGGGGGCGCCGTAACGTTCCAGCACCTCCATGTTGCCGGTGTCGGGGGCATTGCAGTTGAAGACCTCGGCGGCGATGGGGACCTTGCCCATCTCCTCGGCGAGGTAGGCGTATTCGACGGTGGTCAGCCCGTAGCCCTGCGCGCTGTCCGTCAGCCAGAAGTTCCACAGGCCGCGGGCGCGGGCCTTCGACTTCAGCTCGTCCAGGATCTCGAGCTGCCGGTCGGTATGGGCGAAGCGGTCGCCGGAGGGGTGGCGCCCCACCTCGGCGTGGAATTCCGCGTCGAGCGGCGCGATCTCGTCCCGGACCATGGCGCGCACCGCCTCGATCAGCGGACGGACGCGGTCGGTGATGCCTAGGTCCATGGGGGTTCTCCTTGTCGGGAAAGGTGTGGCACGTCGAACGAGTTGCGGCAACGCCAAGGAACGCCCTATGAGTAGCGTCCCGCCCGGCGTTCACGCCGGGCCGCGCCGACCCGCCCCCCCGGGGCGGCGCGATTGCGCCACCCCGCGGGCCGGCGCTACCCTAAGCTCTCAGCTCATGCCAAAAACTCAGCCGCAGACTCGCGCCAGCGCCGCGCGGTACTCTGCCTCCAGCCGGTCCACCAGCGCCGCCGCCGGCACCACCTCGCGCACCGCGCCGATGCCCTGGCCCGATCCCCAGATCTCGGTCCATGCCTTCGGCTTGGCGCCGGCGAAATCCATGCTGTCGGGGGTGGCGCTGGCCAGCCGGTCCGGGTCCAGCCCCGCCCTTTCCACCGAGGCGCGCAGGTAGTTTCCAGAGACGCCGGTGAACAGCGAGGAGGTGACGATGTCCTCGGCCCCGCCGGCGACGATGGCCTGTTTGTAGTCCGGCATCGCGTTGGCCTCCGCCGTGGCGATGAAGGCTGACCCGACGTAGCCCAGGTCCGCCCCCGCCACCCGCGCCGCCAGCAGCGCCTCGCCGGTGGCGATGGCGCCGGACAGCAGCAGCGGGCCGTCGAACCACTCGCGGATCTCGCGCAGCAGCGCGAAGGGCGACTGCGCCCCCGCATGCCCCCCGGCCCCCGCCGCCACGGCGATCAGCCCGTCGGCGCCCTTGGAAATGGCCTTCCGCGCAAAGGTGTTGTTGATGATGTCGTGCAAGGCGATGCCGCCGCAGGCGTGCGCCGCCTCGTTCACCTCGACCCGCGCGCCGAGCGAGGTGATCCAGATCGGCACGCGCCAGCGGTGGCAGATCTCGATGTCGCGTTCCAGCCGCGCGTTGGACCGATGGACGATCTGGTTGACCGCGAAGGGCGCGGCGGGGCGGTCGGGGTTGGCCTGGTTGTGGGCGTCCAGCGCCTCGGTGATCTGCTTCAGCCAGGCCTCCAGCAGCGGCGGCTCGCCCGGCGCCTCGCGGGCGTTCAGCGCCGGGAAGCTGCCGATGATGCCGGCCTTGCACTGGGCGATCACCAGCTCCGGGCAGGAGACGATGAACAGCGGCGCGGCCACGGCGGGCAGGCGCAGGCCGGACAGGACGGCGGGCAGGTCGGGGCGGTCGCGCATGGGGTCTCCTCCTCAAGCCGCCGAAGGATGGGGAGGCGCCGGAGCGTTGACAAGCCGTGACGGCACGGCAAGCCTGCCCGCGACGCCGCGAAAGGACCTGCAGATGACCGCCTACGCCATGCTCAGCCACGCCCCCGGCGGGCCCGAGACGCTGGAGTGGACCCAGATCGCACCGCTCCGGCCGGGGCCCGGCGAGGTCTGCATCCGGGTCGCGGCGGCGGCGGTGAACTTTCCCGACACGCTGATCATCCGCGACCTCTACCAGTACCGCCCGTCCCGCCCCTTCGCCCCGGGCTCCGAGGTTGCGGGCACCGTCGAGGCGGTGGGAGAGGGCGTTGCGGACCTGGCCGAGGGCGACCGGGTGCTGGCGCTGGTGGCGCACGGCGGCTTTGCCACCCATGCCCTTGCCAAAGCGGCGAAGGTGGCGCGGATCCCGGACGGCATGCCCTTCGACGCGGCGGCGGCGCTGATCTTCACCTACGGCACCTGCCACCACGCATTGGTGGACCGGGGCGCGCTGGCGCCGGGCGAGACGCTGCTGGTGCTGGGCGCGGCCGGCGGCATCGGCGCGGCGGCGGTGGAACTGGGGCTGGCGCTGGGAGCGCGGGTGGTGGCGGCGGTGTCGTCGGAGGAGAAAGCCGCCTTCTGCCGCGAGCTTGGCGCGCAGGAGGTGCTGGTCTACCCCGAGCGGATAGACCGCGACGGGCAGAAGGCCTTCGGCGCGGCGATCAAGGCGGCGGCGGGGACGGTGGACGTGGTCTGCGACCCGGTGGGCGGCGGCTACGCGGAACCGGCGCTGCGGGCGCTGGGCTGGGGCGGGCGGCACCTTGTGATCGGCTTCGCCGCCGGCATCCCCGAGATCCCGCTGAACCTGCCGCTGCTGAAAAGCTGCCAGATCGTCGGCGTCTTCTGGGGCGCCTTCACGGAGCGGGACCCTGACGGCTTCCGCGCCCAGCAGGACGCGCTGCTTAAGATGTGGGAGGAAGGCCGGATCAACCCCCGTATCTCGGCCCGCCTGCCGCTGGCCCGCGCGGCAGAAGCGCTGGCTCTGGTGGAGACGCGGCAGGCCATGGGCAAGATCGTCCTGACGGCGGGCTGAACCGCGCCCGCCGCCAGCGTGTCGTCAGCCGCCCCAGGGGCCGTGAAAGCCGGTGCCTTCGCGGTCGGTCCGCTCGAACCCGTGCGCGCCGAAGAAGTCGCGCTGCGCCTGGATCAGGTCGGCAGTGCCGCGCGCCCGGCGCATGGTGTCGTAATAGGCCAGGGCGGACCCCATGGCCGGCACCGGCAGCCCGCCCAGCGCGGCGCTGGCAACCACCCGGCGCAGCGCGTGCACCGATGTGTCCAGCACCCGCACGAAAGCCGGTGCGAGGATCAGACTGCCGCCCGGCAGATCGCCCCGGAAGGCGGTGGCAATGTCGTCCAGCAGCGACGAGCGGATGATGCAGCCGGCGCGCCAGATCTCGGCTACCCGCGCCAGGTCCAGCGACCAGCCGAACTCCTCCGAGGCGGCCTCCATCACCTGGAAGCCCTGCGCGTAGGCGATCACCCGCGCCGCCAGCAGCGCGCGCTCCAGGTCGGCGTCCAGCACCTGCGGCCCGGTCTCGGAGCCCCCGCCGGCAGGCAGCAGGTCCTCCCCGATGCGGCGCAGATCGCGGGCGGCGGACCAGGACCGGGCGGCCACCGCGGCCTCGATCGCCAGCGGCGACTGGCCCAGCTTCAGCGCCTCGATCACCGTCCAGCGCCCGGTGCCCTTCTGCCCCGCCGCGTCGACGATGACGTCCACCATCGGGGTGTCAGTGCCCGGGTCGGTGGCGGCCAGCACCTTCTGGGTGATCTCCACCAGGTAGGATTGCAGCGGGCCCTGGTTCCACTCGCCGAAGAGCGCGGCGATGCTTTCCGCGCTGCGCCCGTCGCCGTGGCGCAGGATGCCGTAGACCTCGGCGATCATCTGCATGTCGGCGTATTCGATGCCGTTGTGCACCGTCTTGACGAAGTGCCCCGCGCCGTCGGGCCCGAGGTGCGCGGCGCAGGGCGCGTCCTGGTAGCGGGCGGCGATCGCCTCGACCACCTGCGAGATGTGGGAATAGGCCTCTGCCGCGCCGCCCACCATGATCGAGGGGCCGTGGCGCGCCCCCTCCTCGCCGCCCGATACGCCCATGCCGACAAAGCGGAAGCCCGCCTCGCGCAGCGCCGCCTCGCGCCGGCGGGTGTCGTTGAAGTCGGCGTTGCCGGCGTCGATGATGATGTCGCCGGCCTCGAGGTGCGGGGTCAGGTCGGCGATCACCGAGTCCACCGGGCCGCCGGCCTTGACCATGATGATCACCGCGCGCGGCGGGGTCAGCGCGGCGGCCAGCTGCGCGTAGTCCTGCACCGGCACCAGCCGCTCGGCCAGGTCGCCGGCGCTGCCGACGAAGTCGAGGGTCACGTCATGGGTGCGGTTGTAGACCGCCACCGGAAACCCCTTCTCGGCGATGTTCAGCGCCAGGTTGGCCCCCATCACCCCAAGGCCCACCAGCCCGATACTCGCCTGTGCCATGCGTCGCGTCTCCTCGCCTGATCTTCAGATGTTAAGTTTCCCGGCCGCCCCGGCAAGCCCGGCCCATGCCGCGGCCCCGCCGTTCACCGCCCCAGGCACCAGCGCATGATCGCCTTCTGCGCGTGCAGCCGGTTCTCGGCCTCGTCGAAGATCACCGAGTGGGGGCCGTCCATGACCGCGCTGGTGGCCTCGTCGTCGCGGTGCGCGGGCAGGCAGTGCATGAACAGCGCGTCGGGCTTGGCGCGGGCCATCAGGGCCTCGTTCACCTGGTAGCCGCGCAGCTGGTTGTGCCGCCGCTCGCGCGCCGACTGGGCGTCGTGCATCGACACCCAGGTATCGGTGACCACCAGGTCCGCGCCTTCCACCGCGCGGGCAGGGTCGCGTTCGACGGTGATGGGGCGGCCCCGGGCGGCGCAATACTCGAACCAGGCGGCCTCGGGGTCGAGGGTCTCGGGGCCGGTGAAGGTCAGGTCGAACCCGAACTGCCCGGCGGCATGGGCGAAGCTGGCGAAGACGTTGTTGCCGTCGCCGGACCACACCACCTTGCGGTCGGCGATCGGGCCGCGGTGTTCCTCAAAGGTCATCACGTCGGCCATGATCTGGCAGGGATGGGTGCGGTTGGTCAGCCCGTTGATCACCGGCACATCGGCGTGCTCGGCCATCTCCAGCAGCGTCGCCTCCTCGAAGGTGCGGATCATGATGAGGTCGACGTAGCGCGACAGCACCCGGGCGGTGTCGGCGATGGTCTCTCCGTGCCCCAGCTGCATGTCGGCGCCCGACAGCACCATGGTCTGGCCGCCCATCTGCCGCACGCCCACGTCGAAGGAGATCCGGGTGCGGGTAGAGGGTTTCTCGAAGATCAGCGCCACCATGTGCCCGTCCAGCGGCAGGCTGTCGTCAGGCGCCCCGCGCGGCCGCCCCTCGCGCGCCCTCTTCATCGAGGCGGCGCCGTCGACGATGGCGCGCAGGTCGGCGGGGTCGGTCTTGTGGATGTCGAGGAAATGGTTCATCGGCGCTCCTCTTCGCTCATCTGGTCCGGAACCGAGCACAGACGAAGGTGTCTCCGGATTGCGGCGAATGCCACATCATGGTGTTGCGGGTCACGTCGAAGAGAGAGGCGCGATAACCGTCCGTCAGCGTGATGAGAAAGTCGTTTCCGGCGCGCTCGACCGTGGAGATCCGACCCTTGGTGCCGCCCACCTCATAGGTGTTCCGACCAATCTCGAAGGTCGGCCCCGTTCCCCCATCACAATACCAGGTCCCGATGTAAGCGTCATTGGGAACACGGCCCTGCGCGAGACCGGCTGCGGGCATGAAGGCGGCGGCTACGAAGGCAAGAACATATCTCATCTGGAACTCTATCAAACGCGTGAACTGCCGCGCCAGCAGCGCGGGATACTGATACCGCTCAGGCGGTGGCCTGGGCGGCGGTGACGGCGGCGGCGGCGCGGTCGAGGCGGGTGATGGCCTCGGCGATCTCGTCGTCGGCGATGTTCAGCGGCGGCAGCAGGCGCACCACGTTCTCGGCGGCCGGCACGGTCAGCACGTCCTGGGCATAGCCCGCCTCCACCACGTCGGTGTTCTTCGCCCGGCAGACGATGCCCAGCATCAGCCCGCTGCCGCGCACGCTTTCGAAGACGCCGGGATGGGCGGCGACGAGGCCCTCCAGCTTCTGGCGCAGCAGGCCGGCCTTGCGGTTCACCTCTTCCAGGAAGGCGGGGTCAGAGACCGTCTGCAGCACCTTCAGTCCCACCGCGCAGCCCAGCGGGTTGCCGCCGTAGGTGGAGCCGTGGGTGCCCGCCGTCATGCCCGAGGCGGCGCGTTCCGTCGCCAGCACGGCGCCCAGGGGGAAGCCGCCGCCGACGCCCTTGGCGACCATCATGATGTCCGGGGTGATCCCGGCCCATTCGTGGGCGAACAGCCGGCCGGTGCGGCCCATGCCGCATTGCACCTCGTCGAGGATCAGCAGAACGCCGGCCGCGTCGCAGGTCTCGCGCAGGGCGCGCAGCTGGCCGTCGGGCAGCGGGCGGATGCCGCCCTCGCCCTGTACCGGCTCGACCAGCACCGCGGCGGTGTCCTCGCCCAGCGCTGCGTTCAGCCCCTCCATGTCGCCCCACTGCAGGTGGGTGAAGCCGGGCAGCAGCGGGCCGAAGCCGCCCACCATCTTCTCGCCCCCCGAGGCGGCGATGCCGGCGGAGGAGCGGCCGTGGAAGTTGCCCGAGAAGGTCAGAATCCGGGTGCGCTGCGGCTGGCCCTCGTGGTGGAAGTGCTTGCGCGCCATCTTCACCGCCAGCTCGCAGGCCTCGGTGCCGGAGTTGGTGAAGAACACCGTGTCGGCGAAGGTCCGTTCCACCAGCGCATCCGCCAGCGCCTGCTGCTCGGGGATCCGGTAGAGGTTCGACACGTGCCAGACCCGGTTCGCCTGTTCGGTCAGCGCGGCCACCAGCGCCGGGTTGGCATGGCCCAGCACGGTGGTGGCGATCCCGGCGCAGAGGTCGAGGAAGCGCCGCCCGTCCGTGGCGGTCAGCCAGCTGCCCTCGCCTTTCTCGAAGGAGAGCGGCGCGCGGTTGTAGGTCGGCAGGACGGACGGGATCATCACGGGGTCCTTTTCAAGAGGAAGTCCGAGAAGTGCCGTATCGGCAAAAGGGTGTCAATGTCACGCATCGGGCCGCGCGGGGCCTCACCGGGGCCGCACCGGGGCGGCCCGTGGTCCGCGCAAATGCGCGCAGGCGCGGGGGCCGCGCTTGTATCCGCGCGCGCAGTGATTAGAATGGGATGCGGATTTCAATGAACGGCGGAAGAGCGCGCGGCCGAGGGCGGCCGGCGGTTTCGCCGTCGCGGCGACGAGGAATGCACGATGTCCTGGACCGACGAGCGCGTGGAGCTGCTTCGCAAGATGTGGTCGGAGGGCCAGAGCGCCAGCCAGATCGCCAAAGAACTGGGCGGCGTGACCCGCAACGCGGTGATCGGCAAGGTGCACCGGCTGGGCCTGTCGAACCGCACCGGCGGCGCGGCCCCGGCGGCCGGCGGCCGCGAGGCAGAGGCCTCCCCCGCCGCCAGCGCCGCGGCGGAGCCGTCGGTGGAAGCCGCGGCTCCCGCCCCGGAGCCCGCGCGCGAGACCGCCGAGGCGCCGGAACCGGCCCCCGCCGCCATGCCGCCGCGCAAGGCGATCATCCCGGCGGGCCAGCCGCTGCCGCCGCAGCCCTCGGCCAACGAGATCAGCCCCGAGGCCTTGGCCACGGTGCGCGAGGTCGAGAAGAAGGCCAAGCGGATCGGCCTGATGGACCTGACGGAGCGGACCTGCAAATGGCCCGTGGGCGATCCCGCGACCGAGGATTTCTGGTTCTGCGGCCTGTCGGTGCAGGCGGGCAAGCCCTATTGCGAGGCGCATGTGGGCGTGGCGTTCCAGCCGATGTCCTCGCGCCGCGATCGGCGGCGCTGAACGGCACATGCGGACGGGGGCGCTGCCCCCCGCCCCGGCTGGGGCCGGGGCACCCCCCGGGATATTTTTCTACCAGAAGAACGGGGCAGAGTGCGCCCTTGTCAGCGGCCCAGTAGGTCGCCCAGCAGGGCGCCGCCCTGGCCTTCCAGCCCCTCGCGCAGCGCGCCCTCAGGCACGGCGGCGCCCAAGCGTTCCGCCACCCCGGTCTCGATATCGGCGCGCAGCGCCTCGACGTCCTTGCCGAAGCCCTGTGCCGCCAGCGTCGCGAGATCCAGCCGGATGCGCGGGTCGTTCCAGCCGCCTGACAGGCTGACCGGCACCTGCAGGCCGGTGCCGTCGGTGCCCTGCAGCAGCAGCGGCGTCAGCGTGTAGGCCATGTCCTGCGCCCCCAGCCCCACGGTGCCGCGGCCCGTGGCCTTCAGCAGCGGCGAGACGAAGGTCAGGTTGTCGTTGCGCAGCACCCCCCCCGCCACGTCGAAGCTGGCGGCGATGCTGTCGAAGATCGTGCGCCGTCCGGCGCCGGTGAAGGAGGGGTCGAGGTTGCGGATCATGCCCACCAGGTCCAGCCCGTGCAGCGCGCCCTGGCCAAAGCGGATCTCGCCGCTGCCCTCGAGGCTGTCCACCAGCGTCTGCAGGTCGTTGCCGATCCCCAGCAGGCTGAGCCGCAGCTCGCCCTTGGTCTGCAGCCGGTCCCAGCCCGCCAGGTCCCGCAGAAGCGGCTGCAGGTCAAGCCCCGCGCCCGCCAGGTCGGCGCGCACCGACAGGCCGCCGCGGCTGTTGACGACCAAGCTGCCGGCGAGGCGGCCGTCGTAGGCGGACAGCTCGCGGATCTCGGTGACGGCGCGGCCGGCGTCGAGGCGGGTCAGCAGCCGGGTGGGGCCGAGGCGCGAGATGCCGAGGTCGATGCTGTCGGCGGTCAGCGCGATTTCCGCGTCGATGGCCTGCAGGGCGCTGACGTCGATGGGATCGCGGGACCAGCCGGCAGGCGCGTCGGAGGCGGGCGCGGGCGCGGCGGCGGTGTCGCCGGTGAGGGCCGAGAGGTCCAGCGCCCCCGCGGTCAGCTGCGCCGTCAGTTTCGGCCGCGCGCCGCCCAGCACCAGGTCGGCGGCCCCGTTCACCCGGTTGCCGTCCAGCTGCAGCGCCGCCTCGCGCAGGGTGACGCGGCCCTCGCCCGACAGCGTCACTGCCGCCGTCAGCCGGGCGGCGCGGCCCAGGCCTTCGGGCAGGTCCGGGTCCGGCTGGCCCAGCAGGCGCAGCAGCGCCGCCACCTCGGGCAGGTCCGCCGTCAGCTGCCCGCCCGCCGCCAGCGGCACCAGCCCGGCGCGGCCGTCAAAGCCGATCTCGCCCTCGCCCAGCCGCGCCTGCAGCGCCACCGGCACCGCGCCGCGGCCGAGGAAGGCGGCGAAATTGTCGACCCGCGCCGTCAGCGAGAGCGGCTGGCCGGTCATCGCCGCCTCCAGCTGCAGCGTGGCGCGGCCGTCGAAGCGGGGCAGCGACAGCCGGGCCTCCACCCGCTCCAGCACCTGGCGGGAGCCCGCGGCGCGGTCGATCAGCGTGACCTTGGCACGGGTCAGCCGGGCCATGTCGACGGCGAAGGCGGGGATCGGCGCGGCGGCGCCGGCGGCGGTGGCGGAGGCGGAGGCGGGGCCCATCTCCCAGTTGCCGCGGCCGTTGCTGGCGATCTCCAGCAGCACCTCGGGGGCCACGGCCTCGACCATCTTGATGCGGATCTCGCCGCCCAGCAGCGCCACCAGGTCGACCCCGATCGACAGCGCCTCGGCCCGCAGCAGCGGGCCCTCGTCGGACCAGGGGGCGTTGGCGAGGGTGACCGGGCCGGTGGAGACCCCCAGCGCGGGCCAGAGCGTGGGGCGTAGGTCGCCCGTCAGCGTCACCGCGCGGCCGGTGGCCTCCTCGATACGGTCGGTGGCGATGCGGGCGATGCGTTCCGCCGGAACCAGCAGAAGCCCGACCAGGGCGAGCACCGCCAATGCCACCAATCCAAGAACCGAACGGACGACCCACCGCATCACAAATCCTCCCGCCGATAAAATACCTTGGGCCAAGTCTAGGCAAAGCTTCGCGCAGCGGACAACGGTTTTGGGCGATTTCAGGGCAGTTCACCGGGGATGCGGGGCGAAAATGCCGCGCCGGGGGCGGCGTTCCGCTGCGCCTGCCCCCTTCCGCCCGGCCCTGCGAGGGCCTATACCGCCCCGCCATGACCCAGAACCCGCCCGACCTGCGCCCCGACCTTGCCCGCGCCCGCGTCTCGGAGACCCGGCGCGACGGCCAGCCGACCATCGGCATGGTCAGCCTCGGCTGTCCCAAGGCGCTGGTGGACAGCGAGCGCATCCTCACCCGGCTACGGGCCGAGGGCTACGGCATCTCGCCCGACTACGCCGGCGCCGACGCGGTGATCGTCAATACCTGCGGGTTCCTCGACAGCGCCAAGGCGGAAAGCCTGGGCGCCATCGGCGAGGCGCTGGCCGAGAACGGGCGGGTAATCGTCACCGGCTGCCTCGGGGCCGAGCCGGAGTACATCACCGGCGCGCATCCGAAGGTGCTGGCGGTCACCGGCCCGCACCAGTACGAGCAGGTTCTGGACGCGGTCCATGCCGCTGTACCGCCCGCGCCCGATCCCTTCGTGGACCTGCTGCCGGCGGCGGGGGTCTCGCTGACGCCGCGGCATTACAGCTACTTGAAGATCTCGGAAGGCTGCAACCACGCCTGCAAGTTCTGCATCATCCCCGACATGCGCGGCAGGCTGGCCTCGCGCCCGCACGGCGCGGTACTGCGCGAGGCGGAGCGGCTGGTGGACGCGGGGGTGCGGGAACTGCTGGTGATCAGCCAGGACACCTCGGCCTACGGCACCGACTGGGACCGCGAGACGCGACGCGCGCTGACCGAGCAGCCGATCACCACGCTGGCGCGCGAGCTGGGCGGGCTGGGGGCCTGGGTGCGGCTGCACTACGTCTACCCCTACCCCCACGTGCGCGAGATCATTCCGCTGATGGCCGAGGGGCTGGTGCTGCCCTACCTCGACATCCCGTTCCAGCACGCCCACCCCGACACCCTGCGCCGCATGGCGCGGCCGGCGGCGGCGGCGCGGACGCTGGACGAGATCGCGGCGTGGCGCGAGGTCTGCCCGGAGCTGGCGATCCGCTCGACCTTCATCGTCGGCTATCCCGGCGAGACGGAGGCGGAGTTCCAGACCCTGCTGGACTGGCTGGACGAGGCGCAGCTGGATCGCGTCGGCTGCTTCCAGTACGAGAACGTCGCCGGCGCGCGATCCAACGCGTTGCCGGACCACGTGCCGGAAGAGGTCAAGCAGGACCGCTGGGACCGGTTCATGGCCAAGGCGCAGGCGATTTCCGCGGCGCGGCTGGAGGCCAAGGTGGGGCGGCGCATGCAGGTGATCGTCGACGAGGTGGACGCCGAGGCGGCCACCTGCCGCACGCAGCACGACGCACCGGAGATCGACGGGAACCTGTTCATCGATGAGGGGTTTGCGGGGCTCTCGCCGGGCGATCTCGTTACCGTCGAGGTGGACGAGGCGGGGGAGTACGATCTTTGGGGGCGGCGGGTTTAGGCCTGCGCTTTGGGACTTGGCGGCGGGAGGCGGGCTGAAGCCCGCCCTACGGCGATAAGGGTGGGTTGCTCGTGCAACGCCAGCCTGCCCGTGGGATGGCGCTGCTGCCCTTTGGCAAAGGCACTTTATCTCAGCCATATCCGCGCACAGAATGAACGTTGCCCTGCGGATGATACAGCGCCAGCCCGTGGGGACGGGCAGGCGCTCGCCCCGCGCCTGCGGCTTGTTCGGGGCATCAGCGCTTTCGTCCGATAACAACGTAGGGCGGGGTTCACCCCGCCTCTGCGCCACGTAAGCCTGCCCGTGGGGTGGCGCAGCCTACCATCGGCATAGGCACTTTATCCCCGCCACATCCGCGCGCAGAATGAACGTAGCCCTGTAGATGACAAAGCGCCAGCCCGCCGGGACGGGCAGGCGCTCGCCCGGCGCCTTCGGCTTGTTCCGGGCTGATCAGCGCTTCGTCCGATAACTACATAGGGCGGGGTTCACCCCGCCGCCCCGCCACCCGCCAACCCGCCTAAAGCTGCCCCGCCGGCGCCGGCATGTCCACCGGCGGCGCGATCTCGGGCGCGCCCAGCAGCGGCACGCGGTAGAGCACCCAGTGATCGGTGCGCTTCACCTCGCGCCCGCCTGTCTTGACCTGGAACTCGGACCTGCCCGGGAAATCGATCGGGCAGCCCACCAGGTCATTCTCGGACTCGACGTAGGCGGCGGTGAACTCGCTGCGGCCCACGCGCTTGCACGGGTCGCTGGTGCCGCGGTAGCCGGTGCCGAAGCGAAGATCGGGCCCGGGATCGGCGCGGCGGGTTACAAGGTCGGCGCAGCCGGCCAAAGGCAGTATGACAAGAGCAGTGATGAAAAGGCGCTGCATTGGGGTATCCTCCCAACAATATGGCTTTCTGAAACGAGTATTGTTGCGAATCGCACATTCGCGAAAGGGCTTTTCACGAAGCATGCGGGCGCGGAAACAATCCTGTCAACCGCGGCGCAACCGGCGCGCAGGCGGCGACAATCGGCGCCGCCGGCCTTCCGGAGGGGGCGCCTTGCCGCGATTTCCGGCATCCTGACCCGTCCGGTTCAGCGGCGCAGTTCGCCCCCGGTGGCCTTCTGCACCTTCTCGACGATCCTGGCGCCCACGGCCTCGATCTCCTCGTCCGTCAGGGTCGCGCCCACCGGCTGCAGCCGCACGGTGATGGCAAGGGACTTCCGCCCCTCGCCCAGCGCCCCGCCGGAGAATTCGTCGAAGACCCGGACCTCCTCGATCAGGGTCTTGTCGGCGCCCGCCGCCGCGTTCACCAGCGTCAGCGCCTCGACCCCGGCGTCCACCACGAAGGCAAAGTCCCGTTCCACCGCCTGCAGGTCGCGCAGGGTCAGCGCGGCGCGGGTGGCGCTGCCGGCGCGTTTCACCGGCACTTCCTCGGGCCAGAGGGTGAAGGCCACCGCCGGTCCCTTCACGTCCAGCGCGCGCAGCACCTTGGGATGCAGCTCGCCAAAGACGCCCAGCACCTTCTTGGGACCAAGGCAGATGCGCCCGTGCCGCCCGGGGTGCCACCAGCCGACGCCGCCCCGCAGGATCTGCGCCTTCTCGGGCGCGCCCAGCGCCGCCAGCACCGCCTCTGCGTCGGCACGGGCGTCGTAGACATCGACGGGACGGCGGCCGCCGTGGACGTCGCGCGGCCCGGTGTGGCCCACCAGCAGGCCGGCCACCTGCCGGCGCTGGTCCTCCGGTTCGCCGCCGTGGAAGGCAACGCCCACCTCGAACAGCGCCATGTCGGCGAAGCCCCGCGCCTGGTTGCGGGCCGCGGCCTGCAGCAGGCCGGGCAGCAGGTCCGGGCGCATGTGGCTCATCTCGGAGGAGATCGGATTTTCCAGCCGGGTGGCGTCGTCACCGCCGCCGAACAGCGCGGCAGAGGCGGCGTCGATGAAGGAGTAGGTCACACATTCGTTGTAACCCAGCGCGGCACAGGTGCGGCGCGCGGCGGCCTCGCGGCGCTGGATCACCGTGAGGATCGGCTTCGGCACGCCCTCCTGCGGGCGGCGCATCGGCCGTCCCTCCAGCCGGGTGAGCGAGGCGATGCGGGCGACTTCCTCGACCAGGTCCGCCTCGCCGCGCACGTCCAGCCGCCAGGACGGCGGGTGCGCCATCTCGCCCTCCAGCCGGAAGCCCAGCGCCTCCAGCGTCGCGCGCTGGGTCTCGGCCGGAATGTCCATGCCCACCAGCGAGGCGATCCGCCCGGTGTCCAGCCGGTAGCCGCGATCGGTGTCCAGCGGCGCGCCGTCCTCGACAACCTCGGAGGCCTCGCCGCCGCAGATCTCGAGGATCAGCCGCGTGGCGACCTCCAGCCCCGGGCGGGTGAACTGCGGGTCCACCCCCCGCTCGAACCGGTACTTGGCGTCGGAGTTCAGCTTCAGCTGCCGCGCGGTCCCGGCGATGGTGACGGGGTCCCACCAGGCGCTTTCGACAAAGACGTTCACCGTCCCGTCCGTCACCCCGGTATGGGCGCCGCCGACGCAGCCCGCGAGGCTTTCCAGCCCCGCGTCGTCCGAGATGCCCATCATCCCCGGCAGCACCTCGTAGGTCTTGTCGTCCAGCGCCTCGATGCTGGAGGGAGCGTCGACGTGATGCACCCGCAGGTCGCCCTTCACCACGTCGGCGTCGAAGACGTGCAGCGGCCGGTTCTGGTCGAAGGTCAGGAAGTTGGTAATATCCACCAGCGCCGAGATCGGCCGCAGCCCGATCGCCTTCAGCCGCGCCTGCAGCCAGGCCGGGCTGGGCCCGTTCTTCACGCCGCGGATCAGGCGGCCGGTGAAATGCGGGCAGCCCTTGGCCTTCACGTCCTCCTCGATGCGCACGCCGATGGGGCTGGGGAAGCTGCCGGGCACCGGGCGGTCGTCATAGGGCTTCAGCGTCCCGAGACCCCGCGCCGCCAGGTCCCGCGCCACGCCGCGTACGCCCAGCGCGTCCTGCCGGTTGGGGGTGATGGCGATCTCGATGACCGGGTCCACGGCGCCCGGCCGGTTCTGTGCCAGCCAGTCGGTGAAGCGGGTGCCCACGGCAGGCGCGCCGGGCAGTTCGATGATGCCGTCATGCTCGTCCGACATCTGCATCTCGCGTTCCGAGCACATCATGCCGTGACTCTCGACGCCGCGGATCTTGCCGACCTGGATGGTGGTGTCGATGCCCGGCACGTACATCCCCGGCTTGGCCACCACCACGTCGATCCCGGCGCGGGCGTTGGGGGCGCCGCAGATGATCTGCTTGTCGCCCTCGTCGGTCTCGACCACACAGACCCGCAGTCGGTCGGCGTCGGGGTGCGGCTCTGCGCTTTTCACGTGGCCGATGGTGAAGGCGGACAGCGCCTCGGCCGGGTCCTCGACCGCCTCGACCTCAAGTCCGAGGTCGGTGAGGGTCTCGGCGATCTCGGCCACCGAGGCTTCGGTTTCCAGGTGATCCTTCAGCCAGGACAGGGTGAATTTCATCGGGCTTGCCTTCCACGTCTGCGCTTGGGGGGTGCTTAGCGAAAAGGTGCGGGGACCGGAAGGGGGGCGGGTTGACGCGGAGCGCCGACTACCCGGCAGATGGAGCTATTGCGCGGAGCCGCGCGAGAGCCGGCGCGCGCGGGGGCGCTGCTACATCCGGGCGGTGCGCTTTATGCCAGCCAAGGACGGATGACCTTGGACGTCAGCACTGGCGGCAACCAAAGCGCCGCCGCGTGGGGGCGCGCCGGCGCTCGCGCGGCGGCCTGCGGCCTTTGCTCCGCGCAGACAGGGTTCTAACATAATGCGAAGCCGCGGGAGTGCCGGCGCGCGCGGAGGCGCTGCCAGGGTTGAGCAAGGCGTTTTATCCCCGCCACGGACGGAAAACCTCGGACATCAGCACTGGCGGCAGCCTAAGCGCCGCCGCGAGGGAGCGCGCCGGCGCTCGCGCGGCGGCCTGCGGCCTTTGCTCCGCGCGGACAGGGGAAGAGCGTAGGCGCCCCCCTACCGTGACAGCCCGCCCGTCAGTGACGGCACGTCCAGCGCCGAAAAGCCGTAGTGGCGCAGCCAGCGCAGGTCGCTGTCGAAGAAGGCGCGCAGGTCGGGGATGCCGTATTTAAGCATCGCCAGCCGGTCGATCCCGATCCCGAAGGCGAAGCCCTGCCACTGGTCCGGGTCGATCTTCCCCGCCCGCAGCACCGAAGGATGCACCATGCCGGAGCCGAGCACCTCCATCCAGTCGTCGCCCTCGCCGATGCGCAGCTGCCCGTCCACCCAGGAGCACTGGATGTCCACCTCCGCCGAGGGCTCGGTGAAGGGGAAATGCGAGGCGCGGAACCGGGTGCGGATGCCCTCGATCTCGAAGAAGGCGGCGAAGAACTCCTCCAGGCACCACTTCAGGTTGGCCATCGAGATGTCGCGGTCGATCGCCAGCCCCTCGATCTGGTGGAACATCGGCGTGTGGGTCTGGTCGTAGTCCGCGCGGTACACCCGGCCCGGCGCGATCACCCTGATCGGCGCGCCCTGGGCCTGCATCGCGCGGATCTGCACCGGCGAGGTATGGGTACGCAGCACGTGCGGCGGGCGGTCGTCGCCCTCGGCGCGGTGCATGTAGAAGGTGTCCATCTCGGTGCGGGTCGGATGCTCTGCCGGGATGTTCAGCGCGTCGAAATTGTACCAGTCGGTCTCCACCTGCGGGCCTTCGGCGACGGCAAAGCCCATGTCCGCGAAGATCGCCGAGACCTCCTCGGTCACCTGGCTGACCGGGTGCACGCTGCCCTGGCGGCGGGCGCGGCCCGGCAGCGTCACGTCCAGCCACTCGCCCCGCAGACGCTCGTCCAAGGCGGCATCGGCCAGCGCGGACTTCTTGGCGGCGAGGGCGCTGTTGATCTCGTCCTTCAGGGCGTTCAGCCGGGGGCCCATGACCTGCCGTTCCTCCGGCGTCATGCGGCCCAGCTCGCGCATCTTCAGCGCCACCTCGCCCTTCTTGCCCACCGCCTGCAAGCGCAGGTCCTCGAGCGCGGATTCATCGGCCGCCCCGGCAATCGCCTGCAGGTACTTGTCGCGCAGATCGTCCATCATCGTCCCTCGGATCCTTCGCCGGGTCGGATACCACAGGGGGGTGCGAATGCAAGCGCGGGGGCGCCGGGGGGGTGTAGTGCTGGGTCAGCCTGCCCGTGGGGAGGCGCTCGCCCCGCGCCTGCGGCTTGTTCGGGGCGGATCAGTGCTTCGTTCGGACGAAGCCGTAGGGCGGGGTTCACCCCGCCATGGCGCAACGTGAGGCTGCCCGTGGGGTGGCGCAGCTTCCCTAAGACACAGGCGCTTTATCCCAGCCAAGTCCGCGCGCAGAATGAGCCGTGCTCGCGGGTGACACAGCGCCAGCCCGCCGGGACGGGCAGGCGCTCGCCCCGCGCCTTCGGCTTGTTCGGGGCTGACCAGCGCTTCATCCGAGCGACGCGGTAAGGCGGGGTTCACCCCGCCATGGCCCATCACCCACCAAACGTCCCCACCCTCGACACCCTCAAGCCGCCCGATCCGGAAACAACCCCCTCAACCCCTCCGGCGAGGCCTCGGCCACGCCGCGCTCGGTGATCAGCCCGGTCACCAGCCGCGCCGGGGTCACGTCGAAGGCGGGGTTGCGGGCCGGGGTGGCGTCGGGAGAGATCTGCACCAGCCCGGTGCTGCCGTCCTCGCGCTTGCCCTGCACGTGGGTCACCTCCTCGGCGCCCCGCTCCTCGATCGGGATATCCATGCCGTCCGCCAGCGACCAGTCGATCGTCGGCGAGGGCAGCGCCACGTAGAAGGGCACCCCGTTGTCCCGCGCCGCCAGCGCCTTCAGGTAGGTGCCGATCTTGTTGCAGACGTCGCCCCGGGCGGTGGTGCGGTCGGTGCCCGTGATCACAAGGTCCACCTCGCCGCGCTGCATCAGGTGGCCGCCCGCGTTGTCAACGATCAGGTCGTGGCTGACCCCGTGCCCGGCGAGCTCCCATGCCGTCAGCAGCGCGCCTTGGTTGCGCGGACGGGTCTCGTCCACGAAGACGTGCACGGGGATGCCCGCCTCGTGGGCCTGGTAGATCGGCGAGGTTGCGGTGCCCCAATCGACGGTGGCGATCCAGCCGGCGTTGCAGTGGGTCAGCACCCGCACCGGCTCTCCCTCCCCCTTCCGCGCAGCGATTTCGCGGATGATCTGCAGCCCGTGCAGGCCGATCTGCCGGTTGATCTCGACATCCTCGTCGCACAGCGCCGCTGCACGGACGAAAGCGGCCTCGGCCCGCGCCCCGGGCCGCAGCGGCGCCAGCGCGGCGCGCATGGCGTCCAGCGCCCAGCGCAGGTTCACCGCCGTGGGGCGAGTGGCGTTCAGCGCCTCGCAGGTCTCGGCGAGGTGCGCGTCGGAAGGATCCTGCGCCATGGCCTCGGCCACGCCGTAGGCCGCCGTCGCCCCGATCAGCGGCGCGCCGCGCACCCACATGTCGCGGATCGCGGTGGCGAAATCCTCGCGCGTGCGCAGCGTGACCACCCGGAACTCGTGCGGCAGCCAGCGCTGGTCGATGATGCGCACCGCACCCTCCTCGCGCCAGATCGAGCGGTAGTGCCTGTCGCCAACCTTCATGCCATCCTCCTGCTGCCGGGCGCCCCCATCCTGCCGCGAGCCGCCGATGCTGCGCAATCCCCGCCCTGCCCGCTTGCGCTTTGCCGCGCGGGCGCCAATTGTTCGGCCATGGCAAGCAACGATGCGATGATCCGCGACGTGGGGCTGACCGGGATGCTGGTCACCTTCGCCGACACCCTGACCGAGGCGGCGAACCGAGCCGCTCTGGCCTTCCGCGGCGCGGTGGAGGCCGAGGGCTGGGAGGGCGTGGCCGAGACCGCCACCTCCCTGACCTCGACCTTCGTGCGCTTCGACCCGCTGCGCCTGCCCCACGACGAACTGGCGGCGCGGCTGAAGGACCTTCTGGCGCGCGCCGACTGGGGGGCGGAGCCCCTGCCCCCCGGCCGCCGCCGCTGGTCCATCCCGGTGGCGCTGGGCGGTGACGAGGGGCCGCAGTTCGAAGAGGCCGCCGAGGCCGCGGGCCTCTCGCCGGAGGAGGCCGCCCAACAGATCGCGGAAAGCACGGTGCGGGTGCTGACCATCGGCTTCGCGCCGGGGCAGGCCTACATGGGCGAATTGCCCGAGGCCTGGAACATCCCGCGCCTCAAGCAACTGACGCCGCAGGTGCCTTCGGGCGCGCTGGTCTGCGCGATCCGGCAGTTGATCGTCTTCACCGGCCCCACCCCTACCGGCTGGCGCCACATCGGGCAGACGGCCTTCCGCTCGTTCCGCCCCGGCAGCGAGCGGCCCTTCCCGCTGACCCCCGGCGACGAGGTGCGGTTCCGGCCCGTGACGGCGGCGCAGCTGGAGCAGCTGCGCGCGGCCGACGAGACCGGCGACGGCGGCGCGGAATGGGAGGAGCTGGCGTGAGCGTGCTGGTGGTCGCAAGCGCCGGCCCCGGGCTGACGGTGCAGGACACAGGGCGGCCGGGCCACCTGGGGCACGGGCTGTCCCACGGCGGCGCGGCGGACCCGCTGGCGCTGGCCGAGGGCGCGGCGCTGCTGGGCCAGCCCGCGGACCGCGCGGCGATCGAGATGGCAGGCATGGGCGGGCGGTTCCGGGTGGAGGCCGAGACCCGCATCGCCCTGACCGGTGCGCCGATGACGGCCACGCTGGAGGGCGCGGCGCTGGCATGGAACGCCAGCCACCTGCTGCCGGCGGGCGCGGTGCTGACCATCGGCGGCGCGCGGCGGGGGGCCTACGGCTACCTGCACCTCGGCGGCGGCATCGACACGCCGCCGGTGCTGGGGGCGCGCGGCGCCCATCTGGCGGCGGGCATCGGGCGGCGGCTGGAGGACGGCGACCGGCTGCCGCTGGGCCGCGACGAGGGGCGCCGCACCGGCATGACGTTGGAGGTGGCGGACAGGTTCGCGGGCGGCACGGTGCGGGTGGTGCCCTCGGTGCAGACCGGCCGCTTCGCCCGCGAGGACCTGGAGCGGTTCGAGCAGACCGATTTCGCCCGCGACCCGCGCGGCAACCGGATGGGGGTGAAGATGCAGTTCGACGGCGCCCCCTTTGCCGCGCAGGGGCAGCTGAACATCCTGTCCGAAATCATCGTGCCCGGTGACATCCAGGCCACCGGCGACGGCGCGCCCTTCGTCCTGCTGGCCGAGTGCCAGACCACCGGCGGCTATCCCCGCATCGCCACCGTGCTGCCCGCCGACCTGCCGCTGGTGGCCCAGGCCGGCCCCGGCGCACGGCTGCGCTTCCGGTTCGTCACCCGCGACGAGGCGCTGGCCGCCGAGGCCCGCGCCCGCGCCCACCTGAAGGACCTGCCCCGGCAGGTGAAACCCCTGGTCCGTGACCCGCACGACATCCCCGACCTGCTGTCCTACCAGCTGATCGGCGGCGTCACCGCGGGAGAGGAGGAGACATGACCACCACCGTCGACCTGAACGCCGACATGGGCGAAAGCTTCGGCCCCTGGCCCATGGGCAGCGACGCGGCGCTGCTGAAGATCATCAGCTCGGCCAACATCGCCTGCGGCTACCACGCGGGCGACGCCGACACGATGGCGCTGTGCATGCGCCAGGCGGTGGAGAACGGCGTGGGCATCGGCGCGCACCCGGGGTTCCTGGACCTGCAGGGCTTCGGCCGCCGCCGGATGGACGTGCCCCACGGCACGCTGGCCAACTGGGTGCGCTACCAGCTGGGCGCGGCGCAGGCCATGGCGCGGGCGGCGGGCGGCAAGGTGCGGCACCTGAAGCTGCACGGCGCGCTGGCCAACATGTGCGCCGAGGATGCGGCAATGGCCCGCGCCTGCTATGCCGCCGCGCTGGAGGTGGACCCGGACATCGTGGTGATGGTGATCGCCGCTACAAGGCAGGAACAGGCGGCGCGGGAACTGGGCTGCACCTGGGCGGGAGAGATCTTTGCCGACCGCGCCTACAACGACGACGCCACGCTGGTGGACCGGCGCCATCCCGGCGCGGTGATCCACGACCCCGCGCACGCGGCGCGGCGGGTGGCCGAGATGGTGAAGGAAGGCGCGATCATCACCGAAAGCGGCAAGCGCATCCCCGCCCGGATCGACACGATCTGCGTGCATGGCGACAACGCCGAGGCGGTGGCGCTCAGCCGCGCGGTGCGCGAGGGGCTGGAGTCCGGTGGCGTGGCGGTCCGCGCGCTTTAGGGGCGGCTCAGCCCTCGCGCAGCAGCGGCTCGGCCAGTTCCGTCGGCGCGCCGGTCAGGAACCGGCGGCGGCTACGGGGATCTGGCAGCGCGCGCAGGCGGGCGACGCAGGCGGCCAGCCGGGCATAGTCGCGGAAGGCTTGCCGCCGGGTCATCGGTGACGCGGGCGGCTGCCCGGCATTCGGGCACAGCGCATGGGCGATCAGCGCGTCCAGCGGCAGCAGCGCCTGGTCCAGCGGCACCTCGGCGCGGGCTAGGCGCGCGGCAACCCGGGCCGCCATGCCCATGGGCGCGCGCCCGTCGCTGCGCATCGAGGCCGCCACCACCGCCCCCGGCGCCCGCACCGGGCGCATCCCGGCCGCCAGCGCCCGCGCCACGATATCGCGGTCCTCGCCGGTGAGGAGCGGGCGGAAGCCGCCCAGCGCTAGGTAGGCGTCCTGACGGAACCCCAGGCTGGCGCCGCCGGCGGTGTTCAGGCCGATCCCGTCGGGGCCTTCGGGGTCCAGCAGGCAGGCCAGCTCGATCGCCATGGCGGCATAACGGTCCTCGATCCAGGACCAAGCGTGATAGGAAGGGCACAGCGCCTCAGCCTCCCCGGCCATGCCGTCGATCCCCCCCAGCACCACCGGCGCCCGGGCCAGCGCCCGCGCCAGCCCCGGCACCCAGCCGGGCGCGGCGATGCAGTCGGCGTCGGTGGTCAGCAGGAACCGCGCCTGCAGACAGTGCCGCAGCGCCGCCGCCACCCCGATCCGCCGGGCGCGGCCCACCCCGCCGGTGTTATAGCAGGCCTCGGTCAGCAGCAGCGTCAGCCCGTGGTCGCGCGCCGCCGCGACGGCGGCCCCGGCGGTGTCATCGCTGGTGTTGTTCACGCAAAGGCTGACCACCGGGGCAGGCCCCTGCTGGGCGGCCAGCGAGGCGAGGCAGGGCACGATCCGGTCGGCCTCGTTCCGGGCGGGGATGACCACCACGGTTCCGGCGGTCCGGGGATCCGCTGCGCCGGGAACGGTGACAAGCGCGCGGCGGATCATTCCTGCCCCCGCGCCACGTCGATCCGGTAATCCGCCGTGCCCGCCACCCGCGCGAAAGCCCGGCCCGAGGCGGCGACGAAATGCTCCAGCGCCTCCTCGCCCTGCATCGGGTTGCCGGTGTCGCCCAGCCAGGTCACGCAGACCACGTCCGCGCCCGGCCAGGCGGCGGTGCGCGTGGCCAGGTCCTCCAGCGCCTTGGGTCCGAGGAAATACAGCACCTCGGACAGCACGATCAGGTCGAAGGCCCCCTCGGGCAGCGGCGCGGGCAGCAGCAGGCGGTGGAACGCGCCCCCCGGCACCGCGCGGCGGGCGGCCTGCAGCGCGGTCTCCACCGCGTCGACACCCACGTAGCGGGCGCAGCGCGGCGCGAGGTGACGTGCCAGCTCGCCGTTGCCGCAGCCGATCTCCAGCGCCTCGGCATAGCGCGCCCGGGGCAGTGCGGCGGCGGTGGCGGCGAACTTCGCCTGCTCGTAGGGGCTGTCGCGGAACGACCAGGGATCGTCCGTCACGGCGTAGAGCGCCTCGAGATGAGCGGGGGCCACGGACCTCACGGCGCGGGGGCTTCGTGGAAGATCTCGTCGCCGTCGCGGAACAGCGCCACGAAGTCGGGGGGCATGGTGAACCCCTCGGGGTCGTCGCGCACCACCTGGCCCAGCTGGCTGCGGTGACAGGCGATGGCGCGGGCCTTGCGGTCGCGGTGCGGGACGGTGTCGAAGCGGTGCGGTGTGCCTTCCGCCACCACCCCGCCGTGCCAGCGCGACCAGACGGGATAGACCAGGTGCCGCAGGCCGGCGCGGCGGGCGGTGCGGCGGGCGATCTCGGCGGTGGCCTCGTGGTCGCAGTGCGGATCGTGGCCCGAGGGCGCGGCCATCACCCGCACGCCGAGGCGCCCGGCCAGGGCGACAAGGTCTGCGGCGATGCGGTCGAAGTCCTGCGCGCAGCGGTGCAGCCCGCCGTCCGGGTATCCCAAGAAGGTGACATCCCGCGCGCTGCCGCCCAGCTCGGTCACGGCGGCCACCAGTTCCTGCGCCCGCAGCGCCGCCAGCCGCGCCCGGGACCAGTCGGTGGAGCCGGGGTGCGAGGCGCCGCCGTCGGTCATGCAGACCACGTGTGCCCCCGGCCCCGCGAAGGCCGCCGCCAGCAGCGCGCCGCAGCCCAGCGATTCGTCGTCGGGATGGGGGGCCAGCACCAAGATCGGGGCGACGCCCGTCAAGTCGTCGAGGCTGGAAGCAGGGCGTTCGGCCAGCTCAATCATCCATCCAGCCCCCAAGCCCCGGCTGGTCCAGCAGCATCGCCCGGCCGACCCGCAGGGTGAAGGCATCGGGCCCCGCCTGCCGCACGTAGCAGGCCAAGTCGCGCGCCCGGCGGCCTGCCGGATGGTCGGTGTGGAACAGCGCCAGCCCGACCGAGCGTTCCACCGCGGCAACGGCATCCTGCGCCAGCGCCTCGGTCAGCAGCCGCGCGGCGACCGACAGCGTCGCCGCCCGTTCCGCCCGCGCCGCGCCCGCCGGGCCCTCGGCCACGGCACCCGCGCGGCGCACCGCCGGCCAGGCCGCCACGGCGCGCGCCGCGATCGGGGCAAGGCGCAGCAGCTGCGCCTCCGCCTCCATCCGCCCTGCCGTGCGAAGGGCTTCCGCCGCCGCGTCCAGCAGCCCGGCCGTGCCGCCCAGCGTGACCGCCGCGATGCGCCAGGTGCCGCCGACGAAGTGCGGCTCTGCAGTATAGATGTCGGGCGGTCCCAGTGGCTCGCCCGCGAGGCCGGTGCAGTCGAAGCGGCCGGAGCGGCTGTCCTGCATTCCCGCCATGTCCCAGCCGGAAAGGTCCTGCCGGGCGGGATCGTCCGCCGCCACGAGGAACAGCTGCTGCGCCCCGTCCACCCCGGCCGTCACCACCGCGCGGCCCACCAGCCCCAGCCCGGAGGCAAAGCGCTTGGCGCCCGACAGCCGGTTGTCTTGCGCGGTGACGGGGGGCCTGTCGTCCGCGCCCCAAACGCCGAACAGCACGCCCGCCTCTGCCTCGGACAGGCAGCGCGCGCGCTGGGGGGCGGTACCGTAAAGCTCCACCAGCCGCAGCGCGTTGACGTGCCCCTCGTAGAGCCGCCCCAGCGACAGATCCCGCGCCGCGACCTGCCGCAGGCGGCGCGCGTCGCCCTGCCCCGGCGCCAGCGCGCCCTCGCGGCGCAGGTCGTCCAGCAGGGTCTCGGTGAGGGTTCTGTCGCTGCTGGACCCGGCGGGAATGTCGCGGCGCTCTGCGGTCCGTGGCGGCAATGAACGATCCTTTCGGCGGGCGGGGGTGTGCTGCGGGGTACAGGCGGAACCGTGGCGGGCGGGGAAAGTTCCCGGCCGCCGCCCCGCGCGGACTACATGAGGTCCGGCAGGTCGCAGTCGAGGCTGCGTTCCACGGCGCAGCACAGGGGCCGGGCGCGGGCGCCGTAGGGGCCGCCGTAGCAGGCCAGCCCACGCGGCCCGTTCCCCGTGTGCAGCCCGAAACGCGCGGCAAGGTCGCCGAGGCTGCGGGCCGACAGCGCGTTGAGATGGTCGATGGTCGCGGCGGCGCGGGCCGGGGGCGCGGGGCGCGGCACCGCGTGCACCCCCTTCAGCGGCAGCGCCTCCAGCGCGGCGAGGCTGGCGCGGCCGTCCGTCACCCGGAAGTAGGCCTTGCCCATCAGCCCGTAGTCGTGGCCCAGCGGCCTGCCGTCCTTGCCTGCGCCGCCGACGAACAGGAAGTTGCCCAGCGAGTAGAAGATCGCCGCGTCCGCCTCGGGCCGCACCTCGACGGCGCGGACCACGTGGGGGTGGTGGCCAAGCACGAGGTTCACCCCCGCCTCCTCCACCGCGCGGCGGAAGAAGTGCGCCTGACCCCAGTTCAGGTTGATGTCGTTCTCGGTCCCGTAATGGATCGACAGCAGCTTGATCTCGGCCTCCGCCGCCTTCAGCCCGGCCAGCACCCGGTCGTATTCGCCGAGCCCCGCCATGCCCGGCTGCGTCCGCGTCGGGGCAAAGCCGCCGCCGAAGCTGAGCGCGGACAGCGCCACGCGCACCCCCTTCACGGTGATGATCCGGGGGGTATAGGCGCTGTCCGAGGTGCCGATCCCGGCGAACAGCAGCGGGCGGCCGGGGCGGTGCTGCGCGGTAAAGAAGTCCAGCGTGGCGGCAAGGCCGGGGCGGCCGTGGTCGAAGGCGTGGTTGTTGGCGAGGCCGAAGGCGTTCACCCCCGCCTCGATCAGGTGGCGGAACTGGCCGGGGTGGCTGCGGAAGACGAACTGCTTGCCGTGCTGGGGATGGCCGTCACGCTCGGCCACCACCGTCTCGACGTTGACGAAGTTGATGTCGCCGGTCCACTCGGGCCGCAGGGCGGCGGTGGCTTCCTCCAGCGAATAGGGCTTCCACCGGCGGATGGCGTCCGGCAGCGGCGCCTCGCGGTTGCCGGCAAAGTTGGTGTCGCCGCCGAAGGTGATCACGATCTCCTGCGCCGCGGCGGGCAGCGCCAGCAGGCAGGCGAGCAGGCAGGCGATCAGGCATCCCGGCCGCCGCACCTGCCCCGCCCCGGTCATCCGCCGGTCTGGGTGCAGACGAAGTCCAGCTTCAGCCCGCCCGCCGGCAGCAGCCGCGCGGCCAGCGCCCGGCCCTGCGCCGCCTGCCCCGGCGCGCCGGTGCCCGCGGCCACCAGGTAGGGGCCCGCCTGCGTCCAGTGCATCACCAGCGGCAGCCAGCCCGCCTGCGCCGCCACCAGCCCCGACTTGCCGCGGCACAGCTCCAGCCAGGCCAGCGCGCCGGTGCGGCGGGACAGCGAGCCCATCTGCGCCGAGACGAAGTTGCCCAGCGAGTAGACCACCAGCGTCTGCGTCCCGTTCACCCCCGGCACCCATTCCCATGGCTGGATCACGTGGGGATGCGCGCCCAGCACCGCCGTCGCGCCGGCGGCGGCCATGGCGCGGGCCAGCCGCTTCTGGCGGCTGTCGGGGGCGTGGCTGTACTCGCCGCCCCAGTGCGGCGTCACGATCACCGCGCCGACCTCGCGCCGCCCCGCCTCCCGGGCGATGAGGGCCAGCAGCTCGGCCTGGTCGCGATAGCACAGCAGCACCTGCCGGCCGGGGTCGGACAGCCCGTTGGTGTCGTAGCTGCAGGCGATCCAGGCCACCGCGCCCATCGGGCTGGGGGTGTAGGTGACGAAGGCCCGGGGCGCGCCGCGGCGGATGGTGCCGGTGGCCTTCAGCTTTGCCGCCTCCAGCGCCGCCAGCGTCAGGTCCGCGCCCGCGGGCCCCCGGTCCATCGCGTGGTTGTTGGCGGTCGAGACGATGTCGACCCCCGAGGCCTTCAGCTGCGCCGCCACCCGCGGGTGGTAGTTGAACAGCGGGTAGCCGGAGTAGACCCGCCCGTCCAGCACCGGCCCCGGATCGCGCTGCGGGGCGCGGCCGTTGGCGATGCCGGGGGCCATCGGTCCCTCGAGGTTGGCATAGGCGATGTCGGCGCGGGACAGGAAGGCCTCGGCCTGCCGCCAGATGTCGCGGAACCCATCGGGGCTGGCGTAGCCGCGCCGCTGCAGCGGGGCGTGCAGCAGCACGTCGCCCACCGCCGCGATGCTGATGCGCTGCGGCCCGGTGCAGGCGTTGACCGGCGGCGCGGGCTGGATCGCGGCGCGGCACATGGTGGCGGCCTCGCCCGCGGCGGGCAGCAGCGCCAGCCCTGCGGCGAGGGCGATGCGGCGCAGACACAGGCGCGGACGCGGGGCGGCGGTCAGGAAGGTGCGGCGGCCGAAGGGCATGTCATGGCAATCCCAAGCTCTCATGGATCGCCATGCGCGTTGCGGTGAACACGTCCGGCAGCGAAAGACCCGCTTTCAGGTCTTCCAGCACGACAACCCCCGCGATGATCGTATCGTCGACTTCCCCGAGGTCCATCATCTCGAAGGCCGCATCCAGCAGGCGCTCTCCCGACAGTAGCCAGGCTGCAACAAGTGCCGCGAGGCAGGCGAGGAGGAAGCGGCGGTTCTGCGTCATGGCGGCCTCAGAACTGGAAGTAGATGAAGGGCGCGACGCCCTCCTGCGCGGTGGCGAACATCAGCCAGATCCCCACCGCCAGAACCGCCGCCTGCGCCTCTGCCGGCAGCCGGGCCAGCAGCATCCGCGCCCGGTCGCGCCAGAGCAGCGGCAGCCAGTTCATGGCAAGGCCCAGGCCGATCAGGCACCAGACCAGCACCGTCAGCTCGGGCGCGGCGTAGGCCTCGGTCTTGCCGAAGGCGGCGAGCATTCCAAGCGTCTCGGGGAAGGAGGCGGCGCGGAACGGGATCCACAGCAGCGCCACGAAGGCGAAGGTAACCACGATCCCGGCAAGCCGCGGCAGCCGCAGCCCCAGCCCGCGCCCGACCCGCTCGGCCGCGAGGCCGGCGCCGTGCAGGAAGCCCCAGAGGATGAAGTTCCACCCCGCCCCGTGCCACAGGCCCGCCAGCGTCATCGTGAGGATCACCGTCAGGTGCCGCCGCAGGCGCGAGCCGCTGTTGCCGCCCAGCGGGATGTAGAGGTAATCGCGGATCCAGGTGGACAGCGAGATGTGCCAGCGCCGCCAGAAATCGCGCAGGCTGTCGGCACGGTAGGGCTGGTTGAAGTTCCGGTGGAACTGATAGCCCAGCAGCAGTGCCACGCCGATGGCGATGTCGGAATACCCCGAGAAGTCGCAGTAGATCTGCACCGCGTAGCCAAGCACCCCCGCCAGCGCGCTCAGCCAGTGCTGCCCGTCCGGCAGGCCGAAGACCGGGTCCACCAGCAGCACCGACAGGTAATTGGCCACCACCATCTTCTTGAACAGGCCCGACAGGATCAGCACCACTGCCGTGGCCCGCGCGGCGGTGTCGGGGCGCGTGGGGGCGTCGAGCTGCGGCAGGAAATGCGCCGCGCGCACGATGGGGCCGGCCACCAGCTGCGGGAAGAACGAGATATAAAGGAACACGTCCGCCGGGTTGCGCCGCGCCGGGATCTCGCGCCGGTCCACGTCCATCACGTAGCTGATCGCCTGGAAGGTGTAGAACGAGATCCCCACCGGCAGCACCAGCGCCAGCCACGGCAGGTCGCGGGCAAAGGCGCTGCCCGCCAGCAGCTGCTGCAGCGACAGCACGAAGAAGTCGTAGTACTTGAAGACCCCCAGCACCCCCAGCATCGCCGCGATGCTGAGGACCTTGGACAGCCGCCGCAGGCCCGGCCGCGTGACGCCGAGCCCGCCGAGATAGGCCACCGTCGACACGAAGGCCATCAGCAGCACGAAGCGCACGTCCCATGCCGCGTAGAACACGTAGGAAGCGGCGATCAGCATGCCCTTGCGCAGCGCGTTGCTGCGCCAGAGCGCCTCGTTCAGCGCCAGCACAACGGCGAAGAACCCGATGAACTGGAGCGTCGGGAAGACCATCTGTTACTGCAGCCTTGCGACCTCGACGGCGGGGGTGGCGGTGAAGATCCCCGGGTTGTGACGCTCGATCGCGCCGAGGATCTGGTCGACCACCATGTAGTAGCCGGCCGAGGTGAAGTGGCTGCCGTCGCCGCTGCGGATCGTGGTGCCGTTGGCGGTGGTCACGAACTCGCCGTTCGGGCCGGCCGCGAAGGCGGGGAGCGAGATGAAGTGCGCCCCGGCGGCGCGGGCTTCCTCGCGGTAGATCACGTTCACCTTGCTCAGCAGCGCGTTGCGATGGGCGTCGCGGTCGGGCGCGGGGCCCAGCCAGTAGACCACGGCGCCGTAGGAGGCGGCGACCTCCAGCATCTTGCGGATCTCGGCGCGGTAGGCGGCCTCCCACTCCGGCGTCTCGTAGGGGATGGAGCCGCCGCCGGGCAGCCGCAGCGGCTGGTCGTCATTGGCGCCGAAGTGCACAACCACCACGTCGGGGCGCAGACCGGCGGCTTGCCCGGCGAAGTTGGCGGGCCAGTTGTAGAAATCCGCCCGGGCAAGGCCGGTGGAGGTCTTGCCGTTGTTGGTCACCGCCACCGGGATGCCGCGCGCGCTGACCCGGTGCTTCATGAAGATGCCGAAACCGTCCGCCAGCGAATCGCCGACGACCTGCAGCCGCAGCGGCGCCGCGGGCGTCACCGCGCGGGTCACCCGCGTCGGGATCTTGCCACCGGGCAGCGGCGTGTAGACCGTCTGGCGGGGCTTGGCCGCGGGCGGCTTGGGCGCCGCCGGGGGTGCCTTCACCTCCGGCGCCGGTGCGTGGAATTCGACCGCGAGATCCTGGGCCCCTGCCCGGTCAAGCGACGACGAGCAGGCGGCCACCAGCAGCAGCAGCAGCCCGGGCAGGGCCGCCCTACTGAAGTTGGACATCTTGCAATGCGATCCTGCGGTCGTGGTTGGCGATGATCCGGTTCAGGTCGTTCAGAACCGCGCTGGCCACGTAGTCATAGCCGGGCTTGGTGAAGTGCACCTTGTCGGGGGCGCGCAGCTGCATCACCCGGCCGCCGACGTTGGCGTTCATGGAAAAGTCGCCGGTGCCGAACTTGGTCATCTCGTGGATGTCGACGAAGTTGCCGCCGGCCTTGGCCACCGCGCGCTTCTGCAGCGCAGAGATCACCTGGTAGGCGGGCTCCCAGCTGGTGTTGCCCACCACGGGCAGGCCGAACCAGTAGACCCCGGCCGACCGCGCCCGCAGCGCCGCCGTCATCTGCGCCACCCGCTGGGTGTACAGGGCGTTCCAGGTGTCGGTGTTGAAGCTTTCGCGGGTGCGGCCGTTGCGGATCGCGGTGATGTCGTTCGCGCCCATCTGCACGATCACCACGTCGCCCGAGGCATCGGCGCCGTTGCCCGCCTTGGCGACGTAGCGCTGCAGCCAGCCCTGGTCCGAGGTCTTGGCAAGACCGTCCGAGACCGCCGTCAGGCGCACCACGTCCATGGTCGCGCAGCGTGCGAAGATCCGGTGCAGCGAGGCCCAAAGCCCGTCCGCCAGGCTGTCACCCACCACCAGAATGCGCATCTGCGACTTCGGACAGGCCGGCGCGCCCTGCGCCTGCGCGCCCGTGCCCCCCGTCATCAGGACCGCCAGGCCCAAGCTCACCGCCAACAGGACTTTCTTCATTTCCTGCCCCCTTTCTTGTTCTATCCTTGCACCGGCAGCGTATCGACGTAGGCGCGCACTGCGGAGACCGTCCCCGGTCCCGCCATGCCGTCCACGCGTCCGCGGTACAGTCCCTCTTCGCGAAGCCGCTGCTGGATCGCGCGCACCACCCCGGGCACCCGGTTTCCGATCTGCGCCGTCAGCCGGTCGGCCGCGGTGGCGTCGCCCTGCCGCAGGGCCGTCCAATACAGCTCTGCCGCCGTCTCCGGCCCCTCGGGCGTGTTGCTGCGCTCGTGCAGTTCCGCAAGGAACGAATACGCATGCAGGTAGCCCTGGTCGACCGCCTTTTTCAGCCAGGCTTCCGCTTGGGCATCATCCTGCTGAATCCCGGTCCCGGTCATGTAGTAGTAGCCGGTGAAGAACTGCGCCAGCGGGTTGCCTTCCTGCGCCACCCGTTCGGCGATGGCGAAGGCATCCGCGCCGGTTTTGCCGGGCACCAGGTCCTTCGAGTAGATCACCGTCAGGATCTCCTGGCTCAGCCAGTCGCCGCCCTCGGCCCCCAGCCGCGCCAGTTCCTCGACCCGCTCCAGGTCGACCACCGTGTCGTCCTCGGGGGCGTAATGGGCGTAGGCGGCAAGGCCGAAGGCCGCCGGCACCTTGCGCTCCATCCCGAATTCGTAGGCGGCCCTGGCGGTGCCGATGTCCCCCGCCGCCTGGGCGATGCGGCCCAGCGTGGTGCGCACCAGCCCGTCGTCGGGGAACTTCTGCGCCACTTCCTCGCAGACCGGAACCGCCTGCGCGGTGTCGATGTCCTCCAGCTTGCGCGGCCCGTCGAACTGCGGCAGGCCGGCCATCCGCAGGCAGGGCGTGCGCAGCACTTCCAGCTGGCGCACCGCCTCCAGCGTCTCGGCCACCTCGTCCTGCCCGTCGCAGACGGTGCAGCTTGTCAGGTAGGCATCCAGCTTGGCCTGGCTGCGGGTCTTCACCGCCTCGGCCAGCAGCCGCCGCTCGGCCATGTACCCCTCGTCGGCCTCGATCTCTCGCAGCAGCGCCTCGGCCTCGTCGCGGTAGGTGCAGGCGATGCAGTCGGTGGCATAGGCGCGCAGGGCCTCGAGGTCGCGGGCCTCGCTGGCGGCGCGGTAGGCCTCGGCCTCGGCATCCTCGGCGGCGGCGCGGGCCTGCAGCACCGACACCTGCGCCTCGGCCTCCTCGCGGAAGGCGCAAAGCTCGCAGCTGTCCAGGTAGATCGCCAGCCGCGCCGGGTCGGCGTCGTCCTTGATCCGCTCCCAGATCTCGGCCTCCAGCCGCGCCGAGCGTTCGGCGGTCTCCATCTGCTCCAGCCGGGCCTGAAGCTCGGTCTCGCGCGGGCAGTAGACGCAGCTGTCAAGGAAGGCCTGCACCGGCGCGGCGCTGCCGGCCTGCATCAAAAAGCGCGCCTCGAAGGTCTCGTGGTACAGCTGCGCCTCCATCCCCGCGAAAAGCGGCTTGGCGGGTTCCGCCAGCATCGGCTGCGCCGGCTCGTCCACGGCCTTCAGCACCAGCGCGTAGTCCGGCCCGCAGCCCCGCGCCCGCGCCCGGCCCAGCGCGCCGGCGAGGTAGGCCTCGACCTCGGCGGCGGTGGACAGGCCGTCGGCATCCCCGAAGGGCGCGCGGTCGGCCAGACCGGACAGCAGCGCGTAATGCAGCGGCTGGGTGGCGCAACTGGCCGCCTCTGCCCCGCCGTCCATGGCGCCGTCGTCGATCAGCACCACGATCATGTCGAAGCCCAGCTGCTCCAGCGCCGCCTGCAACTGCGGCATCGCCTGCGGCACCGCCCCGGCGGGGTCGGCGAGGTGAAGGAAGCCGATGCCGCGGCGGGCCGGGGCGAAGGCGGCGACGGCGGCGTCCAGCCGCTTGGCGAAATCCTCCACCGGCAGCGCGGTGTCGCCCAGCGTCAGCTGCCGTGCCTCGCCGGAAGCCTCCAGCACCGCGCGGGCCACAAGCACGAAGTCGGCGGCATCGGCCCCAGCGCCGGGGGCCGTGACGAAGCTGGACAGGGGCGCGGCGCGCAGGCGGGCGGCGAAGACCTCCTGCCGCAGCGCCTCGGGTTCCGGCAGCGTCTGCAGCGCCAGGGCGGGCAGCCGGTCCTGCAGGCCTTCCTCCAGCCCCGCGTCGGGCGAAACCCCCAGAAACAATAGCTGAACGTCCTGCCCCGGACCTTCGGCCGCGGCCGCGCCGAGGCTGGAACACAGGGCCAAACCAAGGCTGGCGGCAAATCGGAATACACGGCGCGGGGACAAGGACGGCACTCCTCTCGGGCGGCGTCGGGCCTGGATGGACGAGATGCCGGGACCCTAGACAAGCCCCCCCGCATCGACAACAGGCGGTTTTCCGTGCCCCCGGATTCGGCCCGGCGCGCCCGGCAAGCCACCGCCGATTGTTGCAACGCGAACACACCGGGTCATGCCGGGACCCGCGTCGGCGGGCCGCCCGGCGGAATCACCGCGGGCTACCAGTCGAAACGGTCCACCACCGCGCGGCGGCCCAGCATGAAGGCGTCGGCCACGTGGCGCAGCGGCGCGAGGTCCACGTCAGAGGCGCCCCGCGACAGCAGGTCGGCAAACCGGGCATAGAGCCGCGGGTACTCGCGGTCTGCCGCCTCCGCCTCGGTGCCCCGTTCTGCGCCGTCGATGCGCAGCCGCGCGCCGCCGTCGCTGAGAACCGCGGTGCCGGTGTCGGTCTCCAGCAGGATGTCCCATGTCTGCGGGCCCTCCTGCCGCCAGTCGAACACCGCCGTCACCTCGGCGCCGCCGCCGGCGCGGAACCGCAGGTCGGCGGCGATCGGGGTGTCGCGGTTGGCCGGGAAGGCCAGTTCGGCCGCCTCGATGTGCAGGGGGCCGGGCAGGACCGCGGTCAGCACCGACAGCGCGTTGATGCCCGGATCGAAGACCCCCAGCCCCCCGGCCTGCCAGATCCATTCCTGCCCCGGATGCCAGCGGCGCACGTCCTCCTTCCAGATCACCTCGGCCCGCCGCAGTCGCCGGCCCGCCATCCAGCCCTGCGCCGCCGTGACCGCCGCCGCCTCGCGCGAGTGCCAGGTGGCGAAGAGGCTCAGCCCCCGCTCCGCCGCCAGCGCGCGCAGCGCCTCCACCTCGCTGAGGGTCGCGCCCGGGGGCTTTTCCAGCATCACGTGCCGCCCCGCCTCCAGCGCCCGGCGCGCGTCGTCGTAGCGGGCCATGGGCGGGGTGCAGAGCGAGACGCAGGTCACATCCTCCCGCGCCGCCAGCAGCGCGGCGAGATCGGGGTAGGCCTCCACTTCCTCGACCCGCCCCTCGTGGCTTGCGGTGGCGACAAGCGCGAAGTCGCCGCTGGCGGCAAGGGCGTGCACGTGCTGGTCCCGGGCGATCTTGCCGATGCCCACCAAGGCGATGCGGTGTGTCATGCGAGGTCTCCTCCTGTACCCGCAGACCTGCCCCATGCCCGCGGCCTGCGCAAGCTCGGCCCCGCCTCGGCGCTTGCCGGCGGCGGCGCGGCTGCTAGTCTGCCCGCGCACCCTCCTGCGAAAGGTCCCCTGCATGAGCCTGACCGGCAACTGGTCCTACCCTACCGCCATCCGCTTCGGCGCAGGGCGCATCGTCGAACTGCCCGAGGCCTGCCGCGCCGCCGGCATCGCCCGGCCGCTGCTGGTCACCGATCGCGGGCTGGCGGGGATGGAGATCACCGCGCAGGCGCTGGACCTGCTGGAGGCCGCCGGCCTTGGACGGGCGATGTTTTCCGAGGTGGATCCGAACCCCAGCGATGCCAACGTCAGCGCCGGGCTGAAGGTGCTGCGCGAGGGCGGTTTCGACGGGGTCGTCGCCTTCGGCGGCGGCTCGGGTCTGGACCTCGGCAAGACGCTGGCCTTCATGGCGGGGCAGACGCGCCCGATCTGGGATTTCGAGGATGTGGGCGACTGGTGGACCCGCGCCGATCCCGCCGGGATCCTGCCGATCGTCGCGGTGCCCACCACCGCCGGCACCGGCTCGGAGGTCGGGCGCGCGGGGGTGATCACCAACTCCGAGACCCGGGACAAGAAGATCATCTTCCACCCGAAGATGCTGCCCGCCGTGGTGATCTGCGACCCCGAGCTGACCGTGGGCATGCCGCGCCACATCACCGCCGGCACCGGGCTGGACGCCTTCGCCCACTGCGTCGAGGCCTATTCCAGCCCCCACTACCACCCCATGAGCCAGGGCATCGCGCTGGAGGGGATGCGGCTGGTGATCGGGAACCTGCCCCGCGCCTACGCCGACGGCGCCGACCTCGAGGCGCGGGCCAACATGATGAGCGCGGCGGCCATGGGCGCGGTGGCCTTCCAGAAGGGGCTGGGCGCGATCCACGCGCTGAGCCATCCCGTGGGGGCGCATCACCACACCCACCACGGCACGACGAACGCCGTCTTCATGCCGCCGGTGCTGGATTTCAACGCGCGGGCGATCCGGGGGCGGTTCGACCTTGCCGCAGGCTACCTGGGGATCGAGGGAGGCTTCGACGGCTTCCGCGACTTCGTACGCGGGTTCAACGCCCGGCTGGGGATCCCGGAGCGGCTGGACGGGCTGGGGGTGAAGGACCCGGACCTGGACGCGCTGACGGCCGCGGCGCTGCGCGACCCTTCCGTGGGCGGCAACCCGGTGGAGATGACGCCGGCGAACACGCAGGCTTTGTTCGAGGCGGTGTTGTAGGGGGGGGCGTGCGACGTGGGGTGGCGCTGCTGGAGTTTGAAGTAGGCGCTTTATCCCGGCCACATCCGCACGCAGAATGAGCCGTGCGCGCAGATGACACAGCGCCAGCCCGCCCGAACGGGCAGGCGCTCGCCCCGCGCCTGCGGCTTGGCCGGGGCGGATCAGCGCGTCGATCATAGGGGGTAGGGCGGGGTTCACCCCGCCATGGCGCACCGTGGGCCTGCCCGTGGGATGGCGCTTCTTACCTCAGGCATAGGCGCTTTATCCCCACCACATCCGCGCACCGAATGAGCCGTGCCCTGCGGCCCCCAAAGCGCCAGCCCGCCGGAACGGGCAGGCGCTCGCCCCGCGCCTTCGGCTTGTTCGGGGCGGATCGGCGCTTCTTTCGTAAGGAGCCGTAGGGCAAGGTTCACCCCGCCATGGCGCAACGCCCGCCTGATCGTGGCTGGATCAGCGCCCCATACACCCCTACCCCTCCCGCAGCGCCTTTGCCGTCGCGCGGCCCGCGTCGAAGGCTGCCCGGCGGCGGACAAGCTCCTCGGCGCTCAGCTTCGCGGGGTTCGAGTAATCCGCCTTCCACGCCCCCTCCCCCGGCCAGGCCAGCGGCGAGACGCGGGTCTCGGGCACTTGCGCCTGCTCCAGCAGGTCCAGCGCCAGCGCCAGCGTCCGGTCCTGGCTCTCCACGTCCCCCGGCCGCCCCGCCGCGTTGCCCAGCGGGAAGTCCGAGAACAGCAGCCGCGGCGCGCCGGCCTGTTCCACGATGTCGCGGGCGCAGCCCATCACCACCGTGGGCAGGCCCCCCTCCTCCAGCACCCGCGCCACCAGCGCGGCGGACTGATGGCAGACCGGGCAGTTGGGCACCAGCAGCACCGCGTCCACCCCGTCCCGGCGGCAGCGCGACAGGATCTCGGGGCCGTAGACCTCGCGCGTCTTGCGCTGCGAGCGGTCCGTGGGCAGGCCGTAGAGCAGCGGCGCCAGCGTCACGCGGCCGGCCTCGGCCGCCCGCCAGAGCGCGGCCAGCGGCAGGTAGCTGCCGATGTCCTCGGCGGTGGTGTGGTCGCGGTCGATGGCCACGTGGGAGATCCGCAGGTCCGGCATCTGGTCCGCCGGCAGGTCGTAGACCTCGTAGAACTTCGCCGCCGCGTTGTAGGGGGCGCCCGGTCCCTGGTCGCCCGCGTCCCGATTGAAGGGCGCGGCGGTGGTGACGATGGCCACGCGGCAGCCGGCCAGCGGGCCCGGCAGCGTCGCGAAGGGCGCGGGCGTTTCGGCGCGGGCCCATTCGTAAGGCGCGTCGTAGCCCAGCGCGAGGTAATAGTCCCGGGTGCGGCGGATGTAGGAGATGGGGTCTGTCATGCCCCCTGTTTCCCCCGCCCCCCACACGGGCGCAAGCCGCAACGCGAAGGGGCCGCACCCTTCGGCGCGGCCCCCCTTAATCTGTCAGGCGTTTCGGCGGATCAGGCCAGCGCGGCCTTGGCGCGGTCCACGATCGAGCCGAAGGCGGTAGGCTCGTTCACGGCCAGGTCGGACAGCACCTTGCGGTCCACCTCGATCCCGGCAAGCGCCAGGCCGTTGATGAAACGCGAGTAGGTCAGCCCGGCGTCATGGGCGCGGACGGCGGCGTTGATCCGCTGGATCCACAGCGCGCGGAAGTTCCGCTTGCGCTGCTTGCGGTCCCGCGTGGCGTACTGGTTCGCCTTGTCGACCGCCTGGGTGGCGGTGCGGAAGTTCGTGGACCGGGCGGCGTAATAGCCCTTGGCGGCCTTCAGAACCTTCTTGTGGCGACGGTGGGTGACGGTGCCCCCTTTGGTGCGCGACATCTGCGGTCCTCCTTATCGATCGTAGGGCATGTAGCCCTTGACGATCTTCTCGTCAGGGGCGGACAGCGTGGTCGTGCCGCGGGCATCGCGGATGAACTTGGTGGTGCGCTTGATCATGCCGTGGCGCTTGCCGGCCTGGGCGGCCAGCACGCGGCCGGTGGCCGTCACCTTGAAGCGCTTCTTGGCGCTCGATTTCGTCTTCATCTTCGGCATTTCCATCTCCTTGACGGTAGGCGCGCGACTCGGCATGCCTTCCGGCCGGCCGCGCGGGTCTTCGAAGCGCGCCGTATAAGCGGCACGCTGCCGGGTGGCAAGCCTTGTTTCAGCCGGTTTTCAGCGGATCAGGCCGGCCAGCACCCGCACGAAGGCGGCGGGCACGTCCTCCCAGGTGTAGCTTTGCCCGTTCAGCGCCAGCGCCACCAGGCCGCCGCCGATGGCCACCACCACCAGCGCCACCAGGGGGCGGCGCCGGTCGGCCCATGCGCCCAGCAGGGAGGGAATGGAGAAGGCGATCACGATCAGCCCGATGACCAGGTAGATGTCCTGGTCCGACATCTATTCCGGCTCGGCGCGGTAGATCAGCCGCTCGTCGCAGGGGGCGACGCGCAGGATGTTGGTGGTGCCGGGGGTGTTGAAGGGCACCCCGGCGGTGACGACGATATGATCCTCGCGGGTGGCGAAACCTTCCTGCGTGGCCGCCCGCACCGCCTGCACCACGGCCTCCTTGAAGCGGCCCACCAGGTCGGTGCGCACGCAATGGGCGCCCCAGGTCAGGCACAGCCGCCGCGCGGTCGAGGTGGTGGCCGCCAGCGCGATGATCGGAACGCGCGGCCGCTCGCGCGCCACCAGCGCCACGGTGGTGCCGGACTGGGTGAAGCAGGCGATGGCCTTGATGTCGGCGGTCTCGGCGATCTCGCGGGCGGCAGAGACGATGCCGTCGGCGACGGTCTGCTTCTCTGCGCCGCGGCTGGCCTCGATCACCTCGCGGTAGGTGCTGTCGCTCTCCACCTCGATGGCGACGTTGTGCATGGTCTGCACCGCCTCGATGGGGAAGCGACCGGCGGCGGATTCAGCGCTGAGCATCACCGCGTCGGCGCCCTCGTAGATGGCGTTCGCCACGTCCGAGACCTCGGCGCGGGTGGGCACCGGGCTGTCGATCATGCTTTCCAGCATCTGCGTGGCCACGATCACCGGCTTGGCGGCGGCACGGCACTTCTTGATCAGGCGCTTCTGGATCGGCGGCACGTTCTGCACCGGCAGTTCCACGCCAAGATCGCCCCGGGCCACCATGATGCCGTCGGAAACCTCGAGGATCTCGTCGAAGACCCGCACCGCCGAGGGTTTCTCGATCTTGGCCAGCACCGCCGCGCGGCCCTTCACCAGGTCGCGCGCCTCGTGCATGTCCTCGGGCCGCTGCACGAAGGACAGCGCCACCCAGTCGACCCCCAGTTCGCAGACGAATTCCAGGTCCGCGCGGTCCTTGTCCGACAGCGCCGCCAGCGGCAGGATCACGTCGGGCACGTTGACGCCCTTGCGGTTGGAGATGGTGCCGCCGGCGACCACCTCGCACTGGGCGAAATCCTCGCCGCATTCGGAGACCCGCAGGCGGATCTTGCCGTCGTTGACCAGCAGGGTGGATCCCGGCTCCAGCGCCTGGAAGATCTCGGGGTGCGGCAGGCAGACCCGGCGGGCGTCGCCCTCGGTCTCGTCCAGGTCCAGCCGGAACATCTGACCGTCGGACAGTTCCTCTTCGCCATTGCGGAAGGTGCCGACGCGCAGCTTCGGCCCCTGCAGGTCCGCGAGGATGGCGATGGGGCGGCCGGTGTCGGCCTCGACCTTGCGGATGGCGGCGTGGCGCTGGGCGATCTCGTCGTGCGAGCCGTGGCTCATGTTCAGGCGGAAAACGTCGGCGCCGCTGCGGAACAGGGCGCGGATCATGTCATAGCCGTTGCTGGCCGGTCCCAGCGTGGCCACGATCTTGATGTTCCGAAGGCGTCGCATGAATGTCTCGTATCCTGTTGGGGCCGGGGTGCGGCCGGCGTCGCGTCACCTATGGCGGAATTGCCTTCAGGAGACAACTGGCGCTTCCCGGCCCGGGGGCATATTCAGGGGCTGCCATGAAAGATGCCGACGATATGAGCTTTGATGCCTACCAGCTGCTCGGCGAAGATCGCCGCAGCCGCTGGCTGGTCACCTGCGACCATGCCAGCAACGCCGTGCCGCCGATGGTCTCGGGCGGCGACCTCGGCCTGCCGGAACGCGAGATGGGCCGCCACATCGCCTATGACATCGGCGCCGCGGGCGTCTCTCGCCGGCTGGCAGAGCGGCTGGACTGCCCCGCGGTGCTGTCCACCTTCTCGCGCCTGGTGATCGACCCGAACCGGGGCGAGGACGACCCGACCCTGCTGATGCAGCTCTACGACGGCACCGTGATCCCCGGGAACCGCGGCGTCGATGCCGCCGAGCGCGAGCGGCGGCTGGACCTGTGCTACCGCCCCTACCACGACGCGGTGGAGCGTATGGCGGCGCGGCAGGACGACACTCTGTACATCGCCGTGCACAGCTATACCCCGCGGCTGAACGGCCGGGCGCTGCGGCCCTGGCACATCGGCATCCTCTACGGCTACGAGGACACCTTCGCCAAGGCGCTGGTGGCGCGGCTGAACGAGGAATCCGACCTCTGCGTCGGCGACAACGAGCCCTATACCGGCTATTTGCCCGGCGACAGCATCGACCGCCACGCCCTGCGCTGCGGCCGGCCCAACGCGCTGATCGAGCTGCGCCACGACCTGATCGACACCGAGGAAACCCAGATCGCTTGGGCCGACCGGCTGGCGCCGATCCTTGAAGAGACGCTGCAGCGGTCACAGGTGTGACGCAGACAGGAGGACTGACGATGGACGAACAGACCCGTATCGAGATCGAGGCCGCCGCCTTCCGCCGCCTGCGCCAGCACCTGATGCAGGACCGGCCCGACGTGCAGAACATCGACATGATGAACCTCGCCGGTTTCTGCCGGAACTGCCTGTCGCGCTGGTACCAGGAGGCCGCGAACGAGCGCGGCATCGAGATGGACAAGGCCGGGGGGCGCGAGGCCTTCTACGGCATGCCCTACGACGACTGGCGCGCGCGGCACCAGACAGAGGCCAGCCCCGAGAAGCAGCAGGCCTTCGGCGAGGCGTTCGAGCAGAACGTGGGCAAGCACGGCTGAGAAGCGCCGCCGCCCGAACAAGTGATTTGCCGCCCGCGCCCCGGGGCCCTAGCTGTGGGAAAACCCCGGAGCCCCTGATGCGCCGCCTTGTCCTTGCCCTGCTGACCGCCGCCGCCCTGCCGGCCCTTCCCGCAGCCGCCGCCCCCAGCCCGCAACTGGTGGCGATGGTGGAACAGCGGATGCGCGGCTACGGCATCACGGCGGACCTGTCGGGGGCTTCCACCTCGACCGTCAGCACGCTTTACGCCATCCTGCTTTCGCGGGACGACGGCTACCTGCGCACCCGGCAGAGCCTTTTGCAAGTGCTGCGGACCGCCCAATAGGAGAACACCGATGAAACGCCCCCTGATCCTTGCCGCCCTCGTCGCCCTGCTGGGCGCCGGCACCGCCCATGCGGGCGCGCGCGAGCAGTTGCTGCCCAAGGTGGCCGCGCAGCTGCCCGACTACGTGCAGGACGTGGACCCCAACAGCCTGAGCACTTCGCAGCTGGGGGTGATCTACAACATCATGCATTCCGCCGGCTCCACCGGCGAGAAGGCGGCCGAAATCAAGTCGGTCCTCGGCGGGCGGCACAGCCTGCGCGGGCTGCTGTTCGGCCGCTCCTGACCTGCTGAACCTGCCGAAGCCGGGGGCCGCGCGTTAAAGCGCGGCCTTGCGGCTTTCCTCCAGGTAGATCTCGCGCATCCGGCGCGCGATCGGGCCGGGCTTGCCCTCGCCCAGCACCTCGCCGTCGATCTCCACCACCGGCATCACGAAGGCAGAGGCCGAGGTGACGAAGGCCTCGTCAGCCGTCTGCGCCTCCTCGATGGTAAAGCCGCGCTCTTCGACGTCCATCTGCGCCTCGCGCGCCAGACGCAGCACCGCCGCGCGGGTGATGCCGTGCAGGATGTCGTTCGACAGCTCGCGGGTGATGATCTTGCGGCCCTTGACGATGTAGGCGTTGTTGGAGCTGCCCTCGGTCACCTTGCCGTCCTCGACCATCCAGACATCGTCCTTGCCCGCCGCCTTGGCCATCATCTTGCCCATCGAGGGGTACAGCAGCTGCACCGTCTTGATGTCGCGGCGGCCCCAGCGGATGTCGGGCACCGAAATCACCCGCATCCCCACCTGCGCGGCGGGGCTGTCGGCGAGGCCGGGCTTGGACTGGGTGAACAGCACCACCGAGGGCGCGACCGCCGGGTCGGGATAGGCAAAGTCGCGGTCGGGCGCGGTGCCACGGGTGATCTGCAGGTAGACCAGCCCGTCGGTCACCTCGTTGCGCGCGACCATCTGGCGGAACACCTCGAGCAGCTCGTCCGTGTTCATCGGCGCGGCGATGTCCAGTTCCGACAGTGAGCGTTCCAGCCGGGCGGCGTGACCGGGGAAATCGATCAGCTTGCCGTCCAGCACCGAGGTGACCTCGTAGACGCCGTCGGCGAACAGGAAGCCCCGGTCGAAGACCGAGATCTTCGCCTCTGTTTCGGGAAGATATTCGCCGTTGACGTAGACGGTGCGCATGGGGTGCCCTCCTTCAGATCCGGCCCTTTCTTTGGCGCAGGCCGACCCCAAGGGAAAGCGCAAAATCGGGTCAGCCGTGGCCGCCGGCCGGCAAAAGCAGCAGGGCCGCGTAGACCGCGGCCCCCAGCGCGAAGGCCCACAGGCGGCTTTCGCGCTCTTCGGGCAGCTCCTCCTTGATGACGTTCAGCACCACGCTGCCCCCCAGCAGCGCGAAGGCCCCGGCGAGCCACCCCTCGGGGATCTCCAGCGCCAGCCCCGCCGCCCAGCCCGCCAGCGCCGCGCCCGCCAGCAGCCAGCGGCCGCGCGCCAGGTAGCTGTCGCCGTGGTCGCGGTAGAGCGCCCGGTCGTTGACCACGAAATGCACGCCCATGGCCACGCCGTAGAAGATCAGTCCACCGGCGCCTTCCTCGCGTGCCTGTTCGTCCAGCAGGTAGCCGATCAGAAAATTGTAGACGGCGAAAGCGGACAGGTGCAGCCAGAAGCCGCCCTCGCTCACACGCCCGCCGCCCTCCCGCCGGCTGCGGCGCACCATCTGCTCCAGCGCGTAGAAGGCCACCAGCCCCGCCAGCGCGAGGCTGTAGACCCGCGCCTCGCCGAGAGTATTGCGGGACAGGACCGACAGCTCCGGCAGCAGATGGACAAAGACGTAGGCGACAGAGGTGCCGCCAGCCAGCGACAGCCAGATGCTGCGCGGCGCCCGGTCGAGGAACATCAGCCGGGGGCTGAACAGGTGGACGGCGGCCAGCAGCAGCGCGAGGGCGAGGGTCAGGGCGAAGGCGGGGGTGGCGGTCTCGGGCAAGGCGGTCTCCTTTCAACCGGAGTACCGCCGCGCCGGCGAAATGTTCCCCCTGCCCCCGCGTCCAGACTAGTCGACCTGCCGCACCGCGCCCCGGGCGGCCGAGGTGGTCAGCGCGGCATAGGCCTTCAGTGCCGTGGTCACCTTGCGCTTGCGCGGTTTGGCGGGCACCCAGCCCTTCGCCTCCTGCGCCTCGCGGCGCGCGGCGAGGGTGGCGTCGTCGACGGCCAGGTTGATGGTGCGGTTGGGGATGTCGATCTCGATCAGGTCCCCCTGCTCCACCAGCGCGATGGTGCCGCCCTCGGCCGCCTCGGGCGAGACGTGGCCGATGGACAGGCCCGACGACCCGCCGGAGAAGCGGCCGTCGGTCACCAGCGCGCAGTCCTTCCCGAGGCCCTTCGACTTCAGGTAGCTGGTCGGATACAGCATCTCCTGCATCCCCGGCCCGCCCCGCGGCCCCTCGTAGCGGATCAGCACCACCTCGCCCGCCTTCACCTTGCCGGTGAGGATGCTGCTGACGGCATCGTCCTGGCTTTCGAAGATATGCGCGGGGCCCGAGAACTTCAGGATCGACTCGTCCACCCCCGCGGTCTTCACGATGCAGCCATCCTCGGCCAGGTTGCCGTAGAGCACCGCAAGACCGCCGTCCTGGCTGAAGGCGTTCTCCTTGTTGCGGATCACCCCCCGCTCGCGGTCCAGGTCGACGCTGTCGAAGCGGCGCGACTGGCTGAAGGCGACAGTGGTGGCGACCCCGCCGGGGGCGGCGGCGAAGAACTCGTGCACGCTGTTGGCCTTGGTCTGCTTGACGTCCCAGCGTTCCAGCGCCTCGGCCATGCTGGCGGCGTGGACGGTGGGCACCGAGGTGTCCAGCAGACCGGCGCGGTCCAGTTCGCCCAGGATCGCCATGATGCCGCCGGCGCGGTGCACGTCTTCCATGTGCACGTCGTCCTTGGCCGGGGCGACCTTGCACAGGCAGGGCACCTTGCGGCTGAGCCGGTCGATGTCGGCCATGGAGAAATCCACCTCGCCCTCATGGGCGGCGGCCAGCAGGTGCAGCACCGTGTTGGTCGACCCGCCCATGGCGATGTCGAGGCTCATGGCGTTCTCGAAGGCGGCGAAGGTGGCGATGTTGCGCGGCAGCACGCTGGCGTCCTCGCCCTCGTAGTAGCGCTTGGCCAGGTCCACCACGAGATGCCCGGCCTCCACGAACAGCCGCTTGCGGTCGGCGTGGGTGGCGAGGGTGGACCCGTTGCCGGGCAGCGACAGGCCCAGCGCCTCGGTCAGGCAGTTCATCGAGTTGGCGGTGAACATGCCGGAGCAGGAGCCGCAGGTCGGGCAGGCCGCCTCCTCGATCGCCTGCACCTGCGCGTCGGTGTAGCTGTCGTCCGCCGCCGCCACCATCGCGTCCACCAGGTCGAGCGCCTTTTCCTTGCCCTCCCAGATCACCTTGCCCGCTTCCATCGGCCCGCCGGAGACGAAGACCACCGGGATGTTCAGCCGCATCGCGGCCATCAGCATGCCGGGGGTGATCTTGTCGCAGTTGGAGATGCAGACCATGGCGTCGGCGCAGTGGGCGTTGACCATGTACTCCACCGAGTCGGCGATGATCTCGCGGCTGGGCAGCGAGTAGAGCATCCCGTCGTGGCCCATGGCGATGCCGTCATCCACCGCGATGGTGTTGAATTCCTTGGCCACGCCCCCGGCGGCCTCGACCTCGCGGGCGACCATCTGGCCGAGATCCTTGAGGTGCACGTGGCCCGGCACGAACTGGGTGAAGGAGTTGACGATGGCGATGATCGGCTTGCCGAAGTCGCTGTCGGTCATCCCCGTGGCACGCCAGAGCCCGCGGGCCCCCGCCATGTTGCGTCCGTGGGTTGTGGTGCGGGAGCGGTAATGCGGCATGGGGTGGTCCTCCGGTCGGTGCGGGGGCGGTTTTAGCAGGGTGGTGGGGGGAGGGGTAGGGGGTGGACGTAAGCATCCTCGAAGTAGCCAAACCTCGACGTCCCCCAGAGCCTTCCGAAGACGATCAGAGGGCAATTAGTAAGAAAAGCTTCAGAGAGGCTCCCCGAAATGAGCTCTTAGACCCACTAAAATATCCGTTACTTCAGGATGGATCTCTCCCGGCAGCAACTCGTCCACAACCCGTGCGCCAGACAGGCTCACCTTGAACTGCTCCTGAACATATCGAGCCATTGATCGGAAAACAGTCTTCCCTGGCACCGCTTGGCGGCGAAATTTTGCGCATTTCCATGAATCCGAGAACTGCTTCCGAAACTCATCCGCCAAACTTGGCGCATCAGCTTTTGGCGCCTTGCGAAACCTAAATTGAAAAACGTGCCCTAACTGTTGACCAAAGATCCGATCTCGCTCGAGTTCAATCAGCCTTTCAAGCTCCGCCTCAATTTGCGCAAGTACGGATTTACTCACACCACCATCTGCATACCTCACCACCACGGCGCTGATAGCACGCGGAACCAAAAGGATATTTTCAATCTCTTTGAACGGAAGAACGAAACATGCCGCGCCCTCGGCCACCATTTGCTTTTTGAAATCCTCCACTTCCGCATCTGGGCGATAGTCCCTATCAAAAAGAGCCGCAACCTGAACATCCAGCTCGAAGAACTTTTTGAATATCGACGCGGTAGCGGTTACTTTGCTCCAGTTCGAGAACCCGTCGGTTTTCATTATTGTTACGCTTGAACCTGACAAGTAATCAATTCCACCAAGTTTTTTAGACACCCGTGACAAAAGACGATTGTCGAGCCCTTCAAAGTACAGGACCTTTCTCGTCCGCGCCAGACGAGCAAACTGAGCGTTTTCCGAACTCCCAATCGCAGAATATACTTCTGAGTAATTCGTCTCGGTTCTTATACGCTTCGCTGAGCGGGCCGAAGGCCGTACGATCAGGACATCTCCAGGATCTGCTGCGTTAATTATCTCCGTGGAATGCGTGGCGATAAAGAATTGACCAACCCGCTCGGATACCAGCCTAAGAAGGCGGTGCTGAAGGTCAGGGTGAAGATAAATATCTGGCTCATCTAGAACCAAAATTGACCGATGGTCTGATTGGGTCAGATGCATCATCGTTTGCATCCAAACTTGAAAGCCGAACCCGGCCCATTGCACCTCCCGGACGTTGGCTCCATCTCTGAAATACATTCTCACATGGGCGCTGTCCCCCCTTTCCACTTCCGGCTTTCTTATTCGTATACCCGGCCAACCGTATTCAACAAGATCTGCGAACTCCTCAAATTCAGACTTCGTCTTGTGTAGCCAAAAATTTCGAAAATTTCGGCTCGCCAACCGCCCGTATCTGTTTCGCTCAACAGTCTCTAGACGAACCAGCTCTTCATTCTGCTCCAAGGGGCTAAGGGTTGGAACAACTATAATTTCTGCCGGAAATTGGCTCGCTAGATACTTAGTATTTTTTTGGGCCTGCACCTCAGACACCAAGTAACACTCAAGGTCCGCGTCAGGGTCTAGAGAAATTACAAATTTCTTTCCATTTTCTATAATGACAGTAATTTTCGCCGAGGATTCTTGAAAGTTCCGCACGCAATAACGCAGGTCCACTCGCACTACACTCTGCGGCACGTAGTAGGTGGAACAGATGCCGTCTTTCCCCTGACTCTTAAACTGTGCAGTCCGTCGGCGCGCGTAACGCAACGCGTCTGATGCTATGCGCAATGCATCTAAGGAGGTCGATTTTCCGGTGTTATTAGGACCAACAAGAATATTCTTGGTGCGCGCCGAAATAGAGAATTTTGAAAACGACTTGTAGTCGAAGAATTCGAGAGACTTTACCCTCATGTTCACTCCAATATAAATGCACTACACGAGGTCCCCCGGAACTTTCGCCGGGCCTTCACCCTCGACCGGCCCTCACCCCCACAACCCGCTCTCTCCCGGCCAAACCCCGCTCGCATCATACCGCAGCCCCGCCTCCCGGTCCCGCGACAGCAGCAGCGGCGCGTCGAGGTCCACCACCTCGGCCCCCTGGGCCACCAGCTGGGCCGGGGCCATGGCGAGGCTCGAACCCATCATGCAGCCCACCATCACGCCGAACCCCGCCTCGCGCGCGGCGGCGCGGAGGGCCAGGGCCTCGGTCAGGCCGCCGGTCTTGTCCAACTTGATGTTCACCACGTCGTAGCGCCCCGCCAGCGCCGGCAGCGAGCCGCGGTCGTGGCAGCTTTCGTCGGCGCAGACCGGCAGCGGGCGCGCGATCTCCGCCAGCGCCGCGTCCCCGGCGGCGGGCAGCGGCTGCTCCACCAGTTCCACCCCCAGCGCTGGCAGGTCCTGCGCCATCTGGCGGTAGGTCTCCAGCGTCCAGCCCTCGTTGGCGTCGATCACGATCCGGGCCTCGGGCGCGCCCGCCCGCACGGCGCGCAGCCGCTCCAGGTCGCCCTCACCGCCCAGCTTGACCTTCAGCACCGGGCGGTGGGCGTTCTCGGCGGCCTTGGCGCGCATCTGCTCGGCCGTGCCCAGCGACAGGGTGAACACGGTCTGCACCGGCCCCGGCTCCGGCAGCCCCGCCAGTTGCCAGACCCGCTGGCCGGTCGCCTTCGCCTCCCAGTCCCACAGCGCGCAGTCCAGTGCGTTGCGGGCGGCGCCGGCGGGAAGGGCGGATTGCAGCCCCTGCCGGTCCAGCCCCTCGCGCAGCCGCGGCGCCAGAGCGCGGATCTCGGCCTCGGTGCTGTCCAGCGTCTCGTTGTAGCGAGCGTAGGGGGTGCATTCGCCGCGCCCCGTGATGCCGTCCCGTTCCAGCGTCACGGTCAGCACCCAGGCCTCGGTGCGTACCCAGGGCTCCTTCTGCCCCCGGCCGGAGATCACGAAGCTTCCCGCGATGGGAAAGGCTTCTCGCGTCACATCCAGTTTCATCGTCCCGGCCTCCCCCGCCCCGTTCAGATCGCCGCCAGCGCGTCCACCAGCTTGCCGGCGCCCTGCCGGAACGGATCGGCGGCGGGCAGGCCCATGCGCCGCTCCAGGTCCTCGAGGTACGACAGCGCCTCGTCCTCGCCCATGGCGGCGGTATTGACCGAGATCCCCACCACCTGGCACGCCGGGTTCGCCACCCGCGCCAGCGGCAGCGCGGTGTCGCGCAGCAGCTCCAGCGAGGGCAGCTCGTAGCCCGGCAGGCCGCGCATGTGGGTGCGCGTCGGCTCGTGGCTGAGGATCAGCGCGTCGGGCTGGCCGCCGTGCACCAGCGCCATGGTCACGCCGGAGAAGGAGACGTGGAACAGGCTGCCCTGCCCCTCGATCATGTCCCAGTGGTCGTCCTCGTTGTCGGGCGTCAGCCATTCGACCGAGCCGGCCATGAAGTCGGCAATCACCGCGTCCAAGGGCACCCCCTCGCCGGTGATCAGGATGCCGGTCTGCCCGGTGGCGCGGAACGAGGACTTCAGCCCCCGCGCCTTCATCTCGCGGTCCATCGCCAGCGAGGTGTACATCTTGCCCACCGAACAATCCGTGCCCACGGCAAGGCAGCGCTTGCCGCTGCGCTTCTCGCCGTTGGCAATGGGGTACTTGACCGTGGGGATGCGCACGTCGTGCAGGGCGCGGCCGTTGGCCTCGGCGGCCGCCACGAGGTCCGGCTCGTCGCGCAGCAGGTTGTGCAGGCCCGAGGCCAGGTCGAACCCCGCCTCCAGGGCCTCCACCAGCACCCGCTTCCAGGCGGCAGAGATCACACCGCCCCGGTTGGCCACGCCGATCACCAGTGTTTTAGCCCCGGCGGCCTTCGCCTCCTCCAGCGTCATGTCCGGCAGCTTCATGTCGGCGCGGCAATTCTCCATCCGGTACTGCCCCACCGCGTGTTCAGGCCGCCAGTCGCGGATGCCCTGGGCCACCTTGGCGGCCAGAGGGTCCGGCGCGTCTCCGAGAAACAGCAGGTAGGGGGTCTCGATCATGGCGATGCTCCTGTCCGGTCCCGCGGGCGAGTCGCGGGGGTCGGGGGGAGTTCACCAGAAATGCCGCCCCGGGGCCAGCGCTGCGACGCGGCGACAGCGGCGGGGCGGGCGCTTGCGGCCCGGCGCCGGGCGCGCGACACTCCGGCCAAGGGTCCGGCCCCCGCGCCGGATCGATGCCCAATCCCCTGCCACGAGGCCGCCATGTCCTTCCGCACCCAGCCCGCGCCCCCTGCCCGCCCGAACCGCTGCCAACTGTTCGGCCCCGGCAGCCGCCCCGCGATCTTCGAAAAGATGGCCGCCAGCGCCGCCGACGTGATCAATCTCGACCTCGAGGATTCCGTCTCGCCGGACGACAAGGCGCGGGCGCGCGAGACGGTGGTGCAGGCGATCCAGGGGATCGACTGGGGCCGCAAGACGCTGTCGGTGCGGATCAACGGGCTGGACACCCCCTATTGGCACCGCGACGTGATCGCGCTGGTGGAGCAGGCGGGCGAGCGGCTGGACATGATCATGATCCCCAAGGTGGGCTGCGCCGCCGACGTCTACGCGGTGGACGCGCTAGTCACCGCCGCCGAGCGTGCCGCAGGCCGCGAGAAGGCGCTGGCGCTGGAGGTGATCATCGAATCGGCCGCCGGCATCGCCCATGTGGAGCAGATCGCCGCCGCCTCGCCCCGCCTGCAGGCGATGTCGCTGGGGGCCGCCGACTTCGCCGCCTCCATGGGGATGCAGACCACCGGCATCGGCGGCACGCAGGAGAATTACTACATGCTGCACGAGGGCCAGCGGCACTGGTCCGATCCTTGGCACTGGGCGCAATCGGCCATCGTCGCCGCCTGCCGCACCCACGGGGTCCTGCCGGTGGACGGCCCGTTCGGGGACTTCTCGGACGAAGAGGGGTTCCTCGCCCAGGCCCGCCGCTCGGCCACGCTGGGGATGGTGGGCAAGTGGGCGATCCACCCGAAGCAGGTGGCGCTGGCCAACCAAGTCTTCACCCCCTCGGACGAGGCGGTGACCGAGGCGCGCGAGATCCTTGCGGCAATGGAACAGGCCAAGGCCCGCGGCGAGGGGGCGACGGTCTACAAGGGCCGGCTGGTGGACATCGCCTCGATCAAGCAGGCCGAGGTGATCGTGCGCCAGTCCGAGATGATCGGCGAGGGCTGAGCCGCGCGGCCCTGCGGCGCGGCGGCCCTCTGCCGGGGGGCGGCAGTTGCAAAGCCGCGCCGCCGGCGTCATATAGCCCGGCAGCGACGTCGATGCAGGGAATGCCATGACCCACTACCTCGAATTCGAGAAACCGCTCGCAGAGATCGAAGGCAAGGCCGAGGAACTGCGCGCGCTGGCGCGAACCAACGAGGAAATGGACGTCGGCAAGGAGGCCGAGGCGCTGGACAAGAAGGCCGCGGCCATGCTTCGCGACCTCTACAAGCAGCTGACGCCCTGGCGCAAATGCCAAGTGGCCCGGCATCCCGACCGGCCGCATTGCAAGGACTACATCCAGGCGCTGTTCGACGAGTTCACGCCGCTGGCCGGCGACCGCAACTTCGCCGACGACCTCGCCGTCATGGGCGGGCTGGCGCGCTTCGGCGGGCGGCCCGTGATGGTGATCGGCCACGAGAAGGGTCACGACACCAAGACCCGGATCGAGCGCAACTTCGGCATGGCCCGGCCCGAGGGCTACCGCAAGGCGATCCGCCTGATGGACATCGCCGACCGCTTCAAGCTTCCGGTGGTCTCGCTGGTGGACACCACCGGCGCCTACCCCGGCAAGGGCGCCGAGGAACGCGGCCAGTCAGAGGCGATCGCCCGCTCGACGGAGAAGTGCCTGCAGATCGGCGTGCCCTCGGTGGCGATCATCATCGGCGAGGGCGGATCCGGCGGCGCGGTGGCCTTCGCCACGGCCAACAAGGTCGCGATGCTGGAACATGCCATCTACTCGGTGATCTCGCCCGAGGGCTGCGCCTCGATCCTCTGGAAGGACGCCAACAAGATGCGCGAGGCCGCCGAGGCGCTGCGGCTGACGGCGCAGGACCTGGCCAAGCTGGAGGTGATCGACCGGATCATCCCCGAACCTCTGGGCGGCGCCCACCGCGACCCCGGCGCGGCCTTTGCCGCGGTGCGCAGCGAGCTGGAGCAGATGCTGGCCGAGATGGACGGGCGCAAGCCCAAGGACCTCGTCCGCGACCGGCGCGAGAAGTTCCTCGCCCTCGGCAGCAAGGGCCTCGCCGCCTGACGGCATAGCACGGTAGGGCGGGGTTCACCCCGCCACCCCTCCACGCTCATGACTCGGCCCGACTGACCCGGCGCCCCCCCTTCAAATCGGCAACGGCGCGTCCGACTTGAACTGGTCCATCACGATCTGGCTCTGCACCCGCGCCACCGCAGGGTGCGGCAACAGAACCTGGTGGATCAGCACGTTCAGCTCCGACAGGTCGGCGCAGTAGACCCGCAGCAGGTAGTCCGCCTCGCCCGTCAGGGTCCAGGCGCTCACCACCTCGGCACGCAGGTGCACGATGCGCAGGAAGCCCTCGACCTTCGCGGGCTCGTGGGTGGCCATCTGCACCTGCACGAAGGCCTGCACCGTCAGCCCCAGCCGCGCCGCGTCCAGCCGGGCCGCGTAGCGTTCCACCACCCCCGCCTGTTCCAGCCGCTGCCGCCGCCGCCCCGCCTGGCTGGCGCTAAGGTTCAGCCGCGCGCCCAGCGCCTCGGCCGTCAGGTGCGCGTCGGCCTGCAGCGCGGCGAGGAGGCGCTTGTCGGTCTCGTCCAGATCCATGCGGGAACCATGCGCCGCGAATGGCCATTGCGTCAACAGCCCGCATAAATCCGGGATCACGCGCCGAAGATCGCGCAGATCACGCGCCCCCACAGGCGTACTCTGACCCCAACACAGAACAAAGGAGATTCCGCCATGGGCCCCTTCCCCCACGACGCCCCGAAGTCGCAGATCACCGAGCAGAACCCCGCCGGCACCGACGGCTTCGAGTTCGTCGAGTTCGCCCATCCCGAGCCGGAGAAGCTGCGCGAGCTCTTCGCGAAGATGGGCTACGTCCACACCGCGACCCACAAGACCAAGGCCATCGAGCTTTGGCAGCAGGGCGATATCACCTACGTGCTCAACGACGAGCCCGGCAGCCACGCCCGCACCTTCGTGGAAGAACACGGCCCCTGCGCCCCCTCCATGGCCTGGCGCGTGGTGAACGCGCAGCACGCGCTGGACCACGCGGTTGCCAAGGGCGCCGAGCCCTACGAGGGCCCGGGCAAGACGATTGAGGCCCCCGCGATCCGCGGCATTGGCGGCTCGCTGATCTACTTCATCGAGGATTACTACGACACCTCGCCCTACAACGGCGAGTTCGACTGGCTGCGGCAGTCCAAGCCCGCGGGCGTCGGCTTCCACTACCTCGACCACCTGACCCACAACGTCCACAAGGGCAACATGGACCTCTGGTTCAGGTTCTACGGCGACCTGTTCAACTTCCGCGAGATCCGGTTCTTCGACATCGAGGGCAAGTTCACCGGCCTCACCAGCCGCGCGCTGACCTCCCCCTGCGGCCGCATCCGCATCCCGATCAACGAGGACCGGGGCGAAACAGGGCAGATCGTGGAATACCTCAAGCGCTATAACGGCGAGGGCATCCAGCACATTGCCGTCGGCGCGCGCGACATCTACGACGCCACCGACGCGATCGCCGGGAACGGCATCCGCTTCATGCCCGCGCCGCCCCCCGCCTACTACGAGATGAGCCGCGAGCGGGTGGTGGACCACGAGGAGCCGCTGGACCGGATGCAGAAGCACGGCATCCTGATCGACGGCGAGGGCGTGGTGGACGGCGGCGAGACGCGGATCCTGCTGCAGATCTTCTCGAAGACGGTGATCGGGCCGATCTTCTTCGAGTTCATCCAGCGCAAGGGCGACGACGGTTTCGGCGAGGGCAACTTCAAGGCGCTGTTCGAGTCGATCGAGCAGGACCAGATCGAGCGCGGCGTGTTGGACACTGCGGCGGAGTGACGGGCTGCGAGCTGGTGCGGTAGGGCGGGGTTCACCCCGCCTTCGGGCGCGGCGCCAGCCTGCCCGTGGGATGGCGCTGCTGACCTTCGGTGTGGGCGCTTTATCCCAGCCACGACCGCGCTCAGAATGAGCGTTGCCCTGCGGACGACACAGCGCCAGCCCGTGGGGACAGGCAGGCGCTCGCCCCGCGCCTTCGGCTTGTTCGGGGCGGATCAGCGCATCATACAGATGATGAGGTAGGGCGAGGTTCACCCCGCCATGTCGCAACGCGAGCCTGCACGTGGGCTGGCGCTGCCGAACTCTGAGGTACGCGCTTTATCCCAGCCAAATCCGCATACAGAATGAGCGGTGTTCTGCGGACGACACAGCGCCAGCCCGCCGGAACGGGCAGGCGCTCGCCCCCGCGCCTACGGCTTGTTCGGGGCTATCCAGCGTTTCGTTCGAGTGTCGTAGCGCGGGGTTCACCCCGCCATGGCGCAACGCCAGCCTGCCCGTTGGGGTGGCGCCACCGACCTCCGGCGTAAGCGCTTTATCCCCACCACATCCGCACGCAGAATGAGCCGCGCACGAAGATGACAAAGCGCCAGCCCGCCGGAACGGGCAGGCACTCGCCCCGCGCCTTCGGCTTGTACGGGGCGGATCAGCGCATCGTTCGCAAGGAGATGTAGGGCGGGGTTCACCCCGCCATAGCGCAACGCCAGCTTGCCCGTGGGCTGGCGCCGCCGACCTCCGGCATGAGCACTATATCCCAGCCAAATCCGCGCTCAGAATGAACCGTACACGAGGATGACGCAGCGCCAGCCCGCCGGGACGGGCAGGCGCTCGCCCCGCGCCTTCGGCTTGTACGGGGCGCATCAGCGCATAGCTCAAACGGCTGGACGCGCTTCACCCCCGCCTCCCCCACCTCAAGCCCATCGCTACAACGCCACCGCCCGGCTCCGCGCCACCTCCACATGCGCCCGCATTGCCGCCTCCGCCGCCGCCGCATCGCGCGCCTCCAGCGCCTCGATGATCGCCATGTGCTCTGCCATCACCCGGGGGATCATCGGCACGTACAGCCGCGTCTCCGCCAGCCGGATCAGGCGGATCTTGATCCAGTTCACCCGGTAGGCGCTGGTGACGATCTCGTTCTCCAGCGTCTCCACCAGCGTCTCGTGAAGCCGCAGGTCCACCGCCTCGGCATCCGCCATCAGCCGCGCGTCGCCGCCCCGGTCGTGGCGCGCCAGCACCGCCTCGTGCGCCTCGCGCAGCTGCGCCACCACCTGCGGATCGCCCGCCTCGGCGAAGGCGCGCACCGCCGTCACCTCGATCATCTCGCGGAACTGGAAGGCGTTGCGCACCAGCTTGATGTCCGCCTGCGGCACCTGCAGCCCGCGCTGCGGCGCGGTGACGATCAGCCCCTCGGCCTCCAGCCGGGGCACCAGCTCGCGGATCGCGCCCAGCGGGAAACCGGTGATCTCCACCAGTTGCCGCTGGGTGATGAACTGCCCCGGCCGCAGCGCGCCGGTCAGCACGCTATGGCGGTAGCCTTCCCAGGCCTGGTCGCGCAGCCGCGCCGGCCGGTCCGGCATCAGGCGGGGACCTTGCCCATGATGGCGTCATAGCCCTCGGCCAGCCGGCGCCGGTCGGCCTCGCCCAGCGGCACCAGCGGCGGGCGCAGCGCTTCGAAGGCGGGATCGCCCGAGACATGCGCCACCAGCGCCTTGACCGCGGCCATCACCGGCATCGAGACGATCAGCTTCACCGCCTCCACCACCTGCCGCCCCTCGGCCCCCTTGTGGATCAGCGCGCGCATCAGCTGCGGCGCAATGTTCGCGAAGCCGCAGATCGACCCCTGCGCCCCCGCCGCCATGCCGCGCGGCAAGAGCCGCTCGTCGCCCACCAGCACCGCCAGGTCGCCGTGCTGCTCCAGGAAGGCCTGCGTCGTCGCCCAGTCGCCGGAGCTGTCCTTGATCCCGGCGATGGCCGGGCCGAAGGCGGCGCGCAGCCGGGTGACCAGCGCGGGAGTGATGGGCACCGCGGTCTGGCCGGGGATGTGGTAGAGGATCACGCCGCGCAGGTCCTTGCCCGTCCGCTCCAGCACCTGCGCGAACCAGTCGTAAAGCCCGTCCTCGCTGATGTTCTTGGCGTAGAAGGGCGGCGCCAGCAGCAGACCCTCGGCGCCGTCCTCCAGCGCGGTGCGACCCTGCTCGGCCGCGTCGTCCACCGCGCTGGCCATAACGCCGGCGGTGATGCGGGTGCCGGCGGGAAGCCGCGCGGCGAAGGCTTCGGACAGCGCGCGGCGCTCAGCAAGGGTCAGCGAGAACCCCTCGCCGGTGGTGCCGAACAGCGTGACGCCGTCGCAGCCGCCGTCAAGGCAGACCCGGGCATGGGCCACGGCGCGGGCGGTGTCGACGGCGCCGTCGCGGGTGAAGGGGGTCACGAGGGCGGCGGAAAGGCCGAAGATGGAATCGGGCACGGGGAAATCCTGGCTTGCGTTACATGCTGACATGTCAGTGACATGTTCGGCGGTGGTGTCAACGCCCTTGCGCCGGGACTGGCGCGGCGCGGCGAATCCTGGCACAGATCTCCGCGTCCCGCCGGAGCCCGCCATGACCGATTTCTTCACCGCCCCGGGCCGCTTCTACCGCGGCAACCTGCACACCCATTCCACCCTGTCCGACGGCGCGCTGGACCCGGCGGAGGTCTGCCGCCGCTACCGCGCGGAGGGGTATGACTTCATGTCCCTCACCGACCATTTCCTCGGCCGCTACGGCTACCCGATCGCCGACACCCGCGCCTTCCGCGCCCCCGGCTTCACCACGATCCCCGGGGCCGAGCTGCACTCCGGCGCGCAGGCCAACGGCGAGTTGTGGCACATCCTAGCGGTCGGCCTGCCCGAGGATTTCGCGCCCCCCGAGGTGCCGGAGTTTCTGTCCGACCCGGCGCAGGAGACGGGGCCCGAACTGGCCGCCCGCGCCGCCGCCGCCGGGGCGCATGTCTCGGTGGCCCACCCCCAGTGGTCCGGCCTGACGCTGGAGGACGCCCGCAGCCTGACCGCCGCCCACGCGGTCGAGACCTACAACCACGGCTGCGCCATGGGCTGCGACCGGCCCGACGGGTTCCACACCCTCGACCTGCTGCTGTCCGAGGGCCGCCGGCTGAACCTCGTCGCCACCGACGACGCGCATTTCACCGAGCCGGACCACTTCGGCGGCTGGGTCATGGTGAAAGCCGAGGAGAACGGGCCCGAGGCGCTGCTGGAGGCGCTGAAGGCCGGGCGCCACTACGCCAGCCAGGGGCCGGAGCTGCGCAACATCGTGCTGACGGACAGCGAGATCGTGGTGGAAAGCTCTGCCGTGGTGTCGATGATCGTGTCGTCCAGCGGCAACCTCGCGAAGGCGGTGCACGGGCTGTCGATGACCCGCGCCGCGCTGCCGCTGCGGCTTTACGCGGGGCGCGACTGGATCCGCGTGACGGTGATCGACGCGGCGGGGCGGCGGGCCTGGTCGAACCCGATCTGGCTGGACTGATCCGTCACAGCGTCAGGTCGGCCGGGCGGCTGCGCGTCAGCACCAGGCGCGCGTTGGGCAGGTCGTTGCCCGCCACATGCGCGCGCGCCTTGGCCTCCGGCCAGCCGTGGTCGTACCAACGCGCCAGCGAGTGCCGCTCCACCTCGTCCAGCGACACCTGCAGGAACACCGTCAGGTCCCACAGCGGCGCCAGCCCGTTCCAGGGCGGCTGGTCCAGCAGCAGGTAATTGCCCTCCACCAGCGCGATGCGGGTCTGCGGCCCGACCGCGCGGGCCCCGGCCACGGCCAGGTCGCGGCGACGGTCGAAGACCGGCAGGATCACCTCCGGCTCCGCCGCCAGCCGCCGCACCGCCTGCACGAACCCCGCGCCGTCGAAGCTGGGCGGGCTGCCCTTGCGCCTCCGCAGCCCCCGCGCGTCCAGCAGCGCGTTGTCCAGGTGGAAGCCGTCCATGGGCACCACCGCCGCCGCCGGCCCCAGCCGGGCCGCCAGCGCCTCTGCCAGGGTGGACTTGCCGCTGGTGGGCGGCCCGGCGATGGCCACCAGCAGGCGGCGTCGGCGCGGGGCCAGCGCCGATACCCGCGCTTCGAGCATCCCGAGAGTGGCGGAACTCGGGGATCCGGCGTCAGAATCTCGGCCCGTCACGGCGTCCTCCTGATGAACACGCTTTCGGTATACACCACTTAGCGTAATCGCCATGCCCCACCGGCGGCCTCTGTTGTCGCAGAATGGGTCAGTTGCTCCGGTATTTCGCCGGGGCCTGAGCAAGGAGATGACGATGGTAACGTTTGCAGCCCTGGATGTGTCCCAGGAAGAGACGGCGATCT
>JBLXFD010000009.1:0-33615 GCA_048262455.1 Rhodobacter sp.
TCCCGAGACGGAGGAGGGGCCGCGCCGGGGCGGCGGGCTGAGCCGGGGATTCGTGGTGGTGATGCTCTTCGCGGCGATCGCGGCGGCGCTTTACGTCTTCGCCCCCCGCATCGCCGTGGCAGTGCCGGCGGCAGAGCCTTACCTTGGCGCCTACGTCGAGGCGGTGAACGAGCTGCGGTCGGCCCTGAACGGCTGGATCGCCCGCGGCACCGAGGAGATCCGGCGCCTGATCGGCTGAGATTGAGGCTGGGTCCGGTGCTTCAGAACCGGTCCAGCAGCCTGCGCAGGTAGTCCAGTTCGGCATCCGGCCGGGTCTGGTCGCTGGAGCGGCGGCGGATGATGTCCAGCAGTTCGCGAGCCCGGCGGTAGACGTCCTCGCCCTGCAGCATTTCCTCGTCGGTGCCGATCTCGCCTTCCGCGCCCGGCACCCGGCCCAGCGGATCGCGGCGGCGCCCGTCGTTGTTCGCCTGCCCTTCGGCCTCGCCCTGCTGGCCTTGCTGGTCCTGCTGCTGGGCCATCATCTCGCCCAGGTCGCGCATGCCCTCGCGCAGCGCCTCGATCGCCTCTGACTGGCTGTCCAGCGCGCCGGCAAGATCGTCTTCCCGCAGCGCCTCCTCGGCGTCATCCATCGCCTCGCCCGCGCGCCCCAGCGAATCGCGGGCCGAGTCGCCCTCGGGGGTTCCGGCGCCGGGCAGGTTGCCCTCCTGCCGCTGCAGCTCGCGGCGCAGGTCGCGCTGGCGCTGCGCCAGACCCTCGCGGGTGGCCTCGCCGCCCGGCCCGTCCTGCCCCTGCGGCTGACCCTGCCCCTGACCCTCGCCCGGCTCGCGCCCCTGGCCCTCCGGCCCGTTCTGGCCGGGCATCCGCCCGTTCTGCTGGCCCTCGCCCTGCTGGCCGTCTCCCTGCTGGCCGTCCTGGCCGAACTGCTCCTGCAGGTCGCCGAAGGTCTCGTCGCTCAGCTCCTGCTGCTCGCGCAGGGTGTCGGCCAGCCCCTCCATCGCCTGCTGGCCGGGAGAGTTGCCCTCTCCCTGGGTGACCTGCATGTTCTCCATCATCTCGGCCAGACGCTCCATCAGCGCCATGGCCTCGTCCATCCGGCCCTCTTCCATCAGCTGCTGCAGCCGCTCCATCAGCGCCTCCAGCTGGTCGCCGGTGATCTCCTGCCCCTGCTGCTGGTCCTGCGCCTGGTCGGTGCCGTCGTTCTGCTGCTGCTCCGCCAGCTGGCGCATGTACTCCTGCATCGCCTCGCGCAGTTCCTGCATCAGCTCGGCGATTTCCTCGTCGGTGGCGCCGTTGCGCATCGCCTCTTCCAGCCGCTCGCGGGCCTCGCGCAGCCGCTCCAGCGCGTCGGCGAGGCTGCCGTCCTCGATCAGCAGGGCGATGTCCCACAGGACCTGCGCCATTTCCTCCTGCTGCGCGTCGGTCAGCCCGGCGGCGGCGGCGCTTTCCAAACGGCCCACCAGCACCCGCAGCTGCAGGTAGGCGCCCTCGTCGTCGAAGACGTCGTCGGGGCGGTGGCTGACGGCGCGCAGCACCTGCGCGGCGCGGCGGGCGTTGGTGCGGTTCCACAGCAGGTCGCGGCGCATCTCGATGATCGCCCCGGCCAACGGGTCGAAGAAGCGGCGGCCCGGAAGCACCACCTGCGCGGGCGCCGAGCTGCCGGTCTGGCCAAGCTCGTCCTCGGCGAACAGCGCCAGCGTCACCGGCAGGGTCGCCCAGGGATGCTGCGCGAGGTTCTCGATCAGCACGTCCTCGAAGGACGCCCGGTCGCCGGAGATGGTCATCGGCAGGTCCAGCACGATGGCCTCGCGCGGCTCGGGGTCCGGGGTCAGGCCATAGCGGCGGTCCACGGCGGCGAGGTCCAGCGTGATCTCGGCCCGCCCGGCGCGCACGCCGTAGTCGTCGCTGACGCGGAAGTTCTGGCGCATCTCGCCGGTCAGCCCGCGCTCCGGCTCGCCCAGCGCGGCGATCTCGGGGGGCGCGTCGGGGGTGACGCCGATCTCCCAGCTGGCGCCGCCCGGCCCGTCGATGGACAGCGTGCCGCCCTGCGCGACGGTGAAGTTCTGGCTGGCCTCCGCTGCGCTCGGCACCTCGCCCAGCCGGGCAGAGACGGTTTCGGACACCGTCAGTTCGCCCACCTCGCCGTAAAGCCGCAAGGTCACGCGGCTGCCCTCGGGCACCGAGAAGGGGCCCGGCGGGATGTCGTTGAGGTAGAGCGAGGGCTTGCCGGTGTAGGCGGGCGGTTCCACCCAGCCTTCCCAGCTTGGACCGGTGGCGACGACGGTGCCGCCGGGGCCCACCACCTCGGTCACGGTGGCGACCCGCAGGAAGGACCCGAACAGCAGCGCCACCGCGAAGGCCAGAACCGCCACGTAGCGCAGCGCGTAGGGATCGCGGGCCGAGACCCGCAGGTCGGGCCGCACCGGCCGGGCGCCCGCGACCTTTTCCGCCATCCGGGCGACGTGGGCCTTCCAGACCGCCTGGCTGGCCGCGTCGCCGGCGCCGATCGCCTGGGTGTCGGCCAGCGCGGTGATGGGACGGCCGGGCAGCGTGCGGTCCAGCCGGTCCAGCGCCTCGGCCCGGCGCGGCAGGCGGAATCGGCGCAGGCCCCAGAACAGGCTGCCGGCAAGGCCCAGCGCCAGCAGCACCGCGCCGGACCACAGCGCCTCGAGCGGCAGGGTCTCGTGGACCCCCAGCATCATCAGCGCGAGGGTCAGCAGCGCAAGGCTCCAGAACGGCCAGAAGGCACGGGTCAGCCGCTCCGCCACCATGCCCCAGAGGGTCAGGGAGAGCGGCCGGCGCAGACGTCCGATTGCGTCACTGGGGGGCTGCCTGTTTTCGTTCATTCACCCATGCCGACGTGACCACGCGCGGGGTGCGTCACAGCCACTCTGGCAGCTTATCGCGCGCGATGATCTCGTCAAAGGTGGGGCGCGGGCGAATGACGGCAAATTGATCGTCCCGCACCATCACCTCGGGCACCAGCGGGCGGCTGTTGTATTCCGACGCCATCACCGCGCCGTAGGCCCCGGCAGAGCGGAAGGCGACAAGGTCCCCCGGCCCCACCGGCGGCATGGGCCGCGCGCGGGCGAAGGTGTCGCCGCTTTCGCAGACCGGGCCCACGATGTCGAAGGGGGCAAGGTCGGCGCCCGCCTCGGCCTCGCGCACCGGCACGATCTCGTGGTAGCTGGAGTACATCGAGGGCCGGATCAGGTCGTTCATCGCGGCGTCGAGGATCAGGAACTCGCGGTCCTCCCCGGACTTCAGGTAGACCACCTCGCTGACGAGGATGCCCGCGTTGCCGGCGATCAGCCGCCCCGGCTCTATCTCGATCTCGCAACCCAGCTCGCCCAGTTCCTCCACCACCATCGCGCAGTAGTCCAGCGGCAGCGGCGGCGCGGCGTTGGTCCGCTCGTAGGGAATGCCCAGCCCGCCGCCAAGGTCCAGCCGGCGAATGTCGTGGCCGTCGGCGCGCAGGGTGCGGGTCAGCGCGGCGACAAGGCGATAGGCCTCGCGGAAGGGCTCCAGGTCCACCAGCTGGCTGCCGATGTGCACGTCGATGCCCACCACCTGCAGCCCCGGCAGGCGCGCGGCCTCTGCATAGACCTGCGGGGCGCGGGTGATGGGGATGCCGAACTTGTTCTCCTTGCGTCCGGTGGCGATCTTCTCGTGGGTCTTGGCGTCGACGTCGGGATTGACCCGCACCGTCACCGGCACCGTCACCCCCATGGACACCGCCACCTCGGACAGCACCCGCATCTCCGGCTCGCTCTCCAGGTTGACCTGCCGCAGGCCGCCCTCAATCGCCTGCCGCATCTCGGCGCGGGTCTTGCCGACGCCCGAGAACACGATCCGGTCCCCCGGAATCCCCGCCGCCCGCGCCCGCGCGTATTCACCGCCGGAGACCACGTCGACCCCGGCCCCCAGATCGCCCAGCAGCTTCAGCACCGCCTGGTTGGAATTGGCCTTCATGGCGTAGCAGACCAGGTGGGGGACCTCCGCCAGCCCCTCGTCGAACAGGCGGAAGTGGCGCGTCAGGGTGGCGGCGGAATAGACGTAGAAGGGCGTGCCCACGGCGGCCGCGATCTCCGGCACCGGGACGTCCTCGGCATGCAGAACGCCGTTGCGGTAGAGAAAATGATCCATGACGCGGCTCCGTGGTCCCGCCGCCTCATAGCAAAGCCTGACGCCGATGCAACGGGCGCGGCCCGGCGCCTCAGTAGCACAGGACGGTCTGTGCCGCCGCCGCCTCTGCCACCAGCCGGTCGGGCAGCGCGAATTCCGCCTGCAGGTCCGCCAGCAGCGCCTCGTCGTAGCCCCGCGCGCGGGCGGACTTGCCGGAGACCAGCACCCGCGTGCCCGCCTGCCCCAGACCCTCCAGGTGATCGCCGATGCGCCCGGTGCCCTCGCCCTCGACATCGCGGTGCTTGGGCGCCAGCAGGTGCACCCCGTCGGCGGCAAGAAACACCGTGACCTCGTGCCCCTCTCCCTGCGCCGTCAACGCCACCAGCAGGCCCAGCGTCGCCTTGTTGGCGTCGCCGGGGCCGCTGTGGATGTGGATCAGCATCTTCGCCATGGCATCCCCCCTCGGCCGATTCGACCGGGTCAGGATACCACGGCTCAGCCCATGACCTTGCCCAGCGCCGCGTCGATGGTGCCGGTGATCGTGTCGATGTCCGCCGGGGTCGAGATCAGCGCCGGCGACAGGCACAGGGTGTTGTTCATCCCCGGGACCGAGCGGTTGGTGCAGCCGATGATGACCCCCTGCGCCATGCACTCCGCCACCACCGCCTGGGCGCGCTTTTCGTCCAGCGGCTCCTTGGAGGCTCGGTCGGCCACCAGCTCGGCGCCGCAGAAAAGGCCCTTGCCGCGCACGTCGCCGATTACCGCGTGGCGCGACTGCAGCTCTCGCAGGTTGTCCATCAGCCGCGCGCCCATGGCGACGGTGTTGTCCAGCAGCCCCTCGTCCTCGATGATGCGCATGTTCTCCAGCGCCGCGGCGGGGCCGGCGGTGCAGCCGCCGAAGGTCGAGATGTCGCGGAAGTACCCCAGCGGATCCGAGGCGTCGTCCTTGAACATCTCGAACACCGCCTCGGTGGTCACGGTGCAGGAGATCGCGGCGTAGCCCGAGGCGACGCCCTTGGCCATGGTGACGAAATCGGGCTGCACCCCGAAGTTCTGGTACCCGAACCATGTGCCGGTGCGCCCGACGCCGCAGACCACCTCGTCGATGTGCAGCAGGATCTGGTACTTGCGGCAGATCTCGCCCACCCGTTCCCAGTAGCCCGGCGGCGGCGGGATCACCCCGCCCCCCGCGGTCACCGGCTCCAGGCACAGCGCGCCCACGGTGTCGGGCCCCTCGCGCAGGATCACCTCCTCGATGGCATCGGCGGCGCGCTGGCCGTAGGCCTCGCCCGACAGGTCCCACTGGGCGCGGTATTCAAGGCAATGCGGCACCGCGACGAAGCCCTCGGGGAAGGGCCCGTACTGCATGTTCCGCTCCGGCTGCCCGCCCGCGGCGAGGCAGGCGATGGTGGTGCCGTGGTAGTCGCGCTCGCGGTACAGGATCTTCTTCTTGCGCCCCCCGTGCTGGCGGGCCGAGATCTGCCGCACCATCTTGAAGGCCTTCTCGTTCGCCTCGCTGCCGGAATTGGAATAGTAGACCCGGCTGAGCCCCGGCATCTTCTGCAGCAGCTTCTCGGCGAAAAGCGCGCCCGGAATGCTGCCCGCGGCGCCGGCGAAGTAGTTCAGCCGCACCAGCTGGTCGCGCACCGCGTCGGCAATCTCGGTCCGGCCGTAGCCCACGTTCACCGTCCAGACCCCGCCCGAGACGGCGTCGAGGTATTCGCGCCCGGCCGCGTCCCAGACGCGCATTCCCTTGCCCTCGACCATGACGCGGGGGTCGGCGGATTCGTAGGGCTTGTGCTGCACCAGGTGGTGCCAGACGTGGGCGCGGTCGGCGGCCACCACGTGGCTCAGGTCGTTCTGGGTGAATCCGACGTTCATCGGCTGTCCTCCGGGCAGAATGTGGTCATCGCCGCTGTATCACGAATCCCCGACCGCCGGCTCGTTGAAATGCGTGCCGGAGACCTGCCGCGAGCAGCCGCGCATCTCGGCCAGCGTCTCGCCGTCCTGGCGGGTCACGCGGATGTCGTAGATGCCGCTGCGGCCGCGGCGGGAAACCTCCTCGGCCACCGCGATCAGGTGGTCGCCCACCCGCCCCGGCGCGATGAAGCTGATCATGTTGTGCTGCGCCACGACGCGGGTGTTGTAGCTGTTGCAGGCGAAGGCAAAGGCGCTGTCGGCCAGACCGAAGATCACCCCGCCGTGGCAGATGCCCTGCCCGTTGGCGTGGTGCCCTTCCACCGTCAGCCGCATCACCGCGCGGCCCGGCCCCACCTCGTCCAGTTCCATTCCGAACCAGGGCGAGGCGCGGTCTTCGGCCCACATCGCCTCGGCACTGCGGCGCGCGCGCTCTTCGTCGGTCATCGCCATCCCTTCCGTCAGTCCTCGAGATACATGAAGCCCGCGGTGGCGATCGCCGCCGCCTTCGCCTCGCCCGCCGCGCGGACGGTGACGCGGCAGACCGCCAGGCGCCGGCCGTTGCTTTCCAGGTCCACCGTCACCTCGGCGTCGCCGGGGGGCACGGGGCGGATGAACTTCACCGACAGGTCCGTGGTGGTGCAGTTGCGGAACCGCCCGTTCGCCGCCGCCAGCGCCAGCACGCAGGCGGTGTCCGCCACCGCCGCCAGCGCCTGCCCGCAAAGCACCCCGCGCCCCGGCCCGCCGCGCAGCTGCAGCCGGGCGTTCGCCGGCAGCCGCAGGCGTGCGCCGCCCGGCCCGGCCTCCAGCAGTTCCAGCCCCATCTCCTCCACCCAGGGGGCGAAGGTTTCCGCCACCAGGTCCCGTGCCTCTTCCGTCCCGAACTCAGGCATGCCGCATCCCCTTCATCCCGCGCCGCGTCGCCATGAACAGCGCCGCCATGATCGCGATGTTCATCCCGTTCCAGAGGATCCCGTTGAGGAAGGCGGCCCGGTAGCCGCCGGTCACGTCGTGGATCCACCCCGCCATCCAGCCGCCCAGCGCCATGCCAACGATGGTGGCGAAGATCACCAGCCCGATCCGCGCCCCGGCCTCGCGCGCCGGCATGTATTCCCGCACGATCACCGCGTAGCTCGGCACGATGCCCCCCTGCGCCAGCCCGAAGACCAGCGACACCGCGTAAAGAGAGGCCATGCCCCCCGCCGGCAGGTAGAGCAGCAGCGCCAGGCATTGCAGCGCCGAGCCGATCAGCAGCGTCGCCACCCCGCCCAGCCGGTCCGCCAGCATCCCCGAGGCGAGGCGCGAGACGACGCCGCCCAGCAGCATCAGCGACAGCATCTCTGCCCCCGCCGCCGCGCCGAAGCCCTGGTCGACGCTGTAGGCGACGATGTGCACCTGCGGCACCGACATCGCCACGCAGCAGCCGCTGCCCGCCACTACCAGCGCCAGTTGCAGCGCCCGGGGCGACAGGCTGACCCGCGCGCGCATGGCGCCGGACCGCGCCTCGGCCGCCTGCGTCGCCGTGTCCGGCAGCCGCCGCCGCAGCGCCAGCGCGCCGGGGATCATCGCTGCCAGGCTCAGCGCCGCCAGCCACAGGTAGACCGCCTGCCAGCCCTCCCGCGCCAGCACGCCGCTGAGCAGCCAGGGCCAGATCGCGCCGGACAGGTAGTTGCCGCTGGCCGCGATGGCGACCGCGATGCCGCGCCGGCGCAGGAACCAGTGGGAGATGTCGGCGATCAGCGGCGCGAAGCTGGCGGCGGTGCCGAAGCCGATCAGCAGTTGCAGCGCCGACAGGGCCGCCACCGATCCCGCCGTCGCCGCCAGCGCGAAGCCCGCGGCGTTGGACAGCGCCGCGGCGATCAGCGCGGCGGTGATGCCGAAGCGGTCCACCGCCCGGCCGATCACCAGGTTGCCAAGCGCGTAGCCCACCATCGTCAGCGTGTAGGGCAGCGAGGCGTCGGCGCGGTCGACGCCGAATTCCGCCTGCACCGCCGGCATCACCATGATGACCGCCCACATGCCCACGTTGCCCACCGCCGCGACCCCGAGGGTGACGGCGAGGCGGAACCACGAATATCGGCTGTCGAGCACCTCCGGCATGGGCGGACGCTAGGCGCGGGCGGGGGCGGCGTCCAGCCTCTTCAGCCGTTCCACAGCACCCGGCCCAGCCCCGCGATGTCATAGCCCCCCAGCGCCGCCGCACGTTCCGCGAAGGCGGGGGTGCGGGCGAAGTCCAGCAGCGCCTGCAGCGGCGGCTCGAAGTAGGCGCGGCGGTCGATCAGCAGGTCGAAGCGTTCCTCCGCCAATGGCACGAAGTGCAGCCCGAAGGGCCGCGCCGCCGCCTCCAGCCCGAAGGTCGCCTCGGCCTGCCCCTGCGCCACCGCCAGCACCGCGTCGGTCTCGCTGCGGGCGGGCTCTGTCTGCTGCAGGTCGGCGCGCGTCAGTCCCGCCTCGGCCAGCGCCCGGGTGAACAGCTGCTCGGTGCCCGATTCCGGCTGCCGCACTGCCAGCCGCCGCCCGGCAAGGTCCCCCAGCCCGGTGATCGCGGCGGGATCCTCGTGCCGCAGCACCAGCCCCCGCCGCCGGGCCGCCCATGACACCAGCACCGCCGCCTGCCCGGCAAAGCGCGCCTCGACCGCCGGAACGTTCCAGCGCCCGTCCTCGCCCTGCAGGTGCAGCCCCGCCGCCACCCCCTCGCGCACCGCGAAACGGTCCAGCCCGTCGAGCGAGCCGTCAAGGAAGGTTGCGAGCCCGCAGCACGACTGCCGAAGCGCCCATTCCAGCAGGGGATCGTGGCTGCCTAGGAACACCGCCGGCCGCGCCTTTGCCGCCGCCTCGCCGCCGCCGGAAGCGCGGGCGATCCACCCCTGCACCTCGGCGGTCGGGAACAGCAGCTTTCCGGTGGCGCGGGTGCAGGGCACCTTGCCGCTGGCCGCGAGGTCGTAGACCTTGCGCTCCTTCAGCCGCAGCAGCGCCGCCAGTTCCCGCACCGTCAGGAATTCCGGCGCCGCTTCCGTCTCGCCGGTCATCGGGCCGCCGCGTTGGGGAAGAACAGTTGCTGCCCCTCCACCCGGAACGCCGCGATGGCCGCCTGCCCCGCCGGGGCCAGCAGCCAGTCCACAAAGACCTGCGCCGCCTCCTCCCGCACCGTGGGGCAGGCCGCGGGGCTGACCGCGATCACGCCGTACTGGTTGAACAGCGCCGGGTCGCCCTCCACCGCGATGACGTGGTCCTGCCGGTTGCCGAAGCTGATCCACGTGGCCCGGTCCGTCATCACGTAGGCCCCCATGCCCACCCCGGCGTTCAGCGTCGCGCCCATGCCCGACCCGGTCTCGCGATACCATCCGCCAGAGGCGCCGGTGGGGTCCACTCCCGCCGCATGCCACAGCGCCACCTCCTTGCGGTGGGTGCCCGAATCGTCGCCGCGCGAGGCGAAAAGCGCCCCTGCCTCCGCGATCTTCGCCAATGCCGCCGCCGCGTCACTGGTGCCGGCCACACCGGCGGGGTCATCGGCAGGGCCGACGAGGACGAAGTCGTTGTACATCAGGTCATGCCGCGCCAGCCCGCGCCCCTCGGCGACGAAGGCTTCCTCGGCCGCGCGGTCGTGCACCAGCAGCACGTCGCCGTCGCAGTTCGCCGCGTTGCGGATCGCCTGCCCGGTGCCCACCGCCACCACGTTCACGGTGATGCCGGTCTCGGACTCGAACAATGGCAGCAGGTGCTCATAAAGCCCCGAGTTCGCGGTGGAGGTGGTGGATTGCACCAGGATCGCCTCCTGCGCCTGCACCGCGCCCGCCAGCAGCAAGCCTGCCGCCGCACCCGCCAATCGCTTCAGAAACATGACGTTCTCCTTCACAAAACCAACCTGCCGTCCAGAAATGCCCGCGCCTCGGTCGAGGCCGGGGCGTCGAAGAATCGCGCGGCGGGCGCGGTTTCCGCCACCCGGCCCTGCGCAAGAAACACCACCTCGTCCGCCAGCCGCCGCGCCTGCCCGGTGTCGTGGGTGACGAAGATCACCCGAACGCCGCCCGCCGCCGCCTCCTGCACCAGCGTCTCGATGGCGAGGGTGGAGGCGGGGTCGAGGCTGGCGGTGGGCTCGTCCAGAAGCAGCACCTCGGGGCGCGTCGCCAGTGCACGGGCCAGCGCCAGCCGCTGCTGCTCGCCTCCCGACAGCAGCCGCGCCGGCTGGTCCGCCCGGGCGCCCAAGCCGACCCGCGCCAGCAGCGCGTCCCGCTCAGCCCGCCCGCCGGTGCGCCGCGCCTTCAGCACGAAATCGAGGTTACCCGCGACCGAGCGGCGCAGCAGCACCGGCTTCTGGAACACCAGCGCCTGCCGCCGGGTGATCGCCGGGGACATCGGCGCGCCGGCCCATTCGATCTGCCCGGCGTCGGGCGCGACAAGCCCGTGCAGCAGTCGCAGCAGCAGGCTTTTCCCGGCGCCGTTCGGCCCCATCACAACGGTGATCCCGCGCGGGCCAAGGCGCAGGTCCAGCCCGTCGATCAGCGGCCGGCCGCCCTTTGACAGCCGCAGCCCCCGCACCTCCAGCGGCAGCAGCGCCTCAGGCATGGGACAGCCGCCCCGCGCTGGCCCGCAGCCCCTGCACCGCCGCGTTCACCGCCAGCGCCAGCACCAGCAGCACGATCCCCAGCGCCAGCGCCATGGGCAGCGCGCCCTTTGAGGTCTCCAGCGCGATGGCGGTGGTCATCACCCGCGTCAGGTGGTCGATGTTGCCGCCGACGATGATCACCGCGCCCACCTCGGCCACCGCCCGCCCGAAGCCGGCCAGCCCCACGGTCAGCAGCGCGAAGCGCCCGTCGTGCAGCAGCGCCCCGACGATCCGGGTACGGCTGAGGCAGAGCGAGCGGAACTGTTCCGCGTACTCGCCGTGCAGGTCCTCCAGCACCTGCCGCGACAGGGCGGCGACGATGGGGGTGATCAAGATCGTCTGCGCCAGGATCATCGCGGTGGGTGTGTAGAGCAGCCCGAGGAACCCCAGAGGCCCGGCGCGCGACAGCTGCAGGTAGACCACCAGCCCCACCACCACCGGCGGCAGGCCCATCAGCGCGTTCACCGCCGCGACGGCGAGGCCCCGGCCGGGAAAGCGCGCGATGGCCAGCAGCGCGCCCAGCGGCAGGCCCAGCAGGCAGGCAAGCGCGGTTGCGCTGAGCGAGACCCGCAGCGACAGCAGGACGATCTCCCACAGGTCGGCGTCGCCGGACAGGACCAGCGACAGCGCGAGGCGGAAGGCTTCGGCATAATCCTGCATTTCTTCCCGGCTTTGCAGAAATTCCCTGCAAGGCAGGCTAGAAGATGCGGCAGCCCCTCACAAGCCCGCTAATGTAGCGACCGGCAGCACTGCATAATTTCCGGTAGTGGGTCAGACCGCTTCCGACAAGGCCCGCTCTGCCCAGTCGAGCGCGGCCTGCGGGGTGGCGGCGACGGGTTCTGCCATGTCCTCTGCAAAGCGCTTGAAGGCGGGCAGGTTCGTCTCGCCCACCGCCAGAAGCACCGGCACCCCGAGGCCCAGCGCCTGGCCGATCACCGGGCGAAAGCCGCGGCCCTCGGCCTCCTGCTTGCCGAACTTGTTGACGATCAGCAGCCGCGGCAGCACCGGCCCCGCCAGCGCTGCCTCTGCCAGCGCCACGGCGCGTTCCAGCCCGTCGGGGTCCAGCCGGCAACCACGCGCGTGCGGGCCGAGGTCCTGGCTGATGCGGATCCGCGCCCGCCCGCTCAGCGCCTCCAGCGACATGATCCAGGGACCGCCGCGGGGGTTCGGCTCGTTCACCTGCACCGCCCCGGCCAGCGGCACCCCGCGCCCGGCCAGCCTTGCCGCCACCTCGGCCAGCAGCCGGTCGGCGGCGCCGTGGCCGGTGACGGTCAGGTAGCCCAGCAAGGTCAGTCCAGCCGCACGGTGTCGGGGTCCGACTGCCGCTCTGACGCGGAGAAGTCCAGCGAGTCCAGCCCGTAGTCCGCCACGACGGCGATCAGGGCGACGGCGAGAAAGGCGATCAGCATCACGCGCATGGGTCTTCCTTCTTGGTCAGTTGGCGGCGGTCGCGCGCCGCAGGTAGTCGATCAGGTCGGCGCGGTCATCGGCAGAGACGATCCGCTGCATCGGCATCTTGGTGCCGGGAATGTAATGGTCCGGGCCCTCGTCGAACAGCCTGTCGATGGTCTCGGCCGACCAGGTCAGGTCCAGCCCCTGCATGGCGGGGGAATAGCTGTAGCCCGGCACCGCTCCGGCGCGGCGGCCGAACAGCCCCTCCAGCGGCGGGCCGGCGCGGCGGGCGCCGTCGCCGTTCAGGGTGTGGCAGACCGAGCATTTGCGCAGGAACTGCCGCTCTCCGTTGGGCACCGAGGCGGGGTCGGTGTGGAAGGCGCGCGGCGCTTCGGCCATTCGCGGCGCCTCGCCCGCGCCCTCGAGCGGCCAGAGATAGGCGGTGTCGGCGATGCCCCCGGCGATCAGCCCGTCCCCTTCGGCGGTGAAGCTCAGCGCCCAGACTGGGCCGTTCACGGCGGCGCGGAAATCGTGGACGATGCGCCAGCGGCCGGTCTCGACCACCATGATATAGCCCTCGCCGTCCCCGACCGCGAGCAGCCCGCCGTCGGCGGAGCGCGCGATGGCAAGGATCGGGCGGCGGTCGAGCGTCAGGTCGGCCAGTTCCTCGCCGCTGGCGAGGTCCAGCACCCGGGTGCCGCCGTCCAGCGCGCCGTAGGCCAGCCAGCCCGCCGCCTCGTCCAGCGCCAGCACGTTGACGCCGAAGCCGTGGGCGGCCAGCCGACGGGTCTGGGTGAAGGTTTCCGTCTCCCACTCCACCACCGTGCCGTCGTAGCCGGCGGAGTAGAGCCGCGTGCCGTCCGCGGACCACGCCACGTCGTTCACCGCGCCCTGGTGGCCGGTGATCTCGGCGAGCGCTGCGCCGGTGGCGGTGTCCCAGATGCGGATGCTGCCGTCCCAGGCGGCAGAGGCCAGCCGGCCATCCGGCGCGGCGGCCAGCGCCACCACCTTGCCCTGGTGGCCCTTCAGCACCTGTCGAGGCGCCACTGCCTCCAGATCCCACAGGATGACGTCGAAGTCGTCGCCTGCCGTGGCCGCGCCGCCGCCGGGCAGGAAGATCGCCGCGTTGACCGCTGCACGATGGCCCTCCATCCAGCGCGGCGCGCCGCCCGGCATGGGCCAGAGACCCACGGAGTAATCGAAGCTGGAGGTCAGCAGCCGTTCGCCATCCGCAGACAGGCGCACGGATTTCACCGGCCCGCCGTGGCCCTTGAAATCGCGGAACTCCGCCGCCGCCAGCGCCGCCGGCAGCAGCATCGCCAGCAGGAAGGCCGCGGCGCTATTCAGCCGGCGTCGCCCGCGCCTGGTCATGACCTTCGGCCTGCTTCTGCTCCACCCACAGCGAATGATGCTCCTTCGCCCAGTTCAGATCGACCTCGCCGCTCTTCATGGCCGAGAACGCGCCCTCCATCCCGATCGTTCCGATGTAGATGTGGGCAATGATGATCGCCATCAGCACGAAGCCGACGATGGCGTGCCACAGCTGGGCGAACTGCATCTCCTCCTGCGGCGACATGCGCTCGGGGAAGTTCTGCATCTCCAGCAGCCCCGGCAGGCCGATGCCGTTGAGCCAGCCGAAGGTCTTGGCGAACAGCGGCAGCTCGTAGGGGAACAGCAGCGACAGGCCGGAGAGGGAGATCGAGGCGCCCAGCAGGATCACCGCCCAGAAGATCAGCTTCTGGCCCGCGTTGAACTTCCACGAGGGCGGGTGGCTCTTGGTGAACATGCCGCCGCCCTTGAGCAGCCAGTTGATGTCGGCCTTCGTCGGCAGGTTGTTGGCGATCCACAGAACGAAGATCATCACCAGCGCCAGCATAAAGGCCCAGCTGACGTTGTTGTGGATCCACTTGGACCCCTGCGCCAGCACCGCGTAGGCGTCCTTGCCCAGGAAGGGGATCAGGCCGTTGCGGCCGAACAGGGTGATGAGGCCGGTGAAGGCCAGCAGCAGGAAGGACCCCGCCAGCACCCAGTGGCTGAAGCGGTCGAGCCAGTGAAACCGGGAAATCATCACGCCGGACATGCCGGTGCTGACCCGGATCCGGCCGCGCAGCAGGAAGAACACCGCCAGCAGCGCGATGGTGCCCAGCAGCAGGTAGCCGCCGTATTCGCGCAGCGGCCCCTGCCGGAACTGCTGCCACCACATGCCGCCGTCCTGGATCAGCACCCTCGCCTGCGGCCCGCCGGCAGAGACGGTGACGTCGCGGGTGCCGAAGCGGATGGCCTCCCAGATCTCGCTGTCGGAGTCGGCGCCGAGCGGGCCAAGCTGGGTGCCGAGGCCGGCGGCGTTGTCGGCCGCGCTGTCCTCGACGCGCGGCTCGCGCTCTCCGCCCTCGCCGCGCTGGCGGGCGAGGATGTCGGCAAGGCTCTGGCGGTTCTCGATGGCGATCGGCTCGTCCGCCGGGGGAACCACCGCCTGCGCCTGCGCCATGGGCGCGGCAAGCAGGGTCAGCATCAGGCTGACGAGTAGGGTACGGAGCGTGGTCATGCGGGCCTCCCGGTCGGACCGACAGGGGCGAGCATCGCTGCCCGCCCCCCTTGGAATACTGGTGACCGCGGCGGTGCCGCCACGGCCGAGGGCGGGATCAGCCGCCCTTCTGGTCGTAGGCCGTGCCCCAGCCCCAGGCGCCGGAGCCGAAGCCCCGTGCCACCACGCGCTCGCGGTAGATCGCCGACACGTCGTCGCCGTCACCGGCCAGCAGGGCCTTGGTGGAGCACATCTCGGCGCAGATCGGCAGCTTGCCCTCGGCGATCCGGTTGCGCCCGTACTTCTGGAACTCGGCGGTGGACATGTCCTCTTCGGGGCCGCCGTTGCAGAAGGTGCACTTGTCCATCTTGCCGCGGCTGCCGAAGTTGCCGGCCTGCGGGTACTGCGGCGCGCCGAAGGGGCAGGCGTAGAAGCAGTAGCCGCAGCCGATGCACAGGTCCTTGGAGTGCAGCACCACGCCGTCGTCGGTCTGGTAGAAGCAATCCACCGGGCAGACCGCCATGCAGGGCGCGTCCGAGCAGTGCATGCAGGCGACCGAGATCGACCGCTCGCCCGGCTTGCCGTCCTGGATCGTCACGACCCGGCGGCGGTTGATGCCCCAGGGCACCTCGTGCTCGTTCTTGCACGCGGTCACGCAGGCGTTGCACTCGATGCAGCGCTCGGCGTCACAGAGGAACTTCGCTCTAGCCATCTTTCATTCCTCCCTTACGCTGCCCAGATCCGGCACAGCGTCGCCTTCGTTTCCTGCATCTGCGTCACCGAGTCATACCCGTAGGTCTGCGCGGTGTTGGACGCCTCGCCCAGCACGTAGGGGTCGGCCCCCGGCGGGTACTTGCCCCGCAGGTCGTCACCCTGGAACCAGCCGGCGAAGTGGAACGGCATGAAGGCCACCCCGGGCGCCACCCGTTCCGTCACCATCGCCTTGACCAGCACCTTGCCCTTCTCCGGTCCTTCGACCCAGACCCGGGCGCCGTCGCGCAGGTTCAGGTCGTTGGCGTCGCGCGGGTTCACCTCGACGAACATCTCCTGCTGCAGTTCGGCGAGCCAGGGGTTCGACCGGGTCTCGTCGCCGCCGCCCTCGTATTCGACCAGCCGGCCGGAGGTGAGGATCATCGGGTAGTCCTTGGAGAAGTCCTGCTCCTGGATAGAGGCGTACATGGTGGGCACGCGCCAGAACTTCTTGTCGTCGTAGGTCGGGTAATCCGCCACCAGGTCGCGGCGGTTGGAGTAGAGCGGTTCGCGGTGCAGCGGCACCGGGTCCGGGAAGGTCCAGACCACCGCCCGCGCCTTGGCGTTGCCGTAGGGGGCGCAGCCGTGGGCGATGGCGACCCGCTGGATGCCGCCGGACAGGTCGGTCTTCCAGTTCACGCCGCCGACGGAGGCCACGTAGTCGCTGGGCCGCTCGCCCTGCTGCGAGGTCTCGCCGACCTCTTCCTCGCCGTCGTCGGCATTCTCGGGCGCCTCGTAGCCGGCCACCCGCTCGATCACCGCGCGCTCCTCGTCGGTCAGGTCGCCGTCCCAGCCGAGGTCGATGAGCATCTGCATCGTGAACTCGGGGTAGCCATCCATGATCTCGGAGCCCACCGGCGCCACGCCCTCGGCAAGAAGGTTCTCGCCCTCGCGCTCGACACCGAAGCGGGCGCGGAAGCCCATGCCGCCCTCTGCCACCGGCAGCGAGATGTCATAGAGGTTCGCGGACCCGGGGTGGTTCATCTCGGGCGTGCCCCAGCTTGGCCACGGCAGGCCGTAGAAGTCGCCGTCGGCCGGCCCGCCGTTCGCCCGCAGCGTGGTGCGGTCGAAGGTGTGCTGGTTCTCCATGTGCAGGCGCATCCGCTCCGGCGACTGGCCGGTGTAGCCGATGGTCCACATGCCGCGGTTGAACTCGCGGGTGATGTCCTCGATCAGCGGCTCGTCATCGTTCAGCTTGATGTTGCGGAACATCCGGTCGGTGAAACCGAACTTGTCCGCGAAGAGCTTCATGATCGTGTGGTCGGGGAGCGATTCGAACAGCGGCTCCACCACCTTCTCGCGCCACTGGAGCGAGCGGTTGGACGCGGTGACCGATCCGTAGGTCTCGAACTGCGTCGCGGCCGGCAGCAGGTAGACGCCGTCGGTGCGGTCCGAGAGCACCGCAGAGAAGGTGGGATACGGGTCGACGACGACCAGCATGTCCAGCTTCTCCATCGCCGCCTTCATCTCGGGCAGGCGGGTCTGCGAGTTCGGCGCGTGGCCCCAGAACACCATGGCCCGGGTATTGTCGGGCTGGTCGATGTTCTCGGCATCCTCCAGCACACCGTCGATCCAGCGCGACACGGGAATCCCGGTCTCGTTGATCATGGTGCGGTCCTTGCCGTCGGCGCCGGCGCCCGCCATCACCGCGAAGCGGGCGCGCAGCCAGTCGACGTCCTCTTCCCAGACCCGGGCCCAGTGTTCCCAGGACCCGTCCGACAGGCCGTAGTAGCCCGGCAGCGTGTCGGCCAGAACGCCAAGGTCGGTCGCGCCCTGCACGTTGTCATGGCCGCGGAAGATGTTGGTGCCGCCGCCGGCGGTGCCCATGTTGCCCAGCGCCAGCTGCAGGATGCAGTAGGCCCGGGTGTTGTTGTTGCCGTTGGTGTGCTGGGTGCCGCCCATGCACCAGATCACGGTGCCGGGACGGTTGTTGGCCAGCGTCCGCGCCACGCGCTGCAGCTGGCTGCCGGGCACGCCGGTCACACGCTCGACCTCTTCCGGGGTCCACTTCTTCACCTCGACGCGGATGTCGTCCATGCCCCAGACGCGGGTGCGGATGAACTCCTTGTCCTCCCAGCCGTTCTCGAAAATGTGGTAGAGGATGCCCCAGATCAGCGCCACGTCGCTGCCGGGCCGGAAGCGGACGAATTCGTCGGCATGGGCGGCGGTGCGGGTGAAGCGCGGGTCGCAGACGATCAGCGGCGCGTTGTTCTCTTCCTTGGACTTCAGCAGGTGCAGCATCGAGACGGGGTGCGCCTCGGCCGGGTTGCCGCCGATCAGGAAGATCGCCTTGGAATTGTGGATGTCGTTGTAGCTGTTGGTCATGGCGCCGTAGCCCCATGTATTCGCAACACCCGCAACGGTGGTGGAGTGGCAGATCCGGGCCTGGTGATCGACGTTGTTGGTGCCCCAGTAGGCGGCCAGCTTGCGGATCAGGTAGGACTGCTCGTTGTTGTGCTTGGCCGAGCCCAGCCAGTAGACGCTGTCGGGCCCGCTTTCCTCGCGGATCTCCAGCATCTTGTCGCCGATCTCGTTGATCGCCTCGGCCCAGCTGACGCGGACCCATTCGCCGTTCACCAGCTTGGTGGGATACTTCAGCCGCCGCTCGCCGTGGGCATGCTCGCGGACCGAGGCGCCCTTGGCGCAGTGGCTGCCCAGGTTGAACGGGCTGTCCCAGCCGGGCTCCTGCCCGATCCAGACGCCGTTGGCGACCTCGGCGATCACGGTGCAGCCCACCGAGCAGTGGGTGCAGACCGATTTCACGTTGGTGATGGCGTTGCGCACGCCGGCCTGCGCGTCGGCCTTCGTGACCGTGCCGGCGGCGCCGCCCAGCGCGGCGAGGCCGCCGAGGGCCAGCCCCGAGGTCCGCAGGAAGGCGCGGCGGTCCACGGACTTGGTGCCGATCTGCGCGAGGATCCCGCCGGACGTCTGGCGCCGCTGGACCGCGTTCGTCTTCTTTCTAAGCATCTCGTCTCTCTCCCTTGCTGGCTCTCTGGCGGGCCGGGTCGTGGGGGACCCGCCCTAGAACCGGGCGCTGTCCAGGTAGGCTTTCACATGCGTGGTCTTGCGCAGGCCGTTGCCCTGCGGCTCTGCCGGCGCGGCTTCTTCGGCGCTGGCGCCGGTGGCCGCGGTCGCGGCGGCGGCGGGCGCGGCGGCGACGGCAAGCTTCAGGAAGTTGCGGCGGCCCTCGTCGGCCTTCTTGTCGTTCTGTGCCATGATGGCGCTCCCTCTCGCTTCGTTACAGGTCCGGCCCGTCAGCTGGCCGGCGGCTCAATGCGTCTCGCCCGCCATGCGGAAGGCTTCCTTCTCGATGCCGGTGAAGATCCGGCCGATCGCCCCCACGGGCGCGTAGAACAGCGATTCCTTCGCCCCCTCGAGGTCGGTGAAGAAATGTGCGGCCCAGGGCGCCAGGTGGCGGTTATAGAACTCGCGCTGGGTCGCCAGGTCCGCGGGCGCGGCAAAGCGGCCCCGGATCAGGCCGGCCATCATCTCGCAGAGACTGGCGATGGAATCCTCGGGCTCGCGCACCGAGGCCGCCCGCTCGATCCCGAGCCGGCCCATGTCGCCGCGCAGCACCGCCAGCGGTTTCTCGTTAAGGAACCCGGTCATGTAGAAGCTTGCGTAGGGCACCAGTTCGCCCCGGCCGATGCCGATGAACAGGCGGTTAAACTCTCGCTCCACCGCCGAGGGCCCGGTGGCCGCGGCAACCTTCGACAGCGCGCCGATGGCGCGGCCAAGGTCGGTCTGATCGCCGGAAAGGGCGCGGCAACGGGAGATCAGAACAGAATCAGCGGGACGGGCCAGAAGGGAGGCAAGAAAGTCATAGAGATCAGCGCGAAGCGCGTCCTCTTCCGCAATAGCCCTGACCATGTCCGGATGTGCCAATCGTCCTCCCCTGCCTAATTTCTAGGCATCATTGTCAGGAAGTTTACAGGTGTGAACCAGTTACGCCAAGACTATTCTTGTTCAGATTAACGTGTCGTCATCCGGGCCGCTGCGAAACACCATCCTGCGGCGGGAGGGGGCGGGGGTGTCGTCGTCCGCGTCATTCCACGCCTCCTGCGGCCCCTCGGCGGGATCGACGGCATCCTCCGCGCAGTCCTCGGGCGCCTCGGCAACCTCCCGCGGCAGCTCTTCCAGCGTCGCGACCGGATCCGGCGGGCGCACGGAGACGGGCGCGGGCTTCTCGGCCTCCTCGTCGCCGGCAATCTCCACCACCTTGCGCACCAGCCCTTCGCCCACCCGGTACGCGGTTTTCAGCGTCCCCTTGGGCACGCCGCCGCCGGTGTAATCGCCGTCGTAGTCGTTCAGCCCGTCCAGCACCGCCAGCCGCGGGTCCGACCGCCAGAGCCGCCGCAGCGCGCGGCGCCGCAGGTGCTCGGGCACCGCCTTGGCAAGGTAGGCGGAAAAGTCGTCGCCCTTCACCAGTTCGTCGGGGTCGCGCAGGCCCAGCGCCTCCAATATCTCGGCATCGGTGCGCTCCTCGGCCTCGGCAACGGCGTCCTCAACGACGGGAGCCTCAGGAACCACGGCGGGCGCCTCTGCCTGCTCCTGCGCCACCGCGCGCCGGCGCTTGGACCAGCGCGAGAAGATGTCCTCGCCGCTCATTCCCCCTCCTCCCGAATCGAGCCGGGGGCGCGGTAGACATCGGCGGTCTGCCGGATCCGCGCATCGCCGATCCCGTCCTCGCGCCGGTCGTCGAAATGCGGCCGCCGCTTGCGCTTGATGAACTCCTCCTGCCGGTGATGTCGGCGCACGAAGTCGCCGATCCAGGCCTCCAGCCCCGGCGGCATCGGCACCGGCTCCACCAGATCTTCCCCGTTGTCGCCGTAGTCCTGCGCCTCGTAGGCAGAGGCGGTGACGCACAGCGGATCGGGCCGCGCGTCGGGGGCGGTGGGCTGCGGGCGCAGCACAACCCAGACCACCGGCGGGGTGCCGTTCAGCGCGGTCAGATAGGCCTCTGTGTCGGTGCGATAGAGCGTCAGGGTCATCGTCGCGGCATGGTATTCCACCGCCTCGCCCTCGCGCCGCATCTCGCGCCAGTTGCCCGGCCCGGCCCCTGGCAGCACTGCCACCGCCTGCCAGACCACCTTTGCCCAGCGGGTGACGCCGGGCGTGCGGCGCAGCACCACGCCGACGGGCAGGCTGGCGCTGCGTTCCGCCGATGTGACTGCCTCTGACGTACCGGCCATGTTTACCTCCCGGCGGCGGACCTCTAGTCTCCGTCCGCCAGACAGTTAACCGGCCGCCGCGGCCACTGTCCAGCCAGCGGGAGGGCAGGCGATGACCACCAAACTGATGCTTTGCGACTGTGCCGGCAGCTTCGCGCCCGACCGCGCGGCGCTGGAGAAGGCCACGGGCCTGTCCTGCAGCCGCGTACACAGCGCCCTTTGCACCGCGCAGGTGGAACAGGCGGCGCGGGCGCTGGCGGATCCTGACGCAGATGTGATCGTCGCCTGCCAGCAGGAGGCCGAAACTTTCGCCGCCCTGGCCGAGGAACTGAACCGCCCGGCGCCGCAGACTGTCGACATCCGCGACCGCGCCGGCTGGTCCGACGAGGGCGCCAAGGCGGCGCCCAAGATGGCCGCGCTGCTGGCCGTGGCGCGGATGCCCCGGCAGCCGGAGCGGACGATGGACGTGGCCTCTGGCGGGATGATCCTGGTGCACGGCGCGCCGGGCGTGGCGCTGCCGGTGGCAGAGCAGCTTTGCGCTACCCTCGCCGTCACCTGCCTGCTGACCGAGCCCGAGGAGATCCTGCCGGGGCCGGAGCGGCGGTTTGACATCGCCACCGGGCGGCTGCGCGCCGCCACGGGATCGCTGGGCGCCTTCCGCGTCACCGTCGACGGCTACCGCGCCCTGCGCCCCGAGGGGCGGGGGCCGCTGGGGTATGGCACGCCGCAAGACCGGGCGGCCTCGGAATGCGACATTATCCTCGACCTTACCGGCGGCGCGCCGCTGTTCCCCGCCCATGAAAAGCGCGACGGCTACCTGCGCGCCGACCCTGGCGATCCGCGCGCCGTGCTGCGCGCCGCCTTCGACGCGGCGCAGATGACCGGCACCTTCGAGAAGACCCTGCACGTGCGGCTGGACGAGAGCCTCTGTGCCCACTCCCGCGCCGGGCAGGTGGGCTGCACCCGCTGTCTCGACGCCTGCCCCACCGGCGCGATCGTGCCGGACGGCGACCACGTGGCGGTGAACGCGGCGATCTGCGCCGGCTGCGGCGCCTGTTCGTCCCTGTGCCCCTCGGGGGCCATCACCTACGACGCGCCGCCGGTGCCGGAGACCTTCACCCACATCCGCACCCTTGCCGCCGCCTACCGCAAGGCCGGCGGCAAGGCGCCGCGCCTGCTGGTGCACGATGAGGACCACGGTGCCGAGATGATCGCGCTGGCCGCCCGCACCGGCCGCGGCCTGCCCGCCGACGTGCTGCCGCTGGGCCTGCCGGCGCTGGCCGCCTTCGGCCATGCCGAGGCGATGGTGGCGCTGGCCAGCGGCTTCGTCTCGGTCGCGCTGCTGGCGGGGCCCAAGGCCGACCGCGACACCCTGACCCGCGAAACGACGCTGGCCGCGATCCTGTCGGAAGGGCTGGGCGCCGGCGAGGGCCGCGTGCGGCTGCTGGAACCGGCCGACCCCGACGCGCTGTCCGACGCGCTTTACGCCGATCGCCCCGCGCCGCTGAAGGTCGAACCGATCCTGCCGCTGGGCCTGCGCCGCGACGCCACGCGGCTGGCCGCCCGCGCGCTGGCCGCCCCCGGCGCCGCGCCCGTGCCGCTGCCCGCCGGCGCCCCCTACGGCGCGGTGCTGGTGGACCAGGAGGCCTGCACCCTGTGCCTGTCCTGCGCCTCGCTCTGCCCCTCGGGCGCGCTGGGCGACAACCCGGACAAGCCGCAGCTGGTGTTCACCGAGGACGCCTGCCTGCAATGCGGCCTCTGCGCCAACATCTGCCCCGAGGACGCGATCACCCTCGCCCCCCGGCTGGACCCCTCGGACGCCGCGCTGCGCCCGCGTGTGATGAAGGAGGAAGAGCCCTACCCCTGCATCGAGTGCGGCAAGCTGTTCGGCGTGAAAAGCACGGTGGAGCGGATCGTCACCATGCTGGAGAACCGCCATTCCATGTTCACCGGCTCCGACAACGCCCGGCTGATCCGCATGTGCGACGACTGCCGCGTCAAGGCGCAGTACCACGGCGACGCCGCGCCCTTCCGCATGGGCGACCGGCCCCGCGTGCGCACCACCGACGATTATATCGACGAGCGCGACAAAAACTGAGGGATCAGCGCAGCTCGATCTCGGCGCCAAGATCCTTGGGGGCGATGGTGCCGGTGAAGGCGAGGATGGCGTCCAGGTCGTCCAGCGTCATCTCGACCGGCGCGATATGCGGCGGGCGGGCCGGGTCGAAAGGCTCGGTCAGCCCCTCGACCTGGGTGAAGACCGGGTGCGGGTTGATCGACCAGAAGGTCAGGAACCGGTCCTGCCAGTCCGCCATGTTGCGCATCGCGGCAAAGGAGGGGGCAGAACCGATGCCGCTGAAGCGGTTGCGCGCGCTGATGACGTGGCAGCGGCCGCAGTGGAAATGCGCCAGCTTCTCGCCCTCCGAGGCGTCCCCCTCGGGCAGCGGCGCCTCGGGCAGGGCCACGGCGACCGCCCCGGGCAGGTAGACCGGCGCGCCGGGGGCCGCGAAGCCCGCGACAGTGCGCTGGCCGATGTCGGAGGTCAGCCAGTCGGCGAAGGTCTCTGCATGTTCGCCCGCGCTCTTCCGGGCCACCACCGACCATGTCTCGCCCCCCTCGACATGCATGGCGGGGCGTACGCGGCCCTCGGTCTGCAGCCGCTCTGCCTCCGCGCGGGGGGCCAGCACCACGTCGGCGACCATGCCGGTCAGCCCGCCCGCCGCGCCCGGCGCCAGCGTCACCTTCACCTGGTGCTTCAGCGAGAACCGCGGCAGCAGGTAGTCCAGCAGCCCGCTGTCCGCCAGCCGCGCGTCGGCGGCCAGCACGATCCGCCGCTCCTGCGCCCCGGCGGCGCCCGCAAGCGCCAGTGCCAGCACCGCGACGGCAAGGATCCTCCGCATCGCTCCTCCTCTCCCGCCACGGCGGGTCCGGCTTGTATGTAGGGCGGTTCTATCCCAGATATGGGCGCAAGTAACGGCAAAGCGCGCCGTCACGGGCCGTTCCGGCCGGGCCAACAGGAGGAAGACCATGAGCGACGACGACTTCAACATGTCGATGCGCAAGTTTCTCAAGCAGGTCGGCGTCACCTCGCAGCAGCAGATCGAGGAAGCGGTGCGCGCCGCCCGCGAATCGGGCACGGCCCCCGGCGAGGTGCGGCTGCGGATGGTGCTGACCAGCGATGACATCGCCCTGGAGCACGAGGTCACCGGTACGATCAAGACCGGCGGTGCCGCGTGAGCGTCACCCGCGACGACGTCCTTTCCGCCCTGAAGACCATCGTCAACCCGGCCACGGGCACCGACCTGATCGCCTCTGACGCGGTGCGCGCGCTGACGGTCGAGGAAAACCGCGTGCGCTTCGTGATCGAGATCGACCCGACCCACGCCAAGGCGATGGAGCCGGTGCGGCAGGAGGCCGTGGCGGCCGTCGAACGCCTCGCCGGCGCCGGCAACGTCAGCGCCGCGCTGACCGCCCATTCCTCGCCCAAGCCGCCCGACCTGAAGATCGGCGGCCATCCCAAGCCGCAGCAGGGGCCGCAGAAGATCCCCGGCGTGGCCAAGATCATCGCCATCGCCAGCGGCAAGGGCGGGGTCGGCAAGTCCACCGTCTCGGCCAACCTCGCGGTGGCGCTGGCGGCGCAGGGCAAGAAGGTGGGGATGCTGGACGCCGACGTCTACGGCCCCAGCCAGCCGCGGATGCTGGGCATCTCGGGCCGTCCCGCCTCGCCCGACGGCAAGACCATCCTGCCGCTGCGCAACCACGGCGTGACGCTGATGTCGATCGGCCTGCTGACCAAGGAGGACGAGGCTGTCGTCTGGCGCGGCCCGATGCTGATGGGCGCGCTGCAGCAGATGCTGGGGCAGGTACAGTGGGGCACGCTGGACGTGCTGATCGTCGACCTGCCGCCGGGCACCGGCGACGTGCAGATGACGCTGGCGCAGAAGGCCGACCTGACCGGGATGATCGTGGTCTCGACCCCGCAGGACGTGGCCCTGCTGGACGCGCGCAAGGCGCTGAACATGTGCGAGAAGATGGGCACCAAGGTGTTCGGCATGATCGAGAACATGTCGACCTACATCTGCCCGAACTGCGGCCACGAGGAACATATCTTCGGCCACGGCGGCGCCCGCGCGGATGCCGAGCGGCTGGGCCTGCCGTTCCTGGGAGAGATCCCGCTGAACCTCGACATCCGGCTGGCCGGTGACGGCGGCGCGCCGATCGTGGCGGCCAAGCCGGACAGCCCGCAGGCGCAGGCCTTCCACGCCATCGCCCGGCAGCTGATCGATGATGGAATCGTCTGAGGACGCCACGCCGCTGCTGCCGCCGCTGCTGTCCGGCGAGGCGGCGGCGGGCGATCCGCTGCCGCAGGCCGTCGCCCGGGCCCGCGCGGGCTGCGACGCCGGGCTGATCGTGCACCGCGTCCGCCCCGACCACCTGTCGGCGGCGCTGGTGCTGGCGCCCGAGGTTCCGCTGGGCGAGGCGATGATGATGGTGATCGCCGCCGCCGACGCCTTTGCCGACGCCTTCGGCGCCCTCGCCCCGTCCGAGATCGCCTGCGAGTTCGACTGGCCCGGCGGCTTCCGCATCAACGGCGCCCGCTGCGGCGGGCTGCGCGCCGCCGCCTCCTCCACCGCGCCGGGGGTGGTGCCGGGCTGGCTGGTGATCGGGCTGGACCTGCCGTTCTTCGCCCCCGCCGACCGCGAGCCGGGCGAGACCCCCGACCGCACCACCCTGTGGGAGGAAGGCTGCGCCGAGATCACCCCGCTGCGGATGCTGGAAAGCTGGTCGCGGCACCTGCTGGTCTGGATCAACACCTGGCAGGACGAGGGCAACCGGCGGCTGCTGGCCGACTGGACCGGCCGCGCGCCGGGCCTGGGCAAGCCGGTGGAATTGGCGCTTGCGGGCGGCACGTTCAAAGGGCAGGCTCTGGGCCTCGACGACGGCGGCGGCCTGCTGCTGAAGACCGACGGCGGCACCGAGCTGCTGCCCCTGACGCTGATGCTGGAAGAGGCCTGATGCCCAAGCTCGCACGCACGATCCACTTCGACGAAAGCGACCGCAACATCTTCGCCCGCCCTGCCGAAAGCGGGGAATGGGCGGTGTCCGGGGGGTTCGAGTTCTCCAACTGGACCGAGGGCGATTTGTCCGGCAAGGCGCGGCAGGCTTTCGCCAACGGCTGGCTGTCGCTGGAGGGGTTCGGCCGCGCCACCTTCGTCGCCGTGGCGCAGGTGGAGCCGGCGGAACTGGAGGCGCTGGCGGGGCGGCTGGCGCAGCACTTCGTCACGCTCTACGGGGCGCCCGACCTGCAGGCCGCGATGGGCCCGGCGCACGAGGAAATCGCCTACATGCAGGAGCTGTGCGAGGACCACGCGCCCAACACCCTGCTGGCAGTCAGCCGCGAGCTGACGACGGCCGGGGTACGCGAGAGTTTCCGTGCCATCGAGGCGGCGGAGGCCGATCTTGAACTGGTGGCCGTGCACGTCGACCCGGAATAGCCCGGTCCCGGTGGTCCGCCGGCGCGCCTAACCCAGGCTGGGGGTAAAGGCGAAGCCGATCCGCGTGCCCCTGTCCACCGCTTGCAGCACCAGGTCGCAGCGCAGTTCCTTGCACATCAGCTCCGCGATCTTCATGCCGAGCTTGTCGGAGGGCGCAGGCACCTCTGCCGGCATTCCGACCCCGTCGTCGGTGCAGGTCACCCGCACCGTCCCCTCGGGCGTCACCGCGGTTTCCAGCAGCACCCGCCCTTGGCCGCCATCGGGATACCCGTGCTTGAAGGCATTGCTGACGATCTCGTTGACCAGCGTGCCCACCGACACCGCCTGCTGCACGCTGACGTCCACCGCCTGAGAGCGCAGCTGCAGCGTCACCCCCTCGGGCGCGAACTGCCGCAGGTGGTCGGCGAGGTTTTCCAGATACTGGCCCAGTTCCACCGAGGCATGGGCGTCGGTCTTGTAGAGCTGCTCGTGCAGCGTCGCCACCGCCTCGATCCGCAGCCGCAACTGGTCCAGCGCGTGGCGCGTCTCGTCCGATCCGCTGGCCCGCGCCTGCACCCGCGCCAGCGCCGACAGCGACTGCAACGAGTTCTTCACGCGGTGGTCCACCTCCTGCCGCAGCAGCCGGGCTGCCTCCAGCGCCTTGCGCATCTCCATCTGCACCATCACCTGCCGCGCCAGCACCCGCAGGGTGTCGCGCTGCAGCGGCGTCAGGACGCGCGGCTCGTAGTCCAGCACGCACAGCGTGCCCAGCGGCAGCCCCTCGTCGGTGGTCAGCAGCGCGCCGGCGTAAAAGCGCAGCCCGTTCTCGGCGGTGCACAGCGGGTTGTCCGCCATGCGCGGGTCCTGAAGCGTGTCGCGCACCTCCAGAAAGTCCTTCTCGAGGATCGCGTGAGAACACAGCGAGGTCGCCAGCGGCGTCTCGCGCACCCCCAGCCCCACCTCGGCCTTGAACCACTGGCGGTCCACGTCGATCAGGTTCACAACGGAGATCGCGGTGCCGCAGATCGAGGCGGCGAGCGCGACGATGTCGTCGAAGTCCTTTTCCCGGTCGGTGTCCAGCACTTCATAGGAACGAAGCGCGTGTAGGCGATCCGCCTGCAACGGGTGCGGCTGCGCTTCCATCTAAGACTGACTCCTGTCCCTATGCTTACGATATTAGGATGTCGGCACCGCGTTACAAGCGCGACGCCCCGGACAACACCCCACAAGCGTTTAGTTTCGGTAAGTTTTTCTTGATTTTACCCCGCGTGCCGCGCCCGGAGGGTCGCGGGTTCCGGCGGCTGCGACTGGTCCTCGATCAGCATGTCCACGAACCCCCGGCAGGGCGGCGACAGCGAGATGCCGCGGCGTGTCACAACCGCCACCGTCCGGGTCACCGAGGGCTCCACCAGCGCCACGGCGCAAAGCCCGTCGCCAAGGAAACCGCGGCTGAGACCGGCGGGCATGACGCACAGGCCCACCCCCGCCTCCGCCAGCCACAGGGCGCTGCCGAGAAAGCCCACCTCTGACACGATGCGCGGCCGCACCCCCTGCCGGGACAGCGCCCGTTCCACCTGGTCGCGCACGCCGTAATCGCGCCGCGACAGCACTAGCGGCACGCCGCTCAGCTCGTCCCAGCGGATCTGCTCCAGCCCGGCCAGCGGGTGGTCCCGGGGGCAGACGAGGCACAGCGGGTCGTCGTGCAGCGGGATCCAGTCGAACTCGCTGCGGTCGGGGGGCGGCAGGCCGACGCCGAATTCCGCCCGTTCCTGCCGGATCTTCGACAGGAACTGGCTGGGCGCGCAGTCGTCAAGCACCAGCGAGATCGCCGGGTGCGCCTTGCGGAACCGGCGCACGGTGCCCGGCAGGAAGGCCTGTCCCGTGGCGGGGGTTGCGGTCAGCCGCACCTGCCCGCGGTCCAGCGTGCGCAGCTCGCTCATGGTATCGCTCAGCGCGTCGATGTCGCCGAGGATCCGCTCGATCACCCCGATCGCCTGCTCGGTCGCCACCGTGGGTTCCAGCGACCGCGTGGTGCGGTCGAACAGGCGTAGGCCCAGCGTTTCCTCGGCCTGCCGGATCAGCACGCTGACGGCGGACTGGCTGATGCGCAGCCGTTCGGCGGCGGCAGAGACGCGGCCGGTCCGGTAGACGGCGGCGACGGCGTGAAGCTGCTTCAGGGTGAGGCGAGAGACGGGCATGGCGACCTATATATAATCTTTCTGAATGAATGCCTCAAAGAATTTCGATTTCATAATGTCATTCCTTCGTTAAGGTGTTCCCGCGGCGCGGGAGGTGCCGCGAAAGGGAGGACATCATGATCGGAACCAAGAAACTGGCTGCCCTGGCGGTCGCCACCCTCGTGTCGGCCTGCGCCGTCGACGACGTGCAGGCGCAGGGCCGCATCACCATCGGCACCAACCCGCAGGGGTCGCTGTACTACACCGTCGGCGGCGGCGTCGCGGCGGCGCTACAGGAGAAGCTTCAGCGCCAGGTGACGGTGCAGCCCTTCGCCGGTTCCACCGTCTACCTGCCGCTGGTCGCGGCGGGCGAGGTCACGGTCGGCATCAACTCCAGCCTCGACACCGGCGCCGTGGCGCAGGGCGAATACGGCATGGACGCCCAGCCCGACCTGCGGGTCCTGGCCCGCCTGTGGCCGCTGTCGGTCGCGCTGGTCAGCCGCGCCAGCGACGGCATGACCGAGGTCAAGGACCTCAAGGGCAAGCGCGTCGTCACCGACTTCTCGGCGCTGAAATCGGTGGGCCTTGTCGACCAGACGATCCTGCAGGCCGGCGGCCTGTCGCTGGACGACGTCGAGGGCGTGACCGTTTCGGGTCTCGGGCCCGGCATGGAGGCCCTGACCGAAGGCAACCTGGACGCCACCGGCATCGCCGTGGGCATTCCGCTGACCCAGCAGGCCCACGCCACGATCCCGGGCGGCATCCGCTACCTGTCGATCACCGGCGAGAACGCCACGGACGAGTTCGTCGACGGCATCTACCCCGGCACCTACCTGACCGAGATCCAGCCCTCGCCGCGTCTGCCCGAGGTGCCGGAAGCCTTCACCACCATCGGCTACGACATCTTCCTGACCACCTCGACCTCGTTGTCCGACGAGGACGCGACGGCGATCCTGACCGCGCTCTACGAGGCCTTCCCGCAACTGCGCGAGGATTACGCGCCGATCCGCGGCGGCAGCGCCGAGGATTTCGCAAAGCCGACGAACACCGTGCCGTTCCACCCGGCCGCGGTGGCCTTCTACAAGGAAAAGGGCATGTGGACCGAGGCCAACGACAAACTTGACGCCAAGCTGGCGCAATAAGCCCCGGACACCGCAGACCATGATCGCCGCCCAGCTTCGCGCCTTCCTGATCCTCGCCCTGCCGGTGCTGGGCATCCTCTGGATGCTCGACGCCCCGGAATGGGTGGGGCAGGTCTACCTGACCGAACAGTACCTCGCGGTCATCATAGGCCTCGCGACGCTGGCGGGGCTGATCGTCAAACCCCTCCCCGGGCGTCTTGTCCTGCTGGACTGGGCGTTCGGGCTGGCCGCGCTGGCCTCCTGGGGCTGGCTGGCGTGGAACTACGAGCACTGGCTGATCGATCCGATGAACCGGGGGCCGCAGAAGTGGGTGCCCGGGGTCATCGCGGTCGCCAGCGCGCTGGAGGCGACGCGGCGGCACTGCGGGCTGGTGCTGTCGATCCTCGGGGCGCTGTTCCTGGCCTACGGGCTGTTCGGCTGGCTGGCGCCCGGCATCTTCGAGGCGGCCTACCTGCCCGCCAACCGCTACCTTCTGTACATCTACAACGACACCAACGGCATTCCCGGCCTCGTGCTCAGCGTCGGCGCGACCCAGATCCTGGGCTTCATCGTCTTCGGCGCTACGCTGAACGCGGTGGGCGGCAGCAGCATCATGACCGACCTGGCGCTGTCCACAATGGGCCACCGCCGCGGCGGGCCGGCGAAGGTGGCGATCCTCGCCTCATCGCTGTTCGGCACGCTGTCGGGGTCCACCGTCGCCAATGTCATGTCCACCGGCGTGGTCACCATCCCGATGATGAAACGCTCGGGCTTTCCGCCGCGCTACGCCGCCGCGATCGAGGCTGTGGCCTCGAACGGCGGCCAGATCGCGCCGCCGGTGATGGGCGCCACCGCCTTCGTCATCGCCGAGTTCCTGCAGGTGCCCTACACCGAGGTGGTGGGCGCCGCGCTGCTGCCGGCGGTGTTCTACTACTTCCTGCTGTACCGGCAGGTGGACCGCTACGCCGCCGCCCAGGGCATCGAGGGCGTCCCGCGCGAGGAACTGCCCCGCTTCAGCCACGCGCTGCGCCACAGCTGGCCGCTGCTGGCGCCGCTGGGGGTGCTGATCTGGTTCCTGTTCTTCCTCGGCTACTCTCCGGGCAAGGCCGCGCTGTATTCCGCCGGCGCCGCCTATGGGCTGCACGTGCTGCGCGCCCCGCGCCGCGCGCTGGAGGTGATCCCGGCGATCCTGATGAACAGCGGCGCCACGCTGATCCCGATCCTGCTGGTCTGCGCCATCGCGGGCATCGTGATCGGCACCATCAACGTCACCGGCCTCGGCTTTGCCCTGACCCTAGCGCTGGGCAAGATCGCCGAGCTCGGCGGCGTCATGGCCCTGCTGGCCGCGACGGCGGGCATCGCCATCATCCTCGGCGTCGGGATGCCCACCACCGGGGTCTACGTGATCGTCTCGGTGCTGCTGGCCCCGGCGCTGATCCGCAACGGGATCGGCGAGATGTCGGCGCACCTGTTCATCTTCTACTTCGGCCTGCTGTCGATGCTGACCCCGCCGGTGGCGGTGGCCAGCTACGCTGCCGCCTCGATTGCGCAAAGCGACATGTGGCGCACCGGGACCACGGGCGTGCGGCTGGCGATCGTCGCCTACCTGCTGCCCTTCGTCTTCGCCCTGAACCCGGCGCTGCTGCTGGATGGCACGTGGGTGGAGATCGCGGTTTCCTGCGTCACGGTCACGGTCGCCGGCTTCCTGCTGGCTGAGGTGCTGGCGAACCGCCGCGCCTACGGCGGCGGGGCGGCGCGGGCCGGGGTGCTGGTGCTGGCGCTGGGGATCGGCGCGGTCACCGCCATCCTGCCGCCGGGCACGCCGCTGGCGATTGCCCTTGCGGTGGCGTCCATCCCGGTGGCCTGGGCGCTGACGCGCTTCGCCGCCCCGCAATTCGTCACCGCCAAGGAGCGCATTTCATGACCGAAAGATACCCCGACTTCCCCGAACGCGACCCCAATCCGCCCTACAAGCGGATCGCGACCGAGGAAGCCTGGCTGCCGCAGAACATCATGGATCTCTTCGTCAAGGAGATCGCTGAGAAGAACGTGAACGACCCGGGCTTCAACCAGCTCTGGGGCTTCTTCGCGGGCGATTCCCAGCTGGCGCGCGACCAGCGCCGGCGCATGGTCTCGACCGGCGAGGAGCGGCTGGCCGACATGGACCGCGCCGGGATCGACATGGCGGTGCTGTCCATGTGTTCTCCGGGCGTGCAGATCTTCGATCCGGCCGACGGCAGCGCCCTGGCCCGCGACGCCAACGACGAACTGGCGGAAGCCGTGGCGAAGCACCCCGACCGCTACGTCGGCCTTGCCGCCTTCAGCCCGCTGGACGCGGACAACGCCGCGAAGGAGCTGGAGCGCGGGGTGACCAAGCTGGGGCTGCGCGGCGGCATCCTGAACGGGCACGTGCTGGGCACCTACCTGGACGACGAGAAGTACTGGCCGGTCTTCGAGGCGGCGGAATCGCTGGGGGTGCCGATCTACCTGCACCCCAACATGCCCTCGCCGCAGATGATCGAGCCGTTCCTGTCCCGCTCGCTCGACGCCGCGATCTACGGCTTCGCCTGCGACACCGGGCTGCACGCGCTGCGGCTGATGATCGCCGGGATCTTCGACCGCTACCCCAAGCTGCAGATCATCCTGGGTCATTGCGGCGAGGCGCTGCCCTACTGGCTGTACCGCATCGACTTCATGCACTCGCGCATCGCCGCGACGGGCCGGCATCCCAACGTCAAGCCGCTGCAGCGGCGGGCCTGGGACTACCTGTGTGACAACTTCCACTATACGTCCTCGGGGGTCGGCTGGGCCCCGCCGATCAAGTACGTTCAGGACGTGATCGGCGTCGACCGGATGATGTACGCGATGGACTACCCCTGGCAGTACGTGCCGGGCGAGGTGGGCGCGCTGGACGCCATGGACGTGACGCCGGAGGCCAAGAAGGCCTTCTTCGAAGACAACGCGCGGCGGCTGTTCGGTATTGACGCCTGACCTCCGCGCCGGCCGCCGCGTGGGGATGCGCGGCGGCCACCTTGCACGCCGCCGCCCCTGCGCGGCGGCTGGAACCCGGACCGGCCCACGCTAGTTGTCGGCGGTGGCGCCATGCGCAAGCGCCACCTGTCCATCGGAGTTCCTGACGTGAAAATCCACCGCTGCGCGGTCTGCTCCAGCATGATCGCCTTCCCCAACACCCGGTGCCTGACCTGCGGCGCCGACCTGGTCTACGATCCGGCCGTCGCCGACTTCGTCCAGGAGGCGCCCTTCTGCCGCAACCGGGCAGAGATCAACTGCAACTGGGCCGCGGCCTCGGGCGAGGATTCGCTCTGCCGGTCCTGCGCGATGACCGATGTCATCCCCGACACCTTCCACGGCGAGAACGCCCAGCTTTGGGCCGAGGCCGAACTGGCCAAGCGCCGGGTTCTGGTCAGCCTGGCCCGCTGGGGCTGGTTCGGGCCGGACGACACCGGCCCGCTGCCGCGGTTCCACATGCTGAGCGAGGCCACCTCGCGCGGGGAGCGCAACGTGGTGATGGCCCACGACAGCGGCACCATCACGATCAACGTGACCGAGGCCGACGTGGTCGAGCTGACCGAGCGGCGCGAGCAGCTGGGCGAGAAGCTGCGCACCATGGTCGCCCACTTCCGCCACGAGATCGCGCATTTCCTGTTCGAGCGCCTGAGCCGCGACCAGCAGTTCCTCGACGAGTTCCGCGCCCTAATGGGCGACGAGCGCGACGACTACGGCGCCGCCCTCGCGCGCTACTACGAGACCGGGCCGGACGAGGGCTGGGAGCAGACCCACATAACCCGCTACGCCACCTCGCACCCGCACGAGGACTGGGCCGAGACCCTGACCCACCTGCAGCACCTGACCGACATCACCGACAGCGCGGTATCGGTCGGCTGGCGTTCCGCGCTGCTGGAGGACATGGCCTACGACGCCTACCAGGAGGCGGATACCGACCGTCTGCTGGAGCTGGGGGTGCATTTCAGCATCGCGGTGAACCACATCAACCGTTCGATCGGGCTGGGGGACATCTATCCCTTCGTGCTGAACGACGGGATCCGCGACAAGCTGAAGTTCGTGCACCGTTACATCCGGCGCGGGTGATGGGGGCTCGGACCGCCTTGCGGCGGTCCGACCGGGCGAGGGGCGCTGCCCCTCGCGCTCCCCGGGATATTTGGAACCAGAAGAAGGGGTGGGCCGGGATCAGCCGATCAGGATGGCGCGGAAGTCGTTGACGTTGGTCAGGGTGGGGCCGGTGATCACCTGGTCGCCGATGGCGGCGAAGAAGCTGTGGGCGTCGTTGCGGGCGAGGGCCTGGTCCGGGTCCGCGCCGGCGGCGCGGGCGCGCTTGAGGG
>JBLXFD010000009.1:33632-136153 GCA_048262455.1 Rhodobacter sp.
CGACCCGGCCGCCCGCCTCCGCGGCGGCCCCGCCGACGCCGTCGGTGTCGCAAGCGATGGCGTGGATGCCGGGCGCGCCGTCCAGCGCCAGGGCGAGGGCGAGAGCGTATTCGGCGTTCGGCCCGCCCACCCCGTCGCCGCGGCGGGTGACCGTCAGCTCGCCGCCCGAGAGCAGCAGCAGCGGCGGCGCGCCGGGGGTGCGGGCGCGGGCGATGTCCAGCGCCTGTGCCGCCTGCGCCGCGGCGACCTCGCGCGCCTCGCCTTCTAGGTCGTGGCCCAGCAGGCGTACCTCGCAGCCCTTGGCGCGGGCCAGGTCCGCCGCGGCCTCCAGCGATTGCGAGGGGGCGGCGTAGATCACGTTCTTCACCCTGGACAGGCGCGGATCCTGCGGCGGGATCACCTTGGTGGGCCGGTCCAGCGCGGCGCTGACGCTGGCGGGCACCTCGATGTTCCAGCGCGCTAGGATGGCGCGGGCGTCGGCGGGGGTGGTCGCGTCGCCCACGGTGGGGCCGGAGCCGATGAAGGCCGGGTCGTCCGAGGGCACGTCGGAGATCATCAGCGCCAGCATCCGCGCCGGGTGCGCGGCGGCGGCAAGCTGGCCGCCCTTGACCCGGCTGAGGTGCTTGCGGACCGTATTCATCCGGTCGATCGGTGCGCCCGAGGCCAGCAAGGCGGCGTTCACCGCGCGCTTTTCCTCCAGCGTCACGGCCTCGGCCGGGCTGACCAGCAGCGCCGAGGCGCCGCCGGAGATCAGCGCCAGCACGAAGTCGCCCTCGCCCAGCCCCTCCAGCAGCGACAGCATCCGCGCGGTGGCCGCGGCGCCGGCGGCGTCGGGCACCGGGTGCGCGGCCTCCACGATCTCAATACCCGCGCAGGGGCGGGCGTAGCCGTAGCGGGTGATCACCAGCCCCTCGCAGGGGCCCCAGGCGGCCTCCACCGCCTCGGCCATGCGGGCCGAGGCCTTGCCGGCGCCGATCACCAGCACCCGGCCCGCGGGACGCTCCGGCAGGTGGGCGGCGAGCGAGGCCATGGGGTCGGCCACCTCGACCGCGCGGTCGAACAGGCGGCGCAGCAGGTCCGGCGCCTGCATCACTTGCCCCAGCGCAGGGCCAGCACGTCGAGGTCCCGCGCCAGCGACAGCAGCCGGTCCTTGGTGCGCTGGCTCATGGGCCGCAGCGGGTGGCGCACGTGGTCCGAGCCGATCACCCCGCCCTCCATGTAGACGGTCTTGCAGGCGCGCAGGCCGCACTGGCGGTTCTCGTGGTTGATCAGCGGCAGGCAGCGGGTCCACTGCGCCAGTGCCGCGTCCTTGTCGCCGGCGAGGTAGTCGGTGATGATCGGGCGGATCCGGTCCACCTGCAGGCCCGAGGTCATGCTGGCGGTGGCACCGGCGTCGAGGTCGGCCAGCAGCGTCACCGCCTCTTCGCCGTCCCAGGGACCCAGGATGTCCTGCCCGCCCGCCTCGATCAGCGCGGCCAGCTTGTCGGCGGCGAAGGGGCACTCGATCTTGAAGTAGCGCACGTATTCCAGCTCCCGCGCCATGCGGGCCAGCAGCGGCACCGGCAGGTTGACCCCCGACAGCGGCGCGTCCTGTACCATCACCGGGATGCGGGCGGCGTCGTTGACGGCCTGGAAATGCTCGAACACCCCCTCCTCGTCCGCCTTCAGCGCGGCGCCGTGGTAGGGCGGCATCATCATCACCATGTCGGCGCCCAGGTCCGCGGCGGCCTTGGCGCGTTCCACCGCGATGCCGGTGTAGAAGTGGCTGACGGTGACGATCATCGGCACCCGGCCGGCGGCGTGCTCAAGGCTCAGGCGCATCAGGGTGGCGCGCTCGTCGTCGGACAGCAGGAACTGCTCGGAGTAGTTCGCGAGGATGCAGATCGCGTCGGCGCCCTGGTCGATCAGGCAGTCGATGACCCGGCGCATGCCCTCCTCGTCGACGCGGCCGTCGGCGTGGAAGGGCGTGGGGGCGACGGGTAGGATGCCGGTGAGTTTCTGGTCCATGCGGGTCCTCAATCTGGGGTTTGGAAGGAAAAGCGGGTGACCTGCAGGTAGGCCTCGCCCGGGTCGATCCGGGCGGAGGGGAACAGCAGGCGGTTGGGCGCGTCGGGCCATGGCTGCGGCTCCAGCGCGATGCCGGCGTTGGCGCCGTGGGGGGCGCCGTGATGGCCGGGCGCGGTGCCGCCGCCAAGCTGCGCGCCGGTATAGACCTGCAGCCCCGGCTCGGTGGTTTCCAGCACCAGTCGCAGCCCGTCGGCCTCCAGCCGGGCCACCGGGCGCAGCGGGCCGCGCGCCTCGGCGAGGCAGAAGTTGTGGTCCAGCTGCGGCGGCGGCGCGCGAGGGCGGCGCAAATCGAAAGCGGTGCCCTCCACCGGCTCGGGCCAGGTGGAGATCTTACGGTAGTCCACCGGCAGGTATCGGTCGGCGTCCACCTGCAGGCTGTGGCCAGACAGGTCAGGACGGCCGTCGAGGTTCCAGTAGCCGTGGAAGGCGGGGCCCAGCACCGCGGGCGCATCGGTGCTGCCGGTGATCTCCAGCCGCAGGGCGCCGTCCTGCTCCAGCGTATAGGTGGCGCGCAGGGTGAGGTTGCCGGGGAAGCCGCCGCGCCCGGCAGGATGCTCCAGCGCCAGGGTGCAATGGTGGTCCGAGGCCGCTTCGATCCGCCAGTTCTGCTGGCCGAACCCCTCGGGTCCGCCGTGCAGCGTGGTGCGGCGGCCCTCGTTCGGCGTCAGCTGGTGCACCTTCCCGTCCAGCGAGAAGCGGGCGCCGGTGATGCGATTGGCCAGGGGGCCGACGATGGCGCCGAAGTAGCGCAGCTCGTCCAGGTAGGGCGGAAAATCGGGGCTGCCCAGCACCAGCGCGTGGCCGATACCGTCGCGGCGCAGGTCCTGCAGGCTGGCGCCCCAGGTCATCACCGCGGCGCGGGTGCCGCCGCGCGCCAGGCGCAGGCGCATCACGGCGCCGCCGTCCGGCGCGGTTCCGAAGTGTTCCGCTGCCCCCGTCATGTTTTCAGCGCCCCTGAGCCATCCTATGCGCTTATGGCGAAGCCGGGGGGGTTTTCAACCGTTTCGACGGAACTTCCCGCGCCGGGACCGAAATGAGGGGCCGTACTTCGGTTGCCGCAACGTCCTCCGATCATTGCTGGAACGGCCCGCCGGCTTGCATATAGTGGGCGCGGCAAGAGGGAGCGTGGCGTGAATCTACCGAATTGGCCGGAAGGCGAAGACGACATCCTGAACATCAGGTTCGTGCGCGGATCGCTCGCTATTGCCTGTACGCGGGGGCGCGAGGCGGTGGTCAGCCGGTTCCGCCCGATGCTGCACCGCGCCCAGCTGTCGGAACAGCAGTGGCGGGTGCTGCGGGTGCTGGACGACCTGGGGCCGCAGAGCGCGGCCGAGATCTGCCAGCAGTGCTGCATCCACAAGGTCAGCATGTCGCGCATCCTGCGCACGCTGGAGACCCGTGGCCTGCTGGAACGCTCCCCCAGCCCGACCGACGCCCGCGCGGTGGTGGTGCGGCTGTCGGACGAGGGGCGCGCGTTCCTCGACCCGCTGCTGCAGGAGGCCCGGGACCTGCATCGCAGCATCGCCGGCGACTTCGGCAAGGAACGCTACACCGAGCTGCTGCGCCTGCTGCGCGAGCTGGCCGAGATCAACGAGCGGCGGACGTAGCCGCTAGCCCAGCTTCCCGCGCGAGGTGATGTCGGCCACCTCCTCCACTTTGTCGCCACGCACGAGGTGCACGCGGTCGAACAGGTTGGTGACCACGCAGGCGTGGTTGGGGATCACCCGAACGGTCTCTCCGATCTCGGGCTTGCGGGTGCAGGCGGACAGGTCCACCACCCCGTGCTCCTCCGACAGGACGGTGATCACCGCCTCGGGGTAATCCACCAGGTGCCCGTGCCCCTGCGCCGGCTCGGGGGCCCGGTCGGCGGCCAGCGCCTTGGACCCCGCGTCCAGCACCGCGCGGGTGTCGGTGGGGCGGCTGATGACCGTCGCTTTCACCGTCAGCGCGCAGTCCTCCAGCGTGCCGTGGCCCAGCGCCACCTGCATCCGGTCGCTGTAGATGTAGGTGCCGGGGCGATACTCGGTGGTGGCGCCGCCCTCGGCCGCGCGCATCAGGTCGGGGGTGCCGCCGGAGGAGATCACCGGGCAGTCCAGCCCCGCCGCCTGCACCGCGTCGCGGGCCCGCACCAGCCAGGCGTCGGCCTCGCGCACGCCGCCCTTCGGCGGATAGGTCATCAGCCCGCCGAACCGCAGCCCCGGCGCCGCGTCGATCTCGCGCGCCAGTGCCACCGCCGCCTCGGGCGTCTGCACGCCGCAGCGCCCGGCGCCGGTGTCGCATTCCACCAGCACCGTCAGCGGCGCCCCGGCCTCGAACCGCGCGGCATAGCCCGCCACCGTCCGCGCGCTGTCGGCGGTCACCGCCAGCCGCACCCGGCCGTTCAGCGCCGCCAGACGGTCCAGCTTGGCCGCGCCGAGGATGTTGTAGGGCAGGAAGATGTCCGTCATGCCGCCGTCGGCCATCGCCTCGGCCTCGCCCAGCTTCTGGCAGCAGACCCCGATCGCCCCCAGCGCCATCTGCCGCGCCGCCATCTGCGGCAGCTTGTGGGTCTTCACGTGGGGGCGCAGCCGCAGCCCGTTCTCGTCGGCATAGGCCTGGGCACGCGCCAGGTTCGCCTCGACCCGGTCGAGGTCGATCAGCACGGCGGGGGTGTCTATGTCGTCGATGTGCATGGGTGGGCTCCCTCGGGGTTCGCGCACACTATGCACGCCGGCGTGCGGGCCGCCACCCCTTGGCCTTTGCCCCTGCTTGCGGTCATAGTCGCCGCGAATCAACAAGGAGAGCATTCATGACCCGCGAACACTTCGGCCAGTCCCACGTCCCCCTGTCCCCTGCCGTGCGCGCCGGCGACTTCGTCTTCGTCTCGGGCCAGGTGCCGGTGGGCGAGGACGGCAAGGTGGTCTCCGGCGGCGTCGGCGCCGAGACGCGGCAGGTGCTGGCCAACGTGAAGAAGTGCCTGCAGATGGCCGGGTGCGATCTGTCGGACGTGGTCAAGACCACCGTCTGGCTGCGCGACCGCGACGACTTCAAGGCCTTCAACGAGGCCTACGGCGAATCCTTCCCCAGCAATCCCCCGGCCCGTTCCACCGCCGAAAGCCGGCTGATGATCGACATCGCCGTCGAGATCGAGGCGGTGGCCTACAAGCCGCTGTGACCCGGTGAACGGCATCGACACGCTCTACCGCGACAGCGACGCGGTAGAGCTGGCCTCTCTCGTCGCGCGCGGCGAGGTGACGCCGGCGGAGCTAGTGGAAGCCGGGGTGCGCGCCATCGAGGCGATGAACCCGGCGCTGAACGCGGTGGTGCACCGGCTTTACGACATGGGCCGCGCGGGGGCGGCAGAGGTGGTGCCGGGCAGCAGCCCGCTGGCCGGGGTGCCCTTCCTGCTGAAGGAACTGGCCTCGTCCTGGCAGGGCGCGCCGCTTACCAACGGCTCGCGCTACCTGAAGGACCAGGTGGCCACCGGCGACAGCGAGATCAGCGCCCGGCTGCGCCGCGCGGGCCTGCTGCTGCTGGGCAAGAGCAACGCGCCGGAAAACGGCTGGTCGATCTCGACCGAGCCGGTGCTGTACGGACCCACCGTGAACCCCTGGGACGCCTCGGTCACCGCCGGCGGCTCCTCCGGCGGGTCGGCGGCCGCGGTAGCCTCGGGGATGGTGCCCGTGGCCGAGGCCAGCGACGGCGCGGGGTCGATCCGGGTGCCGGCCTCCTGCTGCGGGGTGGTGGGGCTGAAGCCCTCGCGCGGGCGGGTCACGCTGGCGCCCTTCGCGGATTACTGGGCCGGGGGCGCCTACTTCCTGTGCAACTCCCGCAGCCTGCGCGACACCGCCGCCTACCTTGATGCCGTGGCCGGGGCGCTGCCGGGCGATCCCTACTGGATCGCGCCGCCTCCCGCCCCCTTCCTGTCGCTGATGGACCGGCCCCCCGAGGGGCTGCGCGTGGCGCTGGTGACCACGCCGCCGGACGGCGGGCCGCTGGACCCGGAGATCCGCGCGCTGGTGGAACGCACGGGAAGGCTGCTGGAGGGGCTGGGCCACCATGTTGAGGCCCACGAGATGGCGCTGGACGCCGGTGCCGCCTGGCGCTGCTACACCGACATGACCTGCGTCGAGACCGCTGCGATGTTCGACGCCATGGCGGAGGTGGTGGGCCACCCGGTCACCCCCGAAGAGGTCGAGCCCGTCACCTGGGCGATCATCGAACGGGGCCGCGCCGCCTCCGCCACCGCCCACGCGGGCCGGGTCGAGCAGGTACGCCAGACCGGCCGCGCCATCGCGCAGGATCTGGACCCCTTCGACATCGTCGTCACCCCGACCCTGACCCAGCCGCCGCGCCCGGTGGGCTACTACGACATGCGCCTGACGGACCTCTACGCCTACAACGCGCTCTGGGGCGACAGCGTCTTCCAGTTCCCGTTCAACATCAGCGGCCATCCCGCGATCTCGCTGCCGCTGGGCGAGGCGCGGGGCCTGCCCGCCGGGGTGCAGCTGGTGGCCCGGCGCGGCGACGAGGCGCGGCTGCTGGCGCTTTCGGCGGTGCTGGAGCGCGAGATGCCCTGGTCCGGCCGCCGGCCGCCCCTGCCATGACCCAGCTGCCCGGCCGCATCGTCAACGCCGCCGGGACGCTGACCCGGCTGTCGGGCGCGCCGCTGGCCCCGGGCGTGGCCGAGGCGATGGCGCAGGCCGAGGCGCAGGCCGTGGACATGGTGCAGCTGCACGCCCACGCCTCTGCGCGCATCGCCGCGGCCACGGGGGCGCAATCGGGGCTGGCCACCTGCGGCGCGGCGGCGGGGCTGCTGCTGGCCGCCGCCGCCTGTCTTGCCCGGGACGACGTGGGGCGGATGAACGCCTTGCCCCGCACCGGCCAGCTGCGCGACATCGTCATCGCCCGCGCCCACCGCAACAGCTACGACCACGCGCTGCGCACCGCCGGGGCGCGGCTGGTGGAGGTGGGCCTGCCCGACCCCGCCGCCGGCGCCGGGGTTCGGGACGTCGAGCCGTGGGACTACGCCGCCGCCATCGGCCCGCGCACCGCCGCCATCCACTTCACCGCCCAGCCCGGCAATGCCGCGCTGCTGCCTCGGGTGGTCGAGGTGGCGCGGGAGGCCGGGGTGCCGGTGATCGTCGACGCCGCCGCCGAGCTGCCGCCCGCCTCGAACCTGAGACGCTTCATCGCCGAGGGGGCGGATCTGGTGGTCTTCTCCGGCGGCAAGATCATGGGCGGCCCGGCGGGCAGCGGGCTGCTGGCGGGGCGGCGGGACCTGGTGGCCTCGGCCGCGCTGCAGTGCCTGGACCTCGACCTGCCGCTGGAACACTTCTCGCCGCCGCCGGAGTTCATCGACCTGTCGCGGCTGCGGGGCCTGCCGCGCCACGGCGTCGGCCGCGCGGCGAAGCTGGGCAAGGGGGAACTGGCGGGGCTGCTGGCGGCGCTGGAACGGTTCGTCACGGAGCCCGACGCGGTGCGCCATGCGCGCTGGCTGGCGGTCTGCCGGGAGGTGGCCGATGCGCTGCCGGGGCGCGGCGAGATCCTGAACGGGGAAGCCACCGACCGGGTGCCGCTGCTGCGCTTCGCTTTCGCCGATCCCGAGGCTGCCGAACGCGCCGACACCGCCCTGCGCGCCCGCCCCCTGCCGGTCCACCTGCGCCGCGACCCGAGTGACCCGGCCGGCCTGTTGGTGCACCCGGTCAGCCTGCGCCTGGCTGAACTGCCGCTGCTGATCGAGGCCCTGGGCGCAGCGCTCGCTTCAACGCCGTAGGGCGGGCTTCAGCCCGCCTCCACAGCGCAACGCAAGCCTGCCCGTGGGCTGGCGCTGCTGTCCATCGAGTTGTGCACATTATCCCAGCCAAGCCCGCACGCGGAACGAGCCTTGCCCTGCGGCCCCCAAAGCGCCAGCCCGCGGGAACGGGCAGGCGCTCGCCCCCGCGCCTTCGGCTTGTTCGGGGGCTGTATCAGCGCTTCGTTCGTATGAGATGTAGGGCGGGGTTCACCCCGCCATCGCGCAACACCAGCCTCCCCCCGCCTCAATCCCCCAGCGGCTCCAGCATATTACCCGCGCGGTGGTTCAGCGCAGTATACTTAATCCGCCGCAGCGTCTCCCGCGCCGCCGGTCCCAGGGTGTAGCCGGTGGCCGCCGACAGCAGGTCCAGCACCCCCATGAAGGCATAGCGCACCGAGGTCGGCGTCAGGGTGTCCGGCGATTCCAGCACCGCCACCCCCAATGGGTGGTCCACCGCGTCGGCCAGCGGGCTGGCCAGCGCCGTGACGGCGATGGTGGTGGCGCCGTAGCCGCCCGCCAGCCGCACCGCCTCGATCAGTTCCGCGGTGCGGCCCGAGGCCGAGATCGCCAGCACCACGTCCCCCGGCCCCAGGGTCGCGGCGGTCATGCGCATGTAATAGGCCTCTGCGCAGCAGGCGACGTTGACCCCGTAGCGGAACAGCCGGAACTTGGCCTCCTCCGCCAGGATCGCGGCGCTGCCGCCAAGGCCGAAGGTCACCACCTGCCGCGCCTCGGCGACGGCGGTGGCGGCGGCCTGCACGGCGGCGGGAGAGATCTGCCGCTCGACCTCGCGCAGGGCGGCGTGGGCGTCCGACAGGATCGGCCCCCAGTAGGGCGGCGCGTCCGGGTCGGGCACCTCGGGAGCGCTGTCGGCGTTCAGGTAGCGCTCGCCCACCACCAGGCTCTGCGCCAGCTTCAGCTTGAAGTCGCGCACCCCCTGGCAGCCCAGCGCGCGGCAGAAACGGGTGACGCTGGGCTCGCTGACCCCGGCACGCTGCGCGAGGCTGGCGATGCTCTCGTCCACCGCGCGCCGCACGTCCCCCAGCACCGCTGCGCCCACCTTGCGCTCGGCCGGGCTGAAGCTGTTCAGCCGGTCCTTGATACGGCCAAGGATGTCCACCCGCTGGCCGGGTGCAAGATCGTCGGCCGGCGGGCCATCCGCCCGGGGCGAAGCCTCCATGCGCGTCTCCCGTTCATTCCACATCTTGCAATATCACATCCGCGGCATTTCGCGAAAGGCTAATGAACACTGGCCCTGCGCCAAGCCTCACGAATCCCTTGACAGGTATGTAACCAAATTACACACTTTGACCCAACGTCGCCGGACCCCTGCTGGCGGTTCCGGCGGAGAACGCGCTGCCCTGCGCGCGGCGCCGGATCATGGGGGACTGACAGTCGTGACCAAGCCCGTAACCATTGCCCTGTTCAACCACCAAGGCGCCGCGCGATGAGCGGCAACCTGGTGATCCGCGGCGGCCGGGTGATCGACCCGGCGCAAGGCATCGACCGCACCGCCGACGTGGTGATCGCGGATGGCAAGGTGGCGGGGCTGGATGTCGAGGCGCCGAAGAACGCGCAGATCGTCGACGCCGCCGGCGCCATCGTCACCCCGGGGCTGATCGACCTGCACACCCATGTCTACTGGGGCGGCACCTCGATCGGGGTGGACCCGGATGATTACGCGGTGAAATCCGCCTGCACGCTGCTGGTGGACGCCGGCACCGCCGGGCCCGGCAACTACGCCGGCTTCGCCAAGCACGTGATCCAGCCGGCCTTTCCGCAGATCCTGTCCTTCCTGCACATCAGCTTCGCCGGCATCTACGCCTTCTCGTCCCGGATCATGGTGGGCGAAAGCCACGACCTGCGCCTGATGGCGGCGCGGGACGCGGTGGAGGTGGCGCAGAAGCATTCCGACACCATCGTCGGCATCAAGGTCCGCATCGGCCTGCGCGCCAGCGGCCCCTCGGGCATCGCGCCGCTCGACGTGGCGCTGGACGCGGCGGGCGAGCTGGGGCTGCCGGTGATGTGCCACATCGACGAGCCGCCCCCCAGCTACGCGGACGTGGTCTCTCGCCTGCGCAAGGGCGATATCCTGACCCACTGCTTCCGCCCCTTCCCCAACGCGCCTGCCGATGGCGAGGGCAACGTGCGCCCGGCGATCCTCGAGGCGCGCGAGCGCGGGGTGATCTTCGACATCGCCCACGGCATGGGCTCGTTCTCGTGGAAATCGGCGCGGGCCATGCTGAAACAGGGGTTCCGGCCCGACGTGATCTCTTCGGACGTGCACGTGCTGTGCCTTGACGGGCCGGTGCACGACAACCTGCGGGTGATGACCAAGTTCCTCGCCCTCGGCTGGTCGCTGGAAGAGGTGATCGAGGCCTCCTGCGGCGCCCCCGCGCGGGTGCTGGGGCTGGAGGGGTACGGCCATCTGCGCGCCGGCGCCACCGGCGGCGTCAGCGTCTTCCGCGAGGTGGAGGGGCCGATCGACCTGGACGATGTGCGCGGCGAGGTGGTGCCCTTCGACCGCTGCCTCACCTCGGTGGGCATCGCCGTGAACGGCGTCTGGCGCGCCGCATGACCGGGGCCCGCCGGCATCGCCGCGCGGCGGGGGCCGCATGGGGCTGACGCTGGACCTTTCCGGGCGCCGGGCGCTGGTGACGGGCGGCAGCCGCGGGCTGGGGCGCGAGATCGCGCTGGCGCTGGCAGAGGCGGGCGCCGACGTGGCGCTGACCGCCCGGCAGCCGGAGGCGCTGGAGGAGACGGCGCAGGAGATCCGCGCCAAGGGCCGGACCGCCTGGACCCGCACCGCCGACATGGGCGATCCCGCGGCGGCGCAGGTCGCCTGCGAGGCGCTGCTGGCAGAAGCCGGGGGCTTCGACATCCTGGTGAACAACGTCGGCGGCCGCCGCATCAGCGTGGCCACCGAGGATCTCAGCCTCGACGACTGGCGCGCGCTGATGGACCTGAACCTGACCGCCGCCTTCGTCTGCGCCCGCACCGTCGGCGCCGCGATGATCGCGGCCGGGCGCGGCGGGCGGATCATCAACCTTGCCTCGATCAACGGTCTTGTGGCCGGGCGCGGTATCGGCGGGCGGCACTACGAGACGGCGAAGGCCGGGGTGATCCAGTTCACCCGCACCCTCGCGGTGGACTGGGCGCGGCACGGCATCACCGCCAACGCGATCTGCCCCGGCATCTTCGCCACCGCGCCGAACCTGAAGTGGAAGCAGACCCACCCGGAGATCATCGACCGGATCGTCGCGGACATCCCCATGGGCACCATGGGCGAGCCGCGCGACCTGGGTCCGCTGGCCGTCTACCTGGCCTCGGACGCCGCGCGATTCATGACCGGCGCGAGCCTTGTCATCGACGGCGGGCAGACCTGCCACTGACCCGCCGGATACCAAGAAAAGACGGCAGACGAACCAGCAAAGGGAGTTAACAGATGAGACTGAGAAAGCTACTGGGGGGCATTGCCCTCGCGGCGCTGATGGCCGCGCCCGTCTCGGCGCAGACGCTGCGCTACGCCACCATCGGCGAGCCGCCGAGCCTCGACGTGCAGATGGGCACCGCGACGCTGGCCTCGACCATCTCGCAGCACATGTTCGAGACGCTCTACGCCTTCGACGCCGCCTATGCGCCGCAGCCTTTCCTGGTGACGGGAGAGACGATTTCCGAGGACGGCAAGACCATCGTCCTGACCCTGCGCGAGGGCGTGAACTTCCATAACGGCGACGTCATGGATGCCGAGGACGTGGCCGCCTCGCTGAACCGCTGGGCGGAGCATGGCTCTCGCGGGCAGCTGCTGGGGCTGGAGAACGCCGAAGCCACCGGCGACATGGAAGTGACGCTGAACCTCGCGGCGACCAACGGCGCGTGGAAGAGCATGCTGGCCTTCATCAACGGCGGCCCGGCGATCTACCCCGCCGAGATCGTCAGCGCCGCGGGCGGCGATCCCATCGCGGCCGAGAACTACGTCGGCACCGGCCCCTACAAGTTCGGCGAGCTTCGCCCGAACCGCCATGTCGAGCTGGTGAAATTCGACGACTACTCGGCCCATCCCGACGCGGCCGACGGCGCCGCCGGGGCGCGTACCGCCAACTTCGAGGCGATCCGCTTCGTCCCGGTGCCGGACGTGGGCACCCGGGTCTCGGGCGTGCAGGCGGGTGACTACGACTACGCCGAGTACATCTCCGGCGACCTCTACAGCATGGTGCGCGACGACGCCGCGATCCAGGTCAAGATCAGCGACGCCCCGATCTTCGGGCTGCTGTTCATGAACTCGGACGCCGGCCCGCTGGCGACCAACACCAAGCTGCGCCAGGCGATCATGGCCGCGCTGAACATGGAGCAGGCGCTGCAGGTCTCTGTCGGCGAGCCTGAACTGTTCGACGCCTCGGGGTCGTTCTTCGCCGAGGGCAACATCTGGAACACCACCGCCGGCACCGAGAACTACAACCAGGGCGACCCGGAGAAGGCCAAGACGCTGGCCGCCGAGGCCGGTTACGACGGCACGCCGATCAAGCTGCTGGTCTCGACCAACTACAAGGCGCACTTCGATGATGCCTCTGTCTTCACGCGCCAGCTGGCCGATGCCGGCATCAACGTGCAGATGGTCGTGGTCGACTGGGCGACGCTGCTGCAGCTGCGCGGCCAGGCGGGCGAGTGGGACATGTTCATGACCCACCACGGCACCGTGCCGGACCCGGTTCTGCTGACCATGATGAACGACAGCTATCCCGGCTGGTGGAAGACCGACGAGAAGCACGCGCTGCTTGCCGAGTTCACCGGCACCTCGGACCTCGCCGCGCGGCAGGCCACCTGGGCGAAGCTCCAGACCCTGGTCTACGAGCAGCTTCCGGCCGTGAAGGTGGGCAACCTCTATTCCTACGACATCGCCGCCCCCGGGCTGGAAACGTCGTGGGAGCAGGCCCCGGCCTTCCCCTACTTCTGGAACGCGACGAAGTAATCCGGAATGGGGCGATACGTCCTTAAACGCGGCGGCGCGGCGATCCTTACCCTGATCGCCGCGTCGATCGTCATCTTCGCTTTCATCCACCTCATTCCGGGCGACCCGGTCTACGTGATGCTGGGCGACGGCGCGACCCCCGAACAGGTGGCGGCGCTGCGCAACCGGATGGGGCTGGATGAGCCGCTGGTGGTGCAATACCTGATCTGGGCCGGCAACGCGCTGCAGGGCGACCTGGGCCGGTCGATCTTCTTCGAGACGCCTGTGACCCAGGTGATCGCCGAGGGGGCAGAGACGTCGATCCTGCTGGCCACCATCACCATGTTCTGGATCATCCTGTTCGGCGTGCCGATCGGCATCCTCGCCGCGATCCGGCAGGGCAGCTGGGTGGACCAGGGCCTGTCGGGGCTGGCGATGCTGGCCGCCTCGGTGCCGACCTTCTGGGTTGGTCTCTACCTGATATTGATCTTCGCCGCCGGGCTGGGCTGGTTCCCCTCCTCCGGCTACCCCTCGATCTTCGAGGAGGGCGGGCTGGCGAACCTGCGCTACCTGGTGCTGCCCAGCCTCGCGCTTGCCGCGCCCAACGCGGCGCTGATCCTGCGGCTGACCCGGGCCTCGATGCTGGACGTGGCGCGCGAGGACTACGTGCGCACCGCTCGCGCCAAGGGGATCCGCCCCTACCGCGTGGTGCTGCGCCACATCCTGCGCAACGCGTTGCTGGCGGTGGTCTCGGCCTTCGGCTTCACCTTCGCCGCGCTGATCTCCGAGGCGGTGGTGACGGAAACCGTCTTTGCCCTGCCCGGCATCGGCCGCACCGTCGTGCAGTCGATCCTGCGGCGCGACTACCCGGTGATCCAGGGGGTGATCCTGATCACCGTCTGCCTCTACCTCGTCATCAACCTGCTGGTGGACCTGTCCTACCGGCTGCTGGACCCGCGGGTGGAACTGGAATGAGACAGCTGCTGATGACCTGGGCCCGCCCCGTCGCCGCGCGGCCCATGACCGCGCTGGGCGTTGCCTTCCTGCTGCTGATCGTGCTGTTCGCCGCCGCCTCGCCGCTGATCGCGCCCTTCCCGCCCGACCGGATCGACCCGGTGAACCGGCTGCTGCCCCCCGGCGGCGCGCACCTGCTGGGCACCGACCACTTCGGCCGCGACACCTTTTCCCGCATCGTCTACGGCGCAAGGCTGGCGCTGTTGATCGGGGTGGGCGTCGTGGGCTTCGCACTGGCCTCGGGGGTGCCGATCGGGGTGCTGTCGGCACTTTATCCCCGGCTGGGGCGGCTGCTGATGCGGATGGTGGACGTGCTGATGTCCTTTCCCTCGCTGCTGCTGGCGCTGGGGCTGATCGTGATCCTCGGGCAGGGCGTGTTCAACGCGATCCTCGCCATCGGGCTGATCTACCTGACCACCACCGCGCGCATCGTCTACGGCGTGGCCCTGCGGCTGAAGGCCGAGCCCTACGTCGAAGCCGCCCGCAGCGGCGGCGCCGGCACCTGGTGGATCGTAACCCGGCACATCCTGCCCAACATGATCTCGCCGCTGCTGGTGCAGGCCTCCTTCGTCTTCGCCTTCGCGCAGCTTGGCGCGGCCTCGCTGGACTTCCTCGGCCTCGGCGCGCCGCCCGAGATTCCCTCGTGGGGCAACATGCTGGCGGAATCGCGGATCTACATCACCCGCGCCTCCTGGCTGCTGCTCTGGCCCGGGCTGATGATCGTGCTCACCGCCTTCTCGCTGAACCTCGTGGGGGATGCGCTGCGCGACCGGATGGACCCACGCTTCCGCGAGATGGTTCGGAGGTAGGCGGATGCTGAGCGTGGAAAACCTGGTGGTGTCCATCGACCGCGGCCCGCAGATCGTGCGCGACGTGTCCTTCGCCATCGCGCCCGGAGAGATCCTCGGGCTGGTGGGCGAGTCGGGGTCGGGCAAGAGCCTGACCTCGCTGGCGCTGATGGGCCTTCTGTCGCCCGGCATCGCGGTCACCGGCGGCCGCGTCACGCTGGACGGCGCCGACATCACCCGGCTGGCGCCGCACCAGCGGGTGCGCCAGCGCTGCGGCCGGGTGGCGATGATCTTCCAGGAGCCGATGACCTCGCTGAACCCGGTGCTGCGGATCGGCGACCAGATCGAAGAGGCGGTGCGCGTCCACGATCCGGACACCGCCCCCGGCCCCCGCGCCCGCGAGCTGCTGGACATGGTCCGCATCCCCGACGCGGCGCACCAGCTGTCGGCCTACCCGCACCAGCTGTCGGGCGGCATGCGCCAGCGGGTGATGATCGCCATCGCGCTGGCCTGCCGGCCGCAGGTGCTGATCGCGGACGAGCCGACGACCGCGCTGGACGTCACCGTGCAGCTGCAGGTTCTGGGGCTGATCCGGGACCTTTGCGACCGGCTGGACATGGGGGTGCTGTTCATCACCCATGACCTGGGCGTGGTGGCGCAGCTGGCAGACCGCGTTGCGGTGATGTACGCCGGCCGGCTGGTGGAGACGGGGGCGGTCACACCGCTATTCCGCGCGCCGCTGCATCCCTATACCGCCGGGCTGATGGCCTGCCTGCCCGACCCCGCCGCCGGGCGCGGCAGCCTTGCCACCATCCCCGGATCGGCCCCGCGCCCCGGCGCCATCCCCGACGGCTGTCCCTTCGCCCCGCGCTGCCCGCGCGCCGCCGATCCCTGCCGCAGCGGCCCGGTGCCGCTGGTCCGGCGCGCGGACGGAGAGGCAGCGCTGTGCCACTTCCCGCTTGCCGAGGAGGTGCCGGCATGAACGCCCCCGTGCCCGCGCCCGAGACGCTTCCCGACACGATTCTCGACATGCGCGAGCTGCGAAAGACCTACCGCGTCCGCCGCGGCGGCCAGACCCACGCAGTGCACGCGGTCAACGGCATCTCGCTGGCGGTGCGCCGCGGCGAGACGCTGGGGATCGTCGGCGAATCCGGCTGCGGCAAGTCCACGCTGGCGCGGGTGCTGCTGGGCCTGACCGGCGCCGACGGCGGCAGCGTGCTGCTGAACGGCGAGGACCTGCTGGGCCGCGGCCGCCGCCGCATGGCAGAGACCCGGCTGAAGCTGCGGATGGTGTTCCAGGATCCCTACGCCTCGCTCAACCCCCGCCGCTCTGTCGGGGACTCGGTGGCGGAGACCGGCGACATCCACCGCATCTTCGCCTCGCGCCGCGAGCGCGAGCGGCTGATCGGCGAGGCGCTGGACCGGGTAGGCCTTGGCGCCGGCTTCGCCACCAGTTTCCCGCACGAGCTGTCGGGCGGCCAGCGCCAGCGCGTCGGCATCGCCCGCGCCATCCTGCCGGAGCCGGAGCTGGTGATCGCGGACGAGCCTGTCTCTGCCCTCGACGTGTCGATCCAGGCGCAGGTGCTGAACCTGCTGGCCGAGTTGAAGACCCGGCTGGGGCTGACGCTGATGTTCATCAGCCACGACTTGGGGGTGGTGGCGACCATCTCTGACAGGGTGGCGGTGCTGTACATGGGCGACCTTGTCGAACTGGCCCCCGCGGCCGAGTTGTTCCGCGCCCCGCGCCACCCCTATACCGAGCTGCTGCTGTCCGCGATCCCGCGCCCCGACCCCTCGCGGCGCATCACCGGCGCGGTGGAGGTCAGCGAACCGCCCAGCCGCATGCGCGCCCGCACCGGCTGCCCGTTCCGCGACCGCTGCCCCCGCGCCACCGAGATCTGCGCCCGCGAGACGCCGCCCCTGCGCGAACTGGCCCCGGGCCACGCCGCCGCCTGCCACCACGCGTGAGACAGCAAAAGGGCGGCACCGGGAAATGCGCCGCCCTGAAATCAATGGTTCTCAGCCGATGCTACCGCGTGGCGGGGATCAGCGTGCAGACCCGCTGCCCGTTGATCACGTCGACCCGCCCGACGATATCGCCCGACTGGCTGACGCAGACCTCCTGCCCCGCCTTGAACCCCGCCTCGGGGGCCGTCAGCTTCCGCACGCCCGCCACGGTGCCGCGCACCGCCAGCTTGCCCGCGCCGATCGCCCCGCGCACGATCAGCTTCGTCGTGCCCAGCGCGGCGTCACCGGTGTTCTCGACCACCTGCCGGGTGGTGCAACCCGCCAAAACGACTGCAGAAACGACGAGCACGGCAAGAATGTTCTTCATTGTTCCCTCCATAGGACCGGAGGCAGAGATAGCGGCCCTGCAGGCATTGCAAGGCGGACGTAACGTCGAAACGCTTGTCCTGCAGGGTTGAAACCGAACGTGACCTTGTGCCCCGGCTTATGAAGGAAAACCCCGGGCGCAGGCCGGCTAGGTCACGGCCGGGCAAGACGCCAGACGCCGTCCAGCCCGTCGCCCTTGATGTCGCCGGGCTTGGCATCGCCGGAATAGAGGTAAAGCGGCATCCCCCGGAACGTCGCCTGCATCGACCCGTCCGCCCGCTCGATCAAGGCGTAGTTCTCGCCCACCGGGGTATCCGCATCCAGCGCGGCGGGGATCCACGTGGTCGCGCATTCGTCGTTGCAGTTCGACACGCCCGGCTCGTCCTCGTCGTAGGTGTAAAGCGCCATGTGGTTGCGGTACATGACGTAGACCTCGCCCTTGAACTCGCGGCTGTGGACATGCTCGTTGCCGTGGCTGTCGGCACCGGCGGTGGGCGCCAGCATCACGGTGCAAAGGCCGCTGAGGGCGATGGCTTTGAAAGAGGGTGTCATACCGCATGGCTCCAGTTCAGGTTGCTCTGCCGCGAGCTAACACGTTTCGGGAGTAATTCAGGGGAACGTTTGCGCGCCTTCGCGTCACGTTCGGGTGAAATCAGGCGTCGCCGGCACTGGCACGGGATGGCCGAGAGGGATGAAAACGCCCGGATTTCAGAGGAAGTCTGGTAGCGGAGGAGGGACTTGAACCCCCGACACGCGGATTATGATTCCGCTGCTCTAACCAACTGAGCTACTCCGCCGGACCGGGCGCGGTGGTATGCGAGGGGGGGCGGCGCGTCAAGACGGAAAACGTGCCGCGCGTGGGCGGGCTCAGATCTGCACCAGCACCCGTCCGTCTTCCTCCTTTGTCGGGTAGGTGGCCAGCCGCTCGCAGGCCGGGGCGCGCAGGGCCTCGCCGTTGCGGTAGTCGAAGACGCCGTTGTGCTTGGGGCACTCGATCTCGTGGCCCATCACCAGCCCGTCCGACAGGTGCACTTTCTCGTGGGTGCAGAGGCCGTCGGTGCAGAAGACCGTGCCGTCGGGGGCGCGGTAGATGCAGAAGGTCCGCTCGCCATGGTCGAAACGGAGCAGGTCCTCCTCCTCCACGTCCTCTGCCGCGCAGGCGTCGATCCAGTCTGCCATCGGTGCTCCTCCTCCTTGCCTGCCGCCGTTCTTGCCCCACCCGGAGGGCGCTGTCAGCACCCCGTTGCCTCAGATCGCATCACCGGCGTCGACAATACCGGCGCGACAGGGAACATACCTGCCGCAGCGGCATTCTACTGGTACCCTTACCGGAGTTCTTGTGATGACCAAACGTCTTGCCCTCGCCATTCTCGCCAGCACGCTGGCGCCGCTGCCCGCCCTTGCCGCCGAAATCTCTGCCGATGTCCTGGACCGCAACGGCGATCCCATGGGCAGCATCCAGCTGCACGACACGCCCTCGGGCATGGTGCACGCGATCATCAGCCTCACCGGCCTGCCCGAAGGCGTGCATGGCATCCACCTGCACCAGACCGGCGACTGCTCTGCCGCCGACTTTACCTCTGCCGGCGGTCATATCGCCGGGGACAAGCAGCACGGTGTGATGGTGGAGGGCGGCCCGCATCCGGGTGACCTGCCCAACGCCACCGTGCAGATCGATGGCGCGCTGCAGGCGGAGTATTTCCTGAGCGGGATCAGCATCGAGGAAGACCTGATGGACGAAGACGGCGCCGCCTTCGTCGTCCATGCCGGCGCGGATGATTACCAGAGCCAGCCGGCCGGAGACAGCGGCGACCGGATCGCCTGCGGGGAGTTCGCTTCCCGCTGAGCGTGCGCGGGGCGGCCCCACCGCCCCGCCTTTCCCCGACCCTGCCGGAGTACCTTATGCCTGCCGACGACCCGCGCCTGCTTTCGCCCGTACTGGTGGTCGAGGACGACTTCATGATCGCCATCGACCTGTGCGAGGCGCTGGAGGCGCAGGGATATGTCGTGATGCCCCCCGCGGAGACGCTGGAGGAAGCGCAGCAGGCACTGCGCGGCGCCACCCCCGGCATCGTGGTGCTGGATGCCAGCCTCGACGGCGAAAGCACCGCGCCCGTGGCCGAGGAACTGAACCGGCGCGGCATCCCCTTCGTCTACGTCTCGGGCTACGGGCAGGACTGGCTGAACCTGAACATGCCGCGCGGTCCCGCCCTGCGGAAGCCGGTGAAGCCGGCGCAGGTCATGGAATACCTGCGCAGCCTTCCCGCCGCTCCGGCTCAGTCGGCGCAGCCCGCCAGCGCCTCAGCCAGCTGGCGCAGCAGCGACGGGTAGTAGCCCGGCCCGATCGGCAGCGCCGCGCCTTCCGTATCCATGATGACCACCGGGGCCTCCGGCGCCACCGCCCGCGCCAGCCCCGGGTCCGCCGGCGATTCCAGCACCACGCAGACCGCGTCCTCGCCTGCCGCCTGAGCGCGCAGCTCGTCCAGGTGGCGGGGGCGCGGCGGGCCTTCGTTCAGGGTCATGGCACCCAGCGCCTGCAGGCCGAAGCGCGCCTCGAAGTACTGGGTGGCGTCGTGGTAGAGCACCAGCGTCACGCCCCGCACTGGCGCCAGCGCCGCCTGCAGCTCGGCGGTCAAGGCCGCCAGTTCTTCTGCCCCGGCGGCGGCATTGGCGGCATAGGTCTGGGCATTGTCCGGGTCCGCCTGCGACAGGTGCCGCGCGATCTCTTCCAGCCAGAGCGCGGCGTTCTCCGGGTCCAGCCACGCGTGCGTGTCCACCTCGCCCTCGTGGCCATGCCCCTCCTCCGCGTGCCCCTCCTCCTCGTGCGCCTCCTCCTCGGCCTCCTCGCTCACCCAGCGCGGCGGCAGGCGGCGGGTCACCTCCGCCTCCAGCAGCGGGACAGAGCGCACGTCGGGCGCCAGTGTCGCGATGGCCTTGGACAGCCACGGCGTAAACTCCGGCCCGACCCAGAACAGCAGGTCCGCCTGCTCCACCGCCGCCGCTTCTGACGGGCGCATGGCGTGGTCGTGGGGCGAGGCGCCGGGGGGCAGGATCAGCGCGGGGTCTCCCACGCCTTGCATCACCCGCGCCACCAGCGAATGCACGGCCGGCACGTCCGCCGCCACGCGGGGCGCCTCGGCCGCGGCGGGTAGCGGGATCAGCAAGAAGGCGAAGGCGGTCAGGGTCTTGTGCATGAGGTTTCCGGTGTCATGGACGCGTGCGATGGGCGCTTGATTAGATGCACTGATATAACATATCAACCCTTCATGACCACGCTCGCCTTCGAATCCCACGACCACCGCAACTGCATCGACCAGGCCGTTGCCGCCGCCGACGCGCGCTGCCGCGGCGCCCGGCTGCAGTTCACGCCCGCGCGCCGCCGTGTGCTGGAGATCCTGCTGGACCGGCACCGGGCCATGGGGGCCTACGAGATTCTCGACATCCTGCGCGCCGAAGGCCTCGGCTCGCAGCCGCCCGTCGCCTACCGGGCGCTGGATTTCCTTGTCTCCCACGGCTTCGCCCACCGGATCGAGCGGCTGAACGCCTTCGTCGCCTGCGCCCATCCCGGCGCCGACCATGCCCCCGCCTTCCTGATCTGTCGCGCCTGCGAGCGGGTGGCAGAGGCCACCACCGATCCCGCCGCGGGCCAGCTTGGCCGCGCTGCCGACGCCGCCGGGTTTTCGGTGGAGCGGGCGGTGCTGGAGGCCGAAGGCCTGTGCCCGCGCTGCCGGGACGCCGAGGCATGAACCTGCTGGAGATCCGCAACCTCGCCGTGCGGCACGGCGGCCGGCTGGCGCTGCACGACGTGTCGCTGGACATCGCGCCCGGAGAGATCGTGACCATCGTCGGGCCCAACGGCTCCGGCAAGACCACCCTGCTGCGGGCGATCGCCGGCGCGGTGCGGCCGGAGCGGGGGAAGATCACGCTGAAGCCGGGGCTGCGGCTGGGCTACGTCCCGCAAAAGCTGCACATCGACCCGACCCTGCCGATCACCGTGCGCCGCTTTCTCGGCCTGCCCCGCCCCGTCCCCGCCGCCGAGACGCGCCAAGCGCTGGAAGAGGCCGGGCTGGGCGACTTGGGCGAACGGCAGATGGCAGAGCTGTCCGGCGGCCAGTTCCAGCGGGTGCTGCTGGCCCGGGCGCTGCTGGCGCGGCCGGAGCTGCTGGTGCTGGACGAGGCGACGCAGGGGATGGATCAGCCGGGATCGGCCGACTTCTACCGCCGTATCGACACCCTGCGCCGCACCACCGGCTGCGCGGTGCTGATGGTCAGCCACGAGCTGCACGTGGTCATGGCCGCCTCTGACAGGGTGATCTGCCTCAACGGCCATGTCTGCTGCGAGGGGGCGCCGGAGCAGGTGGCCAGCGCGCCGGAGTACCGGGCGCTGTTCGGCACCGGCACCGGGGGCGCGCTGGCGCTGTACCGGCACGAGCACACCCACAGCCACGACACGCCCCACGACCACGCGCCTGCCCGGGAGGATGCCCTGTGACGCTGCTGGATTCCTTCCTTGTCCGCGCCACGCTGGCGGGCCTCGGCGTCGCGCTCGCCGCCGCGCCGCTGGGGTGTTTCGTGGTCTGGCGGCGGATGGCCTATTTCGGCGACGCCACCGCCCACGCCTCGATCGTGGGGGTGGCGCTGGCGCTGTTCTTCCAGGTCAACATCTTCGCGGGCGTGCTGGTGGTGGCGCTGCTGATGGCCGGGGCGGTGACGCTGCTGTCCGGGCGCGGCCACGCTGTGGATACCCTGCTGGGGGTGATGGCGCATTCCTCGCTGGCCTTCGGGCTGGTGGCGGTGTCCTTTCTCGAGGGCGTGCGCATCGACCTGATGGCCTACCTGTTCGGAGAGATCCTTGCCGTCGGGCACACCGACCTTGCGGTGATCTGGGGCGGCGCGCTGCTGGTGCTGGCGCTGCTGGGCTGGCGCTGGTCCGCGCTGCTGACCGCGACGCTGAACCCCGACCTCGCCCGTGCCGCCGGCATCGACCCGCGGCGCGAGCAGCTGGTGCTGACCGTCGCGCTGGCGCTGGTGGTGGCGGTGGCGATCAAGGTGGTGGGGGTGCTGCTGATCGCGGCGCTGCTGCTGATCCCCGCCGCCGCCGCCCGCCCCTTCGCCGCGACGCCAGAGCGCATGGCGCTGCTGGCCGCCGGGATCGGCGCCGTGGCCGCCGTGGGAGGGATGCAGGCGGCCTACGCGCTGGACACGCCGAGCGGGCCGACCATCGTCTGCGGCGCCGCGATCCTCTTTGCCCTGTCGATGCTGGCAGCGCGCCTGCGAGGCCTGAGAACCACGTCGCAGGGGTGACAGCATTGGTTAACACCGCGTGGCGAGAAGCCACATTGTCCAGATGTTTCCTTGCCTTGCTAGCAAATGTCTTGTGATCCGCCGAACCTTACGTTTAGGTTAACCTTGTGAAGAGGGCCCGGATGTCCCACCTGATGATCGAAGTTTTTCCCTCGACCTTTCCTATTTTTTTGCCTCGAGTTCATTCATGACCAACACGACAAAAGACCTCCTCGTCGCCCGCTCCAAGTTTCTTCGAAAACTTGGGCCCGATCTCGCTGACGCCTTTTTCAACGCCACCGAGATCCTTCGCCTTCCCGTCTCGACGCCGATCCTGCGGCAGGGGTCTGCCTCTCCGGGACTGTACTTGGTGGTGACCGGCTCGGTAGAGATCACCTGCAAGAACGACGCCGGGCAATGCGCGATCCTGCACCTTTGCGGGCCCGGCGACATTTTCGGCGAGATCGAGGCGGTCACCGACGATCCCTGTTCCGCCACCTGCACCGCCGCGCCCGGTACGATTCTGCGGTTCTGCCCCGCCCCGCGGATGAACGCGCTGCTGACCACCAAGGGCTTTGCCGCCGCGCTGCTGCACATTGCCTACGACCGCATGTCGCGCGAGAGCACCACCAAGTTCGTCGACCAGTTCTACCCGGTGGAGCAGCGGCTGTGCGCCTACCTGCACCGGCTCTCCTCCGAGCAGCCGGTGATCGCCAAGACGCAGGCCGATCTCGCCGGCCTGATGGGCTGCGCCCGCCAGACCCTGAACCGAGAGCTGGGGCGCCTGCGCGACCGCAACGTGATCGCGCTGGAGAAGGGCCGCGTGCGGGTGCTGGACCGGGCCGCGCTGGCCGCCGCCGTGCCGGGGCACCGCGCCTCCGCCTGATCGCCTTACCGTACGTCCTGCCCTTTTCATTCCCGTGCCGGGCTGGCAGGAGAACGGCGTAGCGGGTCATCGGGCACGGGTAATGGACTTCGGAACTTCTTTCTGGATCGCGGCGTCGATCGGCGCGGTATTGGTGGGCATGTCCAAGGGCGGGCTGCCCGTGGTGGCCCTGCTGAGCGTGCCGATCCTGTCGCTGGTGATGGACCCGGCCGCGGCGGCGGGCCTGCTGCTGCCGGTCTACATCTTCTCGGACATGTTCGGCGTCTGGCTCTACCGTCACGAGTTCTCGCGCCGCAACCTGGCGATCCTGATCCCCGCCAGCGCCATCGGCATCCTCGTGGGGTTCCTGACCGTCGCGGTGGTCACCTCGGACGCGGTCAAGCTGGCGGTGGCGGCGGTGGGGTTCTACTATCTCGGGTTCCGGCTTGTGCGGCGGCTGCGCAAGGAGATCGCGCCGCGCCCCGCCGACATCCCGCGCGGGCTGTTCTGGGGCAGCATCGCCGGGTTCACCAGCTACATCGCCCACGCCGGCGGCCCGCCCTTCCAGGCCTACGTGCTGCCGCAGAAGCTGCCCAAGATGGTCTTCGCCGGCACCTCGACGATCCTGTTCACCGTGATCAACCTGATGAAGCTGCCGCCCTACGTTCTGGCCGGCCAGATCACGATGGAGAGCTTCGGCACCGTCGTCTTCCTCGGCCCGCTGGCCGCCCTCGGGGCCTTCGCCGGATACCGGCTGACCACGCTGCTGCCGGAGAAGGTGTTCTTCCTGTTCATTGAGCTGGCCCTGTTCGCCATATCCGTGCGGTTGCTCTGGGACGGGCTGACCTGAGCCGGGGGCTTGCCGCGACCGGCGCAGAGGCTATCCTCGCGCGCGATGCCCAGCGCACAGCAAAAGGACTGACCGCTTATGGAAATGAGCTCTGAACGCCAGATCGCCGCCCCGCCGGAAACCGTGTGGCAGGCGCTGCTGGATCCGCAGGTGCTGCAGGCCTGCATCCCGGGCTGTACCGAGCTGACCGGCTCTCCCGAGGAAGGCTTCCAGGCCGTGGTGACCCAGAAGGTCGGCCCGGTGAAGGCGACCTTCAAGGGTGAGGTCAAGATGGACGAGATGGTGCCGCCGGAAAGCCTGAACCTGTCGGGCGAGGGCAAGGGCGGCCCCGCCGGTTTCGCCAAGGGTGGCGCCAAGGTGCGGCTGTCGGAAAGCGAGGGCGGCACGCTGCTGTCCTACGACGTCGACGCCAAGGTGGGCGGCAAGCTGGCGCAGCTGGGCAGCCGGATCATCGACGGCTTTGCCAAGAAGATGGCCGACCAGTTCTTCGACAACTTCAAGACCGCGGTCGAGGGCCCGGCCGAAGAGGTCGATCCCGACGCGCCGGTCGAGGAGAAGAAGCAGGGCTGGCTGTCGCGCCTGAAGGGCTGAGCCGACAAAAAGCGCCCGGCCCGGAACAAGGCGCGCAGCGCCGCCGGGCCAGCGCCCGTCCGCCCCCCGGGCGGGCGCTTCGTCACCGTTTGCGCGAGGGGGGAGCGAAGGGGTGGCGGCACCCTAGAACAAACACCACCAGCGGCAGGCACGCCCACCCACGGACGGGCGCTGCCCCTCCGTTTCGCGTCCCCTACCCGTCTACCCTGATCCGCGCGTTCTGCGGGTCGTGCGGGCTGTCCTCGGTCACTTCCGCGTCCCACAACTCCCCCAGCATCCGCAGCTTCAGCCGGGTTCCCGGCGCGGCCAGGTCCGGCCGCACGTAGCCCATGCCGATGGACTTCCCGAACACCACCGAATAGCCGCCGGAGGTCAGCCGCCCCACCCGCTCGCCCCCCGCATACAGCGCCTCGCGCCCCCAGGGGTCGGCGTCGGACGGTCCGTCGATCAGCAGCGTCACGCAGCGCGACCGGATCCCCTTGTCCAGCATCGCCGCCTTGCCGTGGAACTCCTTGTCCAGGTCGACGAACCGGTCCAGCCCCGCCTCCAGCGGCGTCGCGTCGCGGCCCAGCTCTGTCCCGAAGGCGCGGTAGCTCTTCTCCTGCCGCAGCCAGTTCTGCGCCCGCGCGCCCACCAGCTTCAGTCCCAGCGGCTCTCCGGCCTCCATCAGCCGGTCGAACAGGTAGTTCTGCATCTCGATGGGATGGTGCAGTTCCCACCCCAGCTCGCCGGTATAGGCGACGCGGATGGCGTGCACGGGGCACATCTTCACCTCGATGTCGCGGGCAGAGAGCCAGGGGAAGCGCTTGTTCGACAGCACCGTCTCCGGCGCCGCGTCCACCACCAGCGCCCCCAGCACCTCGCGCGCCTTCGGCCCCGCCAGCGCGAAAACGCCGCGCTGGCTGGTCACGTCCACCAGCATCATCGGGCCGAAGCGGTCGCGGGTGTCCTCGATCGCCTTCTCAAGGAAGTCCGCGTCATCGGCCTGCCAGGCCCCGGCGGAGATCAGGGTGTAGTGGTCCTCGGCGTGGCGGACGATGGTGTATTCCGTCCGCGTGGTTCCGGCCGCCGTCAGCGCGTAGGTCAGGTTGATCCGGCCGATCCGCGGCAGCCGGTTGGTGGTAAACCAGTCGAGAAAATCCGTCGCCCCCGGCCCCTTCAGCACGTGCTTGGCAAAGGCGGTGGCGTCGATCAGCCCCGCCCCCTCGCGGACCGCCTGCGCCTCGTCCCGGGCATGCTGCCACCAGCCGCCACGCCGGAAGCTGCGGGCATCGTGATCGAAGCTGTCCGGCGCATCCGGGGGACCGAAATAATTCGGCCGCTCCCAACCGTTCACCTGCCCGAACTGCGCCCCCCGCGCCTTCATACGGTCATAGCAGGGGGCGGTCTTCAGCGGCCGCGCGGCGGGGCGTTCCTCGTCGGGGTGGTGCAGGATGTAGACGTGCTCGTAGGCCTCTTCGTTCTTGCGGGCGGCGTACTCGGTGGTCATCCAGGGCCCGTAGCGCTTGGGGTCGAGGCTGGCCATGTCGATCTCTGCCTCGCCCTCCACCATCATCTGGGCCAGGTAGTGCCCGGTGCCGCCGGCGGCGGTGATGCCGAAGGAAAATCCCTCCGCCAGCCACATGTTGCGCAGCCCCGGCGCGGGACCCACCAGCGGGTTGCCATCGGGGGTGTAGCAGATCGGACCGTTGAAATCGTCCTTCAGCCCCAGCGATTCACTGCTGGGAAGTCGGTGGATGAAGGACATGTACTCCTCCTCGATCCGCTCCAGGTCCAGCGGGAAGAGATCGGCGCGGAAGCTGTCCGGCACCCCGTGGGCGAACCGGGCGGGCGCGCCGCGCTCGTAGGGGCCGAGGATCCAGCCCTTGCGTTCTTCGCGAACGTACCACTTGGCGTCGGCGTCGCGCAGCACGGGGTGCTCGTCGTGGCCGGCCGCGCGCCATTCGGCCAGCGCCGGGTCGGGCTCGGTGACGATGTACTGGTGCTCGACCGGGATCGCGGGGATCTTGATGCCCAACAGCCGCGCGGTGCGCTGGGCGTGGTTGCCGGTGGCGGTCACCACGTGCTCCGCCTCGATCACGGCGGTCTCGTCGGACGGCACCAGGTTGCCGCCCTTCTCAACCATCTTCGTCACCTGAACCCGCCAGGCGCTGCCGGTCCAGTCGTAGCCGTCCACCTGCCAGCGCCGCTCGATCACCACGCCCCGCTGCCGCGCGCCCCGGGCCATGGCCTGGGTGACGTCGGCGGGGTTGATGTAGCCGTCGGTGGGATGGAACAGCGCGCCTTTAAGGTCCTCGGTGCGCACCAGCGGCCAGCGCTGCCGGATCTCGTCGGGCGTCAGCCACTCGAAGGGAATGCCCACGGTCTCGGCGGTGGCGGCGTACAGCCGGTACTCGTCCATCCGCGCCGCGCTCTGCGCCATGCGCAGGTTGCCGACCACCGAGAAACCGGCGTTCAGCCCGGTCTCCTCCTCCAGCGTCTTGTAGAACTTCACGGAGTAATCGTGGATGTGGCTGGTGGCATAGCCCATGTTGAACAGCGGCAGCAGCCCGGCGGCGTGCCAGGTGGAGCCGGAGGTCAGCTCGTCCCGCTCCAGCAGCATCACGTCGCTCCAGCCGGCACGGGCGAGATGATAGGCGATCGAGGCGCCCACGGCACCGCCGCCCACCACGAGGGCTTTCACATGGGTCTTCATCGCGCGCGCTCCGCTGGCTGGCATCCGCGGCCTAGGTTGCAGATAAACGCCGGGCGGCGCGAGGGCGGGCCGACGCTTGGCCGTTCGAAAGCGACAAGCCGCCTCAGCGCCGCGCCGCCGCGTCCAGCCGGTCGACGGTGAAGACCTGCCGCAGGATCTGGCGCAGCTCGGCCCGGCGCGGCGCCTCGGGGTCGAAGATCAGGTAGCACATGTAGTCTTCCACCAACGCCGCCTGCTGCTCGAAGCCGAAGGCGAGGTAGCCGTCGTTGCCGGCGGGCGCGTAGAAATAGGGATCCCCCCGCAGCAGGCTCTCCAGCCCCGCCAGCGCGGGACGGTAGCCGGTGCGGGCGCGGTTCTGCCACTGCCAGACATGCACCAGCTCATGCGCGAAGATCAGCGACTCGGGCACCGCCACCCGGTTCGGCCAACCGGCCATCATGTCGTCGCGGTACCACTCCGGCATCACGTGCACCCGGTTGTACAAAGCGAAGGCCGGCGGCGGCGCGGGAGGGCCGGTGTTGGGGGCAACGCGGTCGCAGGCGCCGGGCCGGCGCGGGATCGGCTTGGCGACCGCCTTGACCGGCGCGGCAGGCTTGGGGCGCGGCGGCGGCCGCAGCCCCAGGCCGATGGCCACCCGCGCGCGGCGGTGGTCCAGCGTCTCGCCGAAGAGATCGCGGGCGAAGGCGCGCTCTCCCTCCGCCATAGGACGCGAACAGGCGGCGACGAGCACCAGAAGCAGGACGAGACACAGCCGGCTCATGTGGTTCCGTTCACTCCGCTTCCGCCGCGCCGCCAGCTTGGCTGGGCTGCCGCGCCCTGTCCATAGCCGGCGCGAGAGGAACGGCTGCGCCGGAAGAACTTTCTGCCTCCGGCGGGGATATTTCGAAACCAGAGAAACCAGCTGTTAACCGCAATGTGTTCAGGTGGTGCCGCGGGACAGGCGGGGACGCCGATGGCCGCAACCAGAGAAGGCGCCCCGCACCCCGCGGGGTGGGGGCGCCCGATCCTGAATTCTCTGGTTTTGAAATATCCCCGCCGGAGGCTCCTTCACCCGCCAGACCGCCCTGAGGCCGGGACGGGCCGTCGCATCAACACAAGCAGGAATGTCTTCGCGCGGCAGCGCGGCCGCTGGATCACGCTTCCGGCCGGCGACTCAGTGGCCCCCCATTCCCGGCACAAGCAGCGCCCGCATCAGGCGCAGGCAGGCGAGGAAGATCACCGCCGGCAGCACGACCATCCGCAGGAAATAGACGCCGCTGAGGGTCAGCGAGGCGCGCAGCAGCTCGTCCGAGCGGTCCCAGAACAGCCCGCCCGCGCCGAGGTAGGCGCCGATCGTCTCGCGCCAGCCGCGCTCCTCGGTGCCGGTCTCGCCGATCAGGGACCGGGCTTCCTCCGCGATCTGCTCCAGCGAGGCATTGGCCGCGTCCCACTGCGCCGCCGTTAGCCACTCGCCCGCCCAGCTGCCCAGCGCCACCGCCAGCGGCAGCCCCACCGCCAGCGCCAGCCCCAGCCCGCCGCAGCCGGCCATGCCCCGGCGCAGCAGCGGCGGTGACCGGCCGGCGGCCTCGCAGCCGCAGCGCGCCAGCAGCGCCGCCGCCAGCAGCGCGAAGCCGATGGCAGAGACCGGGCCTACCGACAGCGACAGCACCCCGTTCAGCAGCGCCACCAGGAAGATCAGCTGCGAGACCTGCTCGACCGTGTCGTCCACCGGTTCCAACCACTTCAGCGGCTGGAAGGTGCCCGAGACGCCGAAGGAGCCGCCTACCTCCACCTCCTGCACCGCCGAGAGGGCGGCGTTGATCGCCCGCAGCGACACGTAGGTGGCGGCGCTGGCCACCGCCACGTCGCGGTTGAACCGTTCCGAGGCCGCCACCAAGGGGCTTTTGCCCGGCAGCAGCGCCAGCCAGAGGCACAGAACAGCCAGCGCCAGCGCCAGTGTCGAGCGGCCCGCGCGTTTCATGGCGCGCTCACAGCATCGACGGCACGACGAGGTCCGGCGGCCGGTGCCCGTCGGCGAAGGTCTTGATGTTGATGATCACCTTCTCGCCCATTTCCGCACGCCCCTCGCGGGTGGCCGATCCCATGTGCGGCAGCAGCACCACGTTGCCCAGCTCGCGCAGCCGCGGGTTGATCTCGGAGGCGCGCTCCAGCACGTCCAGCCCGGCCCCCGCGATCTCCTGCGACCGCAGCATTCTCGTCAGCGCGTTCTCGTCGATCACCTCGCCGCGCGAGGTGTTGACGATTACCGCCGAGGGTTTCATCAGCTTCAGCCGCCGCGCGTTCATCAGGTGGTAGGTGGAGGGGGTGTGCGGGCAATTGACCGAGATCACGTTCATCCGGCTGACCATCTGGTCGAGCGAGACCCAGTAGGTCGCCTCCAGCTCGTCCTCCACCTCGGGGCGCAGGCGGCGGCGGTTGTGGTAGTGGATCTGCATCCCGAAGGCCCGCGCCCGCCGCGCCACCGCCTGGCCGATCCGGCCCATGCCGAGAATGCCCAGCCGCTGCCCGCCGATGCGCCCGCCGAGGAAGGCGGTGGGGGTCCAGCCGGTCCAGCTGCCTGCCTGCATCACCGCCAGCCCTTCCGGAATGCGCCGGGTCACCGCGAGGATCAGCGCCATGGCCATGTCGGCGGTGTCCTCTGTCACCACGCCCGGAGTGTTGGACACCAGGATGCCGCGCTGGCGGGCGCTGGCCACGTCGATGTGGTCCACCCCGGCGCCGAAATTTGCGATCAGCTTCAGCCGGTCGCCGGCCCGGGCCAGCAGCTCCTGGTCGATCCGGTCGGTGATGGTGGGCACCAGCACGTCGGTCCCGCGCATGGCCGCGGCAAGGTCTTCCCGGGTCATCGCCTGGTCGTCGCCGCGCAGGGTGACGTTGAACAGCTCGGACATCCGGGTCTCGACCACCTCGGGCAACCGTCGCGTCACGACAACACTCAGCCGCTCTCGAACCATGCCCGCCCCTCCTCGTGGTTTCCAAGTCCTCGGCGCGCTGGCAGAGTTGCAGGAACGGACGCGGGGCACAACCGCGCCGGAAGGGACAGGGACAGGTCCCGGGGCAGTGAGCGGAAATCAGGTGAACAGGATCATGAGTCGCATCAGGACATGCGGAATCGCCGTGGCGCTGGCCATGGTCGTGGCGCTCTGCGCGGCACCCGGGCCGGCGACGGCGGCAGAGCTGGGGCCGGTGACCAACCTTCCCATCCCCCGCTTCGTGTCGCTCAAAGCAAGCGAGGGCAACGTGCGGCGCGGCCCGTCGCTGAGCCACCGGATCGACTGGGTCTACAAGCGGCGCAACATGCCGCTGGAGGTGGTGGCGGAATACGGCCACTGGCGCCGGGTGCGCGACCGCGACGGCGCCGGTGGCTGGGTGCACTACTCGTTGCTGTCGGGGGTGCGCACGGTGCTGGTGGAACAGGACATGCTGCCGCTGCTGATGAAACCCGACCCCGATTCCCCGGTGAACGCGCAGGTCGAGGCCGGGGTGGTGGCGCGGCTTGACGAATGCCGGAGCGGCTGGTGCCGGATCACCGCCGACGGCTACCGCGGCTGGGTGCCGGACCAGGCGATCTGGGGGCTGGAGCCGGAGGAATCGGGCCGCTGAGCCCGCCGCCGCCCCGGCCCGCCGCGCGTTGACAAGCCGCGCCGCGCACCCTTTGTAGCGCCCGAACGCCCACCGCACGAGGAATCGGCCATGCCCGCGCCCGCCGCCCATCGCCTGAACGTCTCGGCGGGGCTCATGTCGGCCGCGGTGGCGCTGGTGCTGGTGCTGGCCAAGCTCTGGGCATTGTCCGTCACCGCCTCGCTGTCGGTGGCCGCCAGCCTTGCCGACAGCGCGCTGGACCTGATGGTGTCGCTGGGCGGACTGGCCGCCATCCTCTATGCCGCCAAGCCCGCCGACGACGACCACGCCTTCGGCCATTCCTCTGCCGAGGATCTTGCCGCGCTGGGCCAGTCCGGGGTGATTATCGCCTCTGCCGGGGCCATCGCCTGGGGCGCGGTGGCGCGGCTGATCGACGGGCCGCCCTCGCCCATCGCCAGCGAGGCCGGCGGCATCGCGGTCATGGGCCTGTCCATCGTCCTGACCACCGGGCTGGTGTTCTGGCAGCGCCGGGTGGTGCGGGAGACCGGCAATAAGGTGGTGGCGGCGGACCGGCTGCACTACCTCGGGGACCTGGTGCCGAACGTGGGCGCGATCGTCGCGCTGGTGGCCTCGGCGCAGTTCGGCCTGGGGCAGGTGGACAGCGTGGTGGCGCTGGGCGCGGCGGCGATGCTGGCGGTGGGGGCGCTGCGGATCGGCAAGGGGGCCTGGGACGCGCTGATGGACCGCGCGGCGCAGCCCGAGATGATCGAGGGGATCGACCGTATCGCCTCCGGCTTCCCCGGCGTGCTGGGACACCACGACCTGAAGACGCGGACCGCCGGGTCCGTGGTCTTCGTCAACCTGCATATAGAACTGGACGGAACGCAGAGCCTGTCAGAGGCCCATGCCATCGGCGCGGCGCTGCGGCGGGCGATCCTGAAGGCCTACCCGCAGGCGGACGTCATGATACACAAGGACCCGGCGGGCGAAGAGCCGCACCCGGACGACCCGCAGAAACACACGTAGGCGGCGCGGCCTCCCGCGCCGCCAGGGGACTTAGCCGGGTGACTTAGCGGTCCATCAGCATCTTGGACACGTCGGCGTCGGTGACGAACAGGTAATCGTCGCCGCCCGCGTTCTGGTGACAGGCGATGCAGCCCGCGTCGCCGCCCTTGCCCACGAGACCGGCAAGCGCCATGCCCTTCGGGTTCTGGTCCAGCGTCCCGTCCGGCAGGTACTTGGCGTAGAACCAGTCCTGGGTCTCGGCGTCATAGCCCGCCTCGCGCTTGAACATCACGGTAACCGCGCCAAGATGCCCGGCCGGATCGGCAAGCACCTCGTCCACCTCGACCCCTTCGGGGCCGTAGTTGTTCTTGATCACCAGCGCGCCCTCGTGGCCGCCGATGGTCACCGTGGTGAACAGCGTGGTCAGCTGGAAGCCGTGCGGCTCGCTGCCGGCATAGGGCATGACCATGGGCGCGTCCGGCCCGGCGACATTGGCCGCGACCATCGCCTCCCAGATCTGCGCGGCGTAATCCTGGTCTTCCTGGCCGCCGAACGGCTGCGCCACGGCCGCGGTGGCAAAAACGATACTCGCAACACCGATGGCTGTCGTCCTGAACATGATGTCCTCCCCTGGGGTATTCAGCGGCCGTGACTGGCCGCGTGGCACAGGGTAGGGGAATTTAACCAGCAAGTACGGGTACTTCACGACCAGTTGCGTGGCCGTGACCGTGGTTTCACGCGAACGTGGCGGGCAATGCGCGCAATGTCATTTGTGTTACATTGCGCCGGCCAGACCGCGTCCTTTCAGCAACGCCTCGACCCCCGGCATGCGGCCCCGGAAGCGCAGGTACAGCTGCTCCGCCTCCTCCGACCCGCCTGCCGACAGCACGTGCTGCTCCAGCTTCCGCGCCATTTCCGAATCAAACGGCCCGCCGGCCTCCTCGAAGGCTGCGAAGGCGTCGGCGTCCATCACCTCGGACCACATGTAGCTGTAGTACCCGGAAGAGTACCCGTCGCCCGAGAAGACATGCGCGAAATGCGGCGTGGCGTGGCGCATGCGGATCGCCCGCGGCATGCCCAGCGCGTCGAGGATCTCTGCCTGCCGCGCCATGGGGTCGGCGGGGGGCGGGCCGGCGTGGAACTCCAGGTCCACCATGGCCGAGGCCACGTATTCCACCGTCGAGAACCCCATGTCGTAGGTCGCGGCGGCAAGCAGCCGCTCCAGCATCTCGCGCGGCATCGGCGCGCCGGTGGTGGCGTGGGTGGCGTACTCGGCCAGCACCTCGGGCACCTCCAGCCAATGCTCGTAAAGCTGGCTGGGCAGTTCCACGAAGTCCCGCGCCACCGAGGTGCCGGAGATCGATTCGTAGGTCACATCGGACAGCATCTGGTGCAGCGCGTGCCCGAACTCGTGGAACAGCGTCCGCGCGTCGTCGTAGCTGAGCAGCGCGGGCTTGCCCTTCTCCGGTTTGGCGAAGTTGCAGACATTGACCACGATCGGCCGCACCTCGCCCTCCAGCTTCTGCTGCTGGCGCATGGCAGAGCACCAGGCGCCGGAGCGTTTCGAGCCGCGCGCGAAGTAGTCCAGCACCAGCACCGCCATGTGCCGCCCGTCCCGCGAGACTTCGAAGGTGCGCACGTCGGGGTGGTATTTCGGCAGGTCGGCCTCGTGAAATTCCAGCCCGAACAGGCGGTTCGCGCAGCCAAAGGCTGCCTCAAGCATCCGCTCCAGCTGCAGGTAAGGTTTCAGCTCGGCCTCGTCGAGGTCATGCTCGGCGCGCCGCCGCTTCTCGGAATAATAGCGCCAGTCCCAGGGCTCCAGCTCGCCGTTCACCCCGTCGGCGCGCATCATGTCGGTCAGCACTTCGGCATCCGCCAGCGCCTGCGCCCGCGCCGGCCGCCAGACCTGCGTCAGCAGCTCGCGCACGGCGTCGGGGGTGCCGGCCATCTCTGTCTCCAGCTTGTAGTCGGCGAAGCTTTCGTACCCCAGCAGCCTCGCCCGCTCCTGCCGCAGCTGCAGGATCTCGGCGGCGATGGCGCGGTTGTCGGTCTCGCCGCCGTTCGCCCCCCGCGAGGTCCAGGCCTCGTAGGCGCGCTGGCGCAGGTCGCGGCGCGGCGAGAACTGCAGGAACGGCACGATCAGCGACCGCGACAGCGTCACCACCGGCCCCGGCGCGCCCTGCTCCTGCCCCGCCGCGCGGGCGGCGTCGACGACGAAGTCCGGCAGCCCCTCCAGGTCCGCCTCGGCCAGGTCCATGTGCCAGCCCCGCTCGTCCGCCAGCAGGTTCTGGGTGAACTGCGTGCCCAGCACCGCCAGCCGCTCCTTCACCTGCGACAGCCGCGCCCGCTCCTCGCCCTCCAGCCGCGCGCCGGCGCGCAGGAACCCGCGGTGCGTCAGGTACAGCAGGCGCATCTGCTCGTCCGTCAGCCCAAGGCTCTCGCGCCGCGTCCACAGGTCCTCGATCCGGGCGAACAGCTTGCGGTTCATCGTCACCTCGGACCCGAACTGCGCCAGCTTCGGCGAAAAGTCCCGCTGCAGCGCCTGCCGCGCGTCGTTGCTGTCGGCCCCGGCGAGGCCGAAGAACACCGACAGCACCCGGCCCAGCGCGGCGTCGTACCGTTCCATCGCCTCAATGGTGTTGGCAAAGCTGGCGGGCTCGGGGTTGTCGGCAATTTGCGCCACCCCGGTACGGGCCTCCTCCATCGCGGCGGCGAAGGCCCCGGCAAAGTCGTCGTCGGAAATCCGGTCGAAGGGCGGCATGGCGTGGGGGGTGTCCCAGCGCGCGAGCAGCGGGTTGGTCATGGGGGCTCCTGTCTCGGTCTGCCCCCAACCTAGGCACCCCGCCGCGCCGCCGCCAGAGGGAGCGCTCAGATCCCGCCGCACACCGCGCAGCCGGGGCGCCGGCGCAGGGCGATCCGGCGGCTCTCGCCGTAAAGCGCGTCGTAGATCAGCATCTGCCCCGCCAGCCCCTCGCCCGCCCCGGTAATCGCCTTCACCGCCTCGGCGGCCATCATCGCGCCCACCACCCCGGGCAGCGGCCCCAAGACCCCCGCCTCGGCGCAGGAAGGCGCCAGGTGCGGCGCCGGCGGCTCGGGGAAGACGCAGGCATAGCAGGGGGCGCCGGCGGCGGGATGGAACAGGCTCACCTGCCCCTCCCACTGCGCCAGCGCGCCGGACACCAGCGGCCGCCCGGTGGCGACGCAGGCGGCGTTCACGGCATAGCGGGTGTCGAAATTGTCGGTGCCGTCCAGCACAAGGTCGTAGTCGCCCACCAAGTCAGCGGCCATGTCGGGCGTCAGACGACGGTGGTAGGGACGCACGTCGACGTAGGGGTTCAGCGCCCGCATCGCCACCTCGGCGGAGAACACCTTGGGCATCCCGATCCGCGTGTCGGCATGGACGATCTGCCGCTGCAGGTTGGTCGCCTCCACCACGTCGGCGTCGATCACCCCGATCCGTCCCACCCCGGCCGCCGCCAGGTACAGCAGCGCCGGAGAGCCGAGGCCCCCGGCCCCCACCACCAGCACCTTCGCCTGCTTCAGCGCCTTCTGCCCGGGCCCGCCGATCTCGCGCAGCATGATGTGGCGCGCGTATCGCTCCACCTCGCCGGGCGCATAGGTGCCCGGCACCGGCACGGCATCCGGCGCGGCCCGCGCCTTCACCCGCCGCAGCAGCCGGCCGTAGCCGAAGACCGCCGCCGCCAGCGCCCCCAGCACCAGCCATTCGCCAAGGCTGCCACCGAAGACCGCCCGCGCGGGATGTCCGGCGGGCAGCGCCACCTGCAGCGCCAGCACCCCGACGTACAGCAGCGCCACCATGGTCCAGCGCGCGGCCGAGGGCGCGCCCAGCAGCCGCCCCAGGCCCCAGAGCGCCGCGGCGCAGACCAGGAACCAGACCATCAGTCCTTCCCGGTGGAGCCGAAGCCCCCGGCCCCGCGTCCACTGTCCCCCAGCGCCGCCACCTCCTCGAACCCCGCCCGCAGAACCGGCGCCAGCACCATCTGCGCAATCCGCGCACCGTGCTCCACAGTGAACGCCTCAGCGCCGTGGTTCACCAGAATCACCCCCAGCGGCCCACGATAGTCGCTGTCGATCGTCCCCACCCCGTTGGCCAGCCCGATCCCCTGCTTCAGCGCCAGCCCGGACCGCGCCCGCAACTGCACCTCGAACCCTTCGGGGATCTCCAGCCGCAACCCGGTCGGCACCAGCGCCCGCGCCCCCGGCGCCAGCACGATCCCCGCGCCACGCTGCGCCTCCGGCAGGTTGGCACGCAGATCCGCGCCCGCCGCCCCGACGCTCTCATAGGACGGCAGCGGCACCGAATGGTCAGCCCCCGCCTCCCGCAGCACCCGGATCACCGGCATGGGCGCACCCCCCCGCTTCTTCTGGTTCCAAATATCCCCGCCGGAGGCATAGAAAGTCGCTATCCCAACGCCTCGGCCAGGCGCGCCGCCAGACGTTCCGCGACCGCGTCCTTGCCCATCCGCGGCCAGCCCTCGGCCCCGCCCTCGGTGATCAGCGTCACCGCGTTCTCGCTGCCGCCCATCACGCCGCTTTCCGGCGAGACATCGTTGGCCACGATCCAGTCGCAGCCCTTGCGCGCCCGCTTGGCGGTGGCATGCTCCACCACCTTCTCGGTCTCGGCGGCAAAGCCCACCACCAGCCGCGGCCGCCCCGCGCCCATGCCCGCGACCCCGGCAAGGATGTCCGGGTTCTCGGCAAACTCCAGCGCCGGGGGCCTTCCGCTGCCGTCCTTCTTGATCTTCTGTCCCGCGTCCCGCGCCATCCGCCAGTCGGCAACCGCCGCGGCGAAGACCGCAGCGTCGGCGGGCAGCGCTTGTGTCACCGCCGCCTGCATCTGCCGCGCGGTCTCGACCCGCACCACCTTCACCCCCTCGGGGGGCGGCACCGTGGCGGGGCCGGTGACGAAAGTCACCCGCGCGCCCAGCGCCGCCAGCGCCCGGGCCAGCGCGGTGCCCTGCGCGCCGGAGGACCGGTTGGCAATGTAGCGGACCGGGTCGATCGGCTCGTGGGTCGGGCCCGAGGTGACGATCACGTGGCGGCCCTTCAGCGGCCCCTCCCCCAGCGCGGCGCGCACCGCCTCGACGATCGCCGCGGGTTCGGACATCCGGCCCGGTCCGGTCTCGCCGCAGGCCATGTCGCCCACTTCGGGGCCCACCACCCGCACCCCGTCGCCGCGAAGGGTGGCGAGGTTGCGGCGAGTCGCGGGGTGGTCCCACATCCGCACGTTCATCGCGGGGGCGATCAGCACCGGCTTGTCGGTGGCCATCAGCACTGTCGAGGCAAGGTCGTCCGCGTGCCCGCCGGCCATCTTCGCCATCAGGTCGGCGGTGCAGGGGGCGACCACCAGCAGGTCGGCATCGCGGCTAAGCTCGATATGCCCCATCTCCGCCTCGTCGGTCAGGTCGAAAAGGTCGCGGTAGACCTTCTGCGCCGCCAGCGCCGAGGCGGACAGGGGCGTCACGAAGTGCTCCGCCGCGCGGGTCAGCACCGGCACCACCGAGGCGCCCTCGCGCCGAAGCAGCCGGATCAGCTCCAGCGACTTGAAGGCGGCGATGCCGCCCCCGATGATCAACAGAACACGCTTTCCGGCCAGCATCCGCTTCCCCCGCAATCGCGCCCCCGTTCTAGGCCGCGCCCGCCGCCGGGGCAATGCCGGCCCGGGCGGTCAGCGGGCGAAGAAGGCGGCGCAGGGGTCGTCGCGCGCGGCGGGGGCGGTGACGATCCAGCGATCGTAGGGCACGAGGTTCTCCGGCTGGGTCTCGAACTGCGCGACGGACACGACTCGCAGCGTGGGATCGGCCGCCACCAGCGCCCGCGGCACGCCCCAGTCGGTGCGCGCGTGGCCATTGCCGGTGATCAGCGCCACCGGCCCCCCGGTTTCCGCCAGCGCCGCCAGTACCGCCCGCGCCAGCGCCGCGTCCCGCAGGCGCTGCGCTTCGACCATGCCCGGCAGCACCGTCACCGGCAGGGCGTCGCAATGCGCCGCCCCCTGCTCTGCCTCGCGCAGGGCCTGTTCCTCGACGTCCAGCGCCGCGTCCAGCCCAAACATCGGGGCGCCGGGGCCGAAGACCTCCGCCGCGCCTGCCTCGACCGCGCGGCGCACCATGTCACGGGGCAGCGCGCCGCCGAAAACCGGCAGGCCGTCCCCCGCCTCGAAGACCGGCCAGTAGATGGCGAAGTCAGGCCAGCCGCTTGCCTCCCACTCCAGCACCTCCGCCAGCTTGTCCGCGTCCATACCGGGCCGCACCTTCAGCGCCTGCGGCTCGCTCAGCATCTCGAAAACCAGCGCCTTCACCCCCAATGCCTTCACCGCGCGGGCCTGGTTCTCGTGGTGCAGCGGGTTGTCGTGCACCTCGCCCAGCACCACCACGTCCGCCGGCGGCAGATCGGCGAAGTCATCCGCCCGGATCTCCTCGGCCGAGGCCGGAACGCAAACGGCCGCCAGCAATGCGGCGGCCGTCAACATCTTTCCGAACGCGGATCTCATGCGAAGAACTGGTGCACTTCCTTGGACTGCGTCTCGAGGCTCTTGCGCATCTTCCCGAAGGCCGCGGCCTCCAGCTGACGCACGCGCTCCTTCGACAGCCCAAGCTCGTTCCCCAGCGATTCCAGGGTGCGGGGATCGTCCCGCAGCTTGCGCTCGCGCACGATGAACCGCTCGCGCTCGTTCAGGTCGTGCAGCGCCCGCACCAGCCAGCCGCGCAGGGTATCGATGTCCTTGTGCTGCGCCACCAGCTCCGCCGCCTGGGTGCTGTTGTCCTCCAGCGTGTCGATCCACTCGCGGCCCTCGTCCTCGGCCGATTGCGTGGCGTTCAGCGAGAAGTCCGAGCCGGACAGCCGGCCCTCCATCAGCTCCACGTCATGCAGCGGCACACCCACCTCGGTGGCGATCATCTCGCGCATGTTGTGACGGTCGAGGGTGACGCCGGCGGCGGCCGCCTCGCGCTCCAGCCGCGCCTGGACCCGGCGCATGTTGAAGAACAGCGACTTCTGCGAGGAAGTGGAGCCGGTGCGCACCATCGACCAGTTGCGCATCACGTAATCCTGGATCGAGGCCTTGATCCACCAGACGGCATAGGTGGAGAAGCGCACGCCCCGGTCGGGGTCAAACTTGTCCGCGGCCTTCATCAGGCCAAGCGAAGCCTCCTGTATCAGGTCTCCCATCGGCGCGCCGTAGCGCTTGAATTTCGCGGCCATGGAAATCGCCAGCCGCATGTAGGCGGTGATCAGACGGTGCAGCGCGCGGACGTCCCGCTCGTCGCGCCAAGCATAGGCCAGACGGGCCTCTGTCTCTGCATCCAGCAGTTCCGCCTGCATTGCACGCCGAGGTAGTGTCTGCTCGTTGAATCCGTCTAGCGCCATTTTCTTCCCCCAGGCCGGCCCGCGTCGCGCGGATGCTTAAAGTCCGCTCCGATTGCTGCTACGGCCCTGTCGTGCCCCTTGCCGCGATCGGACTTGATGACCCTACAACGCGCCTTAGTTACGGGAGGTTCCCGCTCTGGAAAGTCGGCCTTCGCCGAACGGCTGGTATGCGGGTTCCCGCCGCCCTGGATCTACCTGGCCAGCGCACGGGGCGAAGACGTTGAAATGCAACACAGAATTGCAGCCCACCGGGATCGCCGCGGGGATGGCTGGCGGACGGTGGAATGCCCGATGAAAATTTCTTCGGTGCTTGCGGCAGCCCCTGCGGATGCGACCGTCCTGTTCGACTGCGCCACGCTCTGGCTGAGCAACCACATGTTCGCGGGCAGCGACCTGGAAGCCGAGGGCGCGGCTCTTCTGTCAGCGATAGATAGATCGCCCGCGCGGATTGTCACGGTCACCAACGAGGTCGGTTCGGGGATCGTCCCCGAGAACGCGCTGGCCCGGCGGTTCCGCGACGCGCAGGGGCGGCTGAACCAGCAGCTGGCGGCGCAAGCGGATCTTGCGGTGCTGGTGGCGGCGGGGCTGCCGCTGGTGCTGAAAGGACGGTTGCCGGAGGGCGCGGCGTGAGGCTGTGGTGGGTGCGGCACGGGCCGACCCACGCGCCCGGGATGATCGGCTGGACGGACCTGCCGGCCGACCTTTCCGACGCCCCTCGCATCGCCCGCCTGTCGGCCTTCCTGCCGGAGGCGCCGGTGATCTCCTCGGACCTGCTGCGCGCCACGGCGACGGCCGACGCCATCGCCGGCACCCGCCCCCGCCTGCCCCACGACCCCGATCTGCGAGAGCTGAACTTCGGCGGCTGGGAGGGGCTGCGCCACGACGAGGCCGATGCCGCCACGCATGGGCAGATGCGGCAGTTCTACGAGACCCCCGGCGACCACTGCCCCCCCGGCGGCGAAAGCTGGAACCACGTCAGCGCCCGCGTCGGCCGCGCCGTGGACCGGCTGCTGGCCGCCCACGAAAGCCTTGTTCACGAGGACCTTGTGCTGGTGGCCCACATGGGGGTGATCCTGACCCAGCTGCAGCGCGCCCTGGGGATCGGCGCCTACGAGACGCTTTCCCACAGGATCGACAACCTTTCAGTCACGGTTCTACGGTATGACGGCGCATGGCGTGCAGAGCGGATCAATCACCTTCCATGATAGGCAACATTCCGCAATTGCGTTTCCCTATCGGCCCCCGGCGTCCTAGGTCTTGCGCATGACATATCGGCTTTACATCGGCGATTACGCCTACTCCAGCTGGTCGCTGCGCGGCTGGCTGCTGTTCGACCGTTTCAACATCCCCGTGCAGACCACGCTGGTCTCCATGGGCCGGGCGGGGGCCGTGGCGCGGCAGCTGCAGGGCATGGGCGTCGCCCGCACCGTGCCGACGCTGCAGACCCCCGAAGGCGCCGTGGTCACGGAATCCCTCGCCATCGCAGAGGAACTGGCCAGCCGCCATCCCGAGGCCGGCATCTGGCCCGCCGATCCGCTTGCCCGCGCCACCGCCCGCAGCCTCGCCTCCGAGATGCACAGCGGCTTCGCGGCCCTGCGCACGGCCTGCCCGATGAACCTGCGCCGCGCCTACACCCGCTACCGCCCGCCCCCCGACGTGATGGAGGACCTGCGGCGGGTCGAGGCGCTTTGGGCCCATGCCCGTGCCACCTGCGGCGGCGAAGGGCCTTGGCTCTGCGGCGATTACAGCGCGGCCGACGTGTTCTTTGCCCCGGTGGCGGCGCGTATCGCGGGCTTCGACCTGCCCGCCTCGGACCGCGCGCTGGATTACGTGGCGGCGCACATGGCCGACCCGTCCTTCCGCCGCTGGCGCGCCATGGCGCTGGCGCAGGACTCTGAGCTGGAGCGTTACGACAGGGACCTGCCGCAGCGGGACTGGCCGGGGCCCGAGACCGCGAATACCGGCGCCTGAGGCCGCGCCGGCGTTAACGCTTCCTCAACCAACCCTGCGCTAGCAAGGCAGCAACTGGCGGAGGGGTGCGATGGTGGCCCGGGCCTATACCGTGGCCTTCGAAGGCGTCGAGGCGCGGATCGTCGAGGTGCAATGCGCCGTCGCGCCGGGGCTGCCCTCCTTCGCCTTGGTGGGCCTGCCCGACAAGGCGGTTAGCGAGGCGCGCGAAAGGGTGCGCATGGCGCTGGGCACCCTGTCCATCGCGCTGCCGTCCAAGCGCATCACCGTCAATCTCTCTCCCGCCGACCTGCCCAAGGTCGGCTCGCACTTCGACCTGCCCATCGCGCTGGCGCTGCTGGCCGCGCTCGAGGTGCTGCCTAAGGAAGAGGTGGAACGCGTGGTCGCGCTGGGCGAACTGTCCCTCGACGGCTCGCTGGTGCCGGTGATCGGCGCCCTGCCCGCCGCCATGGCCGCCGCCGAGGAATCCCGCGCCCTGATCTGCCCCGCCGCCTGCGGGGCAGAGGCCGCCTGGGTCGAGGCGACGCCGGTCCACGCCCCCGCCTCCCTGTCCGAGGCGATCGCCCACTTCACCGGCCAGCGCATCCTGCCCGCCGCCAGCCCCGGCGAGGTGCGCCCCGATCCCGGCGGCCGCGACATGGCCGACGTGAAGGGGCAGGAGCGGGCCAAGCGCGCGCTGGAGATCGCGGCGGCCGGGCGGCACCACGTGCTGATGACCGGCCCTCCCGGCTCCGGTAAGTCGATGCTGGCGGCGCGGCTGCCGGGCATCCTGCCGCCGCTGACCCCGGCCGAGGCGCTGGAAACCTCGATGATCCACTCGCTTGCGGGGCTGCTGGACGAAGGCGGCATCTCCCGCAGCCGGCCGTTCCGAGAGCCGCATCACACCGCCTCCATGGCCGCCATCGTCGGCGGCGGGCGCGGCGCCCGGCCGGGCGAGATCAGCCTCGCCCACAACGGCGTGCTGTTCATGGACGAGTTCCCCGAATACCCCCGCGCGGTGCTGGAAACCCTGCGCCAGCCGATCGAGACCGGCGAGGTCGTCGTCGCCCGCGCCAACGCCCACGTTCGCTATCCCTGCCGTTTCATGCTGGTGGCGGCGGCGAACCCCTGCAAATGCGGCTACCTCTCCGACCCGGCCCGCGCCTGCGCCCGTGTGCCGCTGTGCGGCGAGGATTACATGGCGCGGATCTCCGGCCCGCTGATGGACCGTTTCGACCTGCGGATCGAGGTGCCGCCGGTGGCCTACACCGACCTCGGCCTGCCCGCCACGGGCGACAGCTCCGCCACCATCGCCGCGCGCGTCGCCGCCGCCCGCGCCCGGCAGGCGCAGCGCTACGCGGACCGCCCCGATGTACGGGTGAACGCCGACGCCGAGGGTCCGCTGCTGACCGAGGCCGCCACGCTGGACGACGAGGGAAAGGCGCTGCTGGCGCGGGTGGCCGAACGCTTCGGCCTTTCCGCCCGCGGCTATCACCGGGTGCTGCGGGTGGCGCGCACCATCGCAGATCTCGACGGCGCCGAGGCGGTGCGCCGCGAACACCTGGCAGAAGCAGTCAGCTACCGCCTGTCCGAGGCGCGCGAAGCGCTGCCGCAATGAACCGCCCCGCCGCGTCCAGCGAGGCGTCGGCCTCGGGGAGGCGGCCGTGGAACAGCTGCCACACGTGGGGCGCGTCGGGCAGCACCTCCCGCTCCACCCGCGCGCCCTGCGCCTCCAGCCGCGCCGCCATCCGCACCGAATCGTCCCGCAGGATCTCGCTTTCCGACCAGCACAGGCGCACCGGCGGACAACCCGGGAAATCGGCGTAGAGCGGCGAGATCCGCGGATCCTCCGGCGCCAGCGCGCCGCGCACCATGTCGCGAACCTCCGGCAGGCGCGCGGCCGGCAGCAGCATGTCGCGCCGGGCATTGCCGCGTAGCGATCCGCCCGAAAGCGTCAGGTCCGTCCAGGGCGAGAAAGCCAGGCACCCCGCCGGCCGCTCGCCCTCCGCCAGCAGCGCCGCCAGCAGCGCCAGCGCCAGCCCGCCCCCGGCGCTGTCCCCAGCCAGCACGATCTCTTCAGGCCTGTACTCCTCCCTCAGCTTCCGCCAGACGTCCCGCGCGGCCTCGAAGGCAGCGGGCGCGGGATGCTCCGGCGCAAGGGGATAGTCGGGCAGGATCACGGGAACACCCGCATACGTGGCCAGCGACGCCGCCAGCTTCCGGTAGCTGCGCGAGCCGCCCATGACATAGGCGCCGCCATGTAGGAACAGCACCAACCCGGGACCGGGCGGGTTCAGCGGCACCACCCGCAGCCCCGGCCCAAGGTCCGCGCGCAGGGGCAACGCGCGGCAGCCCGGCGTCGCAGCAAAGCCAAACGACGCCACATCCAGCGCCCGCCGCGCGAAGCTCCAGCTGGTGGTGCGCCCCAGCATCGGCCGAACCGCAACCCGCAACAGCGGGCGCAGCAGTGCCAGCCGGCGGCTCATGCGCCCCGGCGCCGCCCCTCGATCGCGTCCCAGATCAGCCCGGCGGCGTTGGTGCCGTCAAACCGCTCCAGCTCCTGCAGGCCAGTGGGCGAGGTGACGTTGATCTCCGTCAGGTAGCCGCCGATCACGTCGATCCCGACGAAAACCTGCCCCTTCTCGCGCAGCAACGGCCCGATGGCAGCACAGATCTCGCGGTCCCGCTCGGTCAGCCCAACCTTCTCGGCCCGCCCGCCCACATGCATGTTCGACCGCGTCTCTCCCGCCTGCGGCACGCGGTTGATCGCGCCGACCGGCTCCCCGTCCACCAGGATCACACGCTTGTCTCCCTCGGTCACGGCCGGCAGGTACTTCTGAGCGATGAGCGGCTCGCGGCTCATGGAGGTGAAAAGCTCGTGCAGTGAGGCGAGGTTGCGGTCATTCGGGTCCAGCCGGAAAATCCCCGCGCCGCCGTTGCCGTAAAGCGGCTTCAGGATCATGTCGCCGTGGGCCTCCTTGAAGGCGCGCAGGGTGCCAAGATCCCGGGCGATGGTGGTGGGCGGGATCAGGTCGGGGAAGTTCAGCACCAGCAGTTTCTCGGGGTAGTTCCGCACCCAGAAGGGATCGTTGACCACCAGCGTCTCGGGCATCAGCCGCTCCAGCAGATGCGTCGTAGTGATATAGCCCATGTCAAACGGCGGATCCTGCCGCAGCCAGACCACGTCAAAGGTGCCAAGATCGACCCGCTGCCGCTCCCCCAGCGTGAAATGATCACCCTTCTGCCGGCGCACCTGCAGCGGCGCCCCCAGCGCGGTCACGTGACCCTCTTCCCAGGCCAGATGCCCGGGGGTGTAGTAGAACAGGCTGTGCCCCCGCGCCTGCGCTTCCTCGGCCAGCCGGAAGGTGCTGTCGCCGTCGATATTCACCTCGCCGATCGGGTCCATCTGGATGGCAACTTTCAGGGACATGCGAGGCTCCGGGTTCTACAGGCTCAAACCTATGTGCCCCGTGCCCCCGCCGCCTGCAACCCCGCGCGCATCAGGCGCCAAAGGCGTTCTCGACGATTTCCAGCGCGCCCCGCGCATCCACCAGCGCGGCATCGAAGCGCATCTCGGTGCTCATGCCCATCGGCATCACCGCCAGGTAGCAGCCCGCCGAGGTGCAGATCCGCTCGATCTGCCTCCGGGTGATGCGGGCCGCCGCCACGGCGAAATCCCTCGCCTTCTTCACCTCGACGAAGACCAGCGCGCCCGCTTTTTCGAAGATCAGGTCGATCTCGCCGCCCGGCCCGCGCCAGCGACGCTCGCGAAGCGTGAAGCCGCGCCGCTGGTAGTCCCGCGCGACGATGTCCTCGGCCGCCAGGCCCGCATGATAGGAAGTCGCACCGCTCATGATCCTCTGCCTTTCCTCGAAGGCCCTGCCAGACAGGCCCTATTCATCCTCTTCCAGCGCCAGTGCGGCCTGGTAGACCTTGCGCCGGGGCAGCCCCAGCGCGGTGGCCACGGCTTCGGCCGCGTCGCGCAGCGTCATCGTGCGCATGGCCTCGCGCAGCGCCACTTCGACATCGACCACTCCCGCGACACCGCGGGCGCGGTCCACCACCAGCACGATCTCGCCCTTCACCGGCTTTTCCGCCAGACGGTCACGCAGTTCCGCCAGTGTGCCGCGCAGCACCTCCTCGAATCGCTTGGTCAGCTCCCGGCACAGCGCCGCCTGCCGCTCTTCTCCCAGTTGCTCGCACAATTCGCCTAACGTTCGGTGAACGCGCTTCGGCGATTCATACAGCACCAGCGTTGCCGGCACCGCCGCCAGTTCCTCAATCCAGCTGCGCCGCGCCCCTGCCTGCGACGGGGGGAAGCCGGCGAAGAGGAACCGGTCGGTGGGCAGCCCCGCCACCGTCAGCGCCGCCATCACCGCCGAGGGGCCCGGCGCCGATATCACCCGGTGCCCCGCCTCGATCGCCGCCCGCGCCAGCGGGAATCCCGGGTCCGCCACCAGCGGCGTGCCGGCCTCGGAGGCATAGGCGACCGAACGCCCCTCCTCCAGCGCCTGCAGCAGCCGCGGGCGCACTTCGGCGCCGTTGTGGTCGTGGTAGGCGATCACCGGCCTGTCCCCCACCGCCACCCCGTGCAGCTGCATCAGGTGCCGCAAGGTTCGCGTGTCCTCGGCCGCCAGGACATCGGCGGAGGCCAGCACGTCCAGCGCCCGCAGCGTGATGTCCCGCGCCGCGCCCAGCGGGGTTGCCACGAAGTAGAGCCCGGCGGGAAGCCGCTGTGTCTCGATCATCCGCGCAAATCCCCGCCTTGCCGCCCGTTTACTCTGCCCGTTGTAGCGCATAGTGTGACCCGGTCCGCAAGCGCAGCACGGGAGCTTAGGATAACGTGATCCATTCCACCCACGACGCCGTCCGCCGAAAGGCGGCGCGGCTGGTTCTTCTTGCCTCCGTCCTCTGGCTCGCCGCCTGTGGGGGGAGCCTGCCGGTGGTGGGCCGCGACGGCCCTGCCATCGACCCCAACGCGCCGGTGCAGGTGGCGCTGCTGGTGCCCGCCGGTTCCGGCCAGGCCGGGGACGAGGCGCTTGCCACCTCGCTTGAGAACGCCGCGCGGCTGGCGATGGCGGACCTGCAGGGGGTGCAGATCGACCTGCGCGTCTACCGCACCGCCGGCGATGCCGGCACCGCCGCCGCCGTGGCCGCCCAGGCGGTCAACGAGGGCGCCAAGATCCTGCTGGGCCCGGTCTATGCCGCCGCCGCCAATGCCGCCGGTGCCACCGTGGCCGCGCAGGGCGTCAACGTGCTGAGCTTCTCGAACAACACCGGCATCGCCGGCGGCAACGTCTTCGTGCTGGGCCATACCTTCGAGAACAGCGCCGCGCGGCTGGCGAGCTACGCCGCCAGCCAAGGCCGCACCAACGCGGTCATCGCCTTCGGCCGCGACGCCTCGGAACAGCAGGGGCGTGACGCCATTGCCGCCGCCCTCGCCCGTGCCGGCGGGACGGTGGTGGGAGAGACCTCGTTCGAGCTGTCGCAGAACGGCGTGGTGCAGGCGGTCGAGGATATCGCTTCCAAGGTCAAATCGACCAATGCCGACGCGCTGTACCTGACCTCCGGCACCGCCGGTGCGCTGCCGATCCTGTCGCAGCTGGTGGCCGAGAACGGTGTCGACAAGTCGGCGACCAAGTTCATCGGCCTGCAGCGCTGGGACATCCCGCCGGGGGCGCGCGAGCTGCCGGGGCTGCAGGACGGCTGGTTCGCCCTGCCTTCCCCGACCCTCCTCGCGCAGTTCGAGAGCCGCTATGCCGCCGCCTACGGCGCCCCGCCGCACCCCATCGCCGGGCTTGCCTACGACGGCATCGCCGCGATCGGCGCGCTGGTCAGTTCCGGCGACGGCGCGGCGCTGAGCGCGGCGGCGCTGACCCAGACCACCGGTTTTGCCGGGGTCAACGGGATCTTCCGTCTGCGCGCCGACGGCAGCAACGAACGCGGGCTTGCGATCGCCACCATCACCGACAGACAGGTAGTTGTCATTGACCCGGCTCCGAGAAGCTTCCCCGGCGCTGGGTTCTGAACCCGCCCGCGTCTCGGCCTTCGCGGCCGCCGCCGACGATCCTGAAAAGCTGATCCGCCCCGCCACCGAGATCTTCGATCCGGTGGCGGTCAGCGCGGCGCTGGACGCTGCCTGCCGCGCGGCCTCCGATGATCGCGAGGTGCGCGCCGCCACCGTCGAGATCCTGTCGGAGCAACTGGCCCGCGGCCGCGCCGCTATCGCCGAGGCCTTCACCGCCGAGCCGCTGAACGCCTTTCCCACGGTGCGCGCCTACGCGCTGCTGACCGACGGCATCGTCACCTCGGTGTTCCGCGTGGCGCGCCTGTACCTGCACCCCATGCCCAACCCAACCGAAAGCCAGCGCCTGGCGCTGCTGGCGGTGGGCGGCTACGGCCGGGCCGAGATGGCGCCATATTCCGACGTCGACCTGCTGTTCCTGACCCCCTACAAGCTGACCGCCTGGGCCGAGAGCATCATCGAATCGATGCTCTACATCTTCTGGGACCTGCACCTGAAGGTGGGCCATTCCAGCCGCACGGTGAAGGACTGCCTGCGGCTGGCGGGCGACGACTACACCATCCGCACGGCGCTGCTGGAGCATCGCTACATCGCCGGCCATGCCCCGCTGGAGCGCGAGCTGAAGAAGCGGCTGTGGTCCGACCTGTTCTCCAGCACCGCCTCGGACTTCATCGAGGCCAAGCTGGACGAGCGCGACCAGCGCCACGCCCGGCAGGGCGGCCAGCGCTACGTGGTGGAGCCCAACGTCAAGGAGGGCAAGGGCGGACTGCGCGACCTGCAATCGCTGTTCTGGATCGACAAGTACGTCCACGGGGTCGAGCATATGGCCGACCTCGTGCAGATCGGCGTCTTCCGGTCTGAGGAATACGACGCGCTGCTGGCGGCCGAGAACTACCTGATGGCGGTGCGCTGCCACCTGCACCTGATCACCGGCCGCGCCATGGACCAGCTGACCTTCGACATGCAGGTCGAGGTGGCCGAGCGCATGGGCTACGTCGACAAGGGCGGGCGCCGCGCGGTGGAGCACTTCATGCAGGACTACTTCCTGCAGGCCACCAAGGTGGGCGAGCTGACGCGCATCTTCCTGACCGCGCTGGAGGCCCGGCACGTCAAGCAGGAGCCCCGGCTGATGGGCTTCTTCAAGCGCCGCCGCAAGGTGCGCGAGGGCTACGTTATCATCCACAACCGGCTGGCGGTGGCGGACGAGCGGGCCTTTCTAACCGACAAGCTGAACCTGCTGCGGATCTTCGAGGAGGGGCTGCGCACCGGCCTGCTGATCCACCCCGACGCCATGCGGCTGGTCACCGCGAACCTGCGGCTGATCGACGAGGGGATGCGCCACGACCGCGAGGCGACGCGGATCTTCCGGGACCTGCTGCTCAAGCACGGCAACCCCGAACGCGCGCTGCGGCGGATGAACGAACTGGGGGTGCTGAGCGCCTTCATCCCCGAGTTCAAACCGATCGTCGCGATGATGCAGTTCAACATGTATCACAGCTACACGGTGGACGAGCATACCATCCAGTGCATCAAGGTACTGGCGCAGATCGAGCGGGGCGAGCTGGAAGAGGAACTGCCGGTCGCCAGCCACATCCTGAAGGAAGGGGTGAACCGCCGGGTGCTTTACGTGGCGCTGCTGTGCCACGACATCGGCAAGGGCCGCGACGAGGACCATTCGGTTCTGGGCGCCAAGCTGGCCCGCACCATCGCACCGCGGCTGGGGCTGAAGCCGGCGGAATGCAACACCGTGGAATGGCTGGTGCGCTATCACCTGCTGATGTCCGACATGGCGCAGAAGCGCGACATCGCCGACCCCCGCACCGTGCGCGACTTCGCCAAGGCGGTGCAGACCAAGGAGCGGCTGGACCTTCTGACGGTGCTGACGGTCTGCGACATCCGCGGCGTCGGGCCCAATACCTGGAACAACTGGAAGGCGGCGCTGCTGCGCGGGCTGTACCGGCAGACCCGGCGGGCGATGGAGGACGGGCTGGAGGCGCTGAACCGCGGCCAGCGCGGCAACGAGGCCAAGCGCAACCTGCGCGAGGCGCTGTCCGACTGGCCGGCGAAGGAGCTGCGGGTCGAGCTGGACCGCCACTACCCGCCCTACTGGCAGGGGCTTCACCTGACCTCGCACGTGGACTTCGCCCACATGCTGCGCGCCATCGACGAGGACGCGATACAGCTGACCCTGACCCCGGACGAGGACCGCGACGCCACCCGCGTCACCTTCGCCATGGCCGACCACCCCGGCATCTTCAGCCGGATGTGCGGCGCGCTGGCGCTGGTGGGGGCCGACATCAAGGACGCGCGCACCTTCACGTCGAAGGACGGCTGGGCCACCGCCGCCTTCTGGATCCAGGACAGCGAGGGCAGCCCCTACGAGGCCTCGCGCCTGCCCCGGCTGCGGGACATGATCGAGAAGACCCTGAAGGGCCAGGTGATCGCCGGCGAGGCCATGCGCTCTCGCGACAAGCTGAAGAAGCGCGAGCAGGCCTTCCGGGTGCCCACCTCGATCGTCTTCGACAACGACGGGTCCGAGATCTACACCATCATCGAGGTCGACACCCGCGACCGCCCCGGCCTGCTGTTCGACCTGACCCGCACCCTTGCCGCCGACAACGTGCAGATCTCCAGCGCCGTGATCGCCACCTATGGCGAGCAGGTGGTGGACAGTTTCTACGTCAAGGACATGTTCGGGCTGAAGCTGTATTCCGACAGCCGCCAGCGGTCGCTGGAGCGCAAGCTGCGCGCGGCGATCGAGGCGGGCGCGACCCGGGCGAAGCAGGGATGACCCGCCCCCTCACCAACGGCCGGAGCCGCCGCGCATGAAACCGATCCGCATGATGGCGGCCTTCTTTACCGTGGGCGTCTGGACCCTTGGCAGCCGCCTTCTGGGCTTCGCGCGGGACATCCTGATCGCCGCCTTCCTGGGCGCCGGCCCGGTGGCAGAGGCCTTCCTGATCGCCTTTTCCCTGCCCAACATGTTCCGCCGCTTCTTTGCCGAGGGGGCCTTCAACACCGCCTTCGTGCCGATGTTCTCGAAAAAGCTCGAGCGCGGCGAACAGCCCGCCCGCTTTGCCAGCGACGCCTTCACCGGGCTGGCGCTGGTGGTGGGGGCGGTGACGGTGCTGGCGATCGTCTTCATGCCCTTCCTGGTGCTGGCCATGGCCAGCGGCTTTGCCGGCGACGCGCGCTTTGACCTCGCTGTCGGCTACGGGCGGATCGCCTTCGTCTACATCCTGTTCATCTCGCTGGCGGCGCTGTTGTCGGGGGTGCTGAACGCCATCGGCCACTTCGCCGCCGCCGCCGCCGCGCCGGTGGTGCTGAACGTGATCCTGATCGGCGCGCTGCTGCTGGCGCAGGCGGGGGGGCTGGTGGACCTGAACGCGCTGGCGCTGAAGGCGGGCGAGGGCGTTCCGGCCTCGGAATACGGCGTGCTGCTGACCATCGGCGTGGTGCTGGCGGGCATCGCCCAGCTGGCGCTGGTCTGGATCGCGGCGCGGCGGGCCGGGATGCCGGTGGGCCTTGTCCGGCCCCGGCTGTCGCCGGACCTCAAGCGGCTGGCCCTGATCGCCGCGCCCGCGGCGCTGGCGGGGGGCGTGGTGCAGGTGAACCTGCTGATCGGCCGGCAGGTGGCCAGTTTCTTCGATGGCGCCGTGGCCTGGCTGAACTACGCCGACCGGCTGTACCAGCTGCCGCTGGGGGTGGTGGGCATCGCCATCGGCGTCGTGCTGCTGCCGGAACTGTCCCGGCGCATCGGGTCGGGCGACACCGCCGGCGGGCGCGACGCCTTCAACCGCGCGGCCGAGATCAGCCTGGCGCTGACGGTGCCCGCCGCGGTGGCGCTGGTGGTGATCCCGATGCCCCTGATCCAGGTGCTGTTCCAGCGCGGCGCCTTCGACGCGGACGACACCGCCGCCACGGCGCTGGCGGTGGCGGTCTACGGGCTGGGTCTGCCGGCCTTCGTGCTGCAGAAGGTGCTGCAACCGCTGTTCTTCGCCCGCGAGGACACCAAGCGGCCGTTCTACTTCGCGCTGGTCTCGCTGGTGGTGAACGCCGGCGTGGCGATCGGGCTGGCGCCGGTGATCGGCTATATCGCCGCCGCCTTCGGCACCACGCTGGCGGGCTGGGCGATGGTGCTGCTGCTCTGGCTCGGCTCTCGCCGGATGGGCGAGGCGGCGCAGACCGACGCGCGCTTCCGCCGCCGGGCTTGGCGCATCCTGCTGGCCTCGCTGCTGATGGGGGTGGTCCTGTGGGCCACGATGCTGCTGCTGGGCCCGATGTTCGGCATGGGCAGCTGGCGCTACCTGGCGCTCACGATCCTGGTGGTGGTGGGGATCGTGTCCTACTTCGCGCTGGTGCACCTGCTGGGCGGCATGCGGCTGTCGGAGATCGGCCGCACCTTGCGGCGGCGGCCGCCGGCGTAGGCGCGGAGGTAGCGGGGGAACCTCACCTGCCCCCGTCCGATCGAAGCGCTGATGCGCCCCGAACAAGCCGAAGGCGCGGGGCGAGCGCCTGCCCGTCCGGGCGGGCTGGCGCTTTGGTGACCGCAGAGAAACGCTCGAGCTGTGTGCGGATGTGGCTGGGATAAACCGCCTGCCCCGAAGGCCAGCAGCGCCACCCCACAGGCAGGCTCCCGTCGCGCCTAGCGCTGGCGCAGCCGCGAGAAGGTGCGCGCCATCCCGCCGGGGCTGACCACGAAGGACAGCGCGAAACCCGCGGCAAAGCCCGCGAGGTCCGCGACCCAGTCCAGCCCGCCGCCGAACAGCAGGCCAAAGATCAACTGGATCGCCATCAGGAAGCCGATCAGCGCGAAGGCCCGGCTTTGCGGCCCGCCGGTGACGGTCAACCGGGTCCAGAGCAGGAAGGTGAAGGCGCCGATCAGCCCGTAAGCGCCGGGGTAGGCACCGATCAGCGGCTGCGAGGTGTCCAGCGCGTAGGCGAAGACCAGCGCGCCGAAGACCGAGGCGCCGAAGAACACCGCCAGCACCGCCCACCAGGCAAAGACCTCGCCAACCATCTTGCCCAGCGCCAGGATGAAGACGACGGCGAAAAGCATGTGGGTGAAGTTGCCGTGCACGAAGGGATAGGCGACCAGCCGCAGCAGGTGTTCCGCGGGCCAGAGGTTCAGCGTCCACATCTGCTCGAACACCGGGCCCAGCACCGCGAAGCGCTGCATCAGCTCCAGCCGCCAGCCCACCGCCGCCGGGCCGCCCGCCAGCCCGCGCTCTCCCAGCTGCAGCCCCAGTTCCACCGCGAAGAGCGACAGCACCAGTACCACCACCACCGGCGGCAGGGCGTTGAAGGGGTTTTCCTGGTGCGGCTCACGCATGGCGGGGGCTTTCTTGACGGGCTGAGAGGCTTGCGATACGCGAGCCGGACACGGAAATCCAGATGGAGCGCCTGTCATGGCCGAATTCACGCCCCGCGTCTTCTCGGGCATCCAGCCTTCGGGCGGGCTGACCCTGGGCAACTACCTGGGGGCGCTGAAGCGGTTCGTGGACTGGCAGGAGCGCGAGGTCGAGACGGTCTTCTGCATGGTGGACATGCACGCCATCACCGTCTGGCAGGACCCCGCCGCCCTGACCCGCGCCACGCGCGAGCTTTGCGCGGGTTTCATCGCCTCGGGCATCGATCCGGAAAAGTCGATCCTGTTCAACCAGAGCCAGGTGCCCGGCCACGCCCAGCTGGCCTGGGTGTTCAACTGCGTCGCGCGCATCGGCTGGATGCAGCGGATGACCCAGTTCAAGGACAAGGCGGGCAAGAACGCGCAGAATGCGTCATTGGGCCTGTTTGCCTACCCGGCGCTGATGGCGGCCGACATTCTTGTCTACCACGCGACCCACGTGCCGGTGGGCGAGGACCAGAAGCAGCATATCGAACTGACGCGGGACATCGCGATCAAGTTCAACAACGACTACGGGGTGGATTTCTTCCCGGTCACCGAGCCGGTGATCGAGGGCGCCGCGACCCGGGTCATGAGCCTGCGCGACGGGTCCAAGAAGATGTCGAAGTCCGATCCCTCGGACATGAGCCGCATCAACCTGACCGACGACGCCGACACCATCGCGCAGAAGCTGCGCAAGGCCCGCACCGACCCCGAGCCGCTGCCGGAAAGCACAGAGGGGCTGGCCGACCGGCCCGAGGCGCGCAACCTGGTGAACATCTACGCCGGGCTGGCCGACATGACCGCCGAGGCGGTGCTGGCCGAACACGGCGGGCAGCAGTTCTCGGCCTTCAAGCCGGCACTGGCGGACCTGGCGGTCGCGAAGCTGTCGCCGATTTCCGCCGAGATGGCGCGGCTGATGCAGGAGCCGGCGGAAATCGACCGCATTCTCGCCCGTGGTGCAGAGCGGGCGCGGGAAATCACCGAGCCGGTGGTGCGGCGCACCTACGAGATCGTGGGAATGGTCGGCGCCTGAGGCCGGCCGCAACGGCGGCCCGCACGAAGACGGGCCGCCGCCGGTTCCGGGGCGCCGCGGGAAGTTCCCGCCGCGCCCGGTTACTCTTACACATGCACCATTTAAATTCGGTTCCCGGACGGGTTCAACGGCGCACAGCCGGTGATGAGCCGAGGTACAGGGCGCTCGACCCTGTCACGCCAAGGTTGCGACCCGCATCGGCACCTCCCGTCACGGCAGGTCCAACTCCTCGTTACCCCCTTTGCCGCCGGTCCGCAACTTTACCGACATAGGATAATGTTTAAATTCCCCGAGGGTATGGTTTGTTCCCTCACATCCCCGGGGGAGCGGCCCGCCCTCTCTGGACCTCCGCCAGCCCCGCCCCTAGTGTCGCGGCGCATTGCTGAGGAGAGACGCGCATGGCCACCGGCATCAATATCCGCACCTGGTTCGAGGGCCGCTGGCATGACGGCGACGTGCCGGTGATGCGGGCGGCGGACCATGGCAGCTGGCTGGGCACCACCGTCTTCGACGGCGCGCGGCACGTGGACGGGGTGACGCCGGACCTGCTGGCCCACTGCGCCCGCGTCAACCGCTCTGCCAAGGCGCTGATGATCGAGCCGACGGTGAGCGCCGAGGAGATGGCCGAGATCACCTACGAGGGGCTGAAGCGCTATCCCGCCGACACCCCCGTCTACATCCGCCCGATGTATTGGGCGCTGGAGGGCGACTTCCTGGGCATCGTGCCGAAAATCGGGCCCACCGGCTTTGCGCTTTGCCTTGAGGAAATCCCCATGGCCCCGCCCGAGGCCACCGCCACGCTGACCACCACGCGCTTCCGCCGCCCGGTGCTTGAGGACGCGGTGGTGGATGCCAAGGCGGGCTGCCTCTACCCCAACAACGCCCGGATGCTCGCCGAGGCGCGGCAGAAGGGCTACGGCAACGCGCTGGTGGCCGACGCCATGGGCAACGTGGCCGAAACCGCCACGGCCAACGTGTTCATGGTGAAGGACGGCGAGGTCTTCACCCCGATCCCCAACGGCACCTTCCTCGCCGGCATCACCCGCGCCCGCCACATCACCAACCTCGAGGCGGACGGCACCAAGGTCCACCAGACCGTGCTGAGCTTCGACGACTTCCGCGCCGCGGACGAGGTCTTCATGTCCGGCAACATGATGAAGGTGACCCCGGTGGCGGAGTTCGACGGCACCCACTACCAGGTGGGCCCGGTGACGCGCCGGGTGCGCGAGATGTACTGGGACTGGGCCCACTCGCGCTGACCGCTGCGGGCTGTTGCCAGCGCCGGCGCGCTTCGCCATGATCCGCCGGATGCCTCGGAGGATGACATGCGAAAGTTTCTCGTGGTGCTGGATGACAGCCGCGAATGCCTGAACGCCATGCGGTTCGCCGCCATGCGCGCGGCCAAGACCGGCGGCGGCGTGCAGATCCTGTCGATCATCCCGCCGGACGAGTTCCAGCACTGGGTCGGGGTCGGGGAAATCATGCGCGAGGAGGCGCGCGAGCGGATCCAGGCGCATTACGAAGTCTTCGCCAAGTGGATGCGCGACCGCCAGAACATCGACCCCGAGCTGGTGATCCGCGAGGGCGAGGCGGTGCCGGAGATCCTGGGCCAGATCCGCGAGGATCCCGACATCGGTGTGCTGGTGCTGGGCGCGGGGGTCGAGAAGGGACCGGGGCCGCTGGTCAGCCAGCTGTCGCGTAACGCCGGCAGCCTGCCGGTGCCGATCACGATCGTGCCGGGGGATATTTCCAAGGAGCGGCTGGAAGAGCTGACGTGATCCGGGTCTAGACCACGCCCGGCTTTCGATACCCGTAGGGCGGGGTTCACCCCGCCAAGACGCAACGCCAGCGAGCCCCTTAGAATCGTTCTAAACCTTGACGTCCCGCCTCCCCAAGCGCATATCGGGGGCCTGAGAAGGAAGGCCGCCATGTTCATCCAGACCGAATCGACCCCGAACCCCGCGACGCTGAAGTTCCTGCCCGGCCAGGCCGTGCTGGACGCCGGCACCGCCGACTTCCCCAGCCGCGAGGCGGCCGTGACGTCCCCGCTGGCGCAGCGGATCTTCGCGGTCGAGGGTGTGACCGGCGTGTTCTTCGGCACCGACTTCGTCACCGTCACCAAGAACGACACCGTGGCGTGGGAGCATATCAAGCCCGCGATCCTCGGCGCGATCATGGAACACTACCAGTCCGGCCAGGCCGTGATGGAGGGTGACGCGGGCGAGGTGGGCCATGCCGCCCACGACGGTCCCGACAGCGAGATCGTCGTCCAGATCAAGGAACTGCTGGACACCCGCGTACGCCCCGCCGTGGCGCAGGACGGTGGCGACATCACCTTCCACGGGTTCGAGCGCGGGGTGGTCTACCTGCACATGCAGGGCGCCTGCGCCGGTTGCCCCTCGTCCACGCTGACGCTGAAGATGGGCATCGAGAACCTGCTGCGGCACTACATCCCGGAGGTGACAGAGGTCCGGCCCGTTGCCTGACCTCCTCGTTCTCGGCTTCGACACATCGGCCGCGCACTGCGCGGCCGCTTTGCTTTGCGACGGCCGGGTGATCGCCGCGCGGGCCGAGGCGATGACCAAGGGGCAGGCCGAACGCCTGATGCCGCTGCTCGAGGTACTGTTGGCGGCCGGCGGTATCGGCTGGACCGATCTTTCCGCGCTGGGGGTCGGCACCGGCCCCGGCAATTTCACCGGCGTCCGCATCTCCGTCTCCGCCGCGCGGGGGCTGGCGCTGGCGCTGAAGATCCCCGCCCACGGCGTCACCGGCTTCGAGGCCACCGCAGACGGCCTGCCCCGCCCCTGTGCGGTGACGATCCCGGCCATGCGCGGGCAGCTTTACCTGCAGCGGTTCGACCCCGATCCCGCAGCGCCGGAGATCTTGGGCGAGGCGGGCCTGCCGCAGGACCTGCCGGTGCACCCCTGCCTGCCGCCGGAACAGCTGGCCATCGCCATCGCCCGCGCCGCCGCGCGGCGACCCGTGGGGCAGGAGCGTCCGGCGCCGCTGTACCTGCGGCCTGCCGACGCCGCCCCGCCGCGCCAGGCGCCGCCGCCGATCCTGCCGTGACGCCCGAGACGCTGGCGGCCCTGCACGCCCGCTGCTTCACCACGCCGCGCCCCTTCTCGGCCACCGAGATCGCTTCGCTGCTGGACAGCCCCCATGCCTTCCTCTGCCACCGCTCCGGCGGCTTCGCCCTCGGCCGCGCGCTGGCGGGGGAGGCAGAACTGCTGACCATCGCGGTAGACCCCGCCCTGCGGCGGCAGGGGCTGGGGCGCGCGCTGCTGGGCGATTTCGACAGCGCCGCCCGCGCCCGCGCCGCCACCGAGGCCTTCCTGGAGGTCGCCGCCGGGAACACCGCTGCCCGGGCGCTTTACGCCGCCGCGAGCTGGCAACCGGCGGGGCTGCGGCGCGGCTACTACCGTGCCCCGGACGGCAGCCGTGACGACGCGCTGATCCTGCGCAAGCCGCTGGCCCCGGCCTGACACCGCCCGCCCCCGCCGAACCGCTCGGATCCCGTCGCGGAACCCTTGTGCGGGCCAAAATAGCGGTTGACCCCCTTCTGCCCCATGGTCCTAAATCGCTGCATCGCGGGCGGTGAGCCCGCCAATAGAGCGCGCCGCATTCCCGGCCGCTCCAAGACCAACTGGGAGAATTCCATGAGCCTGATGAAGACACTTCTGGGAGCCGGCGCTGCGCTGGCGCTCTCTGCCGCCGGTGCGCTGGCAGAGCCGGGCCTGATCATCGACCTCGGCGGCAAATTCGACAAATCCTTCAACGAAAGCGCCTACAACGGCGCACAGCGCTGGGTGAAGGAATCGGGCGGCGAGTACACCGAGACCGAGCTGCAGTCCGAGGCCCAGCGCGAGCAGAACATGCGCAAGATGGCAGAGCGCGGCGCGAACCCGATCGTGGTGCTGGGCTTCGCCAACGCCTCGACGCTGGAAAAGGTGGCGCCGGACTACCCGGACACCAACTTCGCCATCGTCGACATGGTGGTCGACGCGCCGAACGTGAAGTCGATCGTCTTCTCCGAACATGAAGGCAGCTACCTCGTCGGCATGATCGCCGCGATGAAATCCGAATCCGGCACCGTCGGCTTCGTCGGCGGCATGGACGTGCCGCTGATCCGCAAGTTCGCCTGCGGCTATGCCCAGGGGGTCCTGGCGGTGAATCCCGACGCCAAGGTGGTGGCCAACATGACCGGCACCACGCCGGCCGCGTGGAATGACCCGGTGAAGGGCGGCGAGCTGACCAAGAGCCAGATCAGCCAGGGCGCCGACGTGATCTATGCCGCCGCCGGCGGCACCGGCGTGGGCGTGCTGCAGGCCGCGGCCGACGAGGGCGTATTCTCGATCGGCGTGGACAGCAACCAGAACTACATGCACCCCGGGTCGGTCCTAACCTCGATGCTCAAGCGCGTGGACAACGCCGTCTACGACGTCTTCACCGCCGGCAACGATGGCTTCGAGTCCGGGATCCAGGTGATGGACCTCGGATCTGAAGGCGTGGGCGTCGCGGTGGACGAGCACAACCAGGACCTCATCAGCGACGACATCACCTCGGCGGTCGAGGATGCCAAGGCCAAGATCGTCTCTGGCGAGATCGAGGTGCACGACTACACCTCGGACGACAGCTGCCCCGCGCTGACGTTCTGAATGGGCGAAAGCCATGACATCGAGGGGCGGCCCGACGCGGCCGCCCCCGCCATTGAACTGAAGGGCATCTCGAAGTCCTTCGGCCCGGTGCAGGCCAACAAGGACATCAGTATCCGGGTGATGCCCGGCACGATCCACGGCATCATCGGCGAGAACGGCGCGGGCAAGTCCACGCTGATGTCGATCCTCTACGGCTTCTACAAGGCCGACGCGGGCGAGATCTTCATCAACGGCCGCAAGACCGAGATCCCCGACAGCCAGGCCGCGATCCGCGCCGGGATCGGCATGGTGTTCCAGCACTTCAAGCTGGTGCAGAATTTCTCCGTGCTCGAGAACATCATCCTCGGCGCCGAGGAGGGCGCGCTGCTGAAGCCCTCGATGGCCAAGGCGCGGGGCGCGCTGAAGCGGCTGGCCGAGGAATACGAGCTGCACGTGGACCCCGACGACCTGATCGAGGAGATCGGCGTGGGGATGCAGCAGCGGGTCGAGATCCTGAAGGCGCTGTACCGGCAGGCCGACATCCTGATCCTGGACGAGCCCACGGGGGTGCTGACCCCGCCCGAGGCCGACCACCTGTTCCGCATCCTCGAGGGGCTGCGCAACCAGGGCAAGACGATCATCCTGATCACCCACAAGCTGCGCGAGATCATGGAGATCACCGATACCGTCAGCGTCATGCGCCGGGGCGAGATGACCGCGACGGTGAAGACCTCCGAGACCAGCCCGGAGGCGCTGGCGGAACTGATGGTGGGCCGCAAGGTGCTGCTGCGGGTCGACAAGGTGCCCGCCGCCCCCGGCGCGCCGGTGCTGCAGGTCGAGAACCTGCGCGTGCTGGACGACGACGGGGTCGAGCGGCTGCGCGGCATCTCGCTGGAGGTGCGGGCGGGCGAGATCCTGGGCGTCGCCGGCGTGGCGGGCAATGGCCAGTCGGAGCTGCTGGAGGTGCTGGGCGGCATCACCGCCGCCACCGGCCGCGTGCGGCTGAACGGCGACGAGATCGACCTGAGCGGCAAATACTCCGACGGCCAGTCGCGCCGCGCCCGCGGCATCGCCCACGTGCCCGAGGACCGCCAGCACCTGGGGCTGATCATGGACTTCTACGCCTGGGAGAACGCGGTGCTCGGCTATCACCACGACGCGCGCTACCAGAAGAACGCCCTGCTGATGGACAACGCCGCGATCCGCGCCGACACCGAGGCCAAGATGGAACGGTTCGACGTGCGCCCGCCGAACCCCGGCCTGACCGCGCGCAGCTTTTCCGGCGGTAACCAGCAGAAGATCGTCTGCGCCCGCGAGATAGAGCGGAACCCCGACCTGCTGCTGGTCGGCCAGCCCACCCGCGGCGTCGACATCGGCGCGATCGAGTTCATCCACCAGCAGATCGTCGGCCTGCGCGACCAGGGCAAGGCGGTGCTGCTGGTCTCCGTCGAGCTGGACGAGATCCTGTCGCTGTCCGACCGCATCGCGGTGATGTTCGACGGCCGCGTCATGGGCGAGCGCCTGCCCGCCGAGACCGACGAGCGCGAGCTTGGCCTGCTGATGGCCGGCATCACCGACACCGATCGGCCGCACTCCGTCGACGAGGTGGAGCGCAACCTGGCCCATGCCAAGGGGAAGGTGACATGACCCAGCGCCGCGCCGGACCCCGGGAGACCGCCCGATGACCCGCCTGCCGAAATGGGTCGACGTCGCGCTGATCCCGGCGATCAACCTGCTGCTGGCGCTGGCGGTCTCGGGGCTGGTGATCCTCTACATCGGGGAAAGCCCGCTGGAGGCGATCACCATCATGGTGCAGGGGGCCGTGGGCTCTGCCTATGGCTGGGGCTACACGCTGTACTACGCCACCAACTTCATCTTCACCGGCCTTGCCGTGGCCGTCGCCTTCCAGGCGCGGCTGTTCAACATCGGCGGCGAGGGGCAGGCGGCGCTGGGCAGCCTGGGCGTGGCGCTGGTCAGCCTGTCGCTGCCCTGGCCCCACTGGTCGCTGGCGCTGCCCGCCGCGGTGATCGGCAGCGCGCTGTTCGGTGCGGCCTGGGCGGCGATCCCGGCCTGGCTGCAGGCCCGGCGCGGCAGTCACATCGTGATCACCACGATCATGTTCAACTTCATCGCCTCGGCGCTGCTGGTCTACCTGCTGGTCAACGTGCTGAAGCCCGTCGGCTCCATGGCGCCCGAAACCGCGCGCTTCCCCGAGGGGTCGTTCCTGCCCAATGCCTACGACATGCTGTGGTGGATGGGCTTTTCCCGTTCTGCCCCGCTGAACATCACCTTCTTCATCGCCATCCTCTGCTGCGTGCTGGTCTGGCTGCTGATCTGGCGCACCCGCCTCGGCTACCAGATCCGGGCGCTGGGACAGTCGGAACCTGCCGCGGTCTACGCCGGGATCTCGCCGGTGAAGACGATCATGACCGTCATGCTGATCTCCGGCGGGCTGGCCGGGCTGATGGGGGTCAACGCCGTGATGGGCGAGGCCGAGCGGCTGGTGATCGACCCGGTGCAGGGCGCCGGCTTCGTCGGCATCGCGGTGGCGCTGATGGGCCGGTCGCACCCGGCGGGCGTGTTCCTGGCGGGGCTGCTGTTCGGGATGCTCTACCAGGGCGGCGGCGAGCTGGAGTTCGAGATCCCCGCCGTCAGCCGCGAGATGATCCTGGTGATCCAAGCCATGGTGATCCTGTTCACCGGCGCGCTGGATAACATGATCCGCATGCCGTTCGAGCGGTTCTTCGAGGGCCGCATGAACCGCGGCGCCGCCAAGCGCGCGGCCAAGCCGATGCCGCCGGGCGAGGACAAGACGCACAAGGCGCAGCCCCCCGCGCCGGAGGGCCCCTGACATGGATCTCGCCACCATCCTGCCGATCCTCGACGCCACGCTGCGCGCCGCGACGCCGCTGCTGTTCGTCTGCCTCGCCGGGCTGTTCTCGGAACGCTCGGGGATCATCGACATCGGGCTGGAGGGCAAGCTGCTGATCTCGGCCTTCTTCTCGGCCTCGGTGGCGGCCAAGACCGGCGACGTCTGGCAGGGTCTGCTGGCGGGCATCGGGGCCTCGCTGGCGCTGTCGCTGATCCACGGGATCGCCTCGATCACCTTCCGCGGCAACCAGCTGATCTCGGGCGTGGCGCTGAACTTCCTCGCCTCGGGGCTGACGGTGGTGATCGGCGAGACCTGGTTCGGGCTGGGCGGCCGCACGCCGCAGCTCTCCGGCGCCGCGCGGTTCGAGCCGATCGAGCTGCCCTTCGCCACCGAGATCAGCGAGGTGCCGCTGCTGGGGCCGATCTATGCAGAGCTGATCTCGGGCCACACGATCCTGGTCTACGGCGCGGTGCTGACCGTGGCGCTGACCTGGTGGGTGTTGTTCCGCACCCGGTTCGGGCTGCACCTGCGGGCGGTGGGCGAGAACCCGGAGTCAGTCGATACTGCCGGTATCTCGGTAACGCGCCTGCGCTACGGTGCCATCGTCATCGCCGGGGTGCTCTGCGGCATCGGCGGGGCCTACCTGGCCACCGGACTGGCGGCCGGCTTCGTCAAGGAAATGAGCGCCGGCCGCGGCTTCATCGCGCTGGCGGCGCTGATCTTCGCGAAGTGGCGGCCGTGGTACGCGCTGGGGGCCTGCCTGCTGTTCGGGTTCCTCGACGCAGTGGGCAACCGGTTCCAGAACATGTCGGTCCTGGGGATCGACGTGCCGACCCAGTTCATGCAGGCGCTGCCCTACATCCTGACGGTGGTGATCCTGGCCGGCTTCGTCGGCAAGGCGATCCCGCCGCGGGCGGGCGGGCAGCCTTACGTGAAAGAACGCTGATGGGGGGGCGATTTTCTAGAAAATCGCGAAGGGCAGAGTTTTCTGGAAAACTCTGTGGCAGGACGAACGTGGGAAGCCAGACATGACCGACGCCACCACCCTCGCCCGCCAGATCCGTGACCGCGCGGGGGCCGAGCCGCCGCGCTTCGGGCTGGTGCTGGGCTCCGGCCTCGGGCACCTCGCCGACGCGGTGGAGGGGGTGGCGATCGACTATGCCGACCTGCCGGGCTTTCCCCATGCCGGCGTCAGCGGGCACAACCCCAAGCTGGTGATCGGCACCCTCGGGGGCACCCGCGTCGCGGTCTTCGGCGGGCGGGCGCATTACTACGAAAGCGGCCGGGGCGACGCCATGCGCCTGCCGCTGGAGGTGCTGAAGGAACTGGGCGCCGAGGCGCTGCTGCTGACCAATGCCGCCGGATCCATGCGCCCGGATATCCCGCCCGGCGAGCTGATGATGCTGAGCGACCACATCAACTTCTCCGGCCTCAACCCGCTGATCGGCGAGGCCACCGACGCCCGCTTTGTCCCGATGAAGGACGCCTACGACCCGGACCTTCGCGCTCGTCTTTCTGCCGCTGCAGAGGCCGAGGGTGTCACCCTGAAGGACGGCGTCTACGCCTGGTACTCCGGCCCCTCCTTCGAGACGCCGGCAGAGATTCGGGCGATCCGCATCCTCGGGGCCGACGCCGTGGGCATGTCGACCGTGCCCGAGGTGATCCTCGCGCGGTTCCTGGGGCTGAAGGTGGCGGCGATTTCCACCATCACCAACATGGCCGCGGGGATGAGCGACGAGGCGATCAGCCATGCCCATACCAAGGCCATGGCCCCCCTCGGCGCCGAAAAGCTGGAGCGGATCCTGCGGCGGTTGCTGGCCCAGGGCTGACGCAGCGTCGCCCAATTCCCGCAGTCGGCGGGAATTCGGCGGGCGCCGCCGCCGGGCCACGCCCGTTCCGTCCCCGGCCCCTTCCCTTGGCCGGATATTCCGCTTAAAGCGCGCACCATGCAAATCTATCTGCCCATCGCCGAAGTTTCGGTGAACGCGTTCCTCCTGCTCGGTCTGGGCGGGCTTGTGGGCGTCCTGTCGGGCATGTTCGGGGTGGGCGGCGGGTTCATCCTGACGCCGCTGCTGTTCTTCATCGGCATCCCCCCGGCCATCGCGGTGGCAACCCAGGCGAACCAGGTGGTCGCCTCGTCGATCTCGGGGGTGCTGGCGCATCTCAAGCGAAAGACGGTGGACCTGCGAATGGGCACGGTGCTGCTGGGGGGCGGCATCGTCGGTTCCGCGGCTGGGGTCGAGGTCTTTGCCTGGATGCGGCGGCTCGGGCAGGTGGAGCTGCTGGTCAACCTGTTCTACGTGATCTTCCTGGGCATCATCGGCCTACTGATGCTGGTCGAGGGGCTGAATGCCATCCGCAAGTCCCGCCGCGGCACCGTCACCCGGCGCAAGCACCACTGGGTCCATACCTGGCCGCTGAAGATGAAGTTCCGCGCCTCGGGCCTGTACATCTCGGCCATACCCCCGGTGCTGGTGGGGATCTCGGTGGGCATCCTTTCGGCGATCATGGGGGTCGGCGGCGGGTTCATCATGCTGCCGGCGATGATCTACATCCTCGGGATGCCGACCAAGGTGGTGGTGGGAACCTCGCTGTTCCAGATCATCTTCGTCGCCGCCTTCACCACGATGATGCACGCCATCACCAACAACACCGTCGACATCCTGCTGGCGCTGCTGCTGCTGGTGGGCGGCGTGATCGGCGCGCAGATCGGCACCTCGCTGTCGGTCTACCTGAAGGCTGAGCAGCTGCGCCTGGCGCTGGCGGTGATCGTGCTGGCGGTCTGCACGAAGCTGGCGCTGGACCTGCTGCTGCAACCGTCCGAACTATACTCCATCGCCCCGGAGGCGGTGCAGTGATCCGCTGGCTGGTGCTGCTGACCCTGCTGGCGCTGCCCGCGCGCGGCGAGGAGGTGGTGGCCGGCCTCAGCCAGAACCGGGTCTCGATCACCGCGGACTTCGACGGGTCCGAGATCCTGATCTTCGGCGCCGTCAAGCGCGACGTGCCGGTGCCCGCCGAGGCAGAGCCGCTGGAAGTGGTGGTGACCGTCGCCGGCCCCTCGGTGCCGGTGACGGTGCGCCGCAAGGAGCGCACGGTGGGGATCTGGATCAACCAGGATTCGGTCGAGGTGGACAGCGCCCCGGGGTTCTACGCCGTCGCCACCTCCGGCCCCTTCTTCGACGTGATGTCCAACATCGAGGACCTGCGTCACCGGGTATCGGTGACCCGGGCAATCCGCTCTGTCGGGGCGCCGGCGGCGGTGGGGGACGCCAGCCAGTTCACCGACGCGCTGGTGCGCATCCGCGGGCGCGAGGACCTGTACCAGCTGCACGAGGGCACGGTGGAGATCACCGACGAGACCCTGTTCAAGACCTCGGTCGCGCTGCCCGCCAACCTGATCGAGGGCAACTACACCGCGCGGATCTTCCTGACCCGCGGCGGCCGGGTGCTGGACGCGCACGAGCAGGTGATCTTCGTCCAGAAGGTGGGGCTGGAGCGCTGGCTGTTTGCCCTGTCGAAAGAGCAGCCGGCGATCTACGGGCTGCTGTCGCTGGTGATCGCGGTGGTCGCCGGCTACCTCGCCTCGGCCATCTTCCGCTACATCCGCAGCTGATGGCGCGCTTCCTGATCCTGCAACTGCGCCCCGAATCCGAGGCGGCGGAGAACGAGTACCGCGCCTTCCTCGACAAGGGCGGGCTGGACGAGGCCGCCACCCACCGCATCCGGCTGGACCGCGAGCCGCTGCCGGAGGGGTTGCGCGCGGCCGATTACGCCGGGGTGATCGTCGGCGGCGGTCCCGGCTGCGTCAGCGACGATCCCGCCACCAAGTCGCCGGTGGAGCAGCGGATCGAGACCGCGGTGCTGGGGCTGATGCCCGAGATCACCGGGGGCGACCTGCCGTTCCTCGGTTGCTGCTACGGCATCGGCATCCTCGCCCATCACCTGGGCGCCGAGGTGTCCAAGGCCCACTACGGAGAGCCGGTGGGCGCGGTCACCTGCGAGGTGACCGAGGCGGGCAAGGCCGACCCGTTACTGAAGGGCTGCCCCCCGGGCTTCGACGCTTTCGTGGGCCACAAGGAGGCGGCGCAGGCGCTGCCCGACGGCTGCACGCACCTGCTGGCCTCGGCCCCCTGCCCGTTCCAGATGATCCGCCACGGCCAGAACGTCTACGCCACCCAGTTCCACCCCGAGGCGGACGCGGCAGTGTTTCACCTGCGCATCGACATCTACAAGGACCGCGGCTACTTCGCCCCCGGCGAGGCGGGGCGGCTGCACCAGATGGTCGAGGCCGCCGACGTCCACGCGCCGCAGCGCATCCTCGCCAATTTTGCCGCGCGCTACGGCTGAACGATCTCGTGGCTCGCGGCGCGCAGCCGCCGGGCGAGTTCGGCGATATGCGCCGGCCCCACTTCGCAGCAGCCGCCGACGATCGTTGCGCCCTGCGCCACCCAGTCCATCGCGTGCTCGGCGTAGCGTTCCGGCGTCAGGTCCTGCCGCGTCTCCAGCAGGTCGACCGTGGTGCGCCGATCCGCGAAGGCCTCGGCAATCCGCGTGAATCCGTTGGCATAGGCGCCGAAGGGCAGGCCGAAGCCGGCCACCTCTTCCAGCGCCGCGCCGATCACCTCGGGGGGAGAGCAGTTCACCAGCACCGCAGCGGGCGCGTAGCGTTCCACCACCTCCGCCAGCGCCGACACCGGCTCGCCGGAGCGCAGGCGCGTGCCGTCATCGTCCATCACCGAGATCGCCAGCCAGACCGGGTGCGGATGCTCCCGTGCCGCCAGCAGCGCCCCCTCGGCCTGCGACACCGACGCCATCGTCTCGAACAGCAGGATGTCGACGCGCCCGGACAGCCGCGCCAATGCCTCGGCGTATTGCGCGGCGGCCTCGGGCGGCGGCGGGCAGAGGTCGGGGCGGTAGGAGGTGACCAGCGGGCCGATCGCCCCCGCCACCTTGCCGCGTCCGGACGCGGCGCGGCGGGCCGAGGTCACCGCCAGATCGCCAAGTGGCTGCAATTCCGCCTCCAGCCCCTCCGGCGCCAGACGGTCGCGCAGCAGCGGGTAGGTATTGGTGGTGGCCACCGTCGCCCCGGCGTCGAAGTAATCGCGGTGCAGCGCCTCGACCAGCTCGGGGTGCGCCTGCATCGCGCGGGTGGACCACAGCGGCGTCGGCCGGTCACCGGCGCGCCGCACCAGTTCCTGCCCGATGCTGCCGTCTAGCAGAACCACCTGCGCCATGGGCTGTTCCTATCGTACCTGCCGTGTCCGCAGGAAAAGGTAGAGCGGCAGCCCGCAACTCAACCCGAAAATCCACGTGGCCGGCAGCGCCACCAGTGCCAGCCAGTTGCGCCGCACCCAGACCTCCGCGCCGACCCAGACGGTCAGCGCCGTGGCGGCGATAAGCAGGTCCCACATCAGGCCGCTCGTCGCGGCATTCGCCTGCCAGGCCGCCAGCGTGGCGGACAGGGAAAGCCCCTCGTCGCGCCAGAAGGCGGCGAACCATGCCATCGGGTGCACCGCGCCCCACAGCGCCAGCCCGAGGTAGATCAGCCGAAGCGGCGACGGCAGGCTCAGAAGAAGCCCTCCGGATCGAAGTCGCGCGGGTTGGTGAGGTTCTTCGGATCCACACCCGAGCCCGGCGCCACTGGCGCGCCATCCACGCCGCAGCCGGCCAGCGCCAGCCCCAGCAGCAGCAAACAGACCGTCCTCATCCCAGTCTCTCCTTCCAGCGCGCGACCTGCGCGCGCACCTGCCCGGGCGCGGTGCCGCCGTAGCTGGTGCGGCTGGCGACGGAGTTGTGAACCCCCAACACGCCATAGACCGCATCCGTGATCCCCGCGTGCGCCGCCTGCATGTCCTCCAGCGTCAACTCCGGCAGGTCGATGCCCTTCGCCTCGGCCTTCGCCACCAGCGCCCCGGTGACATGATGCGCCTCGCGGAACGGCAGGTCCAGTTCCCTGACCAGCCAGTCGGCCAGATCGGTCGCGGTGGAAAAGCCGCTGGCCGCCGCGGTCTCCAGCGCCGGGCGGTTCGCGGTCATGTCGCGCACCATCCCCTCCATCGCCGCCAGCGCCAGCATCAGGCTGTCGGCGGCGTCGAAGGTCTGTTCCTTGTCTTCCTGCATGTCCTTGGAATAGGCCAGCGGCAGCCCCTTCATCACCGTCAGCAGCGCCACCTGCGCGCCGAGGATGCGGCCGATCTTGGCGCGGATCAGTTCCGCCGCGTCGGGATTCTTCTTCTGCGGCATGATCGACGAGCCGGTCGAGAACCGGTCCGACAGCACCACGAATCGGAACTGCGCCGAGGACCAGATCACCAGCTCCTCGGCCATCCGCGACAGGTGCATCGCGCAGATAGTGGAGGCCGACAGGAACTCCAGCGCGAAGTCGCGGTCGGCGACGGTGTCCAGCGAGTTGGCGGTCGGGCGGTCGAAGTCCAGCGCCTCGGCCACCGCGTGCCGATCGATGGGAAACGAGGTGCCGGCCAGCGCGGCGGCGCCCAGCGGGCACTCGTTCATCCGCTTGCGGGCGTCGCGGAAGCGGTCCGCGTCGCGGGCGAACATCTCGACGTAAGCCATCATGTGGTGGCCCCAGGTCACCGGCTGCGCCACCTGCAGGTGGGTGAAGCCGGGCATCGCCCAGTCCGCCCCCGCCTCGGCCTGCGCCAGCAGCGCCCGGCACAGCGCCTCCAGCCCGGTCACGGCGGCGTCGCACTGCTCGCGTACCCACATGCGGAAATCCAGCGCCACCTGGTCGTTGCGCGACCGCGCGGTGTGCAGCCGCCCCGCCGCCTCGCCCACCAGTTCCTTCAGCCGGGCCTCCACGTTCATGTGGATGTCCTCCAGCGCGGTGGAAAAGGTGAACTCCCCGGCCTCGATCTCTGACAAGACCGTGAGAAGGCCTTCCCGGATCGCCTCGGCGTCTTTATCGCTTAGGATGCCCTGGGCCGCGAGCATCGCGGCATGGGCGCGAGAGCCGCGGATGTCCTGCGGAGCGAGCCGCTTGTCGAACCCGATCGAGGCGTTGATCGCCTCCATGATCGCATCGGGTCCGTCGGCGAAACGCCCGCCCCACATGGCATTCGAGCTTTTGTCTGTCATCGGTCCGCCCTGGAAGGATATCTAAATGCGCTGGTTCAGCTTCGCCGTCCTCTACACCTGCCTCGGTCTCGCTGCAAATACCGCCGCCGCCGCGGACCCCGCCACGCTGGAGGCGATGCGCGAGGGCGACATGCGCAAGCTGGTCTTCTCGGACCCCGCGCCGGTGCCCGAGACCGAGTTCGACAGCGAGGACGGCACCCGCCTGACGCTCGCCGACTTCCAGGGGCGGTACGTGCTGGTGAACTTCTGGGCCACCTGGTGCGCCCCCTGCCGCGAAGAGATGCCTTCGCTGTCCAGGCTGCAGGCGGAACTGGGGGGCGAGGACTTCGAGGTCGTCACCATCGCCACCGGCCGCAATCCCCCGGCGGGGATGAAGCGGTTCTTTGAAGAGGTGGGCGTGGACAACCTGCCGCTGCACCGCGACCCGACCCAGGCCCTGGCGCGGCAGATGGCGGTGCTGGCGCTGCCGATCACCGTGATCCTCGACCCGCAGGGCCGCGAGATCGCCCGCCTGCGCGGAGACGCCGACTGGTCCGGGCCCGAGGCGCTGGCGCTGCTGCGCGCGCTGCTGGAAGACGCCGGCAGCTAGGCCAGCTTCGCCACCTCGTCATGGCGCGGGCAGGTGACGAGGTGGTCGTTCACCATGCCGCAGGCCTGCATCCAGGCATAGACGATGGTGGGGCCGCAAAAGCGGAAGCCCTCGGCCTTCAGGTCCTTCGACAGCCGCAGCGACACCTCTGTCTGCGCCGGCACCTCGGCCATGGTGGCAAAGCGGTTCTGCACCGGCGCCCCGCCGACGCGGTCCCACAGGAAGGGGGCGAACCCCTCCCGCGCCTCGATCCGGGCGAAGGCGCGGGCGTTGCCGATGGTGGCCTCGATCTTGCCGCGGTGGCGCACGATACCGGCATCCGCCAGCAGGCGCGTCACCTCCGGCTCTCCCCAGCCGGCGATCACCTCTGGGTCGAAACCGGCGAAGGCGCTGCGGAAGGCGGGGCGTTTGCGCAGGATGGTGATCCACGACAGGCCGGCCTGGAACCCGTCCAGAATCAGCTTTTCCCATAGCGCCCGACCATCGCGCTCCGGCACGCCCCACTCGGTGTCGTGGTAGGCGACGTAAAGCGGTTCACTGCCGCACCAGTCACAGCGTTTGGTCATGGGGATGCCTTCTTTATCAATGGCTTGCCGTGGACGCCGGCAACGCGGAAATAATAGCTGAAACAAGAACAAAATGCGAATTTTCATTCGATGTAAACACTTGTCTTCCAGGGTCCGGGGGGACGGAGGAAGGTGCCATGCAGCCGAACATCACGCTGGAGGATCCCGTGCCCGAAGGCATGGAGAGCCCTCTTGATTTCGCGGTCGTCGAACGGGATCGCGGCACCATAAAGATGGTGCAGGACGCGATCGCCCGGCGCGAGGTGATGCTGGCCTACCAGCCCGTGATACAGACCGACCGTCCCGACCGCCCCGCCTTTTGGGAAGGCCTGATCCGCATCCTTGACGACACCGGCCGCGTGATCCCCGCCCGCGATTTCATCGGCGTGGTGGAAACCAGCGAGCTGGGGCGGCAGATCGACTGCCTTTCGCTGGAAATGGGGCTGCGCGCGCTGCGCGAGGTGCCGGGCCTGCGGCTTTCAGTGAACATGTCCGCCCGCTCCATCGGCTACCCGCGCTGGAACAAGGTGCTCGAGGAAGGGCTGGCGCGGGACGTGACGGTGGCCGAACGCTTGATCCTCGAGATCACCGAAGCCTCGGCGATGATCATGCCCGACATCGTGCAGGTCTTCATGGCGCGGATGCAGCGGCGCGACGTCTGCTTCGCGCTGGACGACTTCGGCGCCGGATATACCGCCTTCCGCTACCTGCGGCAGTTCTTCTTCGACATCCTGAAGATCGACGGCCAGTTCATCCGCAACATCCACCGCGATCCCGACAACCAGGTGCTGGCGCAGGCGCTCATCTCCATCGGGCGACATTTCGAGATGTTCACGGTCGCGGAATACGTCGAGAACGCCGAGGATGCCGAGTTTCTGACCGAGATCGGGATAGACTGCATGCAGGGCTACTACTTCGGCGCCCCCACCACTCGGCCCTTCTGGCTGCCCGGGCAGGAGGATCGCCGCGCCGGCTGACGAACGCCGTGGAAGCAACGACTTACCGTCACTCACGCACCCCCGGCCCTCGCTGCACCGCGGCATGATGCGCCTTGCATCACCGTGCCGGAGCGCCTACCAAATAGCCCCATAGCCGGACCGGGGCACCGCCTGCGTGGCCCTGCGGCATCTGACGCAGAGAGGACCACCATGACCAACGTCGTTATCGCCTCCGCCGCCCGCACCGCTGTCGGCAGCTTCGGCGGCGCCTTCGCCAATACCCCGGCCCACGACCTGGGCGCCGCGGTGCTGGAGGCGATCGTCTCCCGCGCCGGGATTGACAAGGGCGAGGTGAGCGAGACGATCCTCGGCCAGGTGCTGACCGCCGGCCAGGGCCAGAACCCGGCCCGCCAGGCGCACATCAAGGCCGGCCTGCCGCAGGAATCCGCGGCCTGGGGCATCAACCAGGTCTGCGGCTCCGGCCTGCGCGCGGTCGCGCTTGGCGCGCAGCACATCCAGTTGGGCGACGCCAGCATTGTCGCCGCGGGCGGGCAGGAAAACATGTCCATGTCGCCCCACTGCCAGAACCTGCGCCAGGGTCAGAAGATGGGCGACCTGCAGCTGATCGACACCATGATCAAGGACGGCCTTTGGGATGCCTTCAACGGCTACCACATGGGCCAGACCGCCGAGAACGTTGCGGAAAAATGGCAGATCGGCCGCGAGCAGCAGGACGAGTTCGCCGTCGCCAGCCAGAACAAGGCCGAGGCCGCGCAGAAGGCCGGCCGCTTCGATGACGAGGTGATCGGTTACACCGTCAAGACCCGCAAGGGCGAGACGCTGGTGGACAAGGACGAGTACATCCGCCACGGCGCCACCATCGACGCCATGCAGAAACTGCGCCCCGCCTTCACCCGCGACGGCTCTGTCACCGCTGCCAACGCCTCTGGCCTGAACGACGGCGCCGCGGCGGTGCTGCTGATGAGCGTCGAAGAGGCCGAGAAGCGCGGCATCACGCCAATGGCCCGCATCGCCAGCTACGCCACCGCCGGCCTCGACCCGGCGATCATGGGCGTCGGCCCGGTGCACGCCAGCCGCAAGGCGCTGGAGCGGGCGGGCTGGAAGGTGGACGACCTGGACCTCGTGGAAGCGAACGAGGCTTTCGCGGCCCAGGCCTGCGCGGTCAACAAGGACATGGGCTGGGACCCGGCGATCGTGAACGTCAACGGCGGCGCCATCGCCATTGGCCACCCCATCGGCGCTTCCGGCTGCCGCGTTCTGAACACCCTGCTGTTCGAGATGCAGCGCCGCGACGCCAAGCGCGGCCTCGCCACGCTTTGCATCGGCGGCGGCATGGGCGTCGCGCTCTGCGTCGAGCGTCCCTGATCTCCGTGGGCGGGGTCCATCAGACCCCGCCCCACCCTTTGCACAGAAGTTGAGCTTTACAGGCGCGGTCCCGATGCGGGACACATGGGGGGGAGAATGTGCCACCCCTCCAGCCGCTTGACCCTCCGGGCCGGGCCGCTCACGGGCGGTGCGAGGCTGGCCCGACGCCAGCGAAACAGCGAGGAGGAGAACCGCATGGGAAAAGTCGCACTTGTCACCGGTGGCAGCAGGGGGATCGGCGAGGCCATCTCCCGGGCGCTGAAGGGCGAAGGCTACACCGTCGCCGCAACCTACGCCGGCAACGACGAGAAGGCGAAGGCCTTCTCCGACGCCACAGGGATCCAGACCTTCAAGTGGGACGTTTCCGATTACGACGCCTGCAAGGACGGCATCGCCAAGGTGCAGGAGGCCTGCGGGCCGGTCGAGGTGCTGGTGAACAACGCCGGCATCACCCGTGACGCCATGTTCCACCGGATGACGCCGCAGCAGTGGAAAGAGGTGATCGACACCAACCTCACCGGCCTGTTCAACATGACCCACTGCGTCTGGAGCGGGATGCGCGAGCGCAAGTACGGGCGGGTGATCAACATCTCGTCGATCAACGGGCAGAAGGGCCAGGCTGGGCAGGCGAACTATTCCGCCGCCAAGGCGGGCGACATTGGCTTTACCCGTGCCCTGGCGCAGGAAGGCGCGCGGGCCGGGATCACGGTCAACGCGATCTGCCCGGGCTATATCGCGACAGAGATGGTCAAGGCGATCGACGAGAAGGTGCTGAACGAGAAGATCATCCCGCAGATCCCCATTGGGCGGCTGGGGGAACCCGAGGAAATCGCGCGTTGCGTGGTGTTCCTCGCGGCGGAGAATGCCGGGTTCATCACCGGCTCTACGATCTCGGCCAACGGTGCGCAGTACTTATCGTAGCGCCCGGCTTATCGACAAAGCGAAGGTCGGCAGCAATGCCGGCCTTTTTCTATGGATCAGGCGCCGCGCCCCTGACCTTGCAAGGCACGCGCCGGCCCGTGGACCGGCGCGGCCCAGAGCCTGCTCAGGCAGTGGTGAGGCGGTAAATTTCCTCTTTCAGACGAAGCTTCTGTTTCTTGAGTTCGATGATCTCCATGTCATCGGTGCCGGGAAGCCGTTGGGCCGTTTCCACTTGAATGGAGAGAGTCTCATGCTTTTTCCGGAGCTGATCCAGGTGCGAACTCAAGCTCATAGTCGTCCTCCTTTTCAGTGCTGGTTTTTCCAGTCCACCATAAATTCACGATTCTGTCACGAACCATGCGCCATGGCGGTAAATGAAAAGCTAAGCCGCCCCGGCCATCATTGCCAATCGACCGGCAGCAAACCGCCGCCGCGCAGCACCTCGGCGATCTCGGCACGGTAGCTGTCGCCGTCGCGCTCGTGCCTGTCGCCCTCGTGCAGCACCAGCGGCGCCAGCAGCCGCAGGTCGCCGCGCGCACCCTTGCGGGCCCGCAGGATCACCAGTTCCGCCGGCCGCCCGACCCGCGGCGCAAGCGGCAGCAGGCGCAGGTCGCCCAGCCGCGCATCGCAGCCCGCCAGCAGGTCCGCCAGCCGGTCCGCCCGCTGGATCATCGTCAGCCGCCCGCCAGGCCGCAGCCGCCGCACCGCGGCGTCGATCCAGCGCGCCAGTGGCAGGTCTTCGGCCAGCGCCGTCTCGCGCCCCGGGTCGGCGGCGGCGCGGCGGGCCTGCGGCAGGTAGTAGGGCGGGTTGGCGATGACGTGGTCGAAGCTGCGGGCGCGCAGGCACTCGGGTATCCGCGCGATGTCGCCGCCCAGCACCTCCATCTCCAGCCCGTTGGCGGCGGCGTTGGTACGCGCCAGCGCGGCATAGGCAGGCTGCAGCTCCAGCCCGGTCAGCGACAGCCCGCCAACCCGCGCCCCGAGACAGAGCGAGGCCGCGCCCACGCCGCAGCCGAATTCCAGCACCGACTGCCCGGGCACGGCGGGCACAGCGGCGGCCAGCAGCACCGGGTCCACCCCGGCGCGGTAGCCGCGCATCGGCTGCTCCAGCACAAGCCGCCCGCCGAGGAAGCCGTCGTGCGTGGTCTCGGGGCCGGGTTCAGGCGTTGTGGGGGATGTCATTGTCGCGCAGCACCCGTTGCGCGCCGATCAGGTCGTCGTCGCGCACCATCAGGCGGCGCGGCAGGATGCCGATCGATCCTTCCAGCACGCTCATGTGAACATCCATCGGGAACGGCTCTATCCCTTCGCCCTCCAGCAGAGCGGTGGCATAGGCGATCAACGTCGGGTCGGTGGTACGCAGAAGCTCTTTCATTTCTGCGATATGGGGATATGTAGGTCCCGTTGTCGAGAGGCGGGATGCAACGATGGGACTGGACGTGCTGAAAACCAAGCCGCACGAGACGCTGGCAGAGGTGCTGGCCGAGGATCTGGAGGCGACGAACGCGCTGATCCGCGACCGCATGGCCTCGCGTCACGCCCCCCGCATCCCCGAGGTCACGGCGCACCTGGTAAACGCCGGCGGCAAGCGGCTGCGCCCGATGCTGACGCTGGCGGCGGCGCGGATGCTGGGCTACGGCGGCCCGCACCACGTGCACCTCGCAGCGACGGTGGAGTTCATCCATACCGCCACCCTGCTGCACGACGACGTGGTGGACGAAAGCGGCCAGCGGCGCGGGCGGCCAACGGCGAACCTGCTGTGGGACAACAAGTCCAGCGTGCTGGTGGGCGACTACCTGTTCGCGCGGTCCTTCCAGCTTATGGTCGAGACCGGCAGCCTGCGGGTGCTGGACATCCTTGCCGACGCCTCGGCCACCATCGCCGAGGGCGAGGTGCTGCAGCTGAGCGCCGCGCAGGATCTTGGCACGACCGAGGAGATCTACCTGCAGGTGGTCCGCGGCAAGACCGCCGCGCTGTTCGCCGCTGCCTGCGAGGCCGGGGGCGTGATCGCCGGGGGCACCGAGGCGCAGACCGAGGCGCTGCGCGGCTACGGCGACGCGCTGGGGGTGGCGTTCCAGATTGCCGACGACCTGCTGGACTACGGCGGGGACTCGCTGGCCACGGGCAAGAATGTCGGCGACGATTTCCGCGAGCGCAAGCTGACGCTGCCGGTGATCAAGGCGATTGCGGCCGCCGAGGGCGAGGAGCGGGACTTCTGGCGCCGCACCATCGAGAAGGGCGACCAGCGCGAGGGTGATCTGGATCAGGCGCTGTCGCTGCTGGACCGGCACGGCGCCATGGCGGCGACGCGGCAGGACGCGCTTGGCTGGTCCGCCCGCGCCCGCGAGGCGCTGGAGGCGCTGCCGCAGGGCGAGCTGCGCGACATTCTCCACGACCTTGCGGACTACGTGGTGGAGCGGATCCGCTAAGCGGCGCGGTTCAGCACCGTCGCCTGCACCCACCAACCGGGATGCGCCGCGCGCAGGGTCTCCTGCGCCGCCTGCGCCGCTGCCGGAGTGTCGTAGAGCCCGAAGCAGGTGGCGCCAGAGCCGGACATCCGCACCAGCCGCGCCGGGGTCTGACGCAGCGCCGCCAGCACGTCGCCGACCCGCGTGTCCACCGACAGGGCCGCTGGTTCCAGGTCGTTGCGAAGGCGGCTCAGCCAGTCCATCAGCTCGGCAACCTCGCAAGGGGGCGGCAGGTCCGGCAGCGGCGGGTTGTCGCGGCTTTGCAGCGCCGCGAAGATTGCCGGTGTGGAGAGCGCGAAGCCCGGGTTCACCAGCACCGCCGGCAGTTCCGGCAGCGTCACCGGGTCCAGCCGCTCGCCGATGCCGCGCATCCGCGTCGGGCGGGCGGCCAGGCACACCGGCACGTCTGCGCCCAGCGACAGGCCTTGGTCGGCGGGCAGCGGCCGGCCCGTCATCGCCGACAGCACCCGCAGCGCCGCCGCCGCGTCGGAGGAGTCGCCGCCGATTCCCGCCGCCGCTGGCAGGTGCTTTTCCAGCTCCAGCGCCGCCCCCGTCACCCCCAGCGCCCGCGCCGCGCGCAGCACGAGGTTGCTGTCGTCCACCGGCACCCCGGCGGCCATGGGTCCGGTGACCCGAAGGCTCAGCGACGCGGCCGGCGCCGCGCGCAGGGTTTCGCCGATGTCCGCGAAACAGACGAGGCTGTCCAGCAGGTGATAGCCATCGGCCCTGCGGCCGGTGACGTGAAGCGCCAGGTTGATTTTCGCCGGCGCGAAGCCGTCAGCCATCCGTGTTGGAGAAACGGATCGGCTGTTCGCCCTCGGCCTCCAGCACCACGTCCAGCCCGACCTCCAGCTTGCGGCGGATGCGCACCGCGTCCTTCTCCTCGGGGTCGAAGGACAGCGCGCGCTTCCACTGGAACCGGGCCTCGGTCTGCCGGCCAACCGCCCAGTAGGCATCGCCCAGGTGATCGTTGACCACCGGGTCCACCGCCATCAGTTCCGCCGCGCGCTCCAGGTTGACCACGGCATCGCGGTACTGGCCAAGGCGGAACTGCACCCAGCCGAGCGAGTCGATGATGTAGCCGGAGTTCGGCTGCGCCGCGACGGCCTTCTCGATCATCGCCAGCGCCTCGTCGTAGTTCTCGCCCTTCTCGACGAAGGAATAGCCGAGGTAGTTCAGCACCTGCGGCTGGTCGGGGTTCAGCTCCAGCGCCTTGCGGAAATCGGATTCCGCCTGCTCCCAGCGATCCAGACGCTCGTTCGCGATGCCGCGGGCGAAGAACAACAGCCACTGCGGCCGCTGCGGATCGGGGTACAGCGCGATGGCGGCATCGTAGGCGCGGGCGGCCTCGTCGTAGCGTTCCAGCCCGCGCAGGGTGTCGCCCAGGGTGATGTGCACCGCGGGGTTGTCCGCCTCCAGCCGCGCCAGCTGTTCCATCACCTCGACCGCGGCCTCGATCTTGCCGGAGCGGCGCAGCGTCTCGGCGCGGCCCAACTCGGCGGCGGCGAAGGAGGGATCCTCGCGCGGAATGCGGTTGTAGGTCTCGGTCGCCAGTTCGTAGCGTTCCAGGTTTTCCAGCAGCGCGGCCGACAGCAGGATCGCGTCCACGTGGCCGGGGCGAAGGTATTCCGCCACCCGGCTGTACAGCAGGGTGTAGCCGTCCGCCGTCTCGCCCGACAGCGCGCCGGCCACCACCAGGAACACCTCGGCCGCGCCGTCGCGGGCGTTGCGCACTGCGGTGAAGGGCAGCGTCTCGCCCGCCACCAGCGCGGCACGCATCGCCTCCAGCTGCGGGTCCAGGTCGTCGCCGAAGCCGAGGTCGATCAGCTCGATCGCGTCCTCGTTCCGCTCCAGCTGGCTGAGCACCTCGACGTAGGCGGCGATGCCGCGCCGGGTCAGTTGCAGGGGGCCGTCGGTGTCGCCCGAAAGGATCTCGGCCGCGCCCTCGAAATCGCCCACCGTCGCCAGCGCCAGCGCCTTGTGGTACAGGCCAAACAGCCGCACGCCCTCGTCCTCGGACACGGTGTCGAAGGTTTCCAACGCGTCCGACATGCGGCCGGCCCCGATCTGCGCCCAGGCGCGGATCAGCGGGTTGATCGCCTCGCCCACCGACAGGCCGGCGTCGAGATCGTCCAGCACCTGGTCGAAGTTCTCGCGCTTCAGCGCATCGGCCGCCAGCGCCATGTTGGCGATCTGGCTGCTGACCCCCAGCGAGATCAGCCGCCGCGCGATGGTGGCGGCCTTGTCGATATCGCCAAGCGCCATGGTCGACATGACCGCGCTTTCCAGAAGCGCCGGGTTCGACGGGTCCTGCACGATCGCCCGGCCGTAGTAGTCCGCGGCCGCCTTGAAGTCGCTGAAGAAGGACGCGTGCCGCGCCGCCAGGTAGGCGCCGGCGACGCCTTGGGCGGCGGCGGGCACGGGGGCGGTCGCCGCAGCGCCGGCAAGGGTCAGCGCAAGGGCCTTGAAGGTAAAGCTAGCCACGGTTTTCAAACCTTTCGATGGGTCCGCGGCAGCGTAGCTTGACCATAGGCCCCATGCAACGCGCGGGGCGGGATTCCGCCGCTACCCACACGCTAGTGTGACCCCGCCGCCGGAGCGAGGCGGGGCCAGGGCACTTACATGTTCGGATAATTCGGCCCGTCGCCCCCCTGCGGCGTGGTCCAGACGATGTTCTGGCTGGGATCCTTGATGTCGCAGGTCTTGCAGTGCACGCAGTTCTGGAAGTTGATCACGAACTCCGCCTTGCCGTCCTTTTCCACCACCTCGTAGACCCCGGCGGGGCAGTAGCGCTGCGCCGGCTCGGCGTATTCCGGCAGGTTCACCGCGATCGGGATCGAGGGGTCCTTCAGCTTCAGGTGGCAGGGCTGGCTTTCCTCGTGGTTGGTCATGGCGAAGCTGACGCTGGTCAGCCGGTCGAAGCTGAGCTTGCCGTCGGGCTTGGGGTAATCGATGGGCTTGAAGTCCTTCGCCTTGCCGGTGCTGGCGGCGTCGGTCTTACCGTGCTTCAGCGTGCCCAGCAGCGAGCGGCCGAACAGGTTCTGCACCCACATGTCAAAGCCCCCCAACGTCAGCGAGGCCCAGAGCCCGCGGCGCGACCAGAGCGGTTTGACGTTGCGCACCCGGCGCAGGTCGCGGCCGATCGGCCCCTCGTGCACCTCGGTGTCGTAGGCGGTCAGCTCGTCCCCCGCGCGGCCGGCCTGCAGCGCCGCGTGCGCCGCCTCGGCCGCGGCCTTGCCGGACAACATCGCGTTGTGGTTGCCCTTGATGCGCGGCACGTTGACCATGCCCGCCGAACATCCCAGCAGCGCGCCGCCGGGGAAGACCGTTTTCGGCAGAGACTGGTAACCGCCCTCGGAAATCGCGCGCGATCCGTAGGCGACGCGCTTGCCGCCCTCCAGCAGCGGCGCGATGGCCGGGTGATGCTTGAACCGCTGGAATTCCTGGTAGGGGCGCAGGTAGGGGTTTTCGTAGTTCAGGTGCACCACGAAGCCGATGAACAGCTGGTTGTTCTCGGCATGGTACACGAAGGACCCGCCGCCGGCGTTCGAGCCAAGCGGCCAGCCCATGGTGTGGGTGACGGTGCCCTCGCGGTGCTTTGCCGGGTCGATCTCCCAGATCTCCTTCAGCCCGATGCCGTATTTCTGCGGCTCGCGCCCCTCGTCCAGCCCGTAGCGGGCGATCACCTGCTTGGACAGCGACCCGCGCACGCCCTCGCCAAGGAACACGTACTTGCCCAGCAGCTCCATCCCCGGCTCGTAGTTCGGGCCGGGCGTGCCGTCGGCGTTGCGCCCGAATTCGCCCGCGACCACGCCGCGCACCGCGCCGTCCTCGCCGTAGACCAGTTCAGAGCAGGACATGCCCGGAAAGACCTCGACCCCCAGCGCCTCGGCCTGCTCGGCCAGCCAGCGGCAGACGTTGCCCATCGAGACGATGTAGTTGCCGTGGTTGCGCATCAGCGGGGGCATCGGCCAGTTGGGGATACGGATCTTCCCCTCCTCGCCCAGCAGCAGGAAGTTGTCGGCCTTCACCGGCACTTTCAGCGGCGCGCCCTTTTCCTTCCAGTCGGGAATCAGCGCATCCAGCCCGCAGGGGTCCAGCACCGCGCCCGACAGGATGTGGGCGCCCACCTCGCTGCCCTTTTCCAGCACCACGACGTTGATCTCGGCGTCCAGCTGCTTCAGCCGGATCGCGGCAGACAGGCCCGCGGGCCCCGCCCCGACGATCACCACGTCGTATTCCATCGACTCCCGCTCGATCCCGGCCATGTCCTGCTCCCCTTCCTGATCCGCAACAGAGGTAGACAGCGCGCCGCTGAGGGTCAATTGTTGCAACGCCCGGCAGTCCGCCCCGGCGGGCGCGGCGCTTGACTTTCGGGCCGCGCGCGCTGAGGTAGACTGCCAACCCCGGAACAGTCGCGAAAAGCCGAAGCCATGGACAAGATACCCCTGACCCGCGCGGGCTACACCGCATTGAGCGGAGAGCTGAAAACGCTGAAATCCATCGAGCGCCCCGCCGTCATCCGCTCTATCGCGGAGGCGCGCGAGCACGGGGACCTGTCGGAGAACGCGGAATACCACGCGGCGCGCGAAAAGCAGGGCTTCATCGAGACCCGCATCAAGGAGCTGGAGGCGATCATCGGCCGCGCCGATGTCATCGACCCCGGCAAGCTGTCCGGTCCGATCAAGTTCGGCGCCACCGTCAAGCTGGTGGACGAGGATACCGACGAGGAAAAGATCTACCAGATCGTCGGCGAGCCGGAGGCGGACATCGGCGCCGGCAAGCTGAACCTCGCCTCGCCGCTGGCGCGCGCGCTGATCGGCAAGGAGGAAGGCGATTCCATCGAGGTCCGCACGCCCGGCGGCGAAAAGAGCTACGAGGTCTTGAGCGTCGAGTACATCTAGCCCGCCCTACGGGGCCGGCAGCGAGGACCGGATGGCCGAGCGTCACAGCGACAGGTTCCGCGCGCAGCGCGCGGCGGCGGCAGAGATCATCGCCGCGGTGCTTTCGGTCCTGTGGATCGCGGGCGTGGGCCTGTATTTCCTGTTCGCCGACGATCCGCGCGCCCCCCGCGTGGACACTCCGCGCTTCGTGATGACGCTGCTGGCGATCTTCCTGCCGGTGGCGATGATCTGGATCGGCGCCGCGGCGGCGCGGGCGGCGCGGCTGATGCGCGAGGAATCGGCGCGGCTGCAGGCGGCGATCGACGCGATCCGGCAAGGCTACATTGACAGGCAGGCGCCCCCCGGCCCGCGCGGCACGGTGGAGGAAAAGCTGGAGGAAATCGCCCGTGCGCAGCGAAAGACCGAAAGCGCGCTGGCCACCTTCACCTCGATCCGCCACATGCCCGAACCGCTGGCCCCCCTGGCCCCGCTGCCGCCGCAGGGCGCCGACGACCAAGCCAGCCTCGCCCTCGGCACCCCCGCCGAGGCGTTGTCGGAACCGGTGTCCACCGCCGATTTCCTGCGCGCCATCAACTTTCCCGAGAACGGCGAGGACAAGGAAGGCTTCCGCGCCCTGCGCCGCGCGCTGCACGACCGGCAGACCGCGCAGCTGATCACCGCCGCGCAGGACATCCTGTCGCTGCTGGCGCAGGAAGGCATCTACATGGACGACCTGAACCCCGACCGCGCCCGCCCCGAGATCTGGCGCCGCTTCGCCCGGGGCGAGCGGGGGCGCGCCATTGCCGCGCTGGGCGGGGTGCGCGACCGGTCGTCGCTGGCGCTGGTGGCGGGCCGGATGCGCACCGACCCCGCCTTCCGCGACACCGCCCACCACTTCCTGCGCCGCTTCGACGACATGCTGATCGGCTTCGAGCGCAATGCCAGCGACGCAGAGCTGGCGGAACTGTCGGACACCCGCACCGCCCGCGCCTTCATGCTGCTGGGCCGGGTCGCGGGCAGCTTTGCCTGACGCCATGACCGACATCTCCCCTGTCTACTGGCGCGGCGTGCGGCATGGCGCCCCCTTCCTGGTGGTGCTGGTGCCCTTCGCACTGGTCTTCGGGCTGGTGGCGACCGAGGCGGGGCTGCCGGTCTCGCAGGTCATGGGCTTCTCGGTACTGGTGATCGCCGGCGCCGCGCAGATCACCGCGCTGCAGATGATGCAGGAGAACGCGCCGCTGATGGTGGTGCTGGCGGCGGCGCTGGCGGTGAACCTGCGCATGGCGATGTATTCCGCCGCGCTGGTGCCCTGGCTGGGGCCCGCGCCGCTGTGGCAGCGCGCCATCATCGCCTATTTCAACGTCGACCAGAGCTTTGCCCTGGCGCAGGCGGAGTACGAGAAGCGCCCTGCCCTGACGGTGCCGCAGCGGGTGGCCTACTTCCTTGGCGTCGCCACCCCGGTCTGCCCGCCCTGGTACCTGTTCACCTGGATCGGCGCCACGCTGGGCGCCCGGGTCCCGCCGGAGTGGGCGCTGGATTTCGCGGTGCCGATCACCTTCCTCGCCATCATCGCCCCCGCCCTGCGGACCGTGGCGCATCTTGCCGCCGCCGGCACCTCGATCGTGATCGCGCTGGCGCTGGCCTTCCTGCCCTCGGGCCTCGGGGTGCTGATCGCCGGGGTCATCGCCATGGCGGTGGGGGCGCGGGTGGAACTCTGGCAGAAGGCGCGGCAGGGATGAGCTATTCCGAGGCCGGGATCTGGGCGGTGATCGTGCTGCTGGGGCTGGGCACCTTCCTGATCCGCTTTTCCTTCCTCGGCCTGATCGGCGACCGCAAGCTGCCGGAATGGGTGCTGCGCCACCTGCGCTACACCCCCGTCGCGGTGCTGCCGGGGCTGGTGGCGCCGCTGGTGCTCTGGCCCGCCGCCACCGAGGGGCAGACCGACCCGTCGCGGCTGGCGGCGGGGCTGGTGACGCTGGCAGTCGGCTACCTGACGAAGAACTTCGTCGCCGCCGCCTGCGCGGGTGCCGCGACGCTGGCGGGCGGGCTCTACCTGCTGGGCTGAGTCGCCGGGCGCTGGACCCTTCCCCGGCGCTGGCGTAGCAAGACCGCGAGTCCCGCCGGTACGGAAGGATCGACCATCGCCCGCCCCGCCTCCCCGCTGAACGTCCCGCTTCCGGGCCAGGCCGCCGACAACATGCGCGGGCTGGCGATGATGGCGCTGGGGTTCTTCACCTTCGCCGCCGTGGACACCCAGGCGAAGTTCCTCACCGCCACGCTGCACCCGATCCAGATCACCTGGACGCGGCAGTTCGGGCTGCTGCTGGTGGTGCTGGTGCTGCTGGCGGTGAAGGGGCCGGCGATGCTGCGGACCGCGCACCCGGTGCTGCAGGTGGTGCGGGGCGCGCTGGCGGCGATGTCGGGGACGCTGTTCATCGTCGGGATCAGCTTCGTTCCACTGGTGGATGCCATGGCGGTCACCTTCATCGCGCCCTTCATCGTCACCCTGATGGGCGCGCTGGTGCTGCGCGAGAAGGTGGGCATCCGCCGCTGGATCGCCGTCGCCATCGGCTTTGCCGGTACGCTGGTGGTGATCCGCCCGGGCATGGGCGTGGTGCACCCGGCGGTGGTCCTGGTGCTGCTGGCGGCGGTCTGCTTCGCGATGCGGCAGGTAATCTCCCGCGCGCTGGCGTCTTCCGACAGCACGCTGACCACGGTTGCCTATACCGCCCTGGTGGGTGGCCTGCTGCTGTCGCTGCCGCTGCCCTTCGTCTGGGAATGGCCGCAGGACCGGACCAGCTGGATGCTGATGGGCGGGATCGCCGTGCTGGCGGGGCTGGGAGAGCTGATGGTCATCAAGGCGCTGCAGATCGGCGAGGCGACGGTGCTGTCGCCGATGCAATACTCGCTGCTGATCTGGGGCACCTTCTACGGCTGGCTGGTGTTTGGGGAACTGCCGGACCTGTGGACCTACGTCGGCGCCCTGATCATCGGCGCCACCGGGATCTACACCCTGCAACGAGAGCGGCTGGCGGCGCGGCGTGCCGCGGCCGAAACCTAGCCCGGCGCGTACTTGTCGCCGACCTGCGCGCGCAGCGGGTGGGTGTCGTAGAAGATCGACAGGCTGGCAAAGCGGCCGTCCGGCGCGAAGGTGAAGTGGTCGACCCCCTCGAACACCAGCACCTCGCCGGAATGCATCGTCCAGTCGTAGCCGAAGTGTACCGCGGCACTGTCGCTTTGCGTTCCCAGCAGGATGTCGTGCACCGTCAGGCGGCTGGCGCGAGAGGCGGCGCCGAGCCGTGCGAAGAACTCCGGCGCCTCCATCCGCCCGAGGAAGGGCGAGAGCACCTCTGCCCCCGGCGCGAACAGCGCGGTGACGGCGGCAATGTCGCCGGCGGTCATCAGCTCGAAGTAACGGCGGACGTGGGCGATGCGGGTGGTGCGGTCGATCTGCATGCTCCCCGTCTGCGGGGCGGGGCGCGGGCTGTCAAGCCGCATGAAAAAAGGGCCACCCGAAGGCGGCCCTTTCCGATTTCCTGCCAGGGCGACTGGCTTACATCATGCCGCCCATGCCGCCCATGTCGGGCATGCCGCCACCGGCGCCGGCACCATCCTTCTGCGGACGGTCGGCGACCATCGCTTCGGTGGTGATCAGCAGGCCGGCAACCGAAGCGGCGTCTTCCAGCGCGGTGCGGACGACCTTCGCGGGGTCGATCACGCCGAACTTGAACATGTCGCCATATTCCTCGGTCTGGGCGTTGAAGCCGAACTTCAGGTCGTCGGATTCGCGGATCTTGCCCGCGACGACGGAACCGTCGACACCGGCGTTTTCGGCGATCTGGCGCAGCGGAGCTTCCAGCGCGCGGCGAACGATGGCGATGCCCGCGTTCTGGTCGCTGTTCTCGCCGGTCAGGTCGGCCAGGCCCTTGGCGGCCTGGATCAGGGCGACACCGCCGCCGACGACGATACCTTCCTGCACCGCGGCGCGGGTGGCGTTCAGCGCGTCGTCGACGCGGTCCTTGCGCTCTTTCACCTCGACCTCGGTCATGCCGCCGACGCGGATGACGGCAACGCCGCCGGCCAGCTTGGCAACACGTTCCTGCAGCTTCTCACGGTCGTAGTCGCTGGTGGTCTCTTCGATCTGCTTGCGGATCTGGGACACGCGCGCCTCGATCTCGGCCTTGTTGCCGTGACCGTCGATGATCGTGGTCTCGTCCTTGGTCAGCGTGACGCGCTTGGCGGTGCCCAGCATGTCCATCGTGACGCTTTCCAGCTTCATGCCCAGGTCTTCGCTGATGACCTGGCCGCCGGTCAGGATCGCGATGTCCTGCAGCATGGACTTGCGGCGATCGCCGAAGCCCGGGGCCTTGACGGCCGCGATCTTCAGGCCGCCGCGCAGCTTGTTCACCACCAGGGTGGCCAGGGCTTCGCCCTCGACATCCTCGGCGATGATCAGCAGCGGCTTCTGCGACTGGATCACCGATTCCAGCAGCGGAACCATCGGCTGCAGCGACGAGAGTTTCTTCTCGTGCAGCAGGATCATGCAGTCTTCCAGCTCGGCGACCATCTTGTCGGGGTTGGTCACGAAGTAGGGCGACAGGTAGCCGCGATCGAACTGCATGCCCTCGACGACCTCGGTCTCGGTCTCCAGGCCCTTGTTCTCTTCAACGGTGATGACGCCGTCGTTGCCGACCTTCTGCATCGCGTCGGCGATCTGGCGGCCGATCTCGGCCTCGCCGTTGGCGGAAATGGTGCCGACCTGCGCCACTTCGGCGGAGTCGTTCACTTCACGGGCGGCGGCCTTGATGTGCTCGATGACGCGGGCGACGGCGCTGTCGATGCCGCGCTTCAGGTCCATCGGGTTCATGCCGGCGGCAACCGACTTCATGCCTTCCTTGACGATGGCCTGGGCCAGAACCGTCGCGGTGGTGGTGCCGTCACCGGCTTCGTCGTTGGTGCGGGAAGCAACTTCCTTCACCATCTGCGCGCCCATGTTCTCGAACTTGTCTTCCAGTTCGATTTCTTTGGCGACAGACACACCGTCCTTGGTGATGCGCGGGGCGCCGAAGGATTTCTCGATCACCACATTGCGGCCCTTGGGGCCCAGCGTCACCTTGACCGCGTCGGCCAGGATGTTGACGCCTTTCAGCATGCGGTTGCGGGCGTCCGTGTTGAACTTGACGTCCTTAGCAGCCATTTCGCTTGCTCCTCGTCTTTTTCAAATCAAATGGATGGGTGCCACGCACCCATCATTCCGCGAAGGCGCGATATCAGGCGATAATGCCCAGAATGTCGCTTTCCTTCATGATCAGCAGCTCCTGGCCGTCCAGGGTGATCTCGGTACCGGACCACTTGCCGAACAGGATCTTGTCGCCGGCCTTGACGTCCATGGCGATGCGATCGCCGTCGTCGTCCTTGGCACCGGCACCCACGGCAACAACCTCGCCCTCGGCGGGCTTCTCCTTGGCGCTGTCGGGGATGATGAGACCGCCCTTGGTCTTCTCGTCGGATTCCACGCGACGGACCAGAACGCGGTCATGCAGCGGAGTGAAAGCCATTGTTGAACGCTCCTTGGTTCACTGTTCTCCCAGCGTTAGCACTCACCATGGGCGAGTGATAACGAGCCGGAGATAAGGAGCGCGGGGGGCTGTGTCAACAGGTGTTCCGGCGGCAGCACGGGCCTTTTCGCCGAAGCGCTTCCCGTTCGGACCGGGGCGCGGGGCACACCTGATGAGGATCGACCGGAATTGCAAGGGGGTAGGCGGAAGCGGGCGGGGTCAGCCCCGCCCTACCCGCACTTCGAATAGCCGCAGCTCAGGCAGGTCATGCAGCCTTCCAGCATCTTCATCTCGTAGCTGCCGCAGGAGGCGCAGGCCTTGCCGCGCGGCAGCCCCACCACCTCGGCGCGGGGGTCGGCCTTCAGGCCCAGCCCCTCGCCCTCGATGAAGCCGATGGCGATCAGGTGACGCTCGATCACCCCGCCGATGGCCGCGAGGATCGAGGGGATGTACTTGCCCTGCATCCAGGCGCCGCCGCGCGGGTCGAAGACGGCCTTCAGTTCCTCCACCACGAAGGACACGTCGCCGCCGCGCCGGAACACCGCGGAAATCATCCGGGTCAGCGCCACGGTCCAGGCGAAATGCTCCATGTTCTTGGAGTTGATGAAGATCTCGAAGGGCCGACGGTGTCCGTTTAGGATGATGTCGTTGATGGTCACGTAGATCGCGTGCTCGCTGTCGGGCCACTTCAGCTTGTAGGTCTGGCCTTCCAGCTGCTGCGGCCGGTCCAGCGGCTCGGAGATGTAGACCACGTCGCCATGGGGCTGCAGCGGCTCGGCGTCGGTGTTGGCGAGGACTTCGGGGGCGTTGTCAGCTTCTCCGAACAGAAGCCAGCCTGCAGGCACACCGAATTTGCTGGCAATCAGTTCTGCCGCATCGCGGGAGACGTTTTTGATCCCCGCCGCCCAGTTGCTGTAGCGGGACGCCCCTACGCCCAATGCTTCCGCAGCTTCCCGCTGTGTCTTGTAACCAGCGTTAGCCGCTGCCCATTTCAGCCGCTGCACCACAGTCTCCAAAACTGGGAGCGATGGCTTCTCCGCCGAAACACTCAACACACTCCCCGTCACCGCGTTTGGCCGGTACGTCGTGCATCCCTTGCAGCCCGTCTCGTAGGCCTCGAGGTAGACGTCCTTGAACGCCTCGAAATCGATATCCTCTGGGCAGTTGATCGTCTTGGAAATCGACGAATCCACCCACTTCTGCGCCGCCGCCTGCATCTTCACGTGCTCCAGCGGCGCCAGCGTCTGGGCGTTGACGAAATGGCCCGGCAGCTCGGCATCGCCGAACTTCTCGCGCCACATCTGCACGGCGTAGTCGATCACCTCTTCCTCGGTCTTGCTGCCGTCCTTCTGCAGCACCTTGCGGGTGTAGCTGTAGGCAAAGACCGGCTCGATCCCGCTGGAGACGTTGCCGGCGTAAAGGCTGATCGTCCCGGTGGGCGCGATCGAGGTCAGCAGGGCGTTGCGGATGCCATGCTCGGCGATCGCCGCGCGCACGTCCTCGTCCATGTGCTGCAGCGCGCCGCTGGCCAGGAACTTGTCGGCGTCGAACAGGGGAAAGGCACCCTTCTCGGCCGCCAGACGCGCCGAGGCCAGGTAGGCGGCGCGGGCGATGCGGTGCAACCAGCGCTCGGTCTGGCGCGCCGCCTCGTCAGAGCCATAGCGCAGCCCCACCATCAGCAGCGCGTCGGCCAGTCCCGTCACCCCCAACCCGATGCGGCGCTTGGCCCGCGCCTCGTCGGCCTGCTGCGGCAGCGGGAAGCGGCTGGCGTCCACCACGTTGTCCATCATCCGCACCGCGGTCGCCACCAGCTCGTCCAGCTCGGACTCGTCCAGCGCGGCGCCGGATTCGAAGGGCCGCTCCACCAGCCGCGCAAGGTTAACCGAGCCCAGAAGGCAGGCGCCGTAGGGCGGCAGTGGCTGCTCGCCGCAGGGGTTCGTCGCCGCGATGGTCTCGGCATAGGCGAGGTTGTTCATCGCGTTGATCCGGTCGATGAAGATCACCCCCGGCTCGGCATAATCGTAGGTGGCGCGCATGATGCGGTTCCACAGGTCGCGCGCCTGCACCGTGCGGTAGACCTTGCCGTCAAACCGCAGCTCCCACGGCCCGTCGGCCTTCACCGCCTCCATGAAGGGGTCGGTCACCAGCACCGAAACGTTGAAGTTGCGCAGGCGGGCGGCGTCGGACTTGGCGGTGATGAAGTCCTCGATGTCCGGGTGGTCGCAGCGCATGGTGGCCATCATCGCGCCCCGGCGACTGCCGGCGGACATGATGGTGCGGCACATGGCGTCCCAGACGTCCATGAAGGACAGCGGCCCCGAGGCATCCGCCGCCACCCCCTTCACGTCCGCGCCCTTGGGCCGGATGGTCGAGAAGTCGTAGCCGATTCCGCCCCCCTGCTGCATCGTCAGCGCGGCCTCCTTCAGCGCGTCGAAGATGCCGCCCATGGTGTCGGGAATCGTCCCCATGACGAAGCAGTTGAACAGCGTGACAGACCGGTCGGTGCCGGCCCCCGCGGTGATGCGCCCGGCGGGCAGGAAGCGGAAATCCTCCAGCGCGCGGTAGAAGGGTTCCTCCCAAGCCGAAGGGTCAGACTCCACCGCCGCCATGGCGCGGGCGATCCGGCGCCAGCTGTCCTCCACCGTGGCGTCGACGGGGGTGCCGTCGGCTTGCTTCAGGCGGTACTTCATGTCCCAGATCTGCTCTGCGATCGGGGCGGAAAAACGGGTCATGTCTGGTTCCAACGGCTGGGCGGCGGGCTATCTACGGTACGGGGGCGTACGGGGCCGGTCAAACCGAAACCGGCTGTCCGGAACAGGCCGTCGATGGGCTGTGGCAGAATCGACGGGCCGCTTCTAGACTACCACATGTTGATGGAACAGGCCAAGAACATGCTGCATCTCGTGAAACTCTCTGTTGGCACCGATGACGTGGAGGATCTTGCCCGCTGGCAGGCTTCGGGCCGTTCGGTGACGGCGGACGGTTTGCCACGCCACGTCACCCGCATGTGGCCCAAGCGCGAGGCCGAGGTGCTGGAGGGCGGCAGCATCTACTGGGTCATCAAGGGGGTGATCCTGTGCCGCCAGCGCGTCCTGCGCTTCGACGAGGTGACCCGTGCCGACGGTATCCGCCGCTGCGCCTTCGTGCTGGAGCCGGGTCCCGTGCGCACCGCCGCCGCCGTGCGCCGCCCGTTCCAGGGCTGGCGCTACCTCGACCCCGCCGACGCCCCGCCCGATCTGCGGGCCGGCACCGCGGCGGAAGAATCGCTGCCCCCCTCGCTCAGCGCCGCGCTGGCCGAGATCGGCGTGCGCTGAGGCCGGAATGCATAACAGCCGGCCCGGGGGCCGGCTGTCATTGTCAGGTAATGTCGCTCTGGCTCAGAAGGCGCTGCCGACCAGCTCGGTGATCGCCGAGCGATAGTCGCCGCGCGCGATGCGGGCGGAGCTGTTCAGCGGCAGGGTGGAGGCGTTGCCGAAGGGCACGGTCACACCCAGGCGTACGGTGGTCATCTCGTCGTTGCCGAAGGTGGCACCGTCGAACTTGCGCCGCGCGACTTCCGCGCTGACGGTCACCGGGAAGCTGCTGTTGCGGGACAGGCCGTAAGCCACGCCCAGCGACACTTCCTTCGCGGTCCCGTCGGGGCCGCCGCCGCCGTTGCTGTCTACCTCGGCATGGCCGAGAGAGCCGAAGACGCTCAGGCCGCCCTTGAACCCGTACTGGGCACCGATCGCCACAGCCATGACGTCGATATCGCCGCCGCCGGTATCCACGGTGGACATGGCGTAGTGACCGAAGATCTCCATGTTCGAGTGGAAGCGGTAGCCGCCGGCGACGCCCACGTCGTCCACGTCAGTGTTGCCGGTGTTGATCTCGGACTGGCCGTAGTAGACCTCGGCCCAGTAGTTGGCGCTTTCGTACCCGACGAAGCCGCCGTAGCTGTCCATGTCCAGCGACAGGGCGAACGGCGGGGCGATGCCCACGTCGACCGAGGTATTCTGGTAGTAGCCGCCAACGTAGAAGGCGCCGAAGTTGTAGCGCGGCGCCAGTTGCAGGCGGCTGATGTCGATGTCCACGTCCGTGCTGCCGGACGAGGCCTGGCCCAGCGTGAAGTTGGCATCAAAGCCGACCTCGAAGCCGCCACCGAATCCGATGTCGCCCTCGAACATGAACTCGCCCGCGTGCAGGTCGATGTTCGCGTTGTCGATATTGCCGAAGCTGTAGCCAGCGGTGAAGGCGCCGTCGAAAGTCACTTCCGCCATGGCGACGGTGGGGGCGGCGAGCGCCAGGATCGAAACTGCAGTTATCTTCCTCAACATGCCAATTGGCCCTTTCATTGGTTTTATTGGCGCAATGGTTTTTGCGCGTTCTGATGAAATCTCTACTTGAGGTGCCGCTTCCAATCCATTAACAGCTTCGGCCCCGTTCCGGGTTCTCGGCGGCCTGTGGCGCGTGTACATCAGGGGTAATCGCGTTATCCACAGCACTTGAGGGCTGTGGAATATGGGCCGCAGAGGCTGCGCGGGGAACGCGTGAGCGCCACGCAGACGCCTTAAAATTCCCTGTATTCATGGCCTTGTGGCGAATGAACGTCAGGTTTGCGACAGACCCGGCATCACGCGAACGCGTCGCGAATCCCCTGACGTAAGGTTGCGCGACGACCTCAGGCGCACCGCCCCGTGTTAACCTCAAATCCCGTCCACGTTAGGATTTGCACCCGCCCTGAAGGCGCTAATCCGACAGTTTCAGCGCCCGGCACAGCGCCGTCAGCGACTCGCGCTCCCCCGATTCGAGCGGGGCGCGGCGAGAGCGGAACAGCGTGGCCTGGCTGCGGTGCAACGGCTCCCCGCCGATGATCTTCAGGTGGTTCGCGCGCAGCGTCTCGCCGGTCGACGTGATGTCGGCCACGGCCTCTGCGGTCAGGTTCTTCACCGTGCCCTCGGTCGCGCCCTGGCTGTCCACCAGCAGGTAGTCGGCGACCCCGTGCTCGCGCAGGTGCTCGCGCACCAGCCGGTGGTACTTCGTGGCGATCCGCAGCCGCTGGCCGTGGCGGCGGCGAAAGGCGGCGGCGGCGGCGTCCAGGTCGTCCAGCGTCTCGACGTCGACCCAAGCCTTCGGCACCGCCAGCACCAGGTCGGCATGGCCGAACCCCAGCGGCGCCAGTTCCTCGACGCTCTGGTCCCAGTGCGCCAGCTTCTCGCGCACCAGATCCGTGCCGGTGACGCCCAGGTGAATGCGCCCCTTCTCCAGCTCGCGGGGGATCTCGCCGGCCGACAGCAGCACCAGGTCGATGCCCTCGACCCCCTCGACGCGGCCGGCATACTCGCGCTCCGCCCCGGCCAGCGACAGCGACACCCCGCGCGCGCCGAACCAGTCGAAGGTCTTCTCCATCAGCCGGCCCTTGGAGGGCACCCCCAGCTTCAGCGCCATCACCGGCCCTCCCGCAGCAGCAGTGTCAGCGCCGGGCGCACCACGCCCCCCACCGCCGGGATCGCCGTGCCGCCGCCCAGCGCCCGGGTCAGCGCGTCGTAGCGCCCGCCCGTCGCCACCGGCGGCAGGTCTGCCCGGGTGGTGGAGTGGAAGCCGAAGACGAAGCCGTCGTAATATTCCATCGAGGCCCGACCGTAACCGCCCTCGAACTCCAGCGCGTCCACGTCCACCCCGTGCCGCGCCAGCGCGTCCAGCCGGGCGTCCAGCCGGGTCACGGCGGCGGCGATGGCGGGCATGTCCACGGTGATGTCGCTAAGCCGCTCCAGCGCCACGGGCGCCACCTCCCGCAGGGTGACGATCTGGTCCAGCAGGTCGGTCTCGCCGGCGGACAGCGGCGGCTCGGCGGCATCGGCGGCCAGCACCTTCAGCCGCGCGGCCACCTCGTCGGCGCCGCGCAGGCCGATCTGCACCGTGTCGGCGGTCACGTCCTCGCCGGCGGCAACCCGCCTCAACAGCGCGGCGCGGGCCGCCGGCACCGGCACCCGCCCGGCGTAGCGGTCCACCAAGGCGCGGAACCTGCGCGGCCGCCAGACGTGGCGCAGCAGCGCCGCCTTGCGGTAATCCGGCGTCCGCAGCCCCCGTACCGCCGCCAGCAGGATGCCGATATCGCCGATCGCCACCCGCAGGGACAAGGGCGCCAGCACCCGCGACAGCAGCGCGAAAACCTCGGCATCGGCGGCGGCGGGATCTTCGGCGTCGAACAGCTCGAACCCCACCTGGTCGTATTCCGGCGGCCGCTCGCTGTTCAGCTCCTGGGTACGGAAGACCTTGCCGGAATAGGCGTAGCGTGCCGGGCTGGCGCCGCCGGCCATATGCATCTGCACCACCGGCACGGTGAAATCGGGCCGCAGCATCAGCTCTCCCGCCAGCGGGTCGCGGGTGACATAGGCGCGGCCGCGGATGTCCTCGCCGTAAAGATCCAGCAGCGTCTCGGCGGGCTGCAGCACCGGCGGGTCGATCAGCCGCGCGCCGGCCTCCTGGAAGGCGCCCGAGATCCGCGCGATCTCGGCGTCGAGCGCCGGGTTGCCGCTCATCCGCCCAGCTTCTTGCGGACGTGGGCCAGCAGGTCGGCGCGGGCGATCTCCTCCTGCGCCGGCTGGGCCTTCCATTCCTCGTTGGATTCGATCTCGGCTGCCAGCTTCTTGCCCAGCGCCAGGTCCTTGACGGTGACCACGCCGCGCGCCTTCTCGTCGGCGCCCTCGATGATCGCCAGCGGGCTGTCGCGCCGGTCCGCGTACTTCAGCTGGTTGCCGAAGTTCTTGGGGTTGCCGAGGTAGACCTCGGCGCGGATCCCGGCAGCGCGCAGCTCGCCCGCCATGGCTTGGTAGTCGGCCATGCGGTCGCGGTCCATCACCGTCACCAGCACCGGCCCCTGCCCCGCCCCGCCCGCGCGCCCCTTGGCCCGCAGCGCGGCCAGCAGCCGGTCGACGCCGATGGAGATGCCGGTGGCCGGCACCTCCTGCCCTGTGAAGCGCTTGACCAAGTCGTCGTAGCGCCCGCCGCCCGCGACGGAACCGAACTGCCGCGGCTGGCCCTTCTCGTCGGTGATCTCGAAGGTCAGCTCCGCCTCGAAGACCGGGCCGGTGTAGTAGCCGAGGCCGCGCACGACGGAGGGGTCGATGACGATGCGGTCGGGGCCGAAGCCCTGCGCGGCGAGCAGATCGGCGATCTGCTGCAACTCGTCCACCCCGGCTTCGCCCGTGGCCGACCCCTGCACCAGCGCGCGCAGGCGCCCGAGCGTATCCTCGGTGACGTCGCGCTTGGCGGCGATAAAGGACATGACCGTCAGCGCCTGCTCCTCCCCCAGCCCCGCGCCCTTGGTGAAGTCGCCGCTCTCGTCCTTGCGGCCCTCGCCCAGCAACGCGTTGACGCCGTCGCTGCCCAGCCGGTCCAGCTTGTCGATCGCCCGCAGAACGATGCCCCGTTCGTGGGCGTGCCTGTCGGGGTCCGAGGGATCGAGGATCCCCGCCACCTCCATCACCCCGTTCAGCACCTTGCGGTTGTTGATCCGCACCACGTAGTCGCCGCGCTCGATGCCCGCCGCCTCCAGCGCCTCGGCCAGCATCATGCAGATCTCGGCATCGGCCGCGACCGACGGCGCGCCAACGGTGTCGGCGTCGCACTGGTAGAACTGCCGGAACCGTCCCGGCCCCGGCTTCTCGTTGCGCCAGACCGGGCCCATGGCAAAGCGGCGATAGGGGGTCGGCAGGTCCTGCCGGTGCTGGGCATAGACCCGGGCCAGCGGCGCGGTCAGGTCATAGCGCAGCGCCAGCCAGGTCTTGTCGTCCTCTTCCTGCCAGGCAAAGACGCCCTCGTTCGGCCGGTCCACGTCGGGAAGGAACTTGCCCAGCGCCTCCACCGTCTCGACCGCCGCGCTTTCCAGCGCGTCGTAGCCGTAGCGGCGGTAGACCTCGGCGATCTTCGCCAGCATCTCCTGCCGCTCGGTCACCTCCTGGCCGAAGTAGTCGCGGAACCCCTTGGGCGTTTCCGCCTTCGGGCGCGGCGCTTTCTTCTGCTTGGCCATGAACGGGCATCCTCTGGGGCTGGGCGGTCGCTGGACGGTCGCGGCGGGGTCTAGCGGAAGGGCGTGGGCGGGGCAAGAAGACGGCCTCGACAGCCGTCTACCCGCCAGCTATGGCGGGACCATGACCACCGACCGCATCCGCGCCCTCGAGGAACAGCTGGCCCACCTGCAGCGGGTGGCCGACGACCTGTCGGACGTCGTCGCGCGGCAGTCGAGCGAGCTGGCCGACCTGCGTCGCCGGGTCGGGATGCTGATGGGCCGGGAGGCAGAGCGCGAAATGGCCGAGGGCGGCACCGCGCCGCTGGCGGACCAGCGCCCGCCGCACTGGTAGCGCGTCAGCCGCCCAGCGTGGCGTGGGCGACCAGCCGCCGGTTGTGCAGGAACAGCTCCATCCACTGCCCGGCGCCGCCGAAGTCGCGGTAGACCGACAGGAACACCGCGTTGCGCTCCATCTTCGCGGCCCGGCGCTCCGGGCAGAACTCGCCGTTCCCGACGCCGCAGACCCGGTTCTTGACCTCTTCGTAGGCGGCGTCCGTGGCGCTGTAGCCGGTGGTGTTCAGCGGGTTGTAGCGCGTGGTCTCATGCACCTGCGCGGTGCCGAACAGCGCCAGCGAGGCGGTGATCTGCCGCGCGCAGCCGTCGCGAAAGCCGGTCAGGAACTGCGGCCGGGGCGTGATGCTGCTGGGATCGGTGTCGTACAGGGTGAACCCGGTCTTGCCGGGCGAGCGGGCGACCTCGGTGCCCATCTCGCGCTCGGACATGCCGCAGACCTTGGCCACCTCGCCGAAGGGCAGGCTGGCGACGGGGCCCGAGGCGGCACGCTCGGCAGCGGCGGCGAAGCCCAGCGGCCCCTCGCCGCTTTCGTTGCCGTCCAGCGGCGCGGTGCTGGTGACGGCCGCCCCGAACAGGTCGGTCCCGGCCAGCGGCCCGCCACCACAGGCGGCCAGCAACAGGCAAAGCAACGGCACGAAAGGCCGGAACGGGCCTTTCGGCCTACGGTGTGACACGGCAGCATCCCCCTGCGGCGCAGATTGCGCCAGCGGGAATGCGCGCGCAAGAGGCTGATGCGTCACGCGTCTTCCACCGTCACGACGCCGCCCAGCGACTTCAGCGCGCCCTTGATCTGGGGGTTCACGTGAAAGCCGTCGCCCAGCGCGATCTCCACCTCGCCCGGCAGGTCCGGCGACAGCAGACACAGCTGCACCGGCCCGCGCGCCCGGGTCTTCGCCTCGGCGGTGGCGCGTTCCAGCAGCGCGGCGACGGTTGCCACCGCCCCGGCCTCGTCGATGAACACCCGCAGGCCCATGCCGCCCGCGTCGGCGGCCACCACGTCCACCGGCTGCACCCCGCGCGCCAGCAGCTTCAGCTGCTCGCTTTCCATGGTCGCCTCGACCGTCAGCACCACGTTCTGCCCGGCCTCCAGGTGATCGCGCGCCGCCTCCAGCGTGTCGGAGAAGACCGTCACCTCGTACAGCCCGCTGGGGTCCGACAGCTGCACGAAGGCAAAGCGGTTGCCCCGCGCCGACTTTCGCTCCTGCCGCCCCGCGACGGCGCCGGCCATCTTGGCCACGTGAGGCCCGCGCTCTGCCTTGGCGTGCACCTCGGCCAGCGTCATCACGCCCTTGCGCTTCAGCGGCCCCATGTAGTCGTCCAGCGGATGACCCGAGAGGTAGAAGCCGATGGCCTTGTGCTCCTCGGACAGCCGCTCGTTGGGCAGCCAGTCGTCCACCGGCGCCATCCGCGGCTCCGGCAGGTCGTCGCCGGCCTCGCCGAACAGCGACACCTGGCTGGAGTTCTTCTGCTCGTGCACCGCCGCCGAATAGGCCACCAGCGCGTCGAGCGAGTTGAACACCCGCCGCCGGTTCGGATCCAGCTGGTCGAAGGCCCCGGCCCGCGCCAGCATCTCCAGCGGGCGCTTGCCGACGCGCTTCAGGTCCACGCGGCGGGCGACGTCGTAGAGGTTCACGAAGGGCCGGCCCGATTCGCCCCGCGCCTCGACGATCAGCCGCATCGCCTCGACCCCGACGTTCTTCAGCGCGCCCAGCCCGTAGACCACCTTGCCCTGGTCGACGCTGAAGGTGGCGAGGCTGCGGTTGACGCAAGGCGGCACGATCTCGATCGCGAGGTTGCGGCGCACCTCCTCGGCGTAGACTGCCAGCTTGTCGGTCAGGTGGATATCGCAGTTCATCACCCCGGCCATGAACTCGACGGGATGGTTCGCCTTCAGCCAGGCGGTCTGGTAGCTGACCACCGCGTAGGCGGCGGCGTGGGACTTGTTGAAGCCGTAGTTGGCGAACTTCTCCAGCAGGTCGAAAACCTCGCTGGCCTTCTTCGTGTCCACCCCGTTCGCGGCCGCGCCCTTCTCGAACTTGGGCCGCTCGGCGTCCATCGCCTCCTTGATCTTCTTGCCCATGGCCCGGCGCAGCAGGTCGGCGCCGCCAAGGCTGTAGCCCGCCATTACCTGGGCGATCTGCATCACCTGTTCCTGGTAGACGATGATGCCCTGGGTTTCCTCGAGGATATGATCGATCAGCGGATGGACCGAGGCGCGGTCCTTCAGCCCGTTCTTCACCTCGCAATAGGTCGGGATGTTCTCCATCGGGCCGGGGCGGTACAGGGCCACCAGCGCCACGATGTCCTCGATGCAGGTGGGCCGCATCCGCCGCAGCGCGTCCATCATGCCGGAGCTTTCCACTTGGAACACCGCCACCGTCTTGGCGCTGGCGTAAAGCTCGTAGGTCCGCGTGTCGTCCAGCGGGATCGCGTTGATCTGGTTCTCGGCCCCCTGCGCGGGCTGGTACAGCGCGGTGCCGTCGGGGCCCACATGCAGGTCGCGCCCCTGTCCGTGGATCAGGTCGATGGCGTTCTGGATCACCGTCAGCGTCTTCAGGCCGAGAAAGTCGAACTTCACCAGCCCCGCCGGTTCCACCCACTTCATGTTGAACTGGGTCGCCGGCATGTCGGATCGCGGATCCTGGTACAGCGGCACCAGCGCGTCCAGCGGCCGGTCGCCGATCACCACGCCCGCGGCGTGGGTCGAGGCATTGCGCAGTAGCCCCTCCACCTGCTGGCCATAGGTCAGCAGCCGGTTCACCACCTCTTCCTCGCGCGCCATCTCGCGCAGCCGCGGCTCGTCCTTCAGGGCCTTCTCGATGCTGACGGGTTTCACCCCCTCCACCGGGATCATCTTGGACAGCCGGTCCACCTGCCCATAGGGCATCTGCAGCACCCGCCCCACGTCGCGCACCGCCGCCTTGGACAGCAGCGCGCCGAAGGTGATGATCTGCCCCACCTTGTCGCGCCCATACTTCTGCTGGACGTACTGGATCACCTCCTCGCGGCGATCCATGCAGAAGTCGATGTCGAAGTCCGGCATCGACACCCGTTCGGGGTTCAGGAACCGCTCGAACAGCAGCGAGTAGCGCAGGGGATCGAGGTCGGTGATGGTCAGCGCGTAGGCCACCAGGCTGCCGGCGCCGGAGCCGCGGCCGGGGCCGACCGGAATGTCGTGGTCCTTGGCCCACTTGATGAAGTCGGCGACGATCAGGAAGTAGCCGGGAAAGCCCATGCCCTCGATGATGCCCAGCTCGAAATCCAGCCGCTTCTCGTATTCCTCCACCGATGCGGCGTGGGGAATCACCGCCAGACGCGCAGCCAGCCCCTCGCGGGCCTGCCGCCGCAGCTCCTCGATCTCGTCGTCGGCGAAGCGCGGCAGGATCGGGTCGCGCTTTTCCGCCTTGTAGGCGCAGCGGCGGGCGATCTCGACGGTGTTCTCCAGCGCCTCTGGCAGGTCGGCGAACAGCGCGGCCATCTCCTGCGGGCTCTTGAAGTAGTGCTGCGCGGTCAGCCGGCGGCGCGGCTGCTGCTGGTCGACATAGGCGCCCTCGGCGATGCAGATCAGCGCGTCGTGCGCCTCGTACATCGAGGACTTGGGAAAGTAGACGTCGTTGGTCGCCACCAGCGGCAGGCGCATGGAATAGGCCAGCTCGATATGCCCCCGCTCCGTCGCGCGCTCTGCCTCGGTGCCCTCGCCCCCCTCGCCGGGATGGCGCTGCAGTTCAACGTAAAGCCGGGTGTCGAAGGCCACCGCCAGCCGCTGGGCCAGCGCCTCGACCTTGCCCTGCTGCCCGGCGCGGATCAGCCGCCCCAGCGGGCCGTCGGGGCCGCCGGTCAGGCAGATCAGCCCCTCGGAATGGGCGCAAAGCTCGTCCAGCGTCACCACGGGCTCGGCGCCGCCCGCGTCGAGATAGGCGCAGGAGTTCAGCTTCATCAGGTTGCCGTACCCGGTCTCGTTCTGCGCCAGCAGCACCACCGCGGCGGGCGGGCGCGGCTTTTCGCCGGGCTGCGCGGGGTCGTAGTCCAGGTCCAGCTGGCAGCCGATGATCGGCTGCACCCCGGCGCTGCTGGCCAGCACGGAAAACTCCAGCGCACAGAACATGTTGTTGGTATCGGTCACCGCCACGGCGGGCATCCCGGCGGCGGCGCAGAGGCCGGGCAGCTTCTTGACCGGCACCGCGCCTTCCAGCAGCGAATACTCGGTATGCAGGCGCAGGTGGACGAAGGGCGGCGGGGCTTTGGAGGCTGTCATGCCCCAAGGCTATCGCAGCCCCGCGGCAGAGGGAATGGCCCCGCGCCGCGCCCCGGCGTCAGCCTGCCGAAGCGGCCGCCCGGGCGGCGCCGCGCATGCGAAGGGCTTGCCAAAGCGGCCATTCCCCGCTTTGCTCGACCCAAACAGGGAAGCGTCCGGCTTTACGCCGCATCGGGCCGGGCGACCGCGGGCAACCGCAAAACAGAAAGCGGCATCGGAAGCTATATGAGCCAGATCGCGTTTCTCCTGAACGGAGACCCGGTTGTCTTAGGCGACGTTCCCCCGACCACCACGCTACTGGACTGGCTGCGCGAGCAGCGCCGCCTGACCGGCACCAAGGAGGGCTGCAACGAGGGCGACTGCGGCGCCTGCACCGTCATGGTGACCGACGCCGCCGGCGCACGGGCGGTGAACGCCTGCATCCTGTTCCTGCCGCAGCTGCACGGCCGCGCGGTGCGCACCGTCGAGGGCATCGCCGGCCCGGACGGCAGCCTGCACCCGGTGCAGCAGGCGATGATCGACTGCCACGGCTCGCAATGCGGATTCTGCACGCCGGGGTTCATCGTTTCCATGGCCTGCGCGCACCTGAACGGGCGGCGCGACCACGACGACCAGCTGGCGGGCAACCTGTGCCGCTGCACCGGCTACGCGCCCATCGTCCGCGCCGCGGAGGCGGCGGCGGAGGCGCCGGTGCCGGACTGGATGCGCGAGGACCTGTCGCGGCTGGAGGGGCTGGCGGAGACGGCGGGCGGCGCGGCTTTCGGGCGCCCCCGTTCGGCCGACGAACTGGCCGAGTGGTACGCGGCGCACCCGGATGCGGTGCTGGTGGGCGGCGCCACCGACGTGGGCCTCTGGGTCACCAAGGCGCTGCGCGATCTGCCGGAAGTCGGGTTCCTCGGCGGTGTCGAGGACCTGAAGTACATCGAGGTGGGCGAGACCGAGGTGCGGATCGGCGCCGGCACCTCGCTGTCGCACCTCTGGGAGGAGATGCGCGGGTTGCATCCCGGCTTCGCCGAACTGATCCGCCGCTTCGGGTCCGTGCAGGTGCGCAACGCCGCCACCATCGGCGGCAACATCGCCAACGGCTCTCCCATCGGCGACGGCCCGCCCGCCCTGATCGCGCTGGGTGCCACCCTGCACCTGCGCCATGGCGACGCCCGCCGCAGCCTGCCGCTGGAGGATTTCTTCCTCGATTACCGCAAGCAGGACCGCGCCCCCGGCGAATTCGTCGAGGCCGTCAGCTTCCCGCGCCAGCCCGACCGGCTGCGCTGCTACAAGCTGTCGAAACGGTTTGACCAGGACATCTCCGCCGTCTGCGGCTGTTTCAACATCACCGTCGAAGACGGCACCGTCACCGCCGCCCGCATCGCCTTCGGCGGCATGGCGGGTGTGCCGAAACGCGCTGCTGCGGTGGAGGCCGCGCTGACCGGAAGGCCATGGATCAGCGAGACCGTCGAGGCGGCGCTGCCCGCATTCGCCAAGGATTTCACGCCGATGGACGACATGCGCGCCTCGGCCCTCTACCGGCTGGCGGGGGCGCAGGGGATGCTGCGGCGCTGCCTGCTGGAGGACGAGGGCCGCGCGACCCGGGTGCTGGAGGTTGCGCCGTGAGCGTCGCGCGCCCCCTGCCCCACGACGCCGCCCGCCTGCACGTCACCGGGCAGGCCCGCTACGTCGACGACATCCCGGTGCCGCCGGGCACGCTGTCGCTGGCCTTCGGCTTGTCGGCCATCGCGCGCGGGCGGATCGCCGCCAGCGACCTGTCGGCGGTGCGCGCGGCGCCGGGGGTGGTGGCGGTGCTGACGGCGGAGGATCTGCCGGGGGCCAACGACGTCTCGCCCTCGGCCCATGACGAGCCGCTGCTGGCGGAGGGCGAGGTCTTCTACCTCGGCCAGCCGCTGTTCCTGGTGGTGGCGGAAAGCCACCTCGCCGCCCGCCGCGCCGCGCGGCTGGGGAAGATCGAGTACCAGGAACTTCCGGCGCTGCTGACCCTGGACGACGCGCTGGCCGCGGGCAGCCGGTTCGAGGCCGGTCCGGTGACCTGGGCGCGCGGCGACGTCGAGACCGCGCTGGCCGGCGCCGCGCACCGCGTCGAGGGACGGATGGAGATCGGCGGGCAGGAGCATTTCTACCTGGAGGGACAGGCCGCCCTGGCGCTGCCGCAGGAGGGGGGCGACATGCTGGTGCATTCGTCCACCCAGCATCCCACCGAGATCCAGCACAAGGTGGCCGAGGCGCTGGGGGTGCCGATGCACGCCGTGCGGGTCGAGGTGCGGCGCATGGGCGGCGGTTTCGGCGGCAAGGAAAGCCAGGGCAACGCGCTCGCCTGCGCCTGCGCGGTGGCGGCGCGGGCCACCGGGCGGCCCTGCCGGATGCGCTACGACCGCGACGACGACATGATGATCACCGGCAAGCGGCACGATTTCCGCGTGCTCTACCGCGCCGGGTTCGACGGCGAGGGGCGGCTGGCGGGGGGGGACTTCGTCCACCACGTGCGCTGCGGTTGGAGCCAGGACCTGTCGCTGCCGGTGGCCGACCGGGCGATGCTGCACGCCGACAATGCCTACCACCTGCCGGCGGTGCGGATCGAGAGCCACCGGCTGAAGACCCACACCCAGTCCGCCACCGCCTTCCGCGGCTTCGGCGGCCCGCAGGGGATGCTGGGGATCGAGCGGGTGATGGACCACGTGGCGCAGGTGCTGGGGCGCGATCCGCTGGCGGTGCGGCAGGTCAACTTCTACCGCGACATGCACGATGCGGCCGGCGGCGGAGGGGGGCCTTCCGCCCCCCGCACGCCTGCGGCGCGCCCCCCCGAGGATATTTCGAAACCAGAGATGACAGGGGCGGAGGCGCATCGTGACATGGCCTCGCGCGGGTCGCTGGGGGCGGTGGACGAGGCGCCCGAGGGCGTGCCCGCGCCGCCCGCCGGGGCGCAGCTGACGCCCTACGAGATGCCGGTGGAGGACTTCGTTCTGAACCGGCTGGTGGCGGAACTGGCGGAGAGCGCGGATTACGCCGGGCGGCGCGCGGCGGTGGCGGAATGGAACGCGGCGCAGCCGGTGCTGAAGCGCGGCATCGCGCTGACCCCGGTGAAGTTCGGCATCTCCTTCACCCTGACCCACCTGAACCAGGCCGGGGCGCTGGTGCATGTCTACCAGGACGGCTCCATCCACATGAACCATGGCGGCACCGAGATGGGGCAGGGCCTGTTCCAGAAGGTGGCGCAAGTAGCCGCGGCGCGGTTCGGGGTGCCGGTGGAGATGGTGAAGATTACCGCCACGGACACCGGCAAGGTGCCCAATACCTCGGCTACCGCCGCCTCTTCGGGCTCTGACCTCAACGGCATGGCGGTGCAGGCCGCCTGCGACGAGATCCGGGCGCGGATGGCGGATTTCCTGGCGGCAGAGCACCAGGCGGATCCGGCGGAGGTGCGTTTCGCGGATGGCGAGGTGCAGGTAGGCGGCGCGCGCTACGGCTTCGCCGAGGCGGCGCAGCGCTGCTACGTGGGGCGGGTGAGCCTGTCGGCCACCGGGTTCTACCGCACGCCGAAGGTCACCTGGGACCGGGCGAAGGGGCGGGGCCGGCCGTTCCTTTACTTCGCCTACGGCGCGGCGATGACCGAGGTGGCCGTGGACACCCTGACCGGCGAGTACCGGATCCTGCGCTGCGACATCCTGCACGACGTCGGCGCCTCGCTGAACCCGGCGCTGGACATCGGGCAGATCGAGGGCGGCTACGTGCAGGGGGCGGGCTGGCTGACCACCGAGGAACTGGTCTGGGACGCGCGGGGGCGGCTGACCACCCATGCGCCCTCGACCTACAAGATCCCCGCCTGCTCCGACCGGCCGGAGATCTTCAACGTGGCGCTGTGGGACGGGGCCAACCGCGAGGCGACGGTCTACCGCTCGAAGGCGGTGGGAGAGCCGCCGCTGATGCTGGGGATCTCGGCGCTGATGGCGCTGTCGGACGCGGTGGCGGCCTGCGGCGCGGAGTACCCGGCGCTGGACGCGCCTGCCACGCCGGAACGGGTGCTGGCGGCGATCGCGCGGGTGCGGGGATGAGCCTGGACTTGGGACAGCTGCGGACGGCGGTGGCGCGGCATGGCCGGGTGGCGCGGGTGGTGGTGGCCGAGGCGCAGGGCTCGGCCCCGCGCGGGCCCGGGGCGGCGATGCTGGTCTGGGAGGGCGGGCAGCAGGGCACCATCGGCGGCGGCGCGCTGGAATGGCAGGCGGCGCGGGAGGCGCGGGAGGCGCTTGCCGAGGGTCGCGGCGCGGTCTGGCGGCGACCGCTGGGCCCGGCGCTGGGACAGTGCTGCGGCGGCGCGGTGGTGCTGGTCTGCGGGGTCTGGGACGGGGGGCGGCGGGGCGGGCTGGAGGGTGACGCGGCGGGGCTGGGGCGGGGCGCGGTGCAGGCCTTCGCCGCGCTGTGCCA